>CAYPPQ010000006.1:32831-72847 GCA_964412635.1 uncultured Planctomycetia bacterium | reverse complement strand
TGCGTCTACGTCTTCGTGCGGGGGGGGCGGCGGTTCTTGCTCCGGTTGACCACTCCCCCCGTCTTGGGAACCGCCAACCACTCCTCCTCGAGGGGGTGCAGCAGGTGGTCGATCAACTTGTCGACCCGTTCGAACAGGTCTCCCGTCTGGGTTTCTCCCAGGTGCTCGATCTCCTTGAGGCTCAGTAGACCCCTTCCCACCTTGCGAATTCGTTCGAGCAGCTGCAGATGGTCCTGAGGTTCCCACGAGAGTCTGCGTTCGATCTCGGACAGGACCGGTTCCAGCGTCTCCTCCAGATCCCCCTCGAAGTGGTATCGAAACGCCAGCGGGAAGATGACCACCTTGCCCCCATCTCCTCTGGCTCTCTTGCGTGCCGCTCCCCGTGCGATGGTGGAGATCCCCTCCATCAGTGGATTGAGAAGATCATTGGTGCGGCTCACCGCTCCCTCGGGAAAGATCACCAGCGGTCGCTGTGCCTGTTCGAGGATCTCCATGGCGCATTGGAGGGAGGTGCGATCCATTCCTTCACGGTAGATGCTGAAGGCACCCATCATGCGGATGACGAATCGCTGCATCTTTCCTTCCATGAAGATATGCCAGCTGGCCATGGCGTAGAAGAGGGAGTCGGTCGCCCTGCACAACGGGTAGAGAGCCATCGGATCGGCGGGTCGCGGATGGTTGGGAGTGATCAGGATTCCATGGCCTGCATCGATCGCCGCTCGGATCTTCTCCGCTCCGACCACCTTCGTGTCGATGATCCCGTAGCGTTTGCGTAGGAGCCTGGGAATCAGCAGGTGTCCCAGCAACCGGGGCAGGATCTTTCCCCGGTGGGGAGGAACGAACTTGTACGGCTGGTCGACGACGATGTCCTGCACTTGCTGGCCTCCTGCGTAGCAACTCGAATCGGTCGGATGTCATGGGATGTACACCGGGAGAGGTCTGGGGGACAGTACCGAGTGAGCAACAACGACTTTTGCGGGCGGATCACGTCGCCTCATACAACTTTTATCCGGCAGTTTTCGGCCCTGGCTGCGCCCGGCTCCGGAACCCCGCCGCGCCAGTGGGTGACCTGGGTCGAGTGGCGCCATCTGCGGGGCCGAGGTCAATTGAAACGACTCGACGACCCCGACCCTCCTCGGTACACTGCTCCCCGATGGAGTTTCCATCCCCTTACAAGTTGATTTCTCCCTCGATTTCCGGGGTACCGGAACGATCGATACCACCTTCATGCAGGAGAGCAGGGTGGCACTGTGGAGTTGACTTGGAACGGTTCTCAGGACACCGATGAGCGATGAATCAGGACACCGATGAGCGATGAAGATGAGAGGTAATCATGGATGATATCAGCAAGTGCCCCGCACTGGGCGGAGCTGGCAAGCACAATGCTGTCGGCTCCAATTCGAACCAGCACTGGTGGCCCAATCAGTTGAACCTGAAGGTTCTCAATCAGAACTCTCCCCACTGCGATCCGATGGGGCAAGACTTCAACTATGCGCAGGAGTTTCAGGGTGTCGATCTGAACCAGTTGAAGAAGGAAATCGAGGAGGTGATGACCACCTCCCAGGAGTGGTGGCCGGCAGACTACGGTCACTACGGCCCCCTCTTCATCCGCATGGCGTGGCACAGCGCTGGAACCTATCGCATCGGCGATGGTCGCGGCGGAGCGGGTTCAGGTACCCTTCGATTCGCTCCACTCAACAGCTGGCCCGACAACGCCAACCTCGACAAGGCCCGTGCGTTGCTGTGGCCCATCAAGCAGAAGTACGGCCGCAAACTGTCGTGGGCTGACCTGATGGTATACACCGGCAACTGCGCGCTGGAGTCGATGGGCTTCAAGACCCTTGGCTTCGCCGGAGGTCGTGAGGATGTGTGGGAACCGGAAGAGGACATCTACTGGGGCTCCGAGACGGAGTGGCTCGACGACAAGCGGTACAGCGGTGACCGGGAGCTGGAGGGGAACCTCGGAGCGGTACAGATGGGGTTGATCTACGTCAATCCCGAGGGCCCCAACGGCAACCCCAATCCCATCGCCGCAGCAAAGGATATCCGCGAGACCTTCGGGCGCATGGCGATGAATGATGAGGAGACGGTCGCTCTCATCGCCGGCGGGCACACTTTTGGAAAAGCGCATGGCGCCGCCGATGCAGATCAGCACGTCGGGCCCGAGCCGGAAGGAGCCACCCTCGAAGAGCAGGGCTTCGGCTGGAAGAACAGTTACGGCAGCGGCAAGGGAGTGGACACCATCACCAGCGGTCTCGAGGGTGCCTGGACCACCAACCCGGTGCAGTGGGATAACAACTTCTTCGAGAACCTGTTCCGCTACGAGTGGAAGCAGACGAAGAGTCCCGCCGGGGCGACGCAGTGGACGCCCTCCAGCGCCGATGCAGATGGCACGGTGCCGGATGCACACGATTCCTCCAGGCGTCACGCACCGGTGATGTTCACCACCGACCTGGCCCTTCGGGAAGATCCGACCTATGGACCGATCTCGCGCCGCTTCCACGAAGATGCCTCTGCCTTCGCCGATGCCTTCGCCAGGGCCTGGTACAAGTTGACTCACCGCGACATGGGTCCGGTGACTCGCTGTCTCGGATCGCAGGTACCCGTCGAGGTGCAACTGTGGCAGGACCCCGTTCCCCAGGCCAATCCCGACGAAGTGATCGGTGCCGCAGAGATCGCCACCCTCAAGGAGAAACTGGTTGGCTGTGGTCTTTCGATCCCCCAGATGGTCGCCACCGCCTGGGCGTCGGCGGCCACCTTCCGTGGCACCGACAAGCGTGGAGGTGCCAACGGAGCACGCATCTGCCTGGCACCACAGAAGTACTGGGAGGCGAACAACCCGTCGCAGCTGGCAGAGGTACTGCCGGTGCTGGAGGGGATTCAGGGCGACTTCAACGGTTCCCAGAACTCGGGCAAGAAGGTCTCGATGGCGGATCTGATCGTGCTCGCCGGCTGCGTGGCGGTGGAGCAGGCAGCCAGCAACGGTGGCCACCAGGTCGAGGTCGCCTTCACCCCGGGCCGCACCGATGCATCGCAGGAGCAGACTGACGTCGACTCCTTCGCAGTACTTGAACCGACCGCCGATGGATTCCGCAACTACTTCAGCGCTGACAATCATCGCAGTTCCGAGGAGTTGCTGGTGGATCGGGCGCAAAAGCTGAACCTGACGGCGCCGGAGATGACGGCACTGGTGGGGGGGATGCGAGTGCTGAACGCCAACGTTGGCCAGACCGACTTCGGTGTCTTCACCTCGCAGCCGGGTACCTTGACCAACGATTTCTTCGTCAATCTCCTCGACATCGGGACTCGCTGGCAGAAGTCTGACAAGTGCGACCATCTCTACGAAGGAGTCGATCGCTCCGGTGGCGAGGTGAAGTGGCGCGGCTCTGCCGTCGACCTGATCTTCGGTTCCAACTCGCAGTTGCGAGCCATCGCCGAGGTCTACGCCTGCGACGATGCCGACGGCAAGTTCGCCAATGACTTCGCAGCCGCATGGAGCAAGGTGATGGATCTCGATCGTTTCGATCTTTCCTGAAGCCATTGATTTCGCAATCGTGACTGGAGGAGCCCGTGTCCCGGTGGGATACGGGCTCCTCTGCTGAAGTGGGGGGATGCGGTGGTATTTTGTCTTGGTGGTGGGGCGGTCGAGGTCTAGTATCGCAGCGAACCAACCGGGTGGGCCGAGCTGGAAGAGGGGGCTGGAGCAGTGATGGTCGACGTCGAGACTGCTGCTGACAGGGGATCGTATTCCCACGGCACCCACTGGCGATGCATCTCCGCTGCGGCAGCATTGCTGTCGCTGTTCACTTTCACCTTCGTGCCCAGCTGGCATCTGGTTTCACACCTGGATCATCAGTTCGTCTCCAGCGACGCAACCGCCGCTTCCCATCACGGGTCGTGCTCTCACCATCCAGCGACGACCGGTGCCGGATCAACAGTTCCGGAAGAGTCGGACCAACCTGTTGAGACTCCCTGCGAGTTGTGTTCCCTGCTCGGTTCGTTTGCACTGACGCAGATCGAGTTCCAGTCGACGCTGCCGGTGAAGGAGAAGCAGGGGGTCTGCTCTCCTCCCTCCGTCGCTGCGATGCTGCTGTGGATCGATGGCGACCACAGGGTCAGGGCTCCTCCCATCTCGGCTTCCAGGCCACCACGCAGTCTGCGCTCGTAACGACGTTACGGCGCGATCGGTGGTGCCACACCTGACGCAGTTGCGATGTCTCATCTCCACGGCGGCGGGTCTCATCTCCGGTACGCTGGCCTGAGTGGTCAGTTCGACCGGGGGACCGTCTCAACCGTTCCGATGATTCATCCGGATGCTGCCAGGTGATTTCCTGGGACGCAGGAATTGCATCCCTTTCATCTCCTGGAATCGATCAAGTAACCGGTTGGAGTTCCGATGTGCCGTTCTTTCTTCTTCAGTTTCTTTGTTGCGAGTTCGTTGCTGGTAGCCGCCATTGCAGCGGCCCATCCCTTGCCTCCTGGGGATTCCCACGCCGGGTCGCATGGTGTCGATACTCCGTCCGACGGTGGCCACCCCTTCAACCCGACGATGAGCTTTCTCGGAGACTTCGTGGTGAGTTGGGGTGATGGATCTGGCCCCGAAGCGGGTGCCGATGGCTTCAAGTTGCGAGGAGCGGAACTGGGCCTGTTCGGAGAGGTCGAGGATGGATACGAGTTCACGGGAATCATCTTCTTCGACGAGGAGCAGATCGAACTGGAAGAAGCGTTCATGGTGGCGAACGACTGGATCTCCCCCGACGTCTCCATCAAGGCGGGGCGTTTCAACCTCGACTTCGGCCAGTTCAGCGCGATTCACGACGGGGAACTCGCCACCCTCGACAAACCATCGGTACTGCAGGAGTACATCGGGGGAACGGTGCGGGGCACCGGTGCCGAGTTGCACTGGGAGCACCTGTCGGGAGCCACCACCATGCTGGAGGGAACTGTCGGGATCTGTCAGCAGGTCGATAGTGATTTCCATGGCATCCTGGGCCCCGTCGGTGGCCACCATGAACATGAAGAACTCGATTCCGGTGTCGCTCCCAGCAGGGAGTTCGAGGACTTTGCGATGAATGCACGAATCTCCGCTCATCTCGATGTCGGTTCGGGAAAAGAACTCGAGGTGGGGACCAGTTACCTCCATGCTCCCTCGCGGGTATTCGGAGTTGGCGAGGATGACATCCATTCGGTGGACCATGCCGTGCACGGTGTCGATGTGACCTTCACCTCCGACGATGACTCGAGCGAAGGGGGATACCTGCTGCAGGGGGAGTTCCTCTTCAATTCGAAGGACTTCGGTGATCTGGATGACGGGGGAACTCCAGCGGATCCTCTGGACGATCAGTTTCTGGTGACCCGACAGGAGGCGAGTGGTTTCACCCTTCTGCTCGAGAAAAGAATCGATCACGAGAGTTCCTTCGGGGTGTCCTGCAACCTCTACGAGCATGCTGAAGATTCCGCAGAGGAGAGTCGCGATTTCGGCATCTACTTCACCCGTCATCTCAACCAGAACAACCGCCTTCGTTTCGAGATTCGCACCTTCGAGGACTTGCTGCTGGAAGATGAAGGAGTGGAAGAACTGGTCGACTTCACCGCCTACTCGATCCAGTGGACCATCATGCTGGGGTCACATGGCCACCCGGACCAGCATCCCGGGGAACCGTTCCACCGCTGAGGACTGCAACTGGCCGGGTGATCCCGTGAGGGGCTTCCTTGTCGTGGCATACTGCCGCAGAAGGAGGCCCCATGAATGTCGAACAGGATATCGAACAACGATTCGCCCATCTCGAACGGTCCCACCGCCGGCTGAAGACTGGACTTCTCTCGCTCACCATCGCCATCACCACCGTCCTCATCGTCGGCCAGGCGAAGCCGAACAAGGCGCCGGAAGTGATCCGGGCGAAGTCGTTCGAGATCGTCAACGACAAGAAGCAAGTGCTGTTGAAGATGGATGCCCCGAGGGGCCGTCAGGGTCGTCTCGGCATCTTCAACGTCGATGGTCGGATGGTCGTGGGTCTCAGCACCACCGACAAAGGGGTGGGTGGGATCAGTACCTTCAACGGCAAGGGCAAGGCGATGGTCTCCCTGGGGGCATCCGGGGACGGCAAGGGAATCGTAACCACCTTCAATGACAAGCAGCAGAAACTGGTGCGATTGGGCTCGAGTCCCGATGGCGAGGGTGCGGTGGTCGCCTTCGACGACAAGGGACAGATGATCGTGTTGGTGGGGGGGATCATGAAAGGTGTGGGGGGAGTCATGACCTTCGATGGCGATGGTCAGATCACTGGCAGCATCGGCGTCGATTGAAGTGGTCTTGCCACGATCCTCATGACTGCCAGCCAGCGGTTCACTCCGGGACCCGCCCTCGACTCCAGGGATGCAGAAACCCCGCACCGTCCTGGACGATGCGGGGCAATTGGTAGGTTTGGTGGACCTGAGGGGGCTCGAACCCCTGACCTCCACACTGCCAGTGTGGCGCTCTCCCAGCTGAGCTACAGGCCCAAATCGTTGCCATCAGGAAGCCATGGGTCGTGGTGGATCGTTTCAGATCACCTCGCGGGGACTCCCTCAGGACCCACAAAGGATAACGGTACCTTATCTTGGGTCAAGGGAACCGATTGTCGTCACCGCTCTCAACGCCTACGATCACCGGTACCCGGAGGGTGCCCTTTTCGACCCGTTGATCCCTCCCGCCACGAACAGGGTCCCCCGCAAGAATTGGATCGAGGAGAGCTTGTCGGTCGATCTGCAGCAACTGGAAGAGAGCTGGCGGCAACGCTGGCACGATCAACCCCCTCCGTCGCCGCTGTCGGAACGGGATGCCTCCGGCACCGACCAGACCTCCGACAGCGAAACTGCAGAGGAGCAGGACTCCTCCGAGCGGAAACCTTTTTACTGCCTCGACATGTTTCCCTATCCGTCCCTCGATGGCTTCAGCGTCAATCAACTGAGAGGCATCGCCATCACCGATGTGGTGGCACGTTACCAGAGTGCCCGAGGTCGCGATGTATTTCGCCCGATGGGATGGGATTCTTTCGGCCTCGCCATCGAGGAAGAGGCACGAGCTGCCGGCATGGCACCGGCGCAACTGGTGTCCCAGGGCATCGCCAAGATGCGAGAACAGATCAACTACTTCGGCGCGCTGGTTCACTGGGATCATGAACTGAACTCCTCCGATCCCGAGTGCTACCGGTGGTCACAGTGGCTCTTCCTGAAACTGTACGAGAAGGGACTGGTCCGCCACGACGACGGCTGGAAGGTCGCCATCACCGACTATGCCGAGGCTCTTCACGGTGGATTGAAGCAACTGAAGTGGCCGGCGCGGACCAAGTTGTTGCAACGCAACTGGATCGGGCGACGTGAGGGAACACGACTGACCCTCAAGGCCAGTTCCGAACTGTTCGATGGCTGGCAGGAACTGGATGTCTTCTCGTGGCGTATCGACGCCCTCGCCGATGCCACCTTCGTGGTTCTGTGCCCGGAGCACCCGTTGCTGGCGGAGATCGTCGATCCGATCCAGGCCGATGATGTGCGCGAGTACTCGGAGCAGTGTGCGGCGCTGACGGAGCGAGAGCGGATGGCATCTCGTGGCACTGCCGATGGGGTTCCCACCGGTGCCTACTGTCTCAATCCGGTGACCCTCGAGAAGATGCCGGTGTGGGTCAGCAGTTACGTGATTCCGGAGATCCGCTTCGGGGCCATCCTGGCGATTCCGTCCGCACATCCGGCACACAAGGAATTTGCCAGGAAGTTCGGCCTGCCCATCTCCACCGGCCAGGGGCAGCAGGGGCGACGCAGACGTCGGCCTCCCCGCCGCAAGGGCAGCGACGGTCAGGATCCGGTCCGTTCGATGCAGGCATCTCTCGACGCCCGTGGATTGACCGAATCACACATCGACTGGAAGTTGCACGACTGGGCATTCGAACGTCAGCGTGTCTGGGGAGAACCGATCCCCATCATCGAGTGTGACGAATGTGGTCGTGTGCCCGTCCCCGAGGATCAACTACCGGTGTGCCTTCCGGAGATCGATAAACTGTCGGGAGACCCCGCTACTGGAGAGGGTCTGGCGGACTATCCGGAGTGGGTGAAGGTGTCTTGTCCAACCTGCTCGGCGCAGGCTCGACGCTGTACCGACACGATGCCGGACTGGATCGCCTCCTGCTGGACTCACCTTCGATCTCTCGATCCAGCCATCGTCGATGGCATCGCCGATGGCGAGCAGGTGAAGCGCTGGGCGCCAGTCAATCTGTGCGTGGGAGGCATCGAACACGCCGAGTTGCACCTTCTCTACGTACGATTCATCAGTCATTTCCTCAAGGATCTGGGCATCACCGAGCGCGATGAACCGTATCGCAGGCTCTTCAATCAGGGGCGAATTCGCTCTGATGTCAGTGGTGGTGATGAGGATTCGGGGAGCTCACATCGTGGGCCCAGGGTGCTGGCAGAGGATTTCCTGCGCCGCTACGGAGCCGATGCGATGAGATTGCACCTGCTGTTCCTCGGTCCCGCCCAGGATCATGCCGAGTGGAACGAGGAGGGGTTGAGGGGCTGTGCGCGGTTCCTGCAACGGACCCATCAGGCCATCGTCAGCAGGATCGGCGAGGGCAAGTTCGTCAGTCGAAATGTACTGGTGGCAAAACATCGCTTGATCCGCCGGGTCAGCAAGGCGATTCGTACCTTCCGCCTCAACAAGGCGGTCAGTGCCTTCATGGAATTCGTCAAGTTGCTGCGAAGTTCCGACATCAGTCTCGAGGAGGTCGATCGCCAGACCCTCAAGGTATTCGTCGTGTTGCTGTGTCCCTTTGCTCCTCACATGGCCCACCAGTTGTGGGAAGAGCTGGGTGAGAAGCAGCCGCTCGCCGATGAGCCGTGGCCCGACCACAGTGAAGAACTGCTGCAGCCCTCCGAGATCTCGCTGGCAGTCTTCATCAACGAGAAGATCGTCGATCGCCTCTCCGTGGAGCTCGATACCCCCAAGAACCAGGTCATCGACCATGCGCTGCAGCTGGAAAAGGTGCAGTCGCAGACGGGGGGGAGGGCGGCAGATCGGGTCATCCATGTTCCCGATCGATTGCTGAAGTTGATCTACCTGCCAGGTTCGCTCGATGGCGATGAAACCACCGATTCCGATGCTGCGCCGGAGCAACCCTCCGACCGGTAAACCTCTTCCAGCTGAGCCCTGCGTCGTTATTGCCGTCGATTGTCACCTTCCAGTACAACTGCCAGCCCGGGTGCTTTGCCCGGGTTTCCATTCCCATCGTAGTCTTCCCTGAGGGCTTTTCCGCACGAAACCCTCAGCGACCCTTCGGGATAGGCCCGGGTCGAAACGGGGGAAAGTTGCACAACTTCACTCACTCACGCTCATGGCTCTTCGTAGCGCTGGCCACCGCCTCCCTGTGGGGATTCAGTGACAATTTCGTCGACGACCGATCGGTCGTCATCGCGGAGACGGGGGAGATTTCTCCGTTGAACCCGGTCGTGCCACTGGAGTTCGATGAACTGGATGCGGTCACCTTCAGCCAGATCCCGGTCCTGCACCAGGTGGAGATTGTCGAGGAGAAGATCAACGAGACGGTCAACGAGACGATCAACGAGACGATGGAGGTGAGCGGATTCAGCGGACAGTTCCTCGAGGAGGAGCGTGCCAGGATCCGTCGCGAACTCGATCTGTCGCGGGATGGGCTGAAGAAGTGGGTAGGTGGCGAGATCGATCGCACCGAGCAAAAGATCAAGGCTCTCGACACTCGCATCGATTCGATGACTCCCGAGGTTGCCGTGGTCCCCGTGCAAATGGCCCCCCCGGTGCACCGCAGCAAGGCAGAGATGATGATCTACCCGGTGGTTCAGTTGCGTGGCAACGGAACGGTGGGGAGTGGTGTCGTGGTCTCTTGCCAGCGGGTCGACGAGACCACCTGGGAGACCTGGATCGTCACCGCCTATCACGTGGTGGAAGAGGTGAGAGATTTCGCCTCCGAGGAGGTCGTGATCCGTGAGATCCGCTTCTTCGATCCGCAACTGGGTCGCCTGTCGACCGAGGTTCACCACGGATTCGAGATTGCAAACCTGCCCGATACCGATCTGTCGCTGGTTCGCATCGACCGTAAATCGCCGTGGAATTACATCGCCGATGCGGCCACCGAAAGTGCCTGCGACGACCTCGAGGTGTTCGATGGTGTCTATGCGGTGGGTTGCCCCCTGGGCAATCAGCCGCTGCCCACTTACGGCGAGATCTCATCGCAGTACAAGCCAGTGGGCGAAGAGGTGTTCTGGATGGTCAGTGCACCGACCTTCTTCGGAAATTCGGGAGGAGGGATCTTCCTGGCCGGAGATGGCCGCCTGGTGGGGATCAGCAGCATGATCTACACCTACGGAAAGAGATCTCCGATGGTGGTCCCTCACATGGGACTGTTCGTGCCGCTGCAAACCGTTCGATCGTGGCTTCGCAGGGAAGGATACGCCCATCTGATGGGGGTTGAGCTGCCGGGAACCCCGGTCCCTGCCTCCAGTGGGCCGGAAACGGTCCAGAATCGAACATCCGGGTCATTTTGACCCGGAGGGCTGGGCAGAGTATCCTTTAGCGGTCGAAGATTCCGAATCGTCGCCCCTTCACGATACTGTGGGGCAATGACCGAGAACTGAACCGGAGCACTGTCTGACAGAGGACAGGCTCTCTGGAAGGATCGTTCGAGATGAAACGTGGAAATCCCGCCGGTCTTTACATGACGGGTTTGTTGATGGTACTGGCGATGCTCGTGGTGCGGATCCCTGAAGAGGTGGCCCATGCAACCGTTGGCCAGCAGGATCCGAAGCCGGTGGTGCAGGTCGACGAGAAGAAGCCGGTGGTGGTGGACGAGGATGACGATGACATCCTCGGAGGCGATATCCTCGGCATTCCCGAGAGTGACCCGGCAGCTCTGGAGGTGATCCAGCGTTACATCGACGGAGTCGGTGGCCGCGACACGATGCTGGCCATCACCGATCGTGTCGAGCGCTTCCAGAACACCAAGATCGATCCGACCAAGGAAACGGTCATGAAGATGGCTCGCTTCATCAAGCGCACCGGTGAGGGCGCCCTGATGATCCGGGAAGAGTGGCAACTTCCGGGTCTCGGATTGACCAAGAACAACGAGCCCCTCAACTTCGTGCAGGTCTACGACGGAGAAAAGGCATGGGTCAAGGCGATGGGGGCGGTCTCGCCCCTCTCCGGAAAGACCCTCATCGTGTTCGTCTGGGACAAGCATATCGATGATTTCTTCATCACCTTCGCCGACAACGGATACATCGCCACCCTCATCGAGGATGGAGACGTCCTGGGCGTCCCTTGCAAGACGGTGCAACTGAAGTCCTTTGCTGGAAATCAGATCCTTCACTTCGCCTTCTCCAAGGATGACGGTATGTTGCTGCGCAAGACGTGGAACGAGGGGCAAGCCCCTGCCGTGGTCAAGAAGGAAGTCTTCTACAGCGAATACACGCGAATCCGCTTCAGCGATGATCGCAATCGCTGGGTCAAGATTCCCACCACCAAGAAGATCTTCGAGGATGGGGAACTGAGTCTGGAACAGAGTTACGACGAGATCGCTCTCAACGGCGGAGTCTCCTCCACCCTGTTCGGTCGCCCCGAGGGTCGCTCCTTCGAAGAGGTGCGCCGTGAGCGGGAGGCAGCACGCGCCAAGGAAGAAGCGGGAAAGGTTCCGGGTGAGGCAAAGGATGGCGACAAGAAGCCGGTGTGGGAGAAGCCCAAGCCGAAGCCGAAGCCAGTGTGGGAGAAGCCGAAGCCGAAGCCTGCTCCCAAGCCCACTCCTGCACCGAAGCCGACCCCGACACCAGATCCGGCACCTGCCGGCGATGGCCGCTAGGGAGAGGGCCGCAAGGTCGCACTGAACAAGTTCATCCCGAAGGGTGAGGCACCGCCTGGCGGTGACTCACCCTTCTTCCTTTTGATCCGCATCTGCGGGGATGTCTTTTCGTCGCTGCTTGTTGAGGATCAGTTGCCCGCACGCCCCATCGATATCGAGTCCTCGGCTCCTGCGGGCGGTCACCGAACCATCGTAATGTTGCAGCACCTTGGTACGAAAATGGCCCACCTCCCGGTCACCCGCTGCTTGGTAGAGGGCGCCTTCATGGGAGTGAAACGGGAGCAAGTTGATGTGTGCCCGGCAGCGCCGGGCAAAGTCTGCAAGTGCCTTCGCTTCTTCTGCACTATCGTTGACCCCTGGCAGCAGCACGTATTCGAGGCTGATCCGGCGGCTATCCCTGCTGACCTCCTCCAGTACCTCTGCCAGCTGATCAAGGTCGTAACGGGTGTTGATCGGGACGATGCGATCACGGGTCGAGACCACCGCACTGTGCAGGCTCACGGCGAGCCGTACCTGCGGGTGATCGCTGACCAGTTGGCGAATCTTGGGGATGATTCCAACGGTGGAGACGGTGATCCTGCGAGGACTGAAGTGGAAGCCGTCGGGAGAAACGAGCCAGTCGATGGCGAGTCGTACGCCGTCGTAGTTGTGGAGCGGTTCTCCCATGCCCATGAACACAACCTGGGTGACACCACACAGGCCCTCGGCAACGGTGGCGGCGTGGACGGCGAGCCACTGCGCGACGATTTCCCTCGGGTGCAGGTTCCGTGACAGCTTCATCATGCCGGTGGCGCAGAAGGTGCAACCGGCAGCACAGCCGACCTGGCTGGAAATGCACAGGGTTCCCCGATCATCGGTCGGGATCCACACCGATTCGATGGAGAGGCCATCTTCCAGTTCGAATCGAAACTTGATGGTGCCATCGGTGGAGCGGAGAACCTCTTTTGTCACCAGTGACGGTTTCAATGGACCTCGAGCCAGTTCATCTCGAAGCTTCTCGGGTAACGAGGTCATCTCCAGGGGGTCGGCGATCCGTTGCTCCAGCAGGTGCTCGCCGATCTGTTTCGTTCGATAGGAGGGTAACTGGTGATCTCGACACCACTGTTCGAGCCACTGCAACGCCGTTTGCGGTGGATGATCGAAGAGGTGTCGGGGGAGGTCGGGCTCCTGGTCCCGGCTCATCGCTGCTCCTCGACGATCCTGCCGTCGGGGCCGATGATCAGTTCCCACCGACCGTGACGGCGAAGATCGGGGCCGGGCCCCTGATAATCGACGGTGCCATCGGCTCGCCGGGTGACCCGAGCGGTTTCATGGGTCCAAACATGGCTTCCGTCGCGGCGTTGTTCCTCGACTACCGTCGAGTTGCCGTCCCCGACCCATGTCAGTTGCAAGGAGCCGACACGGCGAAAGAAAGGACGGTCGCGGTGAGGAGGAAGATAGATCCAGATGATGCTGTCCGGGGACCAGTCGAAGAAGGTCTCACCGATCTTGAATCGAGTGCGAACCAGGGAGACCTCGCATCTCCCGAGTTGCAAGATGTCGCGATTGTTGCGGTACAGGTAGCGGGGAGAGACGGGGTCCGCTCCGGGGACCAGTTCGAAGCGAAAGCGGATTCCGTTCCAGTGCAGGGTCGGACTCCACAGCGTTTGCTCCTGGCGACGAGTAGAGGAGGATTCTCGATCATCCCGTATCGAACGGGCTGCCGGGTCACACCCCATGCACCAGAGAAGAGCGCAGCACAGTGCCGTCATGCAGACACCTGGCCGCAAGCCATCAGTCATCTGGAGACTCCCGACGAACCAACTGGGACAGTTGTTTCAACCGGACCAGTTCGATCTGCATCTGTCTCAACTCGTAACGGAGTTGCTGGTCGACACTCTTGTGGAGCCCGGTGGCGGCCAGGAACTGGTTCTCATCGAGGAGACCTGCTGTACACAGGAGCAACTCATCGATGCGGTCCCGGTAGGGCAGTGGTGGCTGCGGCTGCTTGATCGTTTCCTCCTCGAATCGATTTCGCAACGCGCGCAACGCGATGCGATCGTGGGAGGCGAGGGGGAACTTCTCGATCTTGTAGAAGAGCTGGTCGACATAGGAGACATCCCTGGCATTGAGAGCCATCGACATCAGAGTCGGGATGAGAGCCAGCAAGAAGAGACATGGGGCCACACGAGAAGCACGAACCATGCGCAGGTCCTTCCGCGATGCTGTGGGCGGCGGCAACGCCCGGGAGCAGGATACACCAATCGAAAAAAAAAGGACGAACCAATTCTCCGGCGATTCCAGTCGGTCGGGAGTCGAGGGGATGGCAGCGGCTAGCGAACCTTTGATCCGGCGAGAACTGAGGCTGGTTGCTGGCAGTTGACGTGGGTCCTCGCAAGAGGCTGTAAATCTCGGCCACGATGCGGTCGCTGTCGTCTACTTTCCCCGCTCGGCGCATCGCTGCTGCCGTGGGAGGCTGTCAGATCGAGGCTGAAGAGGGCCTTCTCGAGACGGGTCACGGCGATCTCCCTGGTGATCACTTCACGGTGATAGATCTTGCGACCATCGTCGGAGAGCCATGTGTCTTGCAGTTCAAGTCGTTGACCGGTTCGATCGCAACGGGGGCGAGAAAATGCATCTCCATCGAGCAGGGCACGGATCATCGGGTGCAGGATGATCGGCTTTCTCGATCTCCTGTCGGCGACCGCGTCTCGACAGGTGTTACAGATCCACCTGCGTGACTCGTTCTTGCTGGTCGCTCTGCGGCGACAGCCGCTGCATACCCGAAGATCGTGATGCAGGAGGAAATGGACCCATTTCTTTACAGACGGGAAGCAACTGGCGAGGTACTCGGGGTTCTTGTTTCTCAACTTATCTCCAAAGAGTTTCGGGACCGTTCGTGCCGTCGTTTCGATCGGCAAGGTTATCAATGCACCAACAATGCCAAACACAGATTCAAATCTGTAATTGTCGTGTAATTGGCGTCTGAACCGATCAGGAGAGCTGCAAGCAATTGTTCCCCTGTTGTGTAATGGGGCAGAGGGTGTCCCGGAATCACTCCGGTCCGTGAACGGTCGATGGCAACAAAGGGGCCATCGATCGACATCCTGTAGCGACGATCATCCGCACAACAACTCGCCAAACCGTTGCAGGGGAGTCCGATCGTGGGGAAGGTTCAGCCGATGAGGAGAGCGTGGTGAGTGGGGTCCCGAAAGCGACCCTGTGGCGAGGGGACGAGCGATCGTGGCCGTTACAGCTGCGATCGATTCCCACGCCCCCGCGGAGTCTGTGGAGAAGTGGCCCGATTCCACAACAAGTTCCCACCGTTGCCATCGTCGGCAGCCGCGCGGCATCGGTGGCAGGACGGGGATTCGCCTTCGACCTGGCGGCACAACTGACCTCCTGTGGGTTCAGGGTGATCAGCGGCCTCGCCAGGGGAATCGATACGGCGGCGCTGGTGGGGGCTCTTCGGGCACTCCAGGGGGATGGATGTGCGCCACTTGCACTTCTCGGCAACGGATTGCCCGACATCTACCCGCCAGAAAACAGATCGCTGGCGGCGAGGATCGTCGCCGCAGGCGGATCATTGCTGAGCGAATACCCTCCTGGGACACCTCCACGTCGACACCACTTTCCCCGCCGAAATCGACTGATCAGCGGCTGGGGCCTGGCAGTGGTGGTGGTCGAGGCCTCCTGTAGATCGGGATCGATGGGCACCGCCAACCATGCGCTGGAGCAGGGACGAGAGGTGTGTGCGGTGCCGGGATCGGTATGCGACGGTGATCATGACGGGTGTCACCGATTGATCCAGGATGGCGCTCATCTGGTGACCTGTGCCCGGGATGTGCTGGAAGTGTGTTGCGGCTGGAGAGATGCGGCGGTCGGGTGGCAAGGCACCCTCGAGATGAGCGGTGGGGATCTACGACAGTTACGCCGTCTGATCACGATGCACGGAGATCACCTGCCGCGTTTGCTCGCCGAGAGTGGCTGGACGGCGGCTCGGCTGCTCGCAACCTGGAACCGGCTGCGGGAACAGATCGACGATTCTTGCTGATCGATGCGCCCATCTGTGACACGGACCGGTCAGGGACAGGTGTCGAAATCACAGCCGAGAGAGTCGTCGGTGGGGTCGGCTGCACAATCAGGATGGGTGGGAGCCGGGAGCGGTGAAGCCCCGGCAAAGAGAAAGGACAGGGTGCGAACAGGATCTCCGATGTCGAACATTCCATCATCGTTGGCATCGCAACTGTCATCGCAGGGTGCCGGGCCGAGGCCGCTGAACAGCACACCAAGGGTGAACACCGCATCGCCGATATCGAGCAATCCATCGCCATTGCCATCGCCTCGGGTGAAGAGGGGGGAGTCGAGGATGGTAACGGAATCGGCGTTCTGGAACGCAGGATAGTAAGCCTGTCCACCACTGGAGGAGACGACATTGCTTACCTGAGGGATTCCGAGATCATCGGCGAAGTAGACCAGGTTCCCTGCCGGAGGCGACGCCGGGTCGAGCCCGACCAGGTCGTAGTGGGCGGTGGCGACGGTGGTAGAGGTGCTGAAGGAGAGGGTTTCTTGCAGCTGGAAATCGAAAACCACGGCCGAGGTGATTCCATCGGCAAACAGGGTCACCTCGTTGAAGGCGGGTCCGGTTCCTCCATTGAGCCCCAGCATCAGGTCCGACAGGACCACTCCGGTCGGGGCCAGCAGCGAGGGGAGGGTACGGATGCCGAAGGAGAGACCTCCGCAATCGATCAGCGAGCCGTTGACCTGTTGCACCTCGATGTCGGCGCGGGCATCGGAGGAGACGACCAGTTCCGGGAGCCGGAACAGGAATGGCGGAGCAGTAGAGGAAACGGCGACCGTCTCCGCCGATGATTCCATCAGATGGCCGAAATCGGGAGCCTGTACATCGGCCAGCGAACCACCGAGCCCATCGGTAGTCCAGCCCTTGGCACTGACCAATTCACGTGAGGCTCGGCGATAGATCAGACGTGCTTCCACATCGACATCGCCGATGATCCCCGTGATGTCGAAGGCGACCGTCGTGAGGTCGGTGGCAAGAGCTGCAATCCGTGTGTCGGAGATGATGGTGGTGGCCTCGGTGAAGAGGACTCCCTGGTTGCCGGCGGCATCCTGATTGGTCTTGGCGAAGAGCTTGCCGGCAAGTCCTGCGAAATTCCCCGACGAGGGATCTCCGATCCCCGCCATCGCCCCGATCACATCTCCTGAGGACTGACTCAACTGCTGAGCACCGGGTCCGGTGGCGGTGACCTTGAGGATCATGTTTCTCAACGTCACCCCGGTGGGTACCGAGTGTCCCGTCTGGTCATTGGTGATCTGAACGTCCACCACCAGTTCGTTTCCGACCTGTTGAGAGGCGAGGGACATCGTCACGGCATTTTCCAGGTAGGTGGGGGAGGTGCCATCGATGTCATGACCACGGACCGTCGTGGGGTCACGAAGAAGTGGTGGAAAGAGCGCGGCACACGATTCGATGGGGACGTCGGAGTACTGAGGCATGTGGCAATCGACACAACTCTTGTAGAGGGGGTCGGAAGGGTCGCCGTACGGGGAGTTCTTCCACTCCGAATAGGTTTCCTGTGCAGGAACACTGTTCGCTTCTTCGAAATCGTTGTCGTGATCGGGGTCGTTGTTGTACTCGTGACAGACTGCACACGCCTCCGCTGCCAGCTGAGGCTGGTAACTTCCTCGCATCTGGTTGACCAGATTGAAATCGACATCTCCGAGCAGGCCGTACATCACCTGTTCGACCAGGCCACTGGTATCGGGGCGGGTAACGGTCACTGCACCGGGAACGAAACCGGTGGCGTTGAGCATCGTTTCATCGACATCGGCGATCTTGTGACAGGTTTCGCACGACACTCCTCGCCTCTGTGCATCGGTGAGAGGGCCGGAGAGGGGGTCGAGAGGTTGCAGTGGATTGGAGATCCAGCCCTCCGGCTGGTGACAGGCGGCACAGTGACCCGAGGGGTCAGCGCCGGCATGGACCGAATCGTTGAGATAGACGAATCCGTTACTACCGCCGGGGGTGCCGGTGCCATCGAAGAGATCGTAGACCCAGCTGTTGAGACCGGTATGGGCCATTCGTGAACTGTCCCACTGGGTGAACTGATCGGGGTGACAGACGGAACACTGATCGGGGATGACAAAGGAGTAATTGGGGTCGTCGGAAACGGGCACCGGGTCGAGTTCGATCTGGATCGAGGTGGCTGGAGTGGTGACGGTGACCGCTCCGTTGTAATACCCCTTCTTGGCGCCGGCGATGACCAGCGAGGTTCCACTGACGCCTGCGAGGGTGAAGGTACCGTCGGTAGCCGATTCGGTTCTCTGGGTGGTGGTCTGCAAGGTGATGATGGCGGAATCGATGGGGTTCCCGTTACTGCTGTCGATCACCACTCCGGAGACCTGGGCGCTGGCGGCGGTTGAAAGTGCACAGAGCAACAGGATCAGCAGCGACCGCAGGGGCGTTTGGCCGATAAATAGAGGCTTCAGGAGCCTCAAGAGATCGTTCATCACGGGTCCTCGACTCATTCTTGCGGGTTGGGATGAATTCGCGGTCTGCCTGTCTCCATCCTATCGGCTTGGAAGGTGTATTCCAGATGAAGGGGGTATTTCTCGCATCGAATCGGAAATTTGATCCTGGTCGTGCCAGCCACCGGCCAAATTCGGCAAATCGTCGTACAATTGTACGGGAGCCTCCTTCTCGGTCCCCGGAAGTGGAGCCGCTTGAATCTGACCGATCGTGCCGACTGGAAATCAATGTTCTCGGGCCGATTCACCCCCATCTCGCTGCTGGGACGTGGCGGTATGGGTGAGGTATGGCTGTGTCATGATCGCCTGACCGATTCGACGGTGGCGGTCAAGCAGGTCGCTCCGGAAGTCGCCGAGGGTCCGGTGGGCCAGCGTCATCAACGAGAGTTCACCTTCCTGCGCCAATTGCGGCATCCTTCCATCCTGGTGGTCGACGAGTACGGGATCGACAGCACCAGCGGGGCTCGCTGGTTCAGTAGCGAGGTTCTGGAGGGACCGGTCTCCACCGAACTGGCCGGCACCATGCTCCTCCCCGAGTTCCTGGAGATGTGCGGTGGCGTGCTGCGTGCCCTGGCATTCCTGCACCGCAACGGCTGGGTCCACGGCGACATCAAATCGGACAATGTTCAGCTGCGTAAACCACCCGTCTTCGGTGGGCCTCCCGATGCGGTACTTCTCGACTTCGGTCTGTGCCAGCGACAGGGACAACCGCCGGAGGAACGGATCCTCGGTACACCCCATGCGATGCCCCCGGAGCAGTGGCTCGGTGAGAAACCAGATGCCAGGGGGGACGTGTATTCGACCGGGATTCTCTTTTACCAGTGGTGGTGCGGACGACTTCCTTTTCGCGGGGGAGATCGTACTCAGCTCGGTAGAAAACACCTTCAGGAAGAGGCTCCAGGCATCGACAGTCAGCGAGCTGGACTACCCCTTCCGCTTCAGAAGTTGATCGGAAAGATGCTGTCGAAGCGTCCCGATGATCGTCCCACAGATGCTGGAGAAGTGCTGGCCCTTTTGCAGGGGGCATTCCTCGATGAAGGTGTCGAGGCGTGCTCCGAGACCGACGATTCTCTGGCGGCGCAGATCCGCCAGCCGGGGATGGGGGATGAGATTCCCAGACACATCCTCGATACGATCCTGCTCGACAAGGAATCGGGGGGGTGTCTTCTGCATCTGCACCGGATACTGGGGGATCGACGCGCCATCAGCGAGACGGTGGCGACGCACCTGATGACCCGGGGCATTCAAGTCATCCGTGTTGCCGGTGATTGCCCCGATCCCCTCGAACAGGTGGAGCAGAGACTGCAGAAGACCAGCGGTACGGCGGTGATCCGTGTCGAGGATCCAGACACCTCCACCGAGGTGTGGTCCGCAGCCATCCAGCGGCTGGAACTTTCCGGCTGTCGACTGATCTGGTGGCTCCAGGCATCGAAACAACCAGGGGGGTACCTCGGTCAGTCTCTCTCCGACGGTCGCTTCCGATTGCTGGAAACGGACCGGGCCGATCCGCAGGATCTGACCCGCTGGCTCTCCCGCGCCTTGCCGGGAGCACTTCTCGACCGTCGACTGCAACGGCGCCTCGAACGGTGGGGAGCGAACAGTCCCGATCTGTGGGAACGGATTCTCATCGGTCGAGTTCGAAGCGGTGAACTGGGGCACGATGGTCGACGCTGGACCTGGACCCCGATGTCGAAACACCCGGAAGATCGCTGGAGAGATCGGGTCGGAGATCAACTGGAACATCTGCACGGTGCCGATCGAGCCATCGTCGAGGCGTTGGCGGTTCTGCACGAGCCGTCGACCTTCTCCGATGTGGCGGAAGTGTCCCGGATCGATGCGGGGTTGCTCCCTTCTCGAGTGGCGGCACTGGTACAGGCGCAGTGGCTGCGAATCGAGGAGGGACTGTGCTGGAATCAGTCCTTCCAGGGGGAAGGTGTGTTGCTGCGAATCCCCGCCGAGCGCCGACAACTGTACCACCAGCGCGCTGCCGATCTGGAACATCTACACGCGCAGGAACGAACCCGCCATGCCCTGAGTGCTGGAGACATCGACGCAGCGGTGTCGATGCTCGATGGCTGGCTCTCCTCCGTCGATCTGCACCGGCAGGATCCCGCCATCCTGTCCGAGTTGCTGACACCGCTGGTGGAGCGGTTGCAGGGGGCACAGAAGGTTCGCTGGGCTGAGCTGCTCGGACGCGTCGAGGATCACCATCGACAGCCGGCCCGGAGAGATCGAGCGTGGCGTATCGCCGCTCGCTGGCAACAGCCGGGCTCGGTCGATTCGTTACGGGTCGCCCGCTGCAGGGCGGCTGCGACGCGCAGGGACGGGACCGTCTCGGAAGCTCTCGCCATCATCGATGAATGTGATGGCGAGGTGAAAGAGGTGGGAGAAGAGTACCGCCACGAGCGAGCTCGTCTCGCCATCGAGCGGTCGAGAATTCTCCGTACCCTGGCCCGGCGTGGATCAGGATCGGCTCCCATCCTCGAAGACATCGATGTCGGAGGCTGTCCGCAGTTGATGTGTGAAATCTTGCTGGAACGAAGTCGCTGCGCCCTGGCCAGGGGAGCGCGACTGCAGGGACTGGAACTTGCTCAGCAGGTGCAGTTCATCGATAGCGGAAGTGCACGTTCCCGTCTCGTCGCCGAGTCTCGATGTCTTCAGGCGAGAGCGCGAGAAGACCTGCGCTCTCTACGGGTATGGAGTGGTCTTCACCGACACCTGTGCCTGATCGACCATCGAGTGGAAGCGGCGGCGGTTGCGGGCATCGAGGCGGCGGAGGCTTCCTTCCGGCTGGGCGAGACTTCCGGCATGCTGGAGCAGATCGTTCCGCTGGTGGAAGAGGTGAGAAGTCACTGTCTGGGGCAGTTGCCCCGTGCCCTGTTACTGCAAGCGCGTTGCGAGGCGGGTTCCGGCTGGATCCGTTCCGCTTCCCGGTGTCTCGAGGAGGCTCTCTCTCTCGATGGTCCTGCTGGCATCATCTCGTGGGAAGGGAACCTTCTGGTGGCTGCATCGGAATGGGCTGCGGGTAGACCGCAGACGGCGATGCAGATCCTCGATGCGACACCTCCGCATCGGGCGCCCCATGAGAAGGAGACGGTCGATGTTCACAGTCGTCACGTCCTGTTACAGAGTCGTTGCGCCTTCTCCCTGGGAGATCCAGATCAGGCACTCAACATCCTCGATCGTGGACTGACGGTACTTCGACTGCGTGGCACCGATCGAGATCTGGGAATCCTGCGCAGGGAGCGAGCGGATCTCCTCGAGCGCCTCGGCCACAGTGCCAAGGCTCAGATGGAGCGGCGCCGTATCGCAGCCGGTGTGGTGGCAGAACCTGGAACCGATCCGGAACCGGCGGGGCTGAGGCGATCGAGGAAGGCTCTCGATATGCGCAGATCACACCTGCTCCGTGGCCAGCGAGAACTTGCCGATCGCCAGCTGGAGGTGGCGGCCCTCGACGCCCTGCGTCTGCGGGCCCAGCCGATCTCTACGTGGCTGACGCTTCAGCGAGCCGAGGAGGCTTCCTCCGAGGAGATGGAGCGTCTGGCTCGCAGCGCCTGGAAACGGGTGGTGAGGCTCGAAACCCGAGAGGGGCGCGCCTTTGTTCTGCTGTGGTGGGCAAGAGCACGGGAAGCGGCCAGAGATCTCTCGGCGGGGCAGAAACTGCGCAGGGCTGCCATCGCCGAGATCGATGGCTGGCTGAGTCGATCGCCTGAGGGCACTCGCTGGAAAGAACTGGCCGGCTTACTGGGGGTCTCGGGCCTCCTCTCCGATACGATCTCCGGGATAGGTGGCCGAAACGCATCTCTGGCGTAGAATCTGAGCAGGCCAACGAATGGCCTGCAGGAAAGGGGAGCCGCCATGCTGAGGAGCCACACCTGTGGTGATTTGCGTGCGGATCATGTTGGCAACGAGGTCACCATCATCGGCTGGATCGATACCGTCCGTGATCACGGCGGGCTTCGATTCATCGATCTCCGTGATCGTTATGGTCGAACCCAGGTAACCATCTCCCCGGAATCTGTCGACGTGGAGGCGCTGGGAACACTTCGTTCCGAGCAGGTACTGCAGATCGATGGACTGGTGTCGTCTCGACCGGACGGGATGAAGAATCCACGACTGGCAACGGGCGAGATCGAAGTACTCGCCTCGGCAGCGACGATCCTGGGGGAGTGTCCGCCACTTCCCTTCGACCTTTCCAGCGGTGAACTGGTCAATGACGAGTTGCGATTCCAGTATCGTTTTCTCGACATGAGAAGAGAAGATGTACACCGGCGTTTTCGCCTGCGATCCGATCTTCAGCACCAGATCCGCAAGTATCTTCACGAACAGGATTTCATCGACCTCGAGACACCGATGCTGACCAAGAGTACGCCGGAAGGTGCTCGCGACTTCCTGGTACCCAGCCGTCTCAATCCCGGCGAACTGTACGCGCTTCCCCAGTCTCCTCAGATCTTCAAACAACTCTTCATGGTCGCTGGATTCGATCGCTACATGCAGGTGGTGCGTTGCTTCCGCGATGAGGATCTGAGAGCGGATCGCCAGCCCGAATTCACCCAGCTCGACCTGGAGATGGCGTGTGTCGAGGAAGACGATGTCATCGAAATCCTCGAGGGACTGATGGCGCAGGTGGTCAAGGAACTGACGGGCAAGCAGGTGGAGACACCTTTCCGCCGCATCTCCTACGCCGATGCGTTGCTTCGCTATTCGAGCGATGCTCCCGATCTGCGCACTGATCTGGAGATCTTCGAGCTCTCTGATCTTGCCGCTCCCCTCGGCTTCAAGGTGTTTTCGTCCGCCGTCGAGGCGGGAGGTGTGGTGAGAGCGATTCGAGTTCCCGGCGCGGGAGCATGGTCGCGCAAGGAGATCGAGTCGCTGGAACCGGTGGTGAAGAACCAGGGAGCCGGCGGACTCGCCTGGATGAAGATGACTGCGGAGGGACTGGCGGGACCTGTGGCACGCTTCTGTGACAACGAGGCGGGGACACAGCTGGTCGATCGCGCCGGCCTCGAGGAGGGGGATCTGTGTTGCTTCATCGCCGATGCTTCACGCCGGGTGGTCATCAACTCCCTCTCCTTCCTGAGGAAGGAACTGGCCCAGCGACTGGGGCACCTCGAGGGCGATGCCCTGCAATTCTGCTGGGTCACCGAGTTTCCCCTGTTCGACGAGGATGAGACGACCGGCGATCCGGTGCCGTGCCATCATCCCTTCACCGCGCCCCATCCGGAGGATCTCGAGCGGATGGAATCGGATCCGTTGTCGGTGCGAGCGCGCGCCTACGATCTGGTCCTCAACGGATTCGAGGTGGGAGGCGGAAGCATCCGGATCCACCAGCGCGAACTGCAGGAACGGGTCTTCAGGGCCATCGGCCTGAGCGAGGAGGAGGCTCAGAGCAAGTTCAGTTTCCTGCTGGAGGCGCTCAAGTACGGTGCGCCTCCGCACGGGGGGATCGCCCTCGGTCTCGATCGCCTGGTGATGCTGCTGGCCGGCGACGACTCGATCCGGGAGGTGATCGCCTTTCCCAAGACCCAGAGGGGCACCTGTCTGCTGACCGGTGCCCCGACCCAGGTCTCCTCGGAGCAACTGGACGAGGTGGGGCTGAAGGTGTCGGAGAGCGCATCCGATGGGGAAGAAAGTGCTGCAGGGGAAAATTCTCCCTGAGCAGTGCCGGTTGGCGGGGCCATTTTTTCCAACTACGGGAGAAATCGGCCTTTCCGACTTGCCATCGCCCCCTCCTCCGGTGTATCCATCGGGGTTGCTGGGGTACCAGAATTGGCCCCCTCGCCGGCTGAAAAGGGTATGATTTCATGTTCCTGTCTTCGGCGTGGTTGGGGTAACTCGATCTACAGCAGGCCAGCAGGATTCGAAGGAGGGACAACATCGCCGAGCAGACCAAGTACCGCGTGATCGACCGTCCGGCGCCAGGCCAGGTGAGACTCATCGATGATGAGGGAAATCAGGTTGGTGTCGTGGAGTTGAACGATGCACTGGATATGGCACAGGATAAGGATCTCGACCTGGTCGAGATGAATCCCAATTCGGAGCCACCCCTGTGCAAGTTGATGGATTTTGGCAAGTTCAAGTACGATCAATCCAAGAACTCCAAGCAGGTTCAGAAGGTACGTAAGATCAAGGAAGTGAAGTTGCGGCCGAAGACGGAGAAGCACGATTTCGACGTGAAACTCCGCAAGGCCCGTTCCTTTCTGGAGGCGGGACACAAGGTGCTGGTGACGATGGTGTTTCGTGGTCGAGAGCAACGACATCCAGGCCTCGGCCGGGATGTGTTGATGAGGTTCTTCGACGAACTCGAAGAACTGGCAAAGATGGAGCGAGAGCCGCTGCAAGAGGCGCGAAATCGCATGGCGATGGTTCTCTCCCGCAAGAAGTGAAGTCAGGAGTCCTGAGGACTCGATTGGAAAGGGGCCCGTTGTGGCCAGGAAGACGCATAAACCGCACAAGGGACTGCAGAAGCGGACCAAGGTGACCGGCACCGGCAAGATCAAGCGTCATCGCGCTGGCAAGAGCCATCGGATGTACAGCTGGTCGGCAACGCGGATTCGCCGTGGTCGTCGGGCAGAGATCTGCCCCGAGTGTGATGCGAAGGTGATGCGAGCGATGCTGGGAATCGGTTAGATCCAGCGGCGAGTAGCGGAAACAGTAACAAAATCTAGAAATAGCACCGAACGGTGCACCGGCCGGCAGGTCCGGGGATACGGGTCGAGGGACCCCAGAGAATCATCGGATTCCTCCCGAGAACTGCCCTCTGGAAAGGGACAACATGGCACGCGTACGTTTTGGCGTCGCACGTCACCGCAAACAAAAGCGGATTCTCAAAAAGGCGCGCGGATTCTTCGGAGCCGGCAGCCGCCAGTACAGAACAGCCAAGCAGAGCATCGTTCGGGCGGAGGCCTACGCCACCCGTGACCGGAGGGTTCGTAAGCGGATGATTCGCCGCCTGTGGATCACCCGTATCTCTGCGGCCTGTGGTCAGAATGACATCTCCTACAGCCGATTCATCCACGGTCTCAAGAAGGCCGAGGTGGGACTCGATCGCAAGATGATCTCGGAACTGGCCATCAGGAATAACGAGGCCTTCGAGGCGCTCGTTGGAATCGCTCGCGGCGCCCAGTCATGAGCGAAGGATCCACGATGGATCTGGACGCCATCGAGGCGGAAGCTCTGCAGGCTCTACAGTCTGCCGCGGATCTTGCCGACCTCGAGTCGGTGCGAGTCGGTGTTCTCGGCAAGAAGGGGTCCCTCAAGCAGGTTCTCCGGTCGCTCGGTTCGATGCCTGCCGAGGAGAGAGCTCCCTTCGGTGCCCGCGCCAATGTCGTCAAGGAGAAGGTCGAACAGGCCCTCGCCGATGCACGCACTCGACTGGGAGATGGCGATAAGCCCTCTCGTCCTGCAGGCAAGCGGGCCACCGATGTGACGCTGCCCGGCAAGAAACTTCACAGGGGCAGTCGTCATCCGGTACAGCAGGTCGCGACTCGCATGATCCGTATCTTTGCAAACCTGGGATTCCAGGTGGAAGATGGACCCGAGGTCGAGGACGAGTGGCACAACTTCACCGGACTGAACATTCCTGCCGACCACATCGCCAGGGATCCATCGGAGAACTTCTACCTCCAGGATGATCTGCTGATGAGAAGCCAGACATCGACGGTGCAGGTTCGAGTGATGGAGAGTACACCGCCGCCGTTGCGCATCATCGCTCCCGGCAAGGTGTTCCGCCCCGATACCGTCGATGCGACCCATTCCTACATGTTCAACCAACTGGAGGGACTGGTGGTGGACGAGGGGATCACCTTCGGCCATCTGAAGGCAACCCTGCTGACCTTCTTTCAGCAGTTGCTTCAGGATGAAGGCATGAAATTGCGATTGCGTCCCTCCTTCTTTCCCTTCACCGAGCCGAGTGCAGAGGTGGATCTGTACTGGCGCGGAGGCTGGATGGAGATGGGGGGGTGTGGAATGGTCGATCCGAATGTCCTCGAATCGGTGGGAATCGATCCCGAGCGCTGGACAGGATTCGCCTTCGGACTGGGAATCGAACGGATCGCCATGGCGTCCTTCAATATCCCCGATATCCGCTACCTCTATGAAAATGATGTCAGGTTCCTCCAGCAGTTCTCCTGATGGAGCAACAACCCGGGATGTGAGAGTACGAAGATGAAGGTTTCTCTCGACTGGTTACGAGATCATGTCGACTTCGATCTAGCGGTCGAGGACGTGGCCGAAAAACTCACCATGTGCGGTCTCAACTGCGAAGAGATCGAGAAGCACGGTGACGACCATGTACTGGAACTCGAGGTCACATCGAACCGCCCCGATCACCTGGGGCATCGTGGAGTCGCACGAGAACTGGCGTGTCTGCTCGGTGTCGAGCTGAAGCCTCTCGCCCTCGATTACGATGTGGTGGAGAAGGACGATCAGGGCCAGTCTCTCGACGATATCTCCAGCATCGAGGTCGACGACGAGGAACGGTGTGGTCGATACACCGCTCGAGTCGCCTGTCAGGTCGATGCCGGTGACAGTCCAGCGTGGCTGCGAACCCGTCTCGAGGCGATCGGCCTGCGTTCGATCAATGTCATCGTCGATCTCACCAACTACGTGCTGATGGATCTCGGACAGCCACTCCATGCCTTTGATCTCGATCTTCTCGACGGCGGTGAAGTCATCATCCGTCGCGCTCGCCAGGGGGAATCGTTTCGTGCCATCGATGGCAGTGATCACCTCCTCGACAGTGACGACCTGGTCATCGCCGACGCTTCCAAGGCGGTCGCGCTGGCCGGCGTGATGGGGGGAGCGGATAGCGAAGTCAACAGCAGCACTCGCCGCATCTTGCTGGAGAGTGCCTGGTTCGAACCGGTACCGGTTCGTACCACATCACGCCGTCTTGGATTGACCAGTGATTCCTCGCATCGTTTCGAGCGTCGAGTCGATGTGGATGGAGCCGATGTCGCTTCCCGTCGTTTCTTTCACCTGCTGTGCCGGGAGACGGAGTGCCAGGTCCTGGCGGGCTGCTGGGAGACGATGCGCGACGATCTGCTCGAGGAACGGCCTCCGATCTTGGTGCGCCCCGATCGCACCCAGCTGATCCTCGGTGATGAGGTGGAGGCAGCGGAGACGATCCGCATCCTCTCCTCCCTCGGATTCGAGAACCAGGGTGGTGGAGCCGTTGAAGGCCCCTGGGCTGCTCCTCGCTGGAGGGCAGATTGCACCCGGGAGATCGACCTCATCGAGGAGATCGGACGGATCCACGGCCTCGACAGGGTGCCCGATCGTCAGATGACGGTGCGGGTGGTTCCCGAGGACGGCGACGCCGTCCTGGTGGAACGGGTCAAGGCGATGATGGAGGGGGCGGGTCATCATGAAGCGCTGACCTTCTCCTTCGGTCCCGAGGGGGATTTCCGTCCCCTCGAGGAGTGGTGGTGTATCGGCGATCCGTGGGTGGTGAGAAATCCGGTACGGATCCATGAAGGAGTGCTACGACGTAGCCTTCTTCCCGGGCTCTTCTCCTGTGTCCGCGGCAACCGTCTTCACGGTGTCGAATCGGTGCGGCTGTTCGAGGTCGCTCGCGTCTTCCATCGTCGAGATGGAGTCGATCGTCCCGTGGAAAAGGTTCACCTCGCCTGGGTTCACAGCAATGCCGAGGGGCAACCTGGAACCGACGCATACCGCGAAGTTCGTGGCATCGCCGACGCGGTTCTGGAATTGTTGAGATTGGGTACCAGGACCCGTAGCGCCATGACATGGAATCCGGTGGCCAGCGGATCTGGGCTACAGGAGGGCAGCGCCGCTGCCCTCGACCTTGCCAGTGAACGACTCGGGATCGCCGGAGCCATCGAGCTGGACGGAGTTCCCGGTCAAACCTGGTGTGGAGAACTGGATCTGGGCACCCTGGTCGGCCACGCCGAGATCGACCACCGCTACCAGGAGTTCTCCCGACAACCGGGAGTTCGCCGCGATCTCAACATGGTGGTGGAGGAATCGGTACTGTGGAGAGATCTCTCTTCCGAGGTGGAAGCGGCGGATCTGTCCGATTTCGAGGAACTCAATTTCGTCGATGTGTACCGGGGCAAGCAGGTTCCAGCGGGTCGCAAGAGCGTGACCTTCAGTCTCGCCTTCAGGGCCGCTGATCGATCCTTGACTCATGAAGAGGTGGATCGGTCCATCGCCGATCTGGTCAAGCGGCTGGAGCAGCGCTTCCAGGCACAGTTGCGCACCTAGCACGGCATCGCCGTCGCTGCCTACTCGTGAATCACCACCGGAACACCGGGACGGATCCAGGGGTACAGTTCGACGACATCTTCATTGCGCAGCCGGATGCACCCCTCCGAAGCCATCGATCCGATCGTCTCCGGTTCACTGGTGCCATGAATCCCCAGTCCTGCATGACTCGGTTGATCCTTGAAACCGATCCAGCGCTCTCCCAGGGGATTTCCCTCGACACCGTACGCCACCGGTGGTCTACCGTCGCGCGGTTGCCACATCGGCTTCTTCTGCACCAGGTCGACGACGAAACTACCGACAGGTGTACAGTTCTCCTTGCCGTGGCCGATGGAGAATCCCTGTAGCCACAGTCCGTCGATGAAGACATCGAGCCAGTAGCTATTCTTGTACGCTTCGATGGACACCTTGCCGTGCAGGAACTTCAATTTCTGACCGGGGTGAATCACATCACTCTTCAGCTGGTTGAGATGTCGCAACGAGTCGACGGTGATCTTGTTGACCTTTGCAATCCTGGAGAGGGAATCTCCACTCTGCACGGTGGCAAAGCCTGCTCCCGAAAAACTTCTCCTGGAGAGCACCCAGAAGTCGACGAGGTTGCGCAACTTCTGTCGGATCGGTGCACGCCATTCCATCTCATCGGACGAGGTGTATGCATCGGTCAGGAACTTCCATGACTTGATGGCGGCGGGTTCCGTTTCGAATCCGATCTGATCCGCCATCACCAGGCACGCTTCACCGTATCCGGCAGATGTTGAACCTGCGCTGACGATCTGCTGGGCGATACGAGTGCGGTCGACTCCATCCGATTCCCTCAGCAGTACCGAACGAGCGGTTTGAGAGAGTTCTCCGCCAGCCTTCTCGATCCGGCCGAGGATTCCGAGAGCTTCTCCGCGATTGCGAGGGTTGTCGGTGGCGAGAAGCACCTGGGCGAGACGGATGTGAGTGCCGTCGTCGGGGTCTGCTGCCAGCTGGCCGCGCAGTTGCTGGATCTGATCCGATTCAGGATCTGCGGGGGGTACGACAACATCGTCATCGGTAGTGATCGGTCCCGGGCCGACGGGGGACTGCGATGAATCGCTTTCCGCTAGCGGCGCAACGGCGGAGATGGCGGGAGTCGGTTCAGAGGTGAGCCACCCGTAGCCGAACCAGCAGCCGACACCGATGATCACCAACAGAAGAAAAGTACGCATCGATCCCCCTACCCCTCGAATCGCACGAAACGTGACCCCTGGAACCTATCTCCGGAGAAAATCCTTCCGCCGGGAGAACTCGATCGCCGGACATTCTAGGCCCACGGGGAGCGCGACGCCAGCGATCGATCGGGGGATCAACCGAGAATCGCCTCCACCGAAAGCCTCGACAACTGGACCAGCCACCCCGGGAAGATACCGAGGGAGATGGTGGCGATTCCGCACAGCGCCACGGTGAAGAGCACACCCCATGGTGAAGGAACCAGTTCGAAGGAAGAATTGGGTTCCCTGAACCACATCGCCACGACCGGTTTCAGGTAATAGTAAACACTGATCAATGAGGCGACGATGCCGACCAGCGCCAGCGTCAAGAATCCTGCGCTGACCGCGTCACTGAGGATCATCAGCTTGCCGATGAATCCAGCAGTGAGTGGTATTCCAGCCAGGGAGATGAGGGCGATGGTGAAGCCGAGGGCGAGCAACGGACGGCTCCGCGCCAATCCGTTGAGATCGCTGATGTCGTCGCGATCTGTGGCGACGCTGATCGCCGAGATGACGCCGAATGCTGCCAGCGTGGTGGCCGCATAGGCGAACAGGTAGAAGGGAATGCTGGCTCCAGCACTGGCTCCCTGACCCGAGATGGCGACCACCAGCGGGATCAACAGGTAGCCAGAATGAGCGATGCCCGAGTAGGCCATCATCCTCTTGAGACTCTGCTGGTTGAGGGCAGCGAGGTTGCCGAGCAGCATCGTGACGACGGCGATGGCCGCCAGGATCTGCGAGAGGTCTGCTCCTCCTCCTGCGAAGAGGAGGAATCGACAGAGGGCGACGAAACTGGACGCCTTGACCGCCACTGCCATCCAGCCGACGGCGACTGCCGGGGCTGCCTGATAGACATCGGGCACCCACGAGTGGAACGGTACCGCTCCCACCTTGAAGGCGAATCCGATGAGGATCAGTAATGTCCCGACACTGAACAGTGCGTCACTGGATCCTCCGGAAGCTGCGATGTCAGCGAGTGAGATCGAACCTCCCGTGGAACCGTAGATGAACGCCATACCGAGCAGCAAGAAGCCGCTGGAGAAGGCTCCCATGACGAAGTACTTGAATGCGCCCTCACTGGCGGATCGCTGGTTCTTGAAGAAACCCGCCATGACGTACACCGCCAGCGACAACGTCTCGATGGAGACGAAGATCGAGATCAGGTTTGTGGCCTGACAGAGCAGTGCCATCGAACCGGCGCAGAAGCAGATCAAGGCATGAAACTCGGCTCGATTGTTGGAACTGCTGGCGAGATAGCTGCCCGCCATCAAGGTGCTGAAGAGGGCAGAGATGACGATGACCCCTGCACCGAGGCGTCCGAACAGATCGTCCGTCATCGCTCCGGCGTAAAGGGATCCAGTCGAGGCTCCGGTGCCCTGGACGAAAAGAGCTGCCAGTGCCAGCAAGAAGCCAGCGATGCCGATCATCGTCAGGTGGGTCTTCTCGGAGCGAGTGTTTTCCGATTCCTTGCTCAGATCCGAGAAGAGCTGCAAGAGCCCGGTCAGGAACAGGATCGCTGCCGGAAGAATCGCTAAGATCTCGGCTCGTGAGATGGTGAGTTCCATCGTCGGCTCCTAACTCTGCAGCATCTCGACGTAGAGGGACAAGGTTGGTTTCACCATGTTGATGAAGGGTGCTGGATACAGGCCCAGCCACACCATCATCACCACGAACGGGATCAGGTAGACGATCTCTCGTGCCGAAAGGTCTGCCACGTTTCGGTTCTGATCGTGGACCAGGGGGCCGAACAGGAACCTCTTGACCATGTTGAGCATGTAGAGGGCTCCCAGGACCACTCCGGTCGACGCCAGCACACCCCACAACGGGAATACCTGGAAGACGCCGTACAGGATCAGGAACTCCCCGACGAAGCCATTGAGTCCAGGCAGTCCGATGCTGGAGAGGACCGCGATCAGGAAGAAGATGGTGTACATCGGAATGATCTTGGCGAGTCCACCATAATCCGCAAGTTCTCGCGTGTGACGTCGTTCGTAGATGATTCCGATCATCAGGAACAGCATGCCGGTGGAGAGGCCGTGATTGATCATCTGGAGGATTCCACCGGTGATCGTCTCGACATCGGGAACGAAACAGGCCAGTACCACGAAGCCAAGGTGGCTCACCGAGGAGTAGGCGATCAGTTTCTTGATGTCATTCTGGGCGAGCGCCATGCACGCCCCGAAGATGATTCCGATCACCGACAACCAGCACATCTCCGATTGAAGGTCGAACGCTGCATCAGGAAAGAGGGGGATCGAGAAGCGCAGCAGTCCGTAGGTTCCCATCTTGAGCAACACTCCAGCAAGCACCACCGAGCCGGCGGTGGGTGCCTGTACGTGCGCATCGGGCAACCAGGTATGAAGCGGGAAGAGAGGTACCTTGATGGCGAAGGAGAGGGTGAAGGCGCTGAATAGCCACAACTGCTGACCGGTGTCGAGTGGGTGAGTCGTGCGCAGTCGTTCGAGCAGCAGCGGCAGATCGAAGGTACCTGCATGATTGTAGAGGTACAGGATCCCCAGGAACATCATGAGACTGCCGACCATGGTGTAGATGAAGAACTTGAGCGCAGCCTTGACCCGTTCCCGGCCACCCCAGATCCCGATGATGAGGTACATCGGGATCAGCATCGCCTCGTAGAAGAGGTAGAAGAGGATCAGGTCGAGAGCCACGAAAGCGCCGACCATTCCGGTCTGCAACAGGAGTAATCCGATGTGGAACTCCTTGACCCGGTCATCGATGGCTTTCCAGGTGCTCAGGAACACGAAAGGCATCGAGAAGCAGGTCAGTAGCACCAGCAAGATGGAGATTCCATCGACGCCGAGGTGGTAGCTGATACCGAGCGATTCGATCCAGTTGTTCTGTTCCTCCAGTTGCATCGTTCCGATGCTGCCGTCGAAGTTGCCGACCATCAGCAGCGAGAAGAGCAGCGTCAAGAAACTGATCATCAGGGAAGCTTGACGGAGGAGTGCCTTGTTATTTCGATCGACCAGCGAGAGCAGCAGCGCGCCGATGGCGGGCGTCAGCGTCACCAGGCTGAGGATCGGTAGGTTGAAGGAGTCCAGTTCGGGAATCACTGCGCCCCCCCTCCCTTCATCAGGTTCAGTAACATGTAAAGGAGGACCAGTGCACCGCAGCAAAAGGTCAGCAGGTAGCCGGGTATGAACCCGGTCTGGATCTTCCTGAACCAGTGCCCGACACTTCGGGTCAGCAGCGCAGTCCCGTCGACCAGTATTCCATCGATGATGATGCGGTCGACGATGATGAAGAGCAGATGGCAAATCATGTCAAAGGGTCGCACGATGACCGCTGCGTACAGCTCGTCGACGTAAAACTTTCGATCGGAAAGCCGGCCGAGGAACTTGCCGGGTGAACTGGCGACGAATCCTTCTCGGGTCGCCTTGCCCTTGCCGTAGCAGTACATGGCAAAGAGCAATCCGGAGCCGGCGATGGCGAGACTGAGGAACATGCTCTGCCATTCGGCGGCGTGTAACACCTCCGAAGAGAGGCCATCGTGGCCATGGTGTAGCCCGGTGAAGTGGCCGAGGGTTGCGTTCCCTCCCAGGAATTCCGGGACGTTGAGGAATCCACCGAGGGCGCTGGCGATGGCGAGGACGAAGAGGGCGAATCCGATCCAGCCCCCGGGTTCGTGTACCTTGCCCTCGAGACTGGCGTCGACGCGGGATTCTCCCCAGAAGGTCATGGCGACGCAGCGGATCATGTAGAACGCAGTCATCCCCGCGGTCAGGAATGAGATCCCCCAGAAGAACGCCGTTTCAGTCGATCCGAGGGTGAACCCCTGGAGATATCCCGCGAACAGGATCTCGTCCTTGGAGAAGAAGCCAGCGAGTGGCGGCACCCCTGCGATGGCCAGCGTTCCGACCAGGAAGGTCAGGTGAGTGAAGGGAAGCTGTTTTCGCAGCCCTCCCATCTTTCTCATGTCCTGCTCGTGATGCATGGCGTGGATGACGGAGCCGGATCCGAGGAACAGCAGCGCCTTGAAGAAGGCGTGGGTGACCACGTGAAAGAACGCTGCGGAAAACGCTCCAACGCCAATGGCGAAGAACATGTACCCCAGCTGACTCACCGTCGAATAGGCCAGTACCTTCTTGATGTCGTTTTGCCCGAACGCGATGAGGGCCGCCAGTAGCGCCGTGCAGGCGCCGATTCCTGCCACCACGCTCATCGCCACCGGTGACGCCTCGAAGAGGGGTTTCAGGCGGCAGCACAGGTACACCCCGGAGGTCACCATGGTGGCGGCATGGATCAATGCGGAGACCGGTGTCGGGCCCGCCATGGCGTCGGGAAGCCACACGTACAGGGGAATCTGCGCGCTCTTGCCGGTGGCTCCTATGAACAGCAAGAGGGTGATCACGGTGACCAGCCCCATCGTTCCGAGGAGAGGGATCGACAACGTCTGTTCGGCGAGTGTTGCGATCAGCGTCGGATCGGTCAGCGCGGACATGTTGAGGGTGCCGAAATGCTTCAGGCACAGGAAGATTCCCAGCAGGAAGGCGAAGTCACCGATGCGGTTGACGATGAACGCTTTGCGCCCGGCGGCGCAGTTGGCGTCATCCTCGTACCAGAATCCGATCAGCAGGTAGGAGCACAGTCCGACACCTTCCCAGCCGATGAACATCAGTAACAGGTTGTCTCCCAGTACCAGCAACAACATGAAGGTGGTGAACAGGTTCAGGTAGGAGAAGTACCGGTGATAGCCGGGGTCTCCCTTCATGTAGCCGATGGAGTAGAGGTGGATCAACGATCCGACTCCGGTGATCACCATGCACATCACCGACGACAGTCCATCGAGGTGAAGTGAGAAGGGGATCTCGACGAGTCCCTCGATCCAGATCCACGGGAACCCGTCCCAGTGCAACGGGTTGCCCTCGCTGACGATGCGACTCCAGGCAGCGTAGGAGATGGCGAAGGAGAGGATCGGCAGTCCGCAGGCGAAACTGTTGACCGCCTTGGTTCCGATTCTCTTTCCGAGCAACCCGTTGATCAGGAAGCCCAGGAAAGGAAGTAGAGGTATCCAGAGGAGATTGATGTCCAAGTGATCCCCCTAGCCGTTCAACCGGCAAAGTTCGCGAACATCGATGGAGGCCCAGCGACGCCAGATGACCAGTAGTAGCGACAGGCCGATGGCCGCTTCCGCTGCAGCAACGGCGAGAACCATGAGGGTGAAGATCTGTCCTCCATGCTCGCCGGAGAATGCGGTCAGGGCATGAACCCTGCCGAAGCCAACGAGCGCGATGTTGACGGCATTGAGCATCAGTTCCAGCGACATCAGCACGATCAGGATGTTGCGCCTGGCCAGCACCCCATAGGTGCCGATCGAGAAGAGCAGCGCACTGAGATAGAGGAGGGTCGGGAGACTAAACATCGCTGGTCACCACCCCTTCCTCGCTGCTGCTGGTCGGTTCTGCCGTGCGTCGTCGCATGGCGAGATGAACGGCTCCGATGATTCCGACCAGGATCAAGATCGAGGTCAACTCGAAGACGAGCAGGTGGTTCTGGAACAGTTCAAGGCCGAAGGAGGCGATGGCTCCATGCGAGGCGTGAACCTCTGGCAGGGCAGGGATCGAGCCCTGGGCGGCGATGGTGGCCACCACATCCGAGTTCGAGATGGCGAAACTCAGCAACGAGAAGACCATCAAGGCAACTCCCGCAGCGAAAGCCTTCTCGACGGTTCCGGTCTCTTCGGGGAGGTCGCCTTCTCGTGGGTTGATCAGCATGATGACGAAGAGGTACAGCACCATGATGGCACCTGCGTACACCAACAACTGCATGAATCCCAGAAAGGTGGCATCGAGCAGCATGAAGATCACCGACACTGCGGCGAACATGACGATGAGGAACAGCGCCGAGTAAATCGGATTTCGGCGGGTCACCACGAGCAATGAGCTCACCGTGGCGAGTACCGCAGTAATTCCGAAGAACAGGTGTTCCATTCCAGGGTTCAGCAATTCGTTCTCCAAACCAGATCTCCAACGATCCTCGGAGGATCAGAGGGAAAGAAGTTTGTCCTTGTCGTAAATCTTGTCCGCGCGAGTCCTCGACGGGATGTTGTAGACGGGAGTCAGTTCGATGGCGTCACAGGGGCACGCTTCCTCGCACATCCCGCAGTAGATGCATCGCATCATGTCGATGTTGAAAAGTCTCGGTCGTTTCTCACGATCATCCCAGGGGGCTTCCTCTGCGACGATTTCGATGCAATGAGCGGGGCACGCAGTGGAGCACATGAAGCAAGCCACGCACTTTTCGCGTCCCAACTCATCTCTCTTGAGTCTGTGTTCGCCACGGTATCCAGGGTATGGCGTGCGCCGATCCTCGGGATACTGGATGGTGTTCGGTTCGTTACGAAGGATGTGCTTGAGGGTGTTGATCAAGCCCTTCGCCACCGGTGCAGCAAAAGTGGCATCTTGCCGCGGTTGCGTGGTGGCGGTCGTTTCCTTCGTGTTGTCGTCGCTGGCAGACGGTTGGTTTGCCATGCGGTCTCCGTTCTAGTTCCCTGCTACGGCAGGGGGATCAGCCAGTTCCAGCCGAGGACTCCCGCAAGTGCGGTCAGTCCAAGATTGAGTAGCGCCAGTGGAATGAACACCTTCCAGCCGATTGCCATCAACTGGTCGTATCGGAAGCGAGGAAGGGTCCAGCGAACCCAGATGTAAAAGAACAGCAGTGCCAGTAACTTGATGGTGAAGATCCCCACGCTGATGGCGATATCACCGATTCCAGGAGAGGTGGGGATCTCGACCCACGGCAAACTCCAGCCACCGAGGAACATCGTCACCATCAATCCCGACATGGTGATCATGGCGACGTACTCTCCCATGAAGAAGGTGGCGAACTTGAGGCCGGTGTATTCGGTGTGGAATCCTCCGACCAGTTCTGCTTCGCACTCGGGCAGGTCGAAGGGCAATCGATTGGTCTCGGCAAATGCAGCAATCAGGAAGATCACCGCAGCGATCGGTTGCTGAAACAGGTTCCATTCGAGGAGCCCCAGCGTTCCCGCTCCCCATTGCTGTCGGACGATCTCGTTGAGGTCGACCGACTCCGCAGTCATCAGCACGGCGATGACGGACAGGCCGAGAGCGACCTCGTAACTGATCATCTGTGCCGAGGCGCGCAGGCCGCCCAGTAACGAGTACTTGTTGTTGGAAGCCCAGCCGCCAAAAGCGAGTCCGTACACCGAGAAGCCACCGATGGTCAGCAAGAAGATGACTCCAACATCGAAGGATGCGACCTGCAGGTCGATGCCCACCGGAATCACTGCAAAGGCCAGTACTGCCGGTGCGTAAACGAGGTAAGGGCCGAGCCTGTAGATCCACTTGTCGACCCCTTGCGGGGTCAGATCTTCCTTGAAGGCAAGTTTGACCACATCCGCCAGCGGTTGCAGCAATCCGACCGGCCCGACCCGGTTGGGACCGACGCGATCCTGGATCCATGCAGAGATGCGTCGCTCGAAGTAAACGAGCGCAGGAACGATCTGCAGCACCACCGCAAAGATGGCGATGGCTTTGATCACCGGCATCAGGAAGGTGAGGAGTTCGTTCATCGGGAACCTCCCTCGGCACCAACGCCAGCGGGGCGTTCGTCGAGGGGTCTGCCGTGACTGCCGGTATCACTGTGGTTGTGTCCCTGGAAGGGAGCGCACTGGTCAGCGAGTTCTCGGAAGACGCCCGCTGCGGAGAGGGATCTCGTCTTGCTTCCACCGTCCTCGTCGATCCCTTGTAGCAGGGTCAACTCCGGGGTGAAGGGGGTGGCGCCAGCTTTCCAGCACGATCTGGTGCGCTGCAGGCGACCGTCCTCATTGACCCAGCTTCCCTCCTTCTCGAGGGGGGCGGTGGCAGGCAGTACCATCGTTGCTCCTTCGAGCCACGGGCCTTCCAGTACCGAGAAGACGATGCGATTCTGCACGTTGCCGAGGGCACGGCTCCAGTCGCTTCCCGGTCCCGCTGTATCGGGTCCGCCACAGAAGGCGATGACCGCCTGAACTTCTCCACTGTTGAGGGCCTTCTTGAGTCGCTCTGCATCCTTCTCGAACAGTTGATCTCCGAGGATCTGTTGAGCGCCGTTGCGATTGGGATGGCGAGCCGCACTGATCTTGAATCCGGACGGGAACTGAGCCGATTGGCCATCTTCCGGTAGCCAGCCACCGACGATGCAGTTGCCATGTTCCTGTGCCATCGATTGCACCAGGAACAGTTCCTCACAGGTGAGGAACGGATCGACGAGAATGGCGAGCTGATCGGCGGCACCGATGGAGGCATGGATCGTCCTGGCGGCGGTGACATCGTCGATCTGCTGGTCGCCGGCTCTTGCCGCCAGCACCCGGTTTTCAGAGTAGAGATGTCTCCACCCGTAGCGACCGTCATCGCACATCCACCAGTCGTTGACTTCCTGGTTCTCCCTGGGGATCAAGCGCTTGACGAATCCATCGAGGCTTTCCACCTCGATGTTGCAGCCCCTGGAGCAACCACCACAGACCGAATCCTTGCGGTCCATGTTCCACACCCGAGCCTCGTACTTGAAATCGTGAGAGATGAGCGCGCCGACGGGGCAGATGTCGACGGTGTTTCCTGCCATCTGGTTGTCGATGGGGATCTCCGGGAAAACATCGACGACCGATCGATCACCACGCTCGACCACGCACAGTTCGCTGGTTCCGCTGATTTCATCGCAGAAACGAACGCAGCGAGTGCAGACGATGCAGCGATTTCCCCAGATGGAGATGGAGGGACCCAGTTCCTTGGTATGGCGGATGTTCTTGTCCTCGACGAAGCGACTGCGATCGGGACCATGCTCGTAGGAGTGGTCCTGGAGGACGCACTCGCCCGCCTTGTCGCAGACGGGGCAGTCGAGAGGGTGGTTGATCAGCTGGAACTCCATGACGGAGTTCCTCGCATCGGTGGCAACTTCGCTGTCGGTTTCGATCTCGAGACCATCGGCGATGCGTTCGGAGCAGGAGATGACGGGTTTCGGCGAGCGATTGCTCTCCACCATGCAGATCCGGCAGTTGCCGGCGATGGAGAGTCCTGGATGGTAGCAGAAGCACGGGATCTCGACCCCGTGTTCCTTTGCCGCCTCCATGATGGTCATCCCGGAACGGTTTTCAACTTCTTGGCCATTGAGCAGCCATCGAGTCATAGAGGACGTGTCATCCGACATGTGATGCGGTTCCTCCCACGGTTGAAGAGTGCCGTTTTTTCCAGGCTGGGCTTCCGCCATTCTGGATTGCGAACTCAAAGTCTGAACGGAACTTGGTGACGAAGGACTCGGCGGGGAAAGCAGCAGCATCCGCCAGGGCGCAGATGGTCTTGCCGACCATCCGGTCACAGACCTCCTGGATCAGGTCGAGGTCCTCGATGCGACCCTCGCCGTGGTAGATCCGGTGGACGATCTTCTCGAGCCAGCCGGTCCCTTCGCGACAGGGGGTGCACTGGCCGCAGGATTCGTGATGGTAAAAACGCATCACGTTGACGAGCGCATCCACCATGCAGGTGCTGTCGTCGATGACGATGACCCCGGCAGAACCGAGCATCGTGCCCGCTTCAGCGAGGGATTCGATATCCATGGCGACGTCGCATTCATCGGCGGTGAGCACGTGAGCTGAAGATCCTCCAGGGATCACCGCCTTGAGTTTGCGGCCCTTCCAGATTCCTCCGGCGTGTTCATCGATCAATGTGCGAAGGGGGACCCCCATCGGCAGTTCAAATGTTCCAGGTTTCTCGACATGACCGCTGACGCAGAACAACTTCGGTCCTGGCGATTTCTCCGGTCCGATCTCCCTGTATGCATCCGCCCCGATTTCGAGGATGTAGGGCAAGTTGGCGAGGGTCTCGACGTTGTTGACCACGGTGGGGCAGCCGAAGACTCCCTCGATGGCGGGAAACGGTGGTTTCAGTTTCGGTTGGCCACGATCACCCTCCAGCGAGGTGAGCATTCCCGTTTCCTCGCCGCAGATGTAAGCACCGGCACCACGGTGGACGGTGACATCGATCTTGAGACCGGATCCGAGGCAATCGGCGCCGAGGATCCCTGCCTCGTAAGCCTCATCGATCGCTTCTTGCAGTCGATTCGTGGCGAACACGAACTCTCCACGGATGTAGATGTACGCGGTTTCGATTCCGACGGCCTTGCAGCAGATCAGGATCCCCTCCAGTAACAGGTG
>CAYPPQ010000006.1:0-32808 GCA_964412635.1 uncultured Planctomycetia bacterium | reverse complement strand
CCGGGTTCCGATTCATCGGCATTGACCACCAGGTACTTGGGCTTGTCGGAGTCCTTGGGGACAAAGCCCCACTTGACGCCGGTCGGGAATCCAGCACCGCCTCTGCCTCGGAGGTTTGCAGCCTTGACCTGATCGATCAGGTCGTCTGCAGCGACCGTCCTGGCGAGGGCTTGCTTGGCGTACTTGTAGCCATCCTGTTTCTTGTAAAATTTGAGGGTGTGGCAGTCCGCCTCATCGACGTGCTGGGTGAAGATTTTCCTGAATGCCATCAGTTGCCTTCCCCTGCAGCTTCTGCTCGAAGCTGTTCGATCAGATGGTCGACATCCTCGAGGGTGAGATCCTCGTGGTAATCGTCGTTGCATTGCAGCATCGGTGCCGTGTCGCACGAACCGAGACACTCCACCTTGGCAAGGGAGAAGACACCGCATTCAGTGGTCTCTCCCGGCTCAATTCCAAGTCTCTCGGAGATCCTCGACACGACATCTTCCGAGCCTCGTAAGGCACAGGAGAGGGTGCTGCAGACCTGCATGTGGAACTTGCCAACTCCGGCGCGTCGGTAGTGGGTGTAGAAGGTGACGACACCGAATACCGCCGCTGGAGGGATCTCCATCAGGTCAGCAACGTATCGCATCTCGGGAATGCCGAGGGCTCCAAACTGTGCCTCGGCAAGACGAAGGGTCGGCAACAGTGCTGCCCTCCGAGTGGGGTAGCGTGTCAGCAACCACTCGTACTTCTTCATCGTCTCGTCAGAGAATGAAACGGTATCAGCCACGAAAACTCCTACCTGTCCAGCTCGCCGGCAATGACATGGAAACTGGAAAGAACAGCAACTGCATCGGAGATCATTCCTCCCTCGACCAGGCGAGGGAAGATGGCGTAGTTGTAAAGGGACGGGGGACGCACACGTAATCGATAGGCGGTATCGGAGCCATCGGAGTTGATGAAGAAACCGAGTTCTCCACAGGGTGCCTCGGTGGCGCTGTAGATGGATGAATCCGGTTTCGGCTGGATTCCGTGACCGAGCATCACCAGTTTGAAGTGATGGATCAGAGATTCCATGTCGTTATGGACGGCGTCCTTGGCCGGAAGACTGGTCTTGAAATCGTCATGAACCACCGGTCCCGAGGGCAAGGTCGCCATCGCCTGGCGGATGATCTCGAGGGACTGTTCGATCTCCTCCATCCGCTGCATGTAGCGAGCGAAGGAGTCCCCTTCCGTTTGCAGCGGCACCTTGAAGTCGTAACGGTCGTAGCCGAGGTATGGCTTGTCACGACGAACATCCATGTCGAGGCCACTCGATCTACCGATGGGACCACTGAGTCCCCACGATCTCGCCTGTTCCTCGGTGACGACACCGATCTCCTTGACCCGGTCGACGAAGATCCGGTTGTTGAGGAGCATCAGGTGGATCTCATCGAGTAGCGGGGGGAACTCGTCGAGGAAGGAGTAGACCAGGTCAGGGAAGAACTCCGGCACATCGCGGATGATGCCTCCGACGCGGGTCCAGGAGGTCGTCAAGCGCGCTCCGCACACCGCCTCGATGATGTCGTAGACCAGTTCGCGTTTCTCGAAGGCCCACAGCATGATGCTGAAGGCTCCCAGGTCCATCCCCTGAAGTCCGACGCACAGGATGTGGTCGGCGATCCGTGAGAGTTCGCACATGATCACCCGAAGAGCGGCACAACGAGGGGGCACCTCGATGCCGAGCAGCTCCTCGACAGCGACGGAGTACCCGACGTTGTTGTTGATGGCGGACAGGTAGTTCATGCGATCGGAAACGGTGACCCACTGCTGGTAGGTCATGTTCTCGCCCAGCTTCTCGAATCCAGTGTGCAGGTATCCGATCTCGACATCCGCCTCGACGATGGTTTCACCTTCGAGGGTGAAGATCGATCGCAGGGTGCCGTGGGTTGCTGGGTGTTGTGGACCGAAGTTCATGACGATTCGACCGTCGTCAGAATCCTCCGTCATCTCCATCATGCGAGCGGAGGAACCACCGGAGCGGTGCGATTTCCACCCCTGCTCCAGTTCCCTGTCGAGAGTCTTTACCGAGGGGACCGGTGTGTCGCGAGTGCCGCTATTTTGGCCTGGAGTCACGACGGACCTCCTCGTTGTATTCGGGTGTGTGCATTCCTCTTCCGATGCTGGTCGGGTAATCGGTAGGTTCTTCCTCGACCATCCGATCGCCCCGGGGAACAACCCTCGGGAACTGGCGTCGTTCACCAGCACCGCTCAGTGGGTAATCCTTCAGCAGCGGGAAGCCGGGGTAGTCTTCCGGCATCAGCAATCTGCGCAGGTCCGGATTCCCGTCAAAGGTGATTCCGAACATGTCGTGTGTTTCTCGTTCGCCCCAGCGAGCAGAATCCCACAGGTCGAATACCGACGGCAGGGAAGGCTCATCTTCCCCGAGCCAGACGTGCAGACGAAACTGATGGTGTGAAGCATCCAGTTTTCGTAGCACATAGATCACCTCGAATCGTTCGGGGCGATCGTTGCCGAGATGGTCGATGGCTGTGACATCGACCAGGTAGGAATATCCTTGCTTGAAAAAGTTCTCGAGGAGCGCGCGCTGGTCACCGGCGGTGCAGCGTAATCCGCTCTGTCCCTGATGGACTTCGTTTGCGCTGATGGCGGATTTCAGATCGGCCGGAAGCGCTTCGAGGGCAGGGTTTTGATCACTCATGTCAGGAACCGTGCTTTCCGGAATCAAAGCGCTCTTCACCGACCAGTTGCTGGATCTCGAAGACCGCATCGAGCAACGATTCGGGGCGAGGAGGGCAGCCCGGGACGTACACGTCGACCGGGATGAACTGGTCGACTCCCTGGATCAACGTGTAGGTGTCAAAGACTCCGCCACAGGAGGCACAAGCTCCCATCGAGATGACCCATTTGGGTTCAGGCATCTGGCGGTAGATCTTCTGCAACACAGGCATCATCTTGAGAGAGATCCGACCGCTCACGATGAGCAGGTCCGCCTGGCGTGGGCTGAATCGAACCACCTCTGCGCCGAATCTCGAGATGTCGTAGCGCCCGGAGAAGGTCGCCATCATCTCGATCGCGCAGCAAGCGGTTCCGAATGGCATCGGCCACAGAGCATTTTTCCTGCCCCAGTTGACGATGGTGTTGACGGTGGTGGTGAGGAAACCTTCTCCACCGATGAGACTTTCTAATCCCATTCGAGAGCTCCTCTCTTCCACAGGTATGCAAGTCCTCCGGTAAGGACGAAGAGAAATGCGCCCATCTCTACGAGTCCTACGACACCGAGTTGTTTGTAGACCACTGCGTATGGCAGCAGGAATACGGTCTCGATGTCGAACAGGATGAAGAGGATGGCAACCAGATAAAACTTCACGGTGAAGGGTTCTCTTGCGTCGTCGAGAAGGGGCACACCGCACTCGTAGATGGTTTCCTTCTCTGGATCCTTGCGGCGTGGGCCGAGGACTTCAGAGAGGAGAAGGAGTGCAACGCCAACCACGACGATGACTACCATGAAGGTGATGAGCGCCACGAGATCCTGATCTCCGCTCGCTCCCAGAACGGGAAACCAGGGAATCAAAGGATCACTGATTGTGGTGAACTGATCCACGAGGCCTCCGCGCTGGCTGCGTCCTTCGATATTCAAGACGCGAATCACACCAGTCACCTGCAGGGGCAGCCAGCCCCGCAAGCGCACCGAGATTTTAGGCTACTCGGGGCAGTTGAAAAGGGAACTCAGGGGTTTTCGGTGAGGTTTTGTCGGAGCCGGGTCCCCGCCGAGGACCGGCCTCGAATCAGGCGCGAATCGATCCGGGCAGCCGATCCATCAGAGAGGCCACCGCCTCGACCGGAATCGGTCCGACAGGAGCGATGTTCCAGCCCAGGGGAGGCGCATCCGAGGGGTGCTGGTCGATCAATTGCGCCTGCAAGTCGCCGAGGACCTCCAGGGACAGATCGAGGCATTCCGCCTCGGGGACGGTGGAGAGGTAGGTCTCCAGGGAGTCCGGTACCCGCACGCCAAGGTAACGCAGGAAACCGAGCTGTTGCACTCGTTTGACGGGGCACAGGCTCACCAGGAGAGGGGTCTCCCTGGCGTGGGGTGCGTCCTTTTGCAGGTCTTCTCGCAGTATTCGGACACTATCCGCCTCGAAGACGATCTGGGTGGTGAAGAAACTGGCTCCGTTGAGGGCCTTCTCCTCCATCCTCACCGCCTCGGAGATGGGACTTCCCTCCCGCTGTGGGATACAGATGTTGCCGATCTGGATCGATTCCCCGGAGAAGTTCTGCTGGAGGATTCGATTGGCCTGGGATACCGGTGGACCGGGCCAATCCCTGCGATCGTGGGGGGCACCCACCAGCACGATATTGACGATTCCGTGGCCATGGATCGTCTCGTGCGCCCACTCCAGCAGTTCGCCGGGACCCTGGAAGGAGACCACGTGATTGATGATCACCGGAATTCCCAGTTGATCCTGGATCCTCCGTCCCAGTTCCCTGGGGGCGAGGCGTGGCGAGTACTCGCGAACCCTCATCCCGCGCGGATTGCGGTTCTCCTCGTCATGGATTTCGGGGATGTTGACGGCATCGAAGCGACCATTCTCGACCAGTTTCCGAACCTTCGCCAGGCGCTGGTGGAGTCCCTCCAGTCCACTCTTGAGGGTCGGTGGGAGTACCTCGAGTATCGTCGACTTCGCCGGACTCCAGGTCATGCGGTTGCCCCCTTGTGGTCTTCCTGTGCCATCTTCCCCCGTGTTCTTCTATCGATCTCAAATGCGGTCAGCGACGAGCTTCCTCGAAACGGGCTTCCACCACCGACCAGTCGACGACATTCCAGAACGCCTCGATGTAGTCGGGGCGTCGATTCTGGAAGTTGAGGTAGTAGGCGTGTTCCCACACGTCGAGACCGAGCAGGGGAGTTGCCACGCAATCTGCGACGCCCGTCATCAAGGGATTGTCCTGATTGGCACTGGAGCAGACCTTCAGCGATTTGTCGGAGGAGAAGCAGAGCCACGCCCAGCCACTTCCGAAGCGAGTCTTGGCTGCATTTGCAAAAGCATCCTTGAACTGGTCGAAACTGCCAAAAGAATCATCGATGGCTGCTGCCAGATCGGTTCCAGGAGTGCCGCCACCGTTTGCGCTCATCGATTCCCAGAAGAGGGAGTGATTGTAGTGGCCGCCACCGTTGTTTCGCACGGCGCCAGCGATCGACCCGGGAAGCTCTGCGATATTTCTGCACAGGTCGCCGATGTCAGCACCCTGGTACTCCGGGTGTCCCTCCAGCGCTGCGTTGAGGTTGCCCACATAGGTTGCGTGATGCTTGTCGTGGTGGATCTCCATCGTCCTCGCATCGATATGGGGTTCGAGTGCGTCGAATGCGTAGCCAAGGTCTGGAAGCTGAAAGGTCATGTGCACTCCTTGTCGCGGAATCGAATTGAAACTCTGATCCATCGCGATGAATCTCATCGCAATGGGTGTCGTGGACAGTGTGAAGGGTAAGTGGCGTTGCGACGGGGATCAACCGCAGTGTGAATTCTCGCGATTACAGGCAGTCGAGCTGGTCGTCGGTCGGATCTGCACCGGGAGCGGTGAATGGTGGCGGTGGTGGTGGAGAGGAGCCGAACAGGAACTGCAGCACCGAGACGGTGTCAGAGATGTCCAGGGCTCCGTCGTCGTTGACATCTGCAGCGTCCATGCACGGCAGCGTGACTCCCATGTAGGTCCCCGCCAGCAGCGTATTGGCATCGGCGAGGTCGATGGTCGAATCGAGATTTGCATCGCCCCGGATGAAGTGGTCGAGCCAGCTGAGCTCCCCATCGACGAGGTTGCCCACCGGGTTCTGGTCGATGGTGCACTCGTCGGCGAGTAGATCGAGGATCCACAGTCCGGGAGCTGTCGGTGGCAAGGCAACGACCAGGTGGCCGAGGGTCTCACCGCTGAGTGCAGGGAGGGCACCTGAGGTCGAGGTCAGCGTGATGGTGACGCCTGTGGGGGTGATGGTCTCGTCAATGGTCCACTGTCCCTGGGTGATGTCGTCGAAGTCGCTTCCCTGGATGGTGAGCTCGCAGACGATCCACTCGTCGTACTCGAGTCCCATGGCGAATGTGGTCGCAGGGCCATCGGTCCAGGCGCGGATCGGCAGTGTCAAGGTGGTGTCGAGGGCAGTGCCTGTGCGACTCTCGATGAGGATGAGAGGGAAATCGAAGACGGTGATGGTTCCGGGGATGACGATGGGGACCACGGAATTGCCGACCAGGTCGGTCAGTAGCAACGGACTCGATTCGTTGGCAACTCCGCCAACTCCGCCGGCGAGGTTGCCGTTGTCGGGAATCAGGTCGATGTCGATGACAGAAAGCTTCAGGTAGGCGGCCAGCACTTCATTGCCTGCCGGCAGTGATTCTCCTCCGCCGTAGATCACCTGGATACCCTGGTAGGGGGGAAGAATTGGAGTGGTGATGGGAATCGGCTGCAGTAATTCACTGGCGGTTCCGGTGAAGCTGATCTCGTCGAAGGAGAGGAGCAACTCGTCGTACTCCAGCCCCATCTGCCACGACAGGATCTCCACCTCGCTGCTGATGAGGACCGGCACCCAGGCATGAGTTTCACCGGGCAGCACGATGGCATCGCCGAGCTGGATGGTGGGGCCTCCGAAGCCCGAGTTGGTGACCTGGGAATGAAGCGCAGGAGTGCCGAGCCACAGCCATGCGACCACCGTCAACACAGAGAGAATTCCCCGAAGGATCCTCTGCGTCGAATGAGGGCTCGTAGATGGGTGGTGATCACCGCGGCGTAGCACGATCACTCCTGCTTCAATGACCAGAATCCCCTGGTCAGGGTCTTTGGGGGAATGGGCCACTGCCGTGCAAACGGCAATACACCCAATCTAATGGTCGATTCTAACCGCCCGAGGATGCGTGTAAAGTAGGGCGCATGACAGGTTTCCGTGCTGCGGTCCCGCTTGACTTGGGGGTCGCACCCACCTAGTTTCATCCCTTGTTGACGCTGTCGGAGGCTCCAGGATTCCGGGTTTCTTGCGATCGCTGCCCCGGACTCCAGTCCTGCGCAGAATGGCCCTCGCCTCGTTCGCCAGGATGCTCTGTAAACCCTTGCAAATAAAGGAGATGTGGATTTGCCAGGTGCGCCCAAGGATCGGACCTCTAGCGCCCCTCCGGGAGCCCTCCCTGAACCCCTTTACAGGTTCGGGCCGAGACTCGAGGCGTCGATGGAGGCGCGACTCGTCGACCTGGAGCCCGCTTCCCTGCAGCTGGCAGTGCGCGATGCGACCTCTGGAGGCAAGAAACTTCGCCCCCACATCGCCCTCTGGTTCGCCGATGCGCTGGCGGTCGAGACCTCCGTTGCCGACTCGGTGGCGTGTCTCACCGAATGGCTCCACAGCGCCTTTCTGATCCACGACGACATCCAGGATGGGGACGAATGGCGTCGCGACCAGCCGACTCTGTGGAAGCAACACGGCGTTTCCACTGCCCTCAACAGTGCCGATTGGCTCCTCTCCCGCGTCTATCAGGAGGTTGCCAGCATGGGGTTGCCCGGAGCGACCGGCGGACGACTGCTGGCAGCGGTCACCGATGTCCATCAGCGCACGGTGATGGGGCAACAGTTCGATCTCGATGGAAGGGCGGATCCTCACTTCAACCTGGAGCGTTATGAAGAGGCAGTCCAGTCGAAAACGGGTCGTTACCTTGCCCTGGGAATGGTCGCCATCGCCATCGTTGCGGATCTCGATGAGCGAGTCACCGACACCCTGTGGAGGGTGGGAGATGAACTGGGCCCGGCATTTCAGATCCAGGATGACCTGCTCGACATGACCCATCACAAGGGGCGAGGAGGCCAACTTGGTAACGATGTGAAGGAAGGGAAGCCATCGATACTCTATGCTCATGCTCTCGACCGGGGCGAACTGAGCGATGGGGATCGAACTCGTCTGGTCGAGGTGATGGGGACCGAGCGAGAAAAGACTACCGACGCCGATGTGAACTGGGTGATCGAACTGTGCAAGAGGTGTGGGTCGATCGATTTCGCGCGTCAGCAAGCGCAATCGAGAGCCCGTTCCGGGATTGAACTGTTCGCCTCCATCCACGAGATCGATGGAAGTCTGCACCAGCAGTTCGAGGAGATAGCACGGTTCGCCGTGGAGAGGGATAGGTAGGGAATGATGACGAAGCGGATTCCGGTGATCTACGGCGGCGACTGGGCGGAACGGGAAATCTCGATCCGGAGTGCTGCCAATGTCATCAAGTGGTTGCAGGAAGTTGATTTCCAGCCGATTCCAGTGCGCTGGGATGCGGATGGATGGATGACCTGTCCCATCGATGACCTGGAAAGACTCGGCGAGCCGATGCATCCCAGCGATGTGCTGCAAAATCATGTCTCTGCCGGGATCGAGGCGGTGTTCAACTGCCTGCACGGTGGAGCGGGAGAGAATGGTTCGCTGGCGGCGATGCTCGACAGTTACCGTCTTGCCTACACCGGTGCCGGAGTCATCGGCGGTGCTACCTCTGCCTGCAAGATCAACTTCCGTCAGCGACTGCGTGGTATCGGCATGAACGTGGCCACCGCTGCGGTGGTTCATGAGGAAGTGTGGAACCGGCGCCGAGAAGACGTTCTTGCCGGAGTCGCCGGTGAAATCGGCTATCCGTGCGTGGTGAAGGATCCTGTCGGAGGATCATCGCTGGGATTGCGACTGGTCAAGGATCCCATCGAGTTGCAGGAATTCGTCGAGGAACTTTTCGTCGACGCGAAAATCCTCCTGATCGAGCGAATGGTTCAGGGGCGAGAGATCTCGGTCGCCTGTCTCGGTGCCGGCAGGGGGGCGCTGCCTCTGGTGTTGCAGCCCATCGAGATTCTGCTCAAGGATGATCGCAAGATCTTTGACTACGAGGCGAAGTACACCGAAGGTCTGGCGGAGGAGGTCCATGCGGCGATGGAGCCGGAACTGTGGTTGCAGATCGCCCAGGAGATTCGCCAGATGCACCTCGAACTGGACCTCGGTACTGCCAGTCGCACCGATCTGATCCTCGCCGCCGACGGTCCTGTCTATCTGGAGACCAACACCGTTCCCGGCTGCACCGAGAAGAGTATCTTGCCGATTGCGGGGGAACTCTCCGGGTTCAGCGGCCCCGAATTGATGAAGAAGATGATCGAGATCGCCGTCGGCAATCATCTCGAGAAGTGGGGCAGGGGAGCCAGTGCGCCTTGAACTTCCCTGTGGGTCTCCCCTCGAACCGATCATCGAGACGATCTGTCACGCCGGGAAGCTGCTGCGGGATTCCCAGCGCGATCCGAGACAGATCGAGAAGAAGGGCTTCCGTGATCTCGTCGGAGATGCCGATCTCCGTTCCGAACGGCACATCCTCGAGCGTCTGAGTGAGTTGCATCGAGGCGACGAGATCCTCGCCGAAGAGTCGGGAGGATGCTTCCCGAAGACGGGACGCTGCTGGATCGTCGATCCTCTCGATGGAACCACCAACTATTCCCATCGGCATCCCCTGTACAGCGTTTCCGCTGCGCTGTGGCAGGGAGGTCGCCCCGTTGCAGCGGTGACTCATTCGCCGGTACTGGGGCAGACCTGGTTCGCGGTCGAGGGGGGAGGAGCGTGGTGCAGGGAGTCCGATGGACGCACCGAGCGTTTGCAACTCGCCTCGGGCGATCAACTGGAAGAGTGCTTGCTCGCCACCGGTTTCAGTTACCAGCGCAAGGAGCTGGAAGCAGGTGCCTTGCAGTTGTTCGAGTCGCTGCTACGTCAGGCTCGAGAGGTTCGCCGCGGCGGCAGCGCCTGTCTCGATCTCGCCTTCACCGCTGCCGGCATCTTTCAGGGTTTCTGGGAGTTCCATCTGGCCCCTCATGACATGGCTGCTGGAGCATTGCTGGTGCGAGAGGCGGGGGGAGTGGTGACCGATGGACTTGGTGGAGATGAGTGGCTCTTCGGCGATAGCATCGTCGCTGCTTCTGCTTCGCTACACCCGATCCTGCTCGAGCAGATCGGTAGCCACTACTGCCAGGATTCCAGCGACGGTTCCAGCTCATGACCCGATCGACGGGCCGCCCTCTCATCGTTCGCGGCGCCAGCGAGAACAACCTGCGCTCCATCGATGTGGAGATTCCACGGGATCGCCTGGTGGTGGTGACGGGAATCAGCGGTTCCGGCAAATCGACGCTGGCCCACGGCATCATCTGCCGGGAGGGGCAGCGTCGCTTCGTCGAGAGCTTGAGCCCCTATGCACGTCAGTACCTGGGGCGCCTCGATCGACCCCAGGTCGAAACTGTGGAGGGGCTCAGCCCCACCATCGCCATCGACCAGAAGACCATCTCGAGAAATCCAAGATCGACGGTGGGAACCATCACCGAGATTCTCGATCACCTGCGGCTGCTGTATGCACGGTTAGGAGATCCGCACTGTCCCGCCTGTGGGGATGCCATCGAGGGGCGCAGTCGCGAGCAGATCGTCCAGCACACCTGGCTGCAGCTGGAAGGCCGAGAGGTGCTGATCTGCGCACCGATCGTGCTGGAGAGAAAGGGTGAATACAGAAAGGAACTGGAGGATCTACGCGAGCAGGGATTCGCTCGAGTTCGCATCGATGGAGAACTGTTGCGGCTGTCCGATGAGATCACCCTTGCTCGATATGAACGCCACACCATCGAGGTGGTGCTGGACAAGTTGAAACTGCTCGAGGGAAAGCGTGGACGACTTGCCGAGTCGGTGGAGAAGGCACTGTCGATCGCCGATGGACTGGTCACCGTCGTCGACGGGGACGCGGTTCACCTCTACTCCAGTCGCTTCGGCTGTCCCTCCTGTTCCATCTCCCTGCCGGAGCTGGAGCCTCGCCTCTTCTCCTTCAACAGTCCGCAGGGTGCTTGCCCTCGCTGTGACGGACTGGGGCGCAGGAGATCTCCGACCGAGCAGTCGCTGGTCAAGGACGGCACCCTGTCGCTGGCGGAGGGAGCCCTGATCTTGCGACGGCAGGGCAAGAAGATCCGTGGCCTGTCACTGTCGTGGACTCATCTTGAAAAGATGGCGACGAAGGAACGGATCTCTCTCGATCGACCGTGGAACAAGTTGACCGACAGGGCCAGGAAACTGCTGCTCGACGGTGCCGCATCGGTCGGCGGAAAGAGTGACTGGCCAGGATTCATCTCCCTGGTGGAAGAGGCCTACGACGAGTACGGAGGCAAGGAACTGGAACGGTGCATGCCACGAAGCAACTGCAAGTCGTGCGATGGAACCCGGCTGCAGGACGCACCTCGAGCGGTTCGCTATCGTGATCATGGGATCGCACAGATCTCGTCGATGACGGTGGACGAAGCGGCTTCCTTCTTTTCATCGCTGGAACTGGATGAACGGGAAGAGCGCATCGGGCAGTCGCTGTTTCCCGAGATCGAGGCACGGTTGCACTTCCTCTCCAAGGTGGGACTGGGGTACCTCACCCTGGATCGTTCTGCGGACACCCTGTCCGGGGGAGAAGCACAGAGGATCCGCCTGGCGAGTCAACTGGGAAGTGGACTGCGCGGGGTTCTCTACGTCCTCGACGAACCCTCCATCGGATTGCACCCATCCGATAACAAGGCGTTGCTGGAGATGTTGCGTGGACTGCGAGACCTCGGCAATACGGTGCTGGTGGTGGAGCACGATCGTGAAACCATCGAGAGCGCTGACCACATCATCGATGTCGGGCCGGGGGCTGGGATTGAGGGGGGAGAACTGGTCGCCGAGGGGTCGGCGGCTCAGGTGCGCAAGCAGAAGCGGTCGCTGACGGGTCAGTTCCTGTCAGGGGCAAGGAGGATCGAGGTCCCCGCCGAGCGTCGTGGTGCCGGTGGATTTCTGAAGATTCGCGGCGCACGGATGCACAACCTCAAAGATGTCGAGGTCGATATTCCGTTGCAGTCGCTGGTGGTGGTGACCGGAGCCAGTGGCTCAGGAAAGAGCACCTTGATCCAGGGAGTCCTGCAACCCGCCGTCGCTCGACACCTGGAACTGGTGACGGAACCGCCGGGAGATCACGATGGAGTCGATGGGCTCGATCAGATCGACAAGTTGATCCGCATCGATCAGAACCCCATCGGCAGAACTCCTCGCAGTAATCCAGGGACATACACCAAGGTCTTCGACGAGATCCGTGATCTGTTTGCCAGGACTCCGGAGGCTCGGGCTCGCGGCTGGAAGAAGGGCCGCTTCTCCTTCAACGTCAAGGGAGGACGCTGCGAGGCGTGTGAAGGTGCTGGAGTGATTACCATCGCCATGCAGTTCATGGCCGATATCTCGGTGGTGTGCGAGGAGTGCAATGGAACCCGTTTCAACGAGGAGACTCGTTCCGTCAAGTGGCGCGGACACGATGTCTCGGAGGTGCTGGCGCTCTCCATCTCGGATGCTGCGGTGCTCTTTGCCGATGTTCCACAGATCCACCGGATCCTCGATACCCTGCTGGAGGTGGGGCTCGGATACGTTTCGCTGGGCCAGCCGAGTACCACCTTGTCGGGAGGGGAAGCGCAGCGGGTCAAGCTGGCGACGGAGTTGAAGAAGCGAGGTACTGGAAAAACCCTGTACCTCCTCGATGAACCGACGACCGGGCTTCACTTCGCGGATATCGATAATCTACTTCGAAGTCTCCAGGCACTGGTTGATCGAGGTAATACGGTTGTCGTCATCGAGCACTGTCTCGATGTGGTCAAGCAAGCGGACCACATCATCGATCTGGGGCCGGGCGGTGGTGGTGCAGGAGGTGAGGTCGTCAGCATCGGTACCCCGGAGCAGGTTGCCAGTGGCAGCGGTGCCACTGCACAAGCTCTCGCCGAGGAATTGCAACCGTCCAGGCGTCCGCTACCACGCACTGGCAAGAGAAGAGGATCGGGAAGTGGTGAGCGCAACGATCGGTTCCTGATCGAGGGAGCCAGGCAGCACAACCTGAAGGATGTCCGTGTCGAGATTCCCGCCGGGGAGTTCACCGTGATCACCGGTCCCAGTGGTTCTGGCAAGACGACGCTGGCGTTCGACATCCTGTTTGCCGAGGGGCAGCGTCGCTACATCGAGAGTCTCTCCACCTACGCGCGCCGTTTCCTCGGCCGGATGGACAGGGCCGAGGTGGATCGAGTCGAGGGGATCGCCCCTGCCATCGCCATCGACCAGAAGAATCGTGGTTCCAGTCCCCGTTCCACCGTGGCCACCACCACCGAGATCTACGACTACCTGAGGATCTTCTATTCGAGAGCCGGGCAGGCCAGTTGCACCCGCTGCGAGGCTTCACTGGAATCTCATACTCCAGCTGCAGCGAGTCGTAGCATCATCGAGCAGCGTGGCGATGATCCGACCCTGTTGCTGGCTCCGCTGTCACGACCCTATCCACAGATCGAGGACCTGATCCGCGAGGGATACGCGCGGGTGCGTCTCGATGGTTCGGTGGTTCGCATCGATGACATCGACGGCCAGGTCATCGAAGATGAGTCGACGGTGGAGGTGGTCATCGATCGCCTTCGTCCGGCGAAATCGGGAAGGGCGCGGGTTTCCGAGAGTGTCGAGGAGTCCTACAGGCGCGGCGGAGACAGATTGATGGTCGCCGACGCCGAGGGAGCCGTGGTCCAGCAATTCACCAGAAGGCTGTCGTGTCCGGATGGTCACATGATGCTCTCGGAGGAGTTGACTCCACGTCTCTTCTCCTTCAATCACCATTCGGGAGCTTGTAACAGTTGCTCCGGCCTGGGTGTCTTGAAACAGGTTGATCCACGACTGTTGATCACCGATCCACAATTGCCACTCTTTGGTGGTGCCATGGGGCATCGCCTCGGTTCGTGGATCGGACGCAAGAGTGGAAGGGTTCGCAAGGTCATCGATGCGGCACTGCGCTTCCACGGGTTCGACCCGGAACAACCTGTCGATGCTCTCGGTGAAGATGGATGGAAGTTGATCCTCGACGGCAGCGGCGACATCTCCTATCCGGTGACCTTCAGGACGCGCAGGGGAAGTGGGCGACTGCGAAGGGTCACCGGGTCCGCATGGGAGGGCCTGGTCGAGAGGGTGTCGATATGGCATCAGCGTGCCAATTCACCGCGTTGGCGCCAGGCCATCGAGGATCACCTCGCCATCCTCACCTGCCCGTCGTGTCATGGCGGTCGTCTCAAGAGAGAACTGCTAGAGGTTCGTATCGGCGGCGAGAACATCTCCGATCTGTGTTCCAGGACCGTCGATCAGGCCCTCGAGTTTTTCCAGCAACTGCAGTTGCAAGGGGTTCGCAAGGAGATCGCCGATCAGATCCAGATCGAGGTGGCGAGTCGCCTGCTGTTCCTGCAAAAAGTCGGTCTCGGATACCTTGCCCTCGATCGAGCCACGGAGACCCTTTCCGGAGGAGAGTCGCAACGGATTCGTCTGGCCACCCAGATCGGCAATCAACTGGTCGGGGTCCTCTACGTCCTCGATGAACCGACCATCGGCTTGCACCCGCGGGATGTGGACAGGTTGCTCGAGTCCCTCGAGGATCTGCGAGATCAGGGCAACACCCTGGTGGTGGTCGAGCACGATGATCGAACCATCCGTCGCAGTGATCACGTCATCGATCTCGGTCCGGCGGCAGGGGTTCTCGGTGGAGAGGTAATTTCGCAGGGAACTCCGGCGCACATCATCGCCGATGAGAATTCTACTACTGGCCGTTTCCTGTCCGGGGTGGAACAGGTGTCGGAGGTGGGAGAGACGAGAGATGGAGATGGCGGAGAACTCACCGTCATCGGAGCCAGGGCTCACAACCTGCGCAACATCGATGTGTCGATACCGACCGGTGTGCTGACCTGTGTCACCGGAGTCAGTGGCTCCGGGAAGTCGACACTGGTGATGGATATCCTGTCGAGGGAACTGGCAACACAGCTGGCAGGTGCGAGACCCGCCAGTGCCGCGCACGATCGAATCGACGGGGTCGATGCTTTCGATGGCCTCGGAGTCATCGACCAGCAACCGCTCGGTCGTACTCCATCCTCCAACGCTGCAACTTACACCGGCGTGATGGCGCCAATTCGCTCCCTCTTTGCCCGGACTGCCCTGGCCAGGATGCGTGGCTGGGGTCCCGGCAGGTTCTCCTTCAACGTGACCGGGGGACGTTGCGAGGCGTGCGAGGGGAAGGGAGGAATCTGCATCGAGATGCACTTCCTCAGCGATGTGTGGGTCCAGTGTGAGGTGTGCAAGGGGCGTCGTTACGAGAAGGAAACCCTCGAGGCGCGCTGGAAGGGTGCCAGTATCTCGGACGTTCTCGAGATGGATGTGAGCCAGGCGCGGGTGATCTTCGAGGACATTCCGGCCATCTCGACGATGCTCAAGGCTCTCGACGATGTTGGCCTCGGCTACCTGGCACTGGGGCAATCGGCGACCACCCTGTCGGGTGGAGAAGCACAGCGTGTCAAGCTGGCGGCTGAACTGGGCAGGAGGTCGAGGGGTACGCGGATATACATCCTCGACGAACCCACTACCGGCTTGCACTTCGGTGACGTTCGGCTACTGGTCCAGATGCTTCATCGCCTCGTTGATCGGGGAGACACGGTGGTGGTCATCGAGCATGACCTCGACCTCATCGCTTCCGCCGATCACATCATCGATCTGGGACCTGAGGGTGGCGACGGAGGGGGAAAGGTCGTGGTGCAGGGGACTCCGCAGAAGGTGGCACGGTCGAAGAAGAGTCACACCGGAAAGGTACTGGCGGAGCTACTCAAGAGGCGCAAACAGTCGAACAAGAATCGACCTCGTTAGCGCGGCCTCGCCAGATCCTGGGTTCTCTGATGGAGTCCTTCTTCCAGCTGCGCTTGCTGGTCAAGACGATCACGGAGGTCCTGAAGTGCGGTGCCGAGGAACTGGAGGACCTCACGGTCTTCACCTCTGCGCTCGAGTAGATCCCGCACCTGCTCGGTGGCTCGGCGTACCTCGAGTGCTCCCTCTGCGTAACGGTTGGCACTCTCGTGCAGGGCGATGAAGGCGCTCTCCCGATCTCCGGGAGATTTGAGGATGCGCCACGGGCGTCTCCTCAGGTCGGCCGCCAGTCCGTGAAGGTCTTCGGTGGTGGACTCGAAGTTCTCCAGCGATGCTCTCAGTGAACCGCGGTTCTCGTGGACGATCTTGTCGATCCCGGACAGTACGCTCTCACCCTTGCGACCGAAGCGGACGATCGATTCGGAGACCTCGGGGATCGTCTGGGTATGGGCACGAAGTTCGTAGAGGATCTCTTCCGCCTGCTGCAACGACGACAGCAGTGGGCTGCGACCGTCGCGCACGAGGATGCGGAGTTCCTCGGCGGTATCCCTGACACTGTGGCCCGCGTCTCCCATGGTGCGGAGTGTGTCCTTCAGACCTCCCTCGCTGCCGAGAAGATTGGCCAGAGAGGCGATCGAATCGGTGGCGATTCTCAGCGAGCGGATCGCCGCAATGTACTCATCCTGGGGATCTCCAAATGGTGATTCAGAGCAACTGAGGGTGGCTCCAGCAATCAGCGGATTGCCAGTGCCTGGCGAGATGTCGAGGCCCGGGTGTGGGCTCGACTGGACGTTGACGGTGCTGTCCTCGGTGATCAATGCCAGTACCTCACGCTTTATCGTTCCCGTGGCAAGGACCACCGCTTCGTCGGTGGCTTCCTGTGCTCTTGCGATGTTTTCAGTGGACGAGAGGGAAAGTTCTATCGCAGTGATCTTGCCGACGCGGATTCCCCGGAACGAGATGGGACTGCCGCTGCGAAGGGTGCCGGCGTGGGCCAGTTCGATGGAGATGGTCTGCTGTTGAGAACTGGTGGAGAAGGGGCTGAGAAGAGCCGGGATGACCACGAGAATGACCACCACACAGGTGGTCACGAGGAATCGGATCATCCACTGGGTCCTGGGGCTTACTTCTTGATTCATCGTGCTCTCCCAATCCACGGACGCAAATCGATGAGGAAACCCGTGACCGTCGTCACGGGAGATTACTCATCACTTCCCATCGGCTGGATCTGGAAGGAACTTCACTGAATTCTCGAGAGCAGTGGATTTTCAGGAAGAGGGTGGCTCAGGCTGCGATAACTCGCGCCACCACGCCTCATGTTCCGATACTGCGTACCTGCGTTCGCGCGGTGGGGACAGGTAGTCGTACTTGGGGGCGCTGTTGCGTCGTTCCCCGGCAAGGTACAGGATTGTTGCCCGAGCGTTGAAACGAACCCAGCGATCGGTGTCATTGAGTAGTGGGAATAGAAGCGGTGCGTGATTGCGATCGGCCGATCGTTGGATGGCGTGGATGGTGGTGATGCGGACAGTCGGTTCCTCCGACGAAAGACCAGCCCACGGTCCGGTGTTGACGACCGTATAGCCGGTGGATTGACAGGAGCAGAGAGTGATCAGGAGCAATGGAAGCAGCACCCAACTGGTGCGGCGACAGGGATGGCAGCCTCGAAGCATCGACATGTTCCTCTCCACTTGGGCATCGTAGGTCCCACCGGCAAGCCCGGGGTAGTCCCCATACTTGTAAAGAAGTGACCTCGGGTCAAGACGGTCGACGGTCAAGGTGGAGAGAGGTCGTGGGAGGTGCTAGTCTCCGTATCGGCACAAGATGCGGAAGGACTACTCGTTGAAACCGCTACATTGCGAACATCTGGTGGTGGGGGCCGGTTCAACCGGTCTGGCGGTGGTCGATCACCTGCTGCGTCGAGAGCAAGGATCGGTGATCCTCGTCGATTCCCTCGATTCTCCCCAGGCGGGCCCTACAGGTGGGCGTACCCCGCTTCTGTCGCCGGGAGAAGGCAACTGGTCGCTGCTGGTCGATCGGGCGCGGGAGCTCTACGAGGGATGGTCAGACTGGATCGAGGTGGACCCGCAGTTGCGCCGCTGTGGAGTGCTGTTGCCACGGGTCCACGGGAATTCACTGGAGGCACTCGATTCCGCCGATTCGATGCGACGCTGGTCCAGACTGAGTGACTCCGGTCCCGTCTGCGCCATCGATGATTGTGCCGCCACCGTCGACGCGGTGACGGTCGCCTCCGCCCTGATGTGGAGGATCCGCAAGGCGGGAGGTAACTTCTATCCTGGATCAGCCCTGTCGACCCTGGTGGAGGAGGCCGATGCAGTCCACTTCAGTACCGGGATTCGCGAGGGGGTCGCCGAAAAGGTTTACCTGTGTACAGGAGCATCTTCCCTCCACTGGCTCGAAAAACTTGGCATTCGCCATCCCTTTCAACGGGAGACCGTCTCCATCTTTACCCTGCAACTCGATGAGGAGTTGCCTCCCATCATCCAGTGGCAGGAAGATCGTGCGATTCTGTTCGATCGAGGCGATGGTTTTCATGAGTTGAGGTTGTACGACGATTGTTCCTCCGATGCTTCTGCGACTCCGGCGGTGAACTGGGATCGATTCGCAGCGTTCCGTGATGAGTGGATGCACTGGATCCCCCTGCTCGAGGGCAGCGAAGCGTTGAAGGCGCGGGCGGTAAATCAGATCGCCTGTCCCGACACTCCGCCGCTGATCAGTAGTGCTGGCGGTAGGGTGATCTTTCCGGGAGCGTGTGGAGAATCATCTGCGCTGATGTTTCCAGCGCTGGCAGAGCAAGCGGTGGAACTGCAACTGTCGGGGAACAGTGGCGGATTGCTGGAAGAACCGTCTCCGTGAGCGAGGCCACCTCCAGTCCGCGCTCGTGGACATCGATCGACGACGAGGTGGTCGCTACCAGACTTGCGACGGTGAGTGTTCTCGATCGAGGATTTCTCTACGGAGATTCGGTATTCGAAACCCTTCGAACTCACGGTGGAAACGCACTGTTTCTGTCGAATCACCTGCAAAGACTTGAAGAATCACTGCAGCGATTGCATTTCCAGTACAGCCTCGAAACTCAAGATGTACGGCGAGCGATCGGCCGCCTGCAGGAGAAGTTCTCCCCGGGGTGTGATGTGGTCGTGCGGATCACCGTGACCAGGGGAGATCGGATCGACGGCAGTCATGCACCGGCAGGATGTCAGCCGCGACTCGTCATCATGGCGACGGAAATCAAAGAGGATGGTCCTCCCGCGCCACTTTCCCTGATGGTGGCGAAGCAACTGAAGCCATCCCCGCAAGTACTCGATCCCCGGGTCAAGTGTGGCAACTACTTGCCCTCGATCATCGCCAGGGATGAAGCGTTGCGCAGCGGTTGTGACGAGGCGGTGCTGCTCGATGGAGACGGGATCGTCACCGAGACGACTGCGGCCAATCTGTTCTGGGTGGAGGATTCCACGGTGTTTACCTGTGGTGAGGATCGAGTGCTGGCAGGGATCACCAGGAGATCGGTGATCGACCTGCTGGAAGCGGTCGACATCGAGGTGGTTGAGGGAGCCTTTCCACTGTCTCACCTGCTCTCCGCCCGGGAAGCATTCATCACCGCTTCGCTACGAGGAGTCACTGCTGTGCAATCGATCGACGGTCGAGAACTGAGCAGTCTTGATGATCGATCAGTGACCGCTCGGGTGCAGGAGATTTATCGTGACCATCTGCTCGAACGGGTCGAGAGGAGTCACCGATGACCTCGGCCTGCTGGAAGCCCGATCGGGACAAGATCCTCGAGACCAACGTGGCGAATCTGATGCAACGAGTGGGTCAGCCCATCGACCTGGATGATGTCTCGGGGTCGGTGAGGCGGTTCATCCGCTGGAGTCAGGAACAACCCGAACTGTTCTGGCCCGCCGTGCTCGATGATCTCGGGGTGGTGTGGTCGCGTCGCTATCAACAGGTGATGGATCGATCGCAAGGGCCCCAGTGGAGCGACTGGTTTGTCGGCGGGGAGACCAGCATCGCCCTCAACTGCCTCGACATTCCCGCTGCCGAATCTCCCGATGAACTGGCACTGGTGGCGGAGCAGGAAGATGGGAACTCACGACGCTGGACCTTTCAGGAAGCGGCGTACGAGGTCGATCGACTTGCCCAGTTGCTGGTCAACCTGGGCGTCAACCGGGGTGACCGGGTGGCGTGCCTGATGCCGATGGTAGGCGAGGTGGTATTCGCGATGCTGGCGACGATGAAGGTGGGTGCGGTCTTCATTCCCATCTTCAGCGGCTATGCCGCCCCGTCGGTGCGGGAACGTCTCGAAGATTCAGGAGCCAGGGTACTGTTCACCGCCGATGTCGGGATGCGCCGCGGCCAGCACTTCCAGCTGAAAGAGCAGGCGGATCTCGCCGTGGAGGGGCTGCCTTGCTTCCGTCATCAGGTGGTTCTTCGCCGTGGCGATGGAAGCGCGCCGATGAGGCAGGGGCGCGACCTGTGGTGGCAGGATTCACTGGAGGGGCTGCCCGGCGATGCGACGACGGAGATGATGGGGGCGATGGATCCGGCGTTGATGATCTATACCAGCGGTACCACGGGAAAGCCGAAGGGTACGATCCATACCCATGCCGGGTGTCTGGCCCAGATGGGCAAGGAAGTTCGCTACAACTTCGATGTGCAGCAAGGCAGCGACCTGTTCTGGTGGTTCTCCGACATCGGCTGGATGATGGGCCCATGGGAAATCATCGGTTGCTGGATGAATCGAGTTCCCTTCGTCGTATTCGAGGGCGCTCCCGATTATCCCGGACCCGATCGAGTGTGGCAGGTGGTGGAACGGTACGGCGTGACCCATCTCGGAATCAGTCCCACTGCAATCCGCTTGCTGATGCGGTCCGGGGACGCTCCCGTCGACGCCCACTCGATGGATTCCCTGCGTATCCTCGGTTCCACCGGGGAGCCGTGGGATCCTGAAAGTTACCGGTGGTACTTCGACAAGGTCGGAGCATCGCGATTGCCCATCATCAACATCTCCGGTGGGACCGACATCGTCGGTTGTTTTCTGGCACCGCTACCGGTCCTGCCCATCGGCGAGACCTCCCTGCAATCGCCCGGACTCGGCATGGATATCGATGTCTTCGATGAGGATGGCAACTCGCTGGAGGGAGAGGTGGGATACCTGGTGTGCAAGAGTCCCGCCCCATCGATGACCCGTTCGTTGTGGAAGGCGGACGAGAAGTACCTGGAAACGTACTGGTCGCGATTCCCGGGGATCTGGAACCATGGGGACTGGGCGCTGGTCGATGAAGCAGGCGAATGGTTTCTGTTCGGGCGAGCCGATGACACCCTCAACATCGCAGGAAGAAGGGTCGGACCCGGCGAGATCGAGTCCGCCTTGATCGAACACCCGGCGGTGAGTGAGGCGGCGGCGATCGGTGTTCCCGATGATCTCAAGGGGACGGAACTGGTGTGTTTCGTCGTCCTTCACCCGGCAACTGACGAGACGGAAGATCTGCGCAAGCAGCTGTCGAACCAGGTGGTCGAATCACTGGGCAAGGTCGATCGGCCGAGGGCGGTGTACTTCGTCGACGATCTGCCGAAAACTCGCAGTGCCAAGATCGTCAGGAGACTGATTCGAGCCCGCCATCTGGGAGAATCAGAACTGGGGGACCTGACCAGCATCGCCAATCCACAAGCTCTCGATTCCATCGGCGACTGTCGCTAGTCCTGCTTCTCTTGTTCAGGTCTGGTGGTGGGCCATCTCGCCCCCACATCGGCTCGCCACGCATCGAGTAACTTCTTCAGACGCTGAACCTGATCGGGGTGGCGTGAGTTGAGGATCGTCGATTCTTCGGGGTCGCTGCCGATGTTGTAGAGTTCGAGTCGTTTCGTTTCGAGGAACTCGACCAGTTTCCAGTCGCCATCCATCACCGCCGAGGCGGGGGAGCCTCCCTGATTTCCGTAGTGGGGGTAGTGCCAGAAGAGTGGTGGTTGATTCTCTTCTTCGAGTCCCGCCAGCGAACGGTGAAAGGAGTGTCCGTCCGGTTTCCAATCGGGTGGCGCCGGGATACCTGCAAGACCCAGCAATGTCGGAACCAGGTCGGTGCTCTGGACCGGGCGATCGATGAGTCGGCCGCTTCCCTTGACCCCCGGGCCCCTCACCAGCAACGGTACCCGGATCCCTCCCTCGTAGATCCAGCCCTTGCCTCCCCGAAGCGGCAAGTTGCTGGTGGGGTGTCCCTCGGAGGTGCTGAGGCCGCCGTTGTCGGAGGTCAGCATGACGATGGTGTTGTCATCGAGTTCGAGTCGTTGCAGGGCGTCGAGGACGCGGCCGACGGCGGAGTCCATCGCTTCAACCATCCCCGCATACACGGCGTGCTCCTGCACCTCCCTGATCTTGCGAGATCCTTCACGACCCCAGGTGGCCTCGAGCCCCATCTGTTTCTTCTTCTCGCGGTACTTGCGGGTCAGATCGTCGCGGGCGATGAGAGGGGTGTGCACCGAGTAGAAGCTGAGAACTGCAAGGAAGGGGCGATCACGATTCTCTTCGATGAAGCGGATCGTCTCGCTGGCGAGCCGATCGGGGAGATGCTCCCCTTCCGGTCCATCCTCCAGTCGCGGGTTTCCGTAGGGGGAGAAGTACTTCTTGCCTCCGTAGGGACCGCCCCGTGTCCAGCCGCCACGGTTGACCTGGTATCCCTGATCCTCGGGCCAGAATCCTTCCGGACCCAGGTGCCACTTGCCGGCGAAGAAGGTCGAATATCGGTGTGGCTCGAGAAGTTCTGCCACGGTCCGTTGCTCGAGGGGTAGGCGGTCGAGATACGGTGCCGGGAGGTGGGTCGTCGCTCGCTTCCATGTCGCCGGACCTGGAGCACCGAAGTAGTCGGTGGTGGCAAGCCGAGCCGGATGGATGGCGGTTTGCAAACTGACACGGGTCGGGCTGCAGACGGGGCATGCAGCGTAGGCTCTACCGAAGCGAACACCGGAAGCTGCCAGGGCATCGATGGCGGGGGTCTCGTAGAAGGTACTTCCCGTCACCGCCAGATCCTTCCAGCCGAGATCATCGACGACGATGAGAAGTATCGATGGAGGAGACGGATCTTCCACTGCGGAGAAGAGGAAACAACTGATCAAGGTCAGGAGCAGGGTGCCTTGGATCAGGACCCCGCCTTCTTCGAGACTCCGAGGAACGCCCGTGGATCCGCAGCGTCACGCAGTCCATCTCCGAGGAAGTTGTAGGCGAGGACCGCCAGGAAGATGAAGAACCCGGGAGTGATCAGCCATGGATTGAACTTGAGAACCTCGGTGTTCTGGCAATCCTTCAGTAGCAATCCCCACGAAGAATCGGGCTCGGTGATTCCGAACCCCAGGAAGGAGAGTGCCACCTCTCCGAGGATGTAGTAGGGGATGTAGAGGGTCGCCGTGACGATGACGATGGAGGCGGTGTTGGGAAGCAGGTGGCGGAGGATGACCCTCGCCGACGATCCACCCAGTGCCTTCGCTGCCAGGGCATACTCGCTCTCTCGAAGACTCAGCACCATGCCGCGGATCATCCTGCCGGTGCTGGCCCAGCCGACGATGGCGAGAATCGCCACGATCATCATGTAGGTCTGGCGAGGGCTCAGTTCGTCGGGGATGGCGTAGCGCAGCGTCAGGATCAGGTACAGGCCCGGGATCGCCAGCAACAGTTCGACAAGTCTCATCAGCCAGAAGTCGATCTGACCGCCGAAGTAACCGGCGACCCCGCCGATGACGAGGCCGATGGAGATGCTGATGAGGATGCCGATCAGGCCCACCGACAGCGACACCTGGCCGCCGTAGAGGATCCGCGTCCACAGGTCCCTGCCGAGGATGTCGGTTCCGAGCAGGAACAGGCCGGCATGGGTGTCGGGTTCATCGGGGATGTCTTCCCGGGCAAGTCCCATCAGATGGGTGGTCCCCTCCACCGGCAGAAAACCACACAGGCTGAACAGTTCGTGAGGAGTTTCGGAGGTGATGAAGAAACTGACGGGGATCGATCGACTACGGTCCTCGGCGAGCAGGTACTCGTATTCTCCGTACTGATCCCACGACTTGTACTCGAGCAGAGGATGAACATGAGGGCGAAGGCTGAAGTTTCCATCCGAGTCGTGGAAGTGAACCCCACCCCTGAACCAGTCCCAGCTTCGTTCGTACCTGCTGAGGATCACCTCTTCGAGGTTTTCGTCTTCGGTGACCAGTTCCTCGACCTTCTGGATGCTGTATCCACCCAGCAACATCGGTCCGTACTTGACGGTGTACTTGTTGGTGTCGTTCTTCCCGTACGGGGAGATGAATCCACCGAGGGAACTGAGGGTGTAGAGGATGACGAGAATCACTGCACCGATCATGGCGATGCGATTCTTGCGCAGGCGATGCCACAACATCGTCCACGGTCCTCTCGGTGGAGGCAGGCCCTGTACGTCTTGCTCGGTAGCCATCAGGAGAGCCTCACTCTCGGATCGACCATGGCGAGCAGGAGGTCTGCGACCAGGTTTCCAAAGACGAGCAGCAAGGTAGAGATCAGTACGCTCGCCAGGACCAGCGGTTCATCCTTGGCGCTGATGGCATCGAAGATCAGTCTTCCCAGTCCGGGCCAGTTGAAGACCATCTCGACCAGCAGGCTGCCGCTGAGCAGGCTGGCAAGGGAGTAACCGAAGAGGGTAACGAGTGGATTGACGGCATTTCGAAATGCGTGCTTGAAGAGCACATCGAAGTGGGACGCTCCCTTGGCCCTGGCGGTGCGCACGTAATCCTGTCCAAGAGCCTCGATCATGTTTCCACGGGCCTGGCGCATGTAGCCGGCCATGGCAGAAGTTCCCAGGACCAGTGATGGCAGGATCAGGTGGTGGATGCGTTCCAGGAACTTGCCCCACGGGCTCAACAGGTTGTAGTCGAGCGATCGCATCTCGCCGATGGGGAAGAGTCCTGTATAGGATGCAAACATCACCGCCAGGAGCGCGGAGAAGACGGTGGGGACTGACAGGCCGATGAAGGCGATCACCCCGGCGCTGTGGTCCAGTTTGGAGTTCGGTTTGACGGCGGCGAAGACGCCGAGTGGAATCCCCAGACCGTAGGCGATGATCAGTGCGGCGAGGGACAGGGTCAGGGTGTTGACGAGGCGTTCCTTGATGATCCCGAAGACCTCGCGGTTGTACTTGTAGGAGCGACCGAAATCTCCGGTAAGGGCATTGAAGAACCAGGAAAAGAAGCCTTCCACCGGGCCGACCTTGCGGTAAACCACACCTTCGTCATCACGTTGATACTTGGTGACGCCGATCTGGAAGTTCTGTAACTCCGTTACGCCCTGTTCGGGGACCACCTGCTGATCTTTGATGATGGTCGGCGTCTCGGCTCCGTCGTTGCGAAATTTCCAGGTGGCTCCATCGTCGCGGAAATCCCCGAGTTGTTCCATCTCGACCGAGGAAAGACGTACCAGGATTCCTGCGGATTCCTTCTGGCGAAGGACCTCGGTGAGGGAGCGGGTGTGGTCCGCTTCCATCTGGCTGTAGAAATCCCCCGGGGCTGTTTTTAGCAGCAAGAAGGTCAGCATCGAGACCACCAGGATCAGTGGAGGTATCGACAGCATTCTCCGGATGGTGAATGTCAGCAACGGGACTCCTTCAACACCATCAAGGCCGGATCCACAGCGTCTCGATGTTCCACGTCAGCTGGGGCCTCAATACGCTTGGCCACAGGTTGCCGATGCGGTTCTTCTTGACGGTGGCGTAGGAGTTCGCTGCGATCAGGTACAGCATCGGAATGTTGGTACAAAACAATTCCTGCACCTCGTCGTAGTACTTCTTGCGCACGGTGTCATCGAGCTCTTCGTCCATCATCGTCATCAGATCGTCGATCCGCGCCTCCCAGGGAGTCGCCGGTTCGGGCTGCTGAGGATACCAGGCGTGCAAGCGTCCGCTGGACAGGGTGATGTTCTTGCCGTTTGCAGGGTCGGGCGGGACACCCGAACCCCAGCCGAGCAGGATCATGTCCCAGCGGTGGCTATCGCGCAGGCTGGTCACCAGGTCGTTGAAGATGATCGGTTTGAAGTTGACCTGGATGCCTACCTTTTTCAGGTCCTGTGCGATCATGTTGCCCAGCTGCTGGCGGATGTTGTTCTCGACATTGGTGTTCAGGTTGAAAACGATGGGGCGACCCTTGTCGTCTTCCCGGACTCCATCTCCGTCACTGTCGTACCAGCCGAGGGAATCGAGGATTTCCATCGATTTCTCGACCGAGTACGGATAGGTGGGGACCCCCTTGTGGTACCAGCTGCGGTTGCCAGGGGTGATGCTGGACCAGATGGGGGTAGCGCGACCCTGGAAAGCGGTGCGCTGGATCCCCTCCCTGTCGATGGCGTGATTGACTGCCTTGCGGAATTCGAGCTGATTGAACCAGTACGATTTCTCTGGAGAAACGTAGGGTACCTTCGTCTCGGGGTCACTCCCCGGATGAAGATTGAAGCATACCCAGTTGCTGTTGAGGCTGACTCCCAGGCGGATCAGGTCGGCGCTACCGGCCTTCTCCATCGCCAGTGCTTCCTTGTAATGGTCGGCAGTGAGGTCCATGATGATATCGAGTTCACCCGCCTCGAACTTTTGCCACTGGAGATTGAGGTCCTTGACCAGCACGATCACCAGTTCATCGAGATAGGGGAGCCGCTGGTCGCGAGCATCCTTCTTCCAGTAGCGAGGATTGCGCCTGTACACGATCTTCTCGGCAGGAACGTACTCGACGAGAACGAACGGGCCGGAACCGACCAGATCTTCCGGTGGGGCATCGGAGGTCATCTGCTGCAGGAGAGTCGGATTGTCTTCCTGTAGATGATCCTTCCACTTGTGCCTTGGAATGATCTTCACGTTGCCGATATGAGTGAGGAACTGCGAATCGACTCTGGACAGGTTGAAGATCACCGCGTTGCGCTCGGGATCGATACTGACCTGTGGCAGTGCACCTGTTTTTGGATGCTTGAAGCCGTCCTTGATGCTGGTTGCGATCTTGTCGTGAAAGACTGCCTGGAAACTGAAGAGTGCATCCTCGACGGTGAGGGGAGTTCCGTCGCTCCACTGGATGCCTTCCCGCAGGTAAAAGGTCCAGGTGAGGTTGTCGGAAGAGACTTCCCACGACTTGGCCAGTTCCGGTCCAGTTTCCCAGTTGCCGTTGCTGTAGCCAACCAGCGACGAGAAGGCGAGCGAGCGGATCTCCTGGTCGGTGGCCCCCTTTGGCTCGACCGGATTGAAGGTCTCCACCTCTCCGAGGATGGCGTAGACAAATCGGCCGCCGTAGGTGCCGCTACGATTCTCGATCTGGGCATCGGCGGTGAGGGTTCCGACGAAGGGAGGGTTCGGCTCTCCCATCGGAATCGTCAGATCGATTTCAGGTTCCACTGGGCGTGAGTTGCTGGCGACGATGGTGCGAGTCACCACCGGCGGCCTGGAGACGGTGTCCGCACCTCCTCCACCATCGTTATCAGCCGAGGAACAGCCAGCCATCAAGATGAAACTCGACAACAGCAGTGCGATGGAACGAGAGTGGTACCAGGGAGTGGTCGATCTCATGGTTTCCTCTTCCGGGAATTCGAGACTGTCGTGGGGTGATCGATTCGATCGATCGGTTTCCAAGGTCAAGGGAGCGGATAAGTTACCTTGTGCGCAGTAGCACGGCAATGCGCCATCCGGGGTTGCTGATAGCGGATCGGCTGCCGGTCGCAATAGCAGCGACGATGGAGCAGCGGCGATGGGCGGTGCCATCGCAGGAGATCGAGGCGCCGGCTAGCGGTCAGGAGGTCATCGCAGCGGCGCATCCGGGTCGATCCTCGCAGGGGCACCGGCCAGGTTCCGAGTGTATGGCAGTTTCCTGGCGCAGATTGGGGGGAGCGGGGGTAATGAAAAAAAGCCTCGTGGAAGTGCCAGGGGGCTGTTTCTCGATCTTCCCTCCACCAGGATGGTGTTCTCGATGAATCTGGAATCCCGGCCCATCTCGAACTGAAAACGGCATTCGTTTACTGTAAGGTGACCATCCCTGAAGAGTGTCATCGAAGGAAAAGAGGAGTGTCTTCCCATGTCCAAGATCACCGACTGGATTCGAGTCGCCAACGGCTCCCTGCTGGCAGTGGCCATCTGCTTCGTTGCCGGCTGCACCGGAGGCAACAGTTCCTCAGAGATCGTCAGCGTTTCTGCGCCGAGTCCCGACGGGATTTTTCGGGTTCCCTTGATGACGAACCCTCCTGATCTCGATCCGATCCTGGTCTCCGATACCACCTCCGATGGAGTCGCCTCCAAGATCTTCAATACACTGCTCGACTACGATCCTGAGTTGCAGCTGGAACCATGTCTCGCCGAGTCGATGCCGACCATCTCCGAAGATGGCACCCGCTACGATTTCACCATCCGTGAAGGGATTCGTTTCAGCAACGGAACCGCCGTTAGCGCTGCAGATTTCAAGTACAGTTTGCAGAGACTCGCCTCGGTCCGTTCGAAGCGATCCAACCTGATCGAGCCGATCGTCGGGGCCAAGGAGGCGATCAAGGCGTCCCGTAGCAACCCGGAGATCTCTCCGGAGATTTCCGGTATCGAAGTGGTGGGGGAGCGGCAGCTACGCATCACCCTCAACCAAGCTCATGCACCCTTCATCTACAACCTTGCCATGGTCAACACTGCGGTGGTGCCACGCGCTGTCGTCGAAGAAGTGGGAGATCGCTTTTCAAGATCTCCGATCGGCACCGGTCCTTTCATCCTGAAGGAGTGGAAGGAGGGTGTGTCCCTGCAGTTACAGGCCAATCCCGACTACTTCGAGGGGGCTCCAAAGCTGTCAGGAATCCACTACCGTGTCATCCCTGAGCCTCTTGCCCAGCTCGAGGAGTACAAGGCGGGCAACTTCGACGTGCTGGCGGTCACCCAGGGAATCTACCCCAAGTGGAGCAAGTCCAACCGCGCCAACGAGGTCAAGAGCTGGCCTTCGCTGGCGGTCCAGTACTACGGATTCAACCTTGAGAAGGAAGGATCCCCCTATGCGGGGGACTCCGATTCTGCCCGGAAATTGCGCGAAGCGGTGAACCTGGCAGTGGACCGTACCTTCCTGGGAGATGTTCTGCTGGAGGGGCGTTTTTACCCCGCCAACGGAATCCTGCCTCCGGGAATCCGCGGTCACGATGCATCTCGACCCGCTTACAGCCACGACCCTGACGGGGCCAAAGCGCTGCTGGCGGAGGCGGGATTTCCTGGCGGTGAAGGGCTGAAGCCAGTCGATCTGTGGTTCAACACACAGGGTGACAATGCAAAGATCGCTCAGGCGGTGCAGCAGGACCTGAAGTCGGTCGGCATCCCCATCGACTTGAAGATGCTCGACTGGGGAGCGTTCATCGAGGCGACCGATTCGGGTGAGCCACCCTTCTTCCGCCTCGGCTGGGTGGCGGATTATCCCGATCCGGAGAATTTCCTCACCTTCCTGTTTCATTCCAGGAACAAGGGACCCAACGGCAATGTCTCCTTCTACGGCGATGAAAAGGTCGACGAATTGCTCGATCAGTCGAACCTGGTGACCGACATGGATGAGCGGATCGCCCTGCTGCAGGAGGCGGAGCAACGAATCCTCACTGACAGTCCCTGGCTGGTGCTGCTCTTCGGTCGTGAGACGGTGTTGTTGAAACCGTACGTCAAGAACTTCAATGCCACAGGAATGTGCGACGATGTTCAGGGCAATCATGTACGCTGGCATCTGGTTGAACTCGACACCAGCAGCGATCAATAACGGGGACCCTTGCTCTCATACACGATTCGACGACTACTGGAGGCGATTCCCGTCATCTTGCTGGTGACGATGATCGTCTTCATTCTCAACGCAGCGATTCCGGGGAATCCGGGTCGCATCCGCCTCGGGCAGCGCGCCGATCCAGAAGCGGTCGAGGCGTACAATACCGAGCGTGGCTACAACGATCCCTTGCCGCAGCAGTACTTCCGATACCTGGGAAATCTATTCATCGATTTCGACCTGGGAGTTTCCGATGTCAAGTCGGGGAAAAGGGTCAACGAGATCCTCGGCGAGGCGTTTCTCGTCACCTTGCGTCTGGCACTCCTCTCCATCGTCGTGGCGCTCTTCATCGGCATCGGGGCAGGCATCCTGTCGGCGGTGCGTAGCCGTACCATCTTTGATTACGTGTCGATGATCATCGCCATCTTCGGGGTCTCGATGCCGGTATTCTGGCTCGGAATATTGATGATCATCTACGTGGCTCCGGTGCTGGGGCTTCCCAGGACCGGTTTTGATGACAGCAGTTTCACATCGGTCCTGCGCTCGCTGGCGATGCCGGCGGCGGCACTTGGATTTCTCTCATCTGCAACGATTGCACGGCTCAGCCGTTCCGCCATGCTCGATGTCCTGACCCAGGATTACATCCGCACCGCTCGATCCAAGGGACTCAGTGAACGGGTCGTGATCCTCAAGCATTCGTTGAAAAATGCCGCGATTCCCATCGTCACCGTGGTGGGTAACTCGTTCGGCTATCTCCTGGTGGGAGCGGTATTGACCGAGACCGTCTTTGCGTTACCGGGGCTGGGACGAGAAGTGGTGGAGGCGATCAAGACGCGCGATCGTGAACTGATCACCGGAGGCATCCTGCTGATGTCCTTCGTCTTCATCGGGGTCAACCTGATGGTCGATCTCTCCTATGCATGGTTCGATCCGAGGGTCCGCGATGACCGACGCTAGATCGAGCAACTCTCCTACCCGCATGGCGATCAAACGATTGTATAGCAATCGCCTGGCGATGCTTGGAGCGGTCGTCGTCGCCATCGTGGTGATCCTGGCCCTGTTTCCCTCCTGGCTGGTTCCATCGATGGCCGATGGGAGTGCTCCATATTCCTACGATCAGCAATTCAGATCCGCCGACGAGTACCAGCAACCCCCGGGCATCGAAGGGCATCCACTCGGTACCGATGAACAGGGGCGTGACATCTGGACGCGCATCGTCTACGGAGCGGGGATCTCCCTTCGAGTGGGACTGATCGGCACGATGGTGGCCTTGCTCATCGGTCTGGTGCTGGGAAGTCTGGCTGGTTTTCGCGGGGGTATCGTCGACACGGTGATCTCGCGCCTGACCGACACCTTCTTCGCCTTCCCGAGCCTGCTGCTGACCATCGGAATCCTGGCGGTCTTCGAGAAACCTGACGAGTACAAGATCTTTGCAGCTCTCGGTCTCGTCGGCTGGCCCGGTGTCGCGCGAATCGTTCGAGCGCAGGTGATCTCCCTGCGTGGCAGTGAGTTCGTGCTCGGTGCTCGAGCACTGGGTCAGAGTGACACGCGGATCCTGGTCGGTCATGTGCTGCCCAACTGTCTCGGCCCGGTGGTGGTGGTCTCGACGCTGATGATCGCCGGAAATATCCTGGCCGAGGCGGGGCTCTCGTTCCTGGGAATCGGTTTGCCACCTCCATCCCCGTCGTGGGGCCGGATGCTGGTGGACTCCAAGGAGTACTGGGTCGAGAAGCCGTGGATGGGTGTCTTTCCGGGGCTCGCCATCATGGTCACGGTGCTCGGCTTCAACCTGCTCGGTGATGGTCTGCGGGATGCCTTCGATCCAAAGATGAAGGACTAGTCACCAGGTCAGCGGCGCTGTTTCGGGTCGAGTTGGCCGCGCAGTGAGTCGCCGACGATGTTGAGAGCCAGCAGCGTCAATGCCAGTACCGCCGAGGGAAAGGCCACCAACCACCAGGCGGTCTTGACCGGATTCAGCACCTCGAACGCATCCCGGGCCAGGGTTCCCCACGAAACCGCAGGTGCCTGTACTCCCAGACCGAGGAAGGAGAGGAACGCCTCGAAGAGGAGTACCCGCGGGATGATCAGGGTCACCGTCACCAGGATGGTGGGGATCAGGTTGGGGAGCAGATGTCTCCACAGTACCCGGGTCGGGGGAGTGCCCAGTGCCACCGCAGCTTGCGCCCATTCGCGACGGGCGAGGGAGCGGGTTTCGCCCCGGACCACCCTCGCCATCGGAGTCCAGTAGACGACGCCGAGGATCAGGAAGAAGAGAGCGATCCCTCCCCCGGCACTTTCCCAGCGACTTCCCCGGGCGATGCTGGCCACCAGGATGACGAGGAACACCACCGGCACCGAATCGAGCAGGTCGACGATTCTCATCATCCAGTTGTCTCGCCGCGTCGATCCACCTCCTGCGACCAGACCCCAGCTGACTCCCAGAAGCAACGCTGCGACGGCACCCGCCAGGGCGCACGCAAGCGAAACCCTCGATCCCCACAGGATACGACTGAAGAGATCTCTGCCCAGTGCATCGGTACCCAGTGGGTGGGTTCCATCGGGAGCCGCCCACGCCATCGAGGGTTCGGCGATTTCCGGTGATTGCAGCGGTAACCAGGGAGTGGTGACGGCGACGATGAGAACCATCAATAACCACAGACAGGCGATGGCGGAGAGGGGCGATCGATCGGCGAGCAGTTTCTTCATGGCGACTCTTCCCGCAGCCGCGGATCGAGAGCGACCAGCAACAGGTCGGTCAGCAGTGTCATCAGTTGCAGGAGTACCGTGTAGAGGAGCACGGCGCCGAGCACCAGCGGGTAGTCTCGATTGAGTGCGCCCTGCACGAAATGCATGCCGACCCCGGGAATCGCAAAGATCTGTTCGATCACCAGTGATCCGGTGAGCAGTGCTGCTGCGGTGGGGCCGAGGGTCGAGATCAACGGGATCAACGCAGGGCGCAGGCAGTGGCGGAACAGGATGGCGGTGGGGGAACTGCCCTTGGCGCGGGCGGTCCTGGCGAAGTCCTCACCGATCATCTCGAGGATGGATGTGCGGATCATGCGGGCCGCCTGTGCGGCGGGGGCCAGCGACAGGCACAGCACCGGCAGGATCAGTGACGAGGTCGATTGCCAGCCGGCAGGGGGCAGCCAGCCGAGCTGGAAGGAGATGCCGAGAACCGCGATACCGGCGATGACGTACAGTGGCAGCGAGATGCCGATGGAGGCGATCAGCACCACCAGATGGTCGATCCAGCCGCCACTGCGAGATGCAGCAAGGACCCCCAGGCCGATTCCTGCGCAGGTTCCCAGCAGCAGCGAAAGTCCACCCAGCAGCAACGAGAT
>CAYPPQ010000005.1:7763-73874 GCA_964412635.1 uncultured Planctomycetia bacterium | reverse complement strand
GTCTATCACCTGGCAGCGCTGGGTAGTGTGCCACGATCGATACAGGATCCGGCACGAATTTGCCCTGACCTCGGTCCGGAATTGCAGGCGGTCCGGATGTCATCACCAGGAGTTTGAACAGTCTCACAACAGGAAGGGAGTACCCCATGACCAAGATGTCAAGAATACCAACACTAGTGCTGATACTGGCGATCCAGGGGGGTGCTGTTGCCGGGCAACCGCAACAATCCACCTTCCTCTTGAACGAGGCGGAACAGGAGCGAATCCTCGACCTGTTCGAGGCGACTGATGAGCAGATCTCCGCCGATGGAACCGTACAACTGGTCTACGATTTCGAGAGTGAAGAGCGCAGTCTCGCAGCGGACTGGTTCCCCACCCCCCAGGAGAGTCTGGCGGGCAAGATACGCTGGAGTCGTGACTGGGAGGGGCGCTGCAGAGGAGCCACCGGTGGAATTCTCATCGCCGATGAGGGGCAGTGGTTTCACTCCGCGGTGTGGCAACCGGACGTGCGGATGGAGTTGACCTACATTTCCTTCGTCGGGGGTCGCAGTGGCGACTTGGTCGCAGCGGTGTTCGCCTGGTCGAAGAAGTTACGAAAGCGAATCGGTAGCAATCTCGGTACACAACTGGTTCGCGTCTCTGGCACCCGTCCGAAGAGCAAGATGGGGGAACCACCCGTCATCGCTTTCGAGGAGCCCCATCGTTTCGGCTTGCAGTTGAAAGACGGTCTCTTCACCACCCTGATCGATGGACAGCCGAGGGAGCAAGCGGACAGCACGAAGAGTCTCAAGAGACTCGACAGGGGTCAGGTGGGTCTGGTGTGGAGTGGAACTGTCAGTGGCATCATTCCCGAGATGAAGATCAATGGAAAGATCGATCTGGACTGGGCTGCCGATCAGATTCCACAGTTACGAGAGCGACTCGATCAGCACCGCCAGGAGATCGCCTCCTCGAGCAGATGAAATCCTGACGATTCACCCAGGAACGAGGAACCCCCGGAGTGTTCGGAGAGACACCCCGGGGGTTTTCCGTTTCTGTCATGGTCGCAAGACCTCAACTGGTTCTCCGATCAATTCAGTCGCTGCCCGGTATGCAACAACATGGGGGAACGGGAATCGGAAAGGGAGCAGGCGGAGGAGGTGCCGGGAAACTCAGCTGGTTGAAACTTCCCTTTGAAATGTCACTGAGCGTGCGACAGACCGACTCCAGTTCCGGGTCACCGGTCTCACCTTCAATGCTGATGAAGAAGATATGGATGGGAATGTCGTCGAGGTAACTCCTTCTATTTTGCAGCAACGGTAGCAGCGAAGCTTCTTCAGTGGCGTAGCGGTCATCGACGATGAGGACCACTTTTTTATGCTTCTCCACATCACTTCGAGCCAGGAGAAGGGTGTTCTCCAGTGCTTCTGTCAGTGAAGCACCGTTGGCAGTCACCCGTGTACTCTGCCAGGTCGCCGCTGAAATCTTGACCGAAGGGAGTGCCCGCACCGGGAATTCCTCGAAGCGTTCGATCTGGTCATTGAAGGCGACCGCGCCAAAGCGAGCCTTGCGCGACATCCTCGCGATGAGATTATTGAACTCGTTGGCGATGATCTGTGCCGGTTCTCCGGCCAATCTCGCAGATCGCTCCACGCACAGGTAGAGACTGTTGGCGAAGATCTCTCTACCGAAGAGAGGAAGGATCTCGGTAGATCCTACTCCTTCAACGAGATCTCCTCCCCCTGCTGGAAGATCCATAGTCATCCTGGGCTGGTTGTTGATGTTCCCATCCGGAGAGTCTTGAGCGGTGGCAACAGTCGCGCTGCCTGAAATTCCCGCCCACAAGAACAATCCGAAGATGAGAGCACCGATGTGTTGAAGAACGAACCGTTCGGGTCCTGGTTCTCTACGCATGGGTTCTCCTTTCTCGAGAAATCCGTGGCGGGATCAAGATGAAGGACGGAGCAAACGAAGAAATCACTCCGGTTATTTCATCGAGTGAACAGATCTTTCGCGAGTGTTTCATATTGGCGCAATGTAACGACAGGAATTGTGAAATCGAGATTACAACTTCGATGTGACTGTGTCGGAACTTACGCAACTGATGAAAGGGAACGAATATTTTTCAGGAGTAGGGAACCGAGTTTTCTTCACCGTCGTCAAGATGAGTTGGTGTCTTCATGAACAGGATCAGTTTGCGCAACTGAAATGCCGGAGCGGGTAGATTTGCCCGCTCCGGCATGAACTTCACTTCTCTCGCCAGTGATCAGAAGGTGTCGCAGGTTTCGACAACGGTCTTGCTACTGCTGCCGCACGCCCTCGACGGTTCGAGTCGGAGCGCTCCGTCCACTCTTCATGAAGTGCTGTAACCTTGCCTTCATCTCCTTGACCCTTTGCGGCTGCTGGCTGAAGAGGTTCTCCCTCTCGCCGAGGTCAGTCTCGAGATTGTAGAGTTGCCCGGGGGCATCGGGATCGTTGTTCTCCAGGGCGTAGGGTTTCATCCCCCAGGCCCCACCTCGCTGGTAGTTGTTGCCCCCCGATCCCTTGTGGTCGAGGTACTTCCACTGGCCATCGCGAATCGACATCGCCAGTGACATCGTCTGCTGCAACAGGAAACGGCGCACAGGTTTCTCTCCCTGGGTTCCAAGAAGCACCGGCAGCATGTTGTAGCTGTCTTCCCCGGCATCATGTGGCAGGGTCGCTCCACTGATCTGCGCCAGCGTCGCCATCACATCGGTGAGGCTCAGCAACTGATCGCTGCTGCTGCCCGCCTTGATCTTGCCGGGCCAGCGGACGATGAACGGCGTGCGGTGGCCCCCTTCCCACTGATCGCGTTTGACCCCACGCCATGGCCGGGCGCCGTCGTGCTGGTGGGTCTTGCGCATGTCGAGGACGGTGGGAACTTCCGGACCGTTGTCGCTGGCAAAGATCACCAGCGTGTTGTCGGCGACACCGAGATCTTCGAGGGTCTTCAGCAGTTCGCCGACGATGGTATCCATCTCGAAGAGGAAGTCTCCGTGGGGCCCAGCACCACTCTTGCCCTGGAACCGTTCGGCAGCGAAGGAAGGCAGGTGTACCGCCTGCATCGAGTGGAAGAGAAAGAAGGGGGTGTCCGGGGTCGACTTGACGTGCTTCTCGAGAAACTGCTGGCTCTTCTCGAGGAACACCAGGTCGACCTGCTCGAGGTCGAAGTTGTCTGCGATCCTGCCACGGCGACAGTCGTTGCCGTAGGGGTGTTTCGGTAACTTGCTCTTGTCGATCAGTCGGCTGGGAGGAACCGGGATTCGATCGCCGTCGATGTAGGCGTAGAGCCAGTCGGTGGTGGGGCAGCAGGCGGTGCCGTAGAAGTGATCGAAGCCACGATGGATCGGTGCGTCGGGGATCGCCCTGGTGTAGTCGATCAGTTCGACACCCTCGACCCCCCGCTTCTCGATGCGATTTCCGTCGTTGTCGAGAAAGGTCAAGCCGATGTGCCACTTGCCGAAACAGGCGGTGGTGTAGCCCTGGTTTCGTAACATCTGCGGAAGTGTCAGCCGTTCCTTCTCGATGAGGCAGGGACCTCCAACTCCGGTGAAGACACCGCGGTAGCCGCTACGAAACGCCATGCGGCCCGTCATCAGGCTGTAGCGAGTGGGAGTACAAACGGTCGCCGGAGAATGAGCATCGGTGAATCGCATCCCCTCGCTGGCAAGTTGATCGAGATACGGGGTCGCCACCTTTGATTGGGAGTTGTAGCAACCAACATCTCCGTAGCCGAGATCGTCGGCGAGGATGAAGAGAATGTTGGGCAGCGGGGCAGGATGATCGGTGCCGGGATATGAAGATCCGACGAAGAGTACAACTACGAAGGATAGGCCGAGAACCAGTCGAAGTTGCTCGTGCATCGCTACCTCATCCCGAGTATATCGCTGAACTCATCGTCCGAAAAAATCTCCGATCCCCACGCTGGGATCTCTGGGACTATACAGGGTTACCGGGTAATCAATTGTATTGAACATGTGCAATACTGGAACTCCTGCTGTTTTTCCTGCGCAGATCGTGCGCTTGCGACTACACTTCAATGTTCTACACACGTCCGATCCAGCCAGATTGTTTTCGAGGGAGAGTATCGATGCAATTGAGTGCGAGGTTTGTAGCCATCCTGGTTGTAGTCCAATGTCTGATTTGCTCGACAGCGGTCGTAGGGCAACTCCCTCCCGTTCCCTTTCCCGCAGAGAATCCTCCGACGGAAGAGAAGCGTATCCTCGGCAAGATCCTGTTCTGGGATGAACAGCTCTCGAGCGATGACACCGTCGCCTGCGGTACCTGTCATCGGCCGAACGCCGGCGGGGCTGATCCCAGGCTCGGTACGCACCCCGGTCCCGATGGGTTGTTCGGGACCGACGATGACATCGTCGGTTCCCCGGGGGTCGCCCGTGCAGATCTACTGGGCAATCCGCTCCTGGATCCTCTCTTCGACTTCGAGGTTCAGGTGACAGGCCGCTCTGCTCAGCCTGTCATCGGATCGCAATGGGCTCCGGAGATGTTCTGGGATGGCCGCGCCAGCGGCACATTCATCAATCCACAGACGGGAGAGGTGAGCATCGCCAGCGGAGGAGCTCTGGAGAGTCAGGCGGTCGGACCACTTCTCAGCGACGTGGAGATGGCCTTCGAAGGTCGCACCTGGGATGATCTGGTGGCGAAGATGGAGCTTGTGGTACCGCTTGCACTCGGCACCGACTTGCCTGCGGATGTTGCTGCAACCCTGGTGGGGAGCATCGACTACCCCGACCTGTTCGAAGCTGCCTTCGGATCTGCGGAGATCACCGCCGAGCGAATCGCCTTTGCCATCGCCACCTACGAACGGACGCTGATCCCCGACCAGACGCCCTTCGACCTCGGTACGATGACCCAGCAACAACAGGCGGGGTTCAATGTTCTGGAGGGAAGTACTGCGTGTTTCAGTTGCCACACCTTGCCGCTCTTCACCGACAACGAGTTCTACAACATCGGCCTTCGCCCGTCCTCTGATGACCTCGGGAGATACAATGTCACCGGTGATGTGGCACACCGGGGCAGTTTCAAGACGCCAACTCTCAGGAATGCGAGTCTGCGACCGGCCCAGATGCATGTGGGATGGGTGACCGGTGTGCAGGATGCCATCGATTACTACAACGCCCCTGCATGGCCCCTTCTTGATCCGCTAAGCGGCCACACCCAGTTCAGCGCCGATCAGTCTCCGATCCCCAGCTCCGGAGGTTCTCCAGGCGCATCTACCGTCTACAGCGACATGTCTTTACCTTTGCAGTGGCAACCGGCCGTGGTCGAGTTCCTCACCAACGGGCTGACCGATCCACGGGTGGCCAACGAGACCTTTCCCTTTGATCGACCGACGCTGCGGAGCGAATTGCCCGCTGCGGCGCAGTTCGTACGTGGTGATTGCAACACCGACGGAGTGATCAACCTCGCCGACGCGGTCAACTTGTTGATCTCACTGTTTCCCGTTCCGGTACCGCCGACGCTGGAATGCGAGGACGCCTGCGACGGGAACGACGATGGGGTCATCGATGTTGCGGATGCCGTCGCAGTGCTCTCCTGGATGTTCGGATCTCCGGCAAGTCCGTTGCCGGCACCCACCAGTTGTGGAACCGATCCAACCACAGCGGAGCCGCTGGAGTGCTTGACCTACACCGACTGCCCCTGAACAACGTGTTCCGATGATCAGCACCGATGGGTCGCACCATTTGCCATTGTTAGTGCTCCCGAACACTTCAGTATCGAACAGATGTGAAGACCGCTGCAGTTGTGGTGACGGAGGTGAATCGATATGAAATCTACATGGCGATGGCTGATCCTGATGGTGCCACTACTCCTTCCCTTGCTGAGTTGTCACGGACCTGCCGAGAGAGACGATGGAGGGAACAGTCGATGGATCGGCTTCAGGCCCCTCGATGCCACCGATGAGGCGCCGGTCTATCATCTGCTGGAGGGTTACGACCGGAAGTGGCTGGAGCAGATCGAGGAAGGGGTCGAAGTGGCCCGAAGCTACTGGGGTAGTTTTGGTCCTCCGCATGTGTGGATCGCCGGCAGCGAGGATGAGAGTTCCAGCACCGAGGAGCAGTGGAGTGACTTCATCGAGGAGTACTGTGAATGGCGCACCAGTACCTCGACACGGTCGATCGCCGAATGCATCCCCCACGGCAAGCGACAGTTTCAGGAGGTTACCAGCAGGGGAGATGCAGAAGCGTACCTGTCGGAGATTCGTGATGGGGATCCCTACCTGGCAGAGCTGATCTTCATCAATGTCCACCAGTGGTACTTCAAGAATGACCCCATCGCCGATCCGGTGCTTCGCGGCATCCACGAGTACACCCATGTTTTTCAGCAATCGGTGGGGGAGATCCCGACCTGGATGGCAGAGGGGGGAGCGGTCTTCTGCGAGGCGTGGTTGCCTCCGCAGCAGGATGGATGGGATCCGCTTCAACGGATGGAATGGGTGATGGAGAGTGCCCTTCGCATCGACGATCCCGATCTCACCATCGCCGACATGGAAGAGATCGAGACCGCCCCCGAAGAGGTGGCTCGCTATCACCGCGAGCTGGCCTATGACGCGGGGGCGTGGGCAACGGTGTTCATGGTGCACAACTCATCAGATCAAAGGGTCTCATCCCTGCGTGATCGCTTCTTCCCCATGGTGAAGAAACTGGGCTGGGAAGATGCTCTGTGCCGCTTCGTGGGGATGGATAGCAAGGAAGAGTTTTACGCTGCCTTCAACGAGTTCATGGCGCTGCCGAGGGAGCAACAGTTGAAGATCTATTCCCGTTTGAAACGATGAGGGCACAGCTCACGGCCCCGCCGACTCCTTCAACAGCATCTGGGCGAGGGCATAGCCGACCAGCGAGTAGTTGGAGGCGGATCCGTTGTAGTGGCAGTACCAGTGACCTCCACGACTCTGGAACTCACGGTTCAGTTCTGGAGTGGGCAGGTGATTCTCCTCGGTGTCGGCGATGCCCTTCTCACGCTTTTCGTTCCACCAGTCGTCGCTGATGCGTCGTAGCTGCTGCAATCGAACATCCCAGTAATCACAGGTCGGTACGAAATAGACCCGATCGAGGTCAGGATTGCTGGCGACCGCCTTCTGGGCACGACGGAAGTTCACCATCGCCACCGCTTCCCCATCATTGCCATTCTTCTCCGCTCGCCGTGTCATCTCGTGTCCGCCGACCCCCATCTCTCCGATGACGATCGGCATCCGTGGTGCATCCAGGTCCTTGCGAACATCCTGGAACATCGCCGCCAGGTTGTTCGGATAGTTGGCGATCAGCTGGTCACCGATTCGTTTGCCATCGATCTGCACGTGCCACTGGCAGAAATCATTCCACCCCTGGAACCAAGCCATCCCCGCCAGCTCGTAGCCCTGACCCTGGTAGCCGGGGACCACCTCGTCGATCTGCTCGAGGCACTGGCGAATCTCCGAGATCATCTGCCGGTAGTAGTGACCCACCTTGCGTTCATTTCCCTCCCCTGCCTGTCGTTCCAGCATGGCGGCATCGGCACCGGTCGGTTTTCCGGCGGAGGGGGAACGGAAATCGCAGTACACATCCTTACCACCCCATGCGGTCTTGATGAGCAGTACCGGTTCATCGAAATGCTCACCGACGATGGCACCGAACAGTAACTCGGGACCGATCTCCTTGTCGCCGTAGCCCCAGCCCACCGTCAACGGACCGTGCTTCTTGCCCTTGGCTTGCCACGAGATGGTCACATCGTCGCGACTCTTCCACGATCCATCATCTGCCTTCAGCAGCGAGAGCAAATTTCCATGCTTGGGATCGTTGCCGAGGATGTCGAGACTACGAATCTGTCCGTGTCCCTCCATGTTCGACTGACCCGCCAGGATGAAGACCTTCACCTTCTTTGCTTCCTGAGATGGTGCGGCTGCATCATCGTCCTGAATCGAGTGTGGAGAGAAGAGAGTTGCAAGCAACAGTGTGGAGATAAGGATGGGATGCATTGCGACACCTTTCCGCAGGTTCTTTTCTGGATGACCGGATGCATCTTCCGGCGGATGAATGGTTGAGGCAATGTTGTTTTCAGTGACAACGCGAGGTGCAGGAACTGCATCGAGTTGCAATTTCGGGGAGATATTCGCGTGAAATGGAAAAAAACTTTGCAGGACTGAAAAACAAACAACGGTGATTGATCGACATGGATCAGCAGGTTTTTTTATCACATCGATAACAAAATGGAGCGGGATGAATGAAGATCATGGATGTTGCGAATTGTGGCGGACATCCGCAGTTTCATGGCGAAATTCGTGGGTTTTCTCATCTACAAGTTTGATCGATTTCACGTCGTGAAACTCGACTGCAAATCGTCTTCGACAGAAGTTAGATCCAACGATGAAAAGCGAATCTACAACGAGCAACTTCGAGTGGATGCTTGCAGTTCGTTTTAAAACCCTACAAGATGAAAGCGCATCAGGATCGAGGGGGTCGGGGCGCTCGCGGAGCCAAGGAGCTTCAACGGCGATCCTGGCCGGGGGAGATGCGGGTGATCGCGTACTTTCGCCAGGCATCCGCTCCCAGGGGAAAGGTCAGGCCGGCCCCCTCTACATCCGTTTCCGCACGGTAGCCTTCCGGCGGTAGTCCATTCTTCTTGTTCAATCCGATCGATCGGTGGCATCATCGTGAAGAGTCGCAGCGATCACTGCTGCTTGTCATCGGCTGCCCGGGTTGTCCGAATCGTCATCCTTCTGAGCGGCGGAAGACGCGCCACCCTTGCGTTGCACCAGTGCCTGTTTCAACAGGAATTCGATCTGGGCGTTGAGGCTTCGCATCTCGTGCTCGGCCCAGCCACGGAGTTCGCGGTGTAGATCATCCTGCATGCGGAGGAGAATCGATTTTCTGGCCATCGGTTACGGCGATCCCAATCCACCACTCGGGGTGTCCCGCTGACATTTCCATCCTCGTGAAAGTTTCTGCTTCAAGGTGCTCTCCTCGCTGCTTGTTGCTTCAACCGGTGTACAGGCTTCCCGAGTTGATCACCGGCTGGGCGTCGTGATCGCTGCACAGAACCACCAGTAAATTGCTGATCATCGCCGCTTTTCGCTCCTCATCGAGGGTGACGACATTGTTCGATTCAAGCCCCTGGATCGCCATGTCGACCATGCTCACCGCTCCATGAACGATCTTCTGGCGAGCCGAGATGATCGCTTCCGCCTGTTGACGTCGCAGCATGGCGCTGGCGATCTCCGGAGCATAGGCGAGGTGATTGAGTCGAGCCTCTTCCACCACGACTCCCGCCTTGGAGAGGCGATCGACAAGCTGCTGCTTCAGCGATTCGCTGACCTCTTCGGTGGAGCTACGGAGAGTGATCTCGTCGGAGGCGTCATCGGTCTCCTCCCCGTGATCGTAGGAGTAATCGTTGGCGAGGTGACGTAGTGCCGATTCACTCTGTACCCGCACGAAGTGGCTGTAGTCATCGACATCGAAAGCGGCCTTGGCAGTGTTCTCGACACGCCACACCACCACCGCAGAGATCTCGATGGGGTTTCCTTTCTTGTCGTTGACCTTCAACTTCTCGCTGTCGAAGTTACGGGCTCTCCTGGAGATCCGCTTCTTGGAGAGAAACGGGTTTGCCCAGAAAAAACCGCTTCGATGTTCGGTGCCGCGGTAGGATCCGAACAGGAGCAGAACCATCGCTTCGTTGGGCTGCACGGTGAAGTGACCGACGAAGAGGAACAGGATGATCGGGATCGAGATGACCATCAGTATCTTCGTCAACGGAACGGGGAGGACGATGGCGCCGAGGATGGCGATCACCAGCAAGACCAGGTGTAGAAACAGTCGGCTCCAGCCGTTGCCAACCCGGATGATTTTCTCTTCCGTTTCGATCATGAAACCCCCGTTCCTGGGAACCAGTATATCAATGTGATATCACTATGATATACGAACGGGGTGGTTGCATCCAGGGGCTTCATGGAGCAAGCCTAAGCATTGAATATAAAAGAACTTATGACTCAGGAATCGTCATCCTCGGGGGGCTCCTGGGAGTCCTCGGCACGACGCTTGGGTCCCAGTTCCCACCCCATCTGGATGATGGGTCCGCTGAAATCGAGATCCTGGTCGAGCCCCCCGTACTGATGAATCCGATCGAATTTCCAGCCAACGTGGAAGAAGCGAGATGAGTCGACGGGAGTGAATCCAAGGAGCAGCTGACCCCGTTCCGTCTGTTCTCCCCGGGCACCAGCGGAGGATCGAAAACTACGAGCGGCTCCACGGGTGTACTCGGCGGTCAGGTGCAGGGCGGATGATGTGCTGTCGGAATCGGACACCGCGCCGGTCATCAACGGTTGTCGCCAGCGAAGACCTGTCTCCAGTCCCAGCCCGTGAAACTCACCGGCGCCGATGGTCGAGGTGGTGAAACTGGTCCCGAGCAACATCGTCAGGCGGGGAGGGCTGTCCTGGTAGTGATCGTCGATGGTGTCATCCGGATCGGGAACCCAGGGAAACGCTCCATTGCTACCGACCAGGATCAGTTCGCGCCCTCGGGCTCCCCTGTAGCGGACTCCTCCGTCGGGGACGTTGCCAGAGCCATCCGAGCCGAAGGTGAACTCCGATTCGCCATACCTGAAGTTGGCCAGGTGGGTGCCGGGCACCTTGGCGGTAGCCCAGGAAGCGCTGCGGGAGTGCAGTGCCCACGCCTGTGCATCTCCCTCGACTCCGTCGAGCCCAATCGTGCTGTCGAGGAAGGAGAGACCCTCGGAGCTTTCTCGATCTCCCCCGATCGATACGGGGATCTCCAGCTCACCCATGGTGAGGGTCTTGAGGGTGCCACAGCCGGTCAGCAGGGACACCAGCAGCAGCAGGGTCAAGGAGTGGTGAAACCGGCGACCGCTTCGCCAGCGATCCGCCATCAGCCGTGGCCAGCCGCATGGGGGTCGAGTTTCCCGAAGATTCACTCCAGAAGATTCAGTGCAACTCTCCATTTCGGTCACCTTTCCGCGGGTGTACGAGTGTATACGGTCGGGCGTTGCCGATGATTCAATCAAATTTGAGATTTCTGGAGTGGCGGAAGTTGGGGTCTGGATGGGTGTCATCCGCCGCCATACAGTGTCTCGGGGAATCGTGCTCTCGAGTCGTGATCTCTCGTCCGCACGGTGTCGATGTTTAGGTCGCAATCCCCGCCACTGGCCCCTTCAGAACAGGAAACGATGAGCGTGCCTTCCCCCATCCACCGTCGAGACTTTTTGAAGGGGACAGCGAGCGCGGGGCTGTTATGGAGCCCCTTGCTGGCAGGTTGTGCGGCATTGCCCATCGGCCGCAGTCCCGCGGCACAGGCACGCAACGTCATCTTCCTGGTGGCGGATGGCATGAACACCGGAACCTGGACCATCGCAGATTACTACCTGCAGCACACATCTCAGCAGCGCACCGAGTGGGTCAAGCTCTACCAGGAGCGAGAAGTGCATCGGGCTCTGATGGAGACCTGCTCCAGCAATTCCCATGTCACCGACTCGGCGGCGGCAGCCAGTGCATGGTCGAGTGGCACACGGATCGCCAATGGAGCCATCAACTACACCCCGGAAGGGGAGGCTCTGGTACCGATTCATGAACAGGTGCAAGGAAGTGGACGGAGCACTGGCCTGGTGACGACCACCCGCATCACCCATGCGACACCTGCAGCCTTCGCCTCGTGCGTGACCGCTCGTGGTCAGGAAGACAGCATCGCTCAGCAGTATCTCGATCGAGGAGTCGATGTGCTGATGGGCGGAGGATCGAAGCACTTCGATGCGACCATCCGTGCAGACGGTGTCGATCTCAAGAGTCGCTACCAGGCCGCGGGTTATCATCTGATGGAATCGCGAGATCAGTTACTCTCGGAAGATTCGGGGGATGCGCGCCGGCAACTGGGTCTCTTCTCGTCATCGCATCTGCCCTATTCCATCGATCGACAGCGCGATGCCGCCATCGCCAAACAGGTTCCGACCCTTGCGGAGATGATGAAGAGAGCGCTGGCGACGCTGCAAAAGAACCCCGCTGGCTTCCTGTTACAGGTGGAGGGTGGCCGTGTCGATCACGCAGGCCACGCCAATGATGTGGGAGCGATCGTCCACGATCAGCTCGCCTTCGATGAGTGCGTTGCGGTGGCGAGGGCATTCTCCAGCGAGAATCCAGAGACTCTGGTGGTGGTGACCACCGACCACGGCTGTGGAGGGTGTCAATTGAACGGCATGGGCGCAGCCTACGGCGACACCGATACGACCTTCTTCAGCGGAGTGGAGAAAATCGGAGCCAGTTACGAATACCTGCAGTCCCGGATGACCTCTCCCGACAGCGAGCAGTTCCAGGCCCTGGTAGGCGATCACTTGCAGTTGACCCTGGATGCCGAACGGATTCGCCTGCTCGGTGAGGCAAAGCCTGCCGGCGGCTATGCCGTGGCAAATCTACTCAGAAAGTGGCACGAATCCTACACCCGAACAGGGGTCAACTGGACCAGCGGCAATCACACCGGCGAATTTGTCGAGGTCAGTACTTGGGGTCCGGGAAGCGAAACGCTTCCCTACTGGATTCGGAACACCGACCTCAACGGATTGTTGAGGTCATCGCTGGAACTGTCGTGACCACGCGTAAGGGAGTCGACTGCGCTCAGGGCTTGCTCTGCGCCGTGTTGATTCTCTGTTGCAGCGCCTGCACCGCAGCATGGTTGGGATCGATGGCTCGTGCCCGTTCCAGCGCATTTCGTGCCGACTCCAGTTCCTGATTCCTGGCATGTAGCATGCCGAGGTTTACCCAGGCGAAGATGTTACCCGGGTTCAGTTGCGAGGCGGCCTCGATGCTACTCCTGGCGACATCCTGCGCTCCGGTACGCCACGCCACCTCGAACAGCCACATGCACACCTCTGCCGAGGACTGCTCGAGTTCCCTCGCTTTCTTGAGGTGGGTCAGGGCTACCGAGTCATTGCCCAGTTTCGTCTCCGCACGTCCCCGGGCGAATTGAACGCGCCAGTCTCCCGGGGCATGGGTCAGCGCAGCTCTTGCGGTCATCGCTGCGACCCCGTACTGGGCCCGGATATCCTGCTGGGATGAAGTTCCAGCAGCAGACATCTGATCGCCTCGCTGGATCTTCATGTCGATCTTCATCAGGTAGGCAGGTACGTGCTTGGAGTCCATCTTGATGATCTCGGCGATCTCCTTCATCGCCGCCTGGTCGTCACCGGATGACTGGTATGCCTGGGCGAGAATCAGCCTGAGGGACAGGTCCCCGGGAAAATCGCGGATGGCCTGTCGTAGACGGGTAGCTGCCACGGCGCCACGGGATTGGCGGATCAACTCACGGCACAGTCGTTTCTCGAAATCTCGACCGGCCCGGAACTCCTGAAGTTTCTTTTCTCGGGGATCCTCTTCGTACTTGGGACTCGACCCGAGGGTTTGCTTGAGGAAGTTCTCCACCGTTGGTCCCGTCTCGCCAAGCTTGAGGTAGGTTCTGCCGAGAAGACGATAGGCCCACTCGTAATTTCGATCCTGTTGGGTGACCTGTTCCAGTTCCTTCAGGGCCGCCAGGGCATCGCCACTGTCGAGAAGAAACTGTGCCTTGGTGGTTCGGGCCCGGATGGAGGTGGGGACCAGTGACAGCAGTTTCTCCAGGTCCTGTTGCGCCTGTTCGTCCTGATGGAGCTGGAGGCGGGCGCCGGCGAGACGATGCCAGGCAGGAACGAAGGAGGGGAACTCTCGGGTGATTCCGACGAGAAGGTCGATGCCTTGCGGGGTACTGCCCTGATCGATCCGGACACAAGCTTCTCGATATCTCCACAGTGGATCGGTTCCATCGAGGATGTTTGCTGCCTGGTACTCCTGGACCGCCAGGTCACCGAGGCCGTTTGCCTCGAGCGCCATGGCCAGGTAGCCCCTCCCCGTCGGGTCAGAGATGTCGGCGGTCACTTCTTTTCGTTGCTTGGAGATGACTCGCAGCTGCAGCGTATCCACCGGTAGGTTCTTCAACTGCACGACAGGAGGTGGTGGCGGAGCTTCGACACAACTGGCGATGGCGAAGATCGATAGCAGCAGCACAAGTCGCCACCTGGATGGGGAGTGATGAGTATCACGCATCATTGTTCCCCCAGGAGTTTCATCCGTGCACTGGAGAGTGGATGTTCTGGCTCCATCTCGAGCACCTTGCGATAGTCCTCGATCGCCTTCTCGAGTTTGTTGAGGTGTTCCCTGGCAACACCCCGGTTATGGAATGCGTCGATGTATTCAGAATTGATCTGGATCGCCCTGGTGAAGTATTCTTCCGCGTCTGGATAGATGCCGAGGCGGACGTAGAGCTTGCCGATCCGGTTGTGAAGAACCGAGTTGTTGGGCTGGCCGATGGCAGCGGTGCTGTACTCGACGAGTGCGCTCGCCAGCAGCCCCCGGTCCTCGAGCGATTCTGCCCGGGCGATGCAGGTGTTGGAGTTGATGGCCCTGCTGGAGATCTCGGCGCGCAGCGGGTCGATGAGGATCAACTTCTCACCGATGCTCTCATCTTCTGCCAGTTGTGTCTGAACCTCGGTGGCCTTCTCTCGATCGCCGCTGCGCAGATACGCTTGAGAGAGTGCGATCATGGTGGGTCGGTCACCGGGTGTGCTCGCCAGTGCCTTCTTCAACATCTCCAGCGCTTCGGCGGGTTTCTGTAACTGGAGCAGCACGCTACCGAGGCGAGAAAACCCCATCGAACTGTTGGGTTGGCCCTGCATGAAGATCTGGAAACAGGCGAGGGACGGTTCCAGTTCTCCGTTGCGGAAGTAGTACTCTCCCACCCTGAAGTTGGTGAGGGTGTGGTCCGGTTGCAAGGCGAGGATCACATCCCACGTCTCCTTGGCAGCGCTAGAGTTGCCAAGATATTCGAGGACCAGTCCACCATTGTAGAGGGAGGGGATGTGCTTGGGGTTCAGCTCGATCGCCTTCTTGTAATACCGTGAAGCACCTTCGAGAATCTCGTGGGCATCGAGAGTGGCCCCCAGATCGTACCAGCGCTGGAAGGAGCCGGGTTCACGCTCGACCCTGCGGATGGCACCTTCGATCACCCGTACCACCGGGCTCTCCATTCCTTCGACGATGAACTCACTCTTGTCGATGGGTTGGGCGTGCACCGATGAAAAGGTGAATCCCATCGAGAGGATGAGAAGAACGAATCCCCATCTCAGGGTTGAATCGAGGGCAGTGGTCATCACTCAACCTTCTTTCCGCCACCATGATGCACTTCGATGGTGCGGTTCCATCCCCCGATCTCGAATTCTTCCTGCAATCCGCTGGGCCACAGGACCGTCAAGGTGTCGGATGGCTGGACAGCTCCGAAGTGCACCTCCTCGGGAACCGCTGAAGCGTAGCTCGATGCGGTGGAAACGGTGGCGATCAGCGGGCGATCCCCATCGTGAGTACCGAGGATGGCTCCCTGGAGAACCCGTTTCTTCTCTCCGTCGAGTGCCCGCACCTTCAACCACGAGCCCTTACGCTCGGCGTCATTTCTGTACAGTCGTGCGGCTCCTTCGATGTTGGAGACGACCACATCGAGATCGCCATCTCCATCGATGTCGCCGCTGGTGAGTCCTCGGCTCGAATCGATGGCGGTGCAGAAATCTCCCCCGCGCGACTTGCCGTCCTCGAATCGGCCACTTCCGTCGTTGAGGTAGCACAGGTTCGGTTCGGAATACTGATTCCACGGTGGTGGGGAAGTGGTTCCGGGGTGTTCGTCCCCGATCCGAACCCGACCATTGGCGATGAGGATGTCGTTATCTCCATCCAGTTCGATGTCGAAAGCGACCACACCGAACCCGGTGTACTTCATGCTGCTGGGGCCGAGGCCACTTTGACCCGAGGCGTCGACGAATCCCATCTGGGAACCGAGGTTGCGATAAAAGGTATTGCTCTCCATGTCGAGGTGAGTCACCAGCAGATCGTTTGATCCATCGCCGTCGAGGTCGGAAGCAACCACTCCCATACCCGCTTCTTCCTGGCCGTTGAGATTGAGAGACGCGCCGAGGATTGCTGCATCATCGACGAAGGTGCCATCCTTCTGGTTGATCCACAGGTTGTTCTCGTAGGCGTCGTTGGCGATGTAGAAATCGATCCAACCGTCCTCGTTGTAGTCGACACAGCAGATGCCGAGACTCGCCGCAGCAACGGCATGAAGTCCCGCCGCTTCAGAGATGTCGGTGAAGGTGCCGTCGCCATCGTTTCTCAGCAGGATGTCGTGACTCGGTTTGAACGTCTCGGGGCCACAGAACTCCGGTTGGCCCGACGCACTGAAGCACTCGAGATCGGCGAGAAACTCGACGTACTGGGTGACCCACAGGTCGAGATCGCCATCCCGATCGATATCTGCGAAGGCGCAGGAGACGGTGAAGCCGTCGATGTCGATTCCTGCAGAGGCGGTCACATCTTCAAAGGTTCCATCGCCGAGATTTCTGTACAGCACATCGGGGCCGTAGTTGCTGACATAGAGATCGGTGTAACCATCTCCGTCGAAATCTCCGGTGGTGGCTCCGATGCCGTAGCCACCATCTCCCAGTCCGCTACTGGCGGTGGCATCGACGAAGGACCACGGGGCTTCCTGACGGAAGAATCGATTGGGGTTGTCTGCTTGCTTCGTTGTTGCAGGCAACTGGTCGTTGCCCTGCACCAGGTACAGATCGAGATCCCCATCTGCATCGGCATCGAAGAGTGCCACTCCAGCTCCCATGATCGCCGGCATCTGTCGCTCCCCATCCTCGAAGGATCGATAGACGAAATCGACACCACTGGAGTGAGTCACATCGATGAACCAGGGATCGATTTCATCATCGGGAGCGCTGCTGTTTGCCTCCGGGTCGGTGGCGGTGATCTGCGGTACGACGGTCGGTTTCTGTGGGGCGGGTACACCTTTTTCGCCGGTGCAGGAGGTCAGCGAACAGGAGATCAGCGAGAGGAGCAGCAGTCCTGCCACGGAGGGGAAGGGATGGATTCGGGAGCGACGGGACCGACTCGATTGCAAGAATCCTCCTGATACAGGGGTGGCTCGTGCAGAGGTGGTCATCGCCACCCCATTCCACCGCATGCCATTGTTTCATGAGTATAGAAGAAGAGTCGATGGACTCAACATTCAACGAGTACATCACCCGCAAGGGAGATGTGGTAGTTCACCTGTCGACCGGGATCGCCTGCACGGCATCGGCGATGATGTGTCCCTGGGGGGAGATCCTGTGCAGGCTGACATGTACGTCACGGGGTTCCTCGATGGAGAACTCGGAGACGACGTGCCAACCGTCTTCCTCGCCTGCTTCCCTCTGGTCGATGATCTTCCAGGTGAAGAGGGTCGGATCGCCACTACCGCGCACCCGGATGGCGGTCTGAGGACAGCGGTTTTCGTGGGGGGAGGCGCGTAACCGCAACTTCCAGCGCCCCGCGGGCAACTGCTCGAAAGTGTAGGCGGCACGGGTGTTGCGTTCCGAATGATGGTAGCAAACTCCGACGAATCCTGGCACCGAGGTGGAGATGGACCAGTAGTTCCCGAGGGTGGCATCCAGTTCGTCGATGACGATCCCCTCCAGATCATCTGCTTCGATGATGGGCTGTTCGACCTCCTGCGGTGGCTTCCAAGACAGCACCTGGCCCGCTTCCTCCAATCGACTCCTGAGCAGGGAGTAGTCGATCCCCTGTACGGGAATTCCGTTTTCGATGGAGAGGGCGGCGGCGATCCCGGCGGATTCCCCCAGCATGAAGAAAACCGGTTCCATGCGGGCAGAGCCGAAGGCGATGTGCGTGGAGGAGATCGCAACCGGAACGATGAGGTTGGAGCAACTCCTCGGTGGCGGAACGATGGCTCGGTAGGAGATGGCCCAGGGAGAGAAGCCTCCGACCTGAACATCTCCCTCATTTCGAACCAAGCCATCGACTGCCCTGCGATGGACATGATGACTGTCCATCCCGTAGGAGGCGAGGCCGATCGAATCGTCGACGGTGATCTCGCCCCGGACATGGTTCTCGTTCATCACCACCGTCGAGAGCATTCGACGACCTTCGCGAACGTAGATTCGCCACGGCCAGCCGTCGTTATCGGTGAACTCATCGGCGGCTGGTCGCCAGCGGTTGGTCTCCTTGCGCACCTGTTCGGGAACTCGTGGGTGTGTTGCCAGCGTCCAGATCAAACCCTGCTGCCACCTTCGATGCTCGTTGATGATCTGCAGCCGGACTTCATCGGTGGCTTCGATGTAGTCGTGATTGCCGCCGATGAAGTCGGTGGATACCGCTCCGTTGTTGTTGACGTCGGACTTGCGGTTCGGCATGGCGACGATGTGCCACGGCACCCGGTTGGCACCGCTGTCAAAGGTGCGCAGCAGCAGTTCGTAACGGCCGGGGTCGTAACCCTCCGGGGCAGTCCAGGGCAGCTGGTTGGCACCATCGTCGGTGAGGCACATGCGGAAGCAGTACGCCTGGATGCCGTCGTCAGCACTGCCGTCGGCTGGGTGAGGCTCTGCGACGATGCCTGGTAGCAGCGGCGATCCTCGATCATCGGCATCGACATGGGCACTGATCGGAGTGGCGAACTGGTGCTTGGTGGCACGGGCCAGCTGCACGCCGTCGAGGGTCTCATCGTATTGATCATTGGCCTCGCGTCCGACGGTGAAGGGCACCCCTGCCATGGGAAGCAGGTCCCCCTCGTAGGAAGCATCGATGAAGATCTTTCCCCTGACCGACCGTCCATCCTTCAGTTTCAGGCCCATCAGTCGCCATGGGATCGACCGGGTTTTCATCGCGTGTGATCGATCGATACCGACGCCTCGGATCACCCGCACTCCCGCATCGGAGAGCATCGATTCGAGGATCTGTTCGGCGACGTGCGGTTCAAAGGTCCACGCCACCGTTTCTCCACGGGCATGACCTCTTCCCCGGAACTCCGTTCTCTTCTGTCGTGTCCAGTGGGAATCCTGATGGTAGTGATCTCGTACGGCACGGTAAAACTGACGGCCGATACCTCCGACACTTTTCGCCGCTCCCACATCGGTGGCGCCGAGTCCACTGGTGGTGAGTCCACCGATGTGATGGTGAGGAGAGATGAGGAGAACACTGACTCCAGCTCGGCGCGCCGAGATGGCGGCGGAGATCCCCGCAGGAGTGGCATCGTAGATCACCACATCTGCTTCCAGCACCTCAGCGTCGCTGACGATGAAGGACAGGATGAAGGGTAGGATCCATGTCGAGTTGAGCATCAATTCCCTTCGCCGAGGTGTGTCTCGGGACTGAGGATACCATCCACCAGCGGCGCAGCGGTCGGGAGGGTACGATTGGAAAGCCTGTCTCGAGGGGTGCAAAGTCAGTCTCGAGGGGTGCCCCGGGTTGACGAAGAGGGAAGAATCGGCCCACTTTCCGGCCCACGGAGAAATCCATAAGATTCAATAATATAACAGTTTAGGAAGAAACAGGGAGATGCAGCGGAAGGGATCGTGGAGAATGGAGTGCCGTGGGGAACGGGAAGCCACGTTGACTCGTTATGCCCGGATGGTTTGTTCGTTAGCCGAAGATGTGAACTCCAGTAGAGCGGCCGTCGTGGGAGGTGCTTCGTGAAGAAAGCTCAACATCGATGGACGATGTCCGTTCGTTCGATGCTCCTCCTCAGTCTCACCTCTGCCATCGGAATCACCATGATCCTGACGGCATTGGTGACGGGAAATTACTTCCAGCAGTTGAAGCACGGCAATCGTCTCGAGCGTGGACTCGATCACTTTTCCTTCCTGCACAAGAAGATCGACAGGGATCTGGACCAGTTCCATGTCGTCACCGACCTGATCGAGATCCATGTCGATGTGGCCGGCCCCCTCCTTCGAAAGAAGATCGACGAGACGAAACAACTTCTGAAGAGTTCCCTCGATCAGTTCGAGAAGGAGTTCACGCTGGAGTACCAGGAACTGGATCCGGTCGCTTTTGAGGGGGCGAGAGAACACTTCTCATCCTTCCAGGACGAGATCGTGTTGTACCTGTATGCGTACGATCTCTACCTCGATGCATCGGAGGGGATCGATGTACAGACCTTGATGCAGATGAGTGATCAGGTGGTCGAGAAGAGTGCAACCTTCGACTCCTCGATGGCGACCTATACCGATCGAGGTCGGGAGAGGATCCAGGAGGAGCTGAAGAGCACGATGTGGACACTGAGTCTGCTGGCGCTGCTGGCTCTGACGATGATCGTCGCCTTCGGCTATGGCGTCAGTAACGCCATCGCCACTCCCCTGGAGCGTCTCAGCGCAGCCTCCGAATCGGCGCATAAACCGGGTGGGGAGTTCGAGGTGGAGGCGGAGGAACTGTGGATCCTCGAGGAGATGGTGCTCGCCCGTGCCATCGGTGCGCTGGTGGAAGCACGCAACGAGGAGGCGCAGGATCTGGAGGAGAAGGTTTCTCGCAAGGATGCTGCGCTGGCTGCCCTCAATGGCATGGACCAACTCGGCGTCATCGCAGGAAATGTTGCCCATGATTTCTCCAACTTGCTGACCATCATCATCGGCTACGCAGAGGTGTCGCTGAAGAAACCGGAACTGACTGAGGATCTGCACAAGAATCTGGAGCAGATCTTCAACGCCGCACAACTGGGCAAGGGGGTCACCGAGCAACTCCTCAAACTCAGTCGCAGATCCCTCGATCCCTCTCGCCCCGGTTCCGTCGCGCTGCCCCGTTTCATCGAGGAGATGGAGCCGTTGTGGGAACCGCTGCTCGGTCCCGGGATCGACATGACGGTGCGGTCGCACGGTGCCATCTCGGAGATTGCCGTCGAGGAACACATCATCTCGCAGATCGTCATGAACCTGGTTACCAACTCCAGAGATGCGATGCCGGATGGTGGCAAGATCGAGATCCTGGTGGAAAACGCTTCTTCCTTCGACGCCGCTTCGATTCCCGATGCCCTCGATCCTGCCCATCACTACTCGGTGATCGAGGTCTCTGACGAGGGAACCGGCATCCCCCGGGAGATGGTCGAGAAGCTCTTTCAACCGTACGAGACGAGCAAGGAGAGGGGACTCGGCAACGGCCTGGGCCTCGCCATCGTCCATAACATGGTCCGGGCAGCAGGGGGCTGGATCGATTTCACGACGAAACAGGGTGTCGGCACCACCTTCAAGGTGTGGTTACCACAGGTATCGAAACCAAGCAGCGAATCCTCCAAGATCCCCAGCCTGTTGTTGATCGAGGACGAGGAGATGATCCGGGAGATCATCGAACAGGCCCTCCTCGACGAGGGATACAAGGTCACATCTGCCAGCAACGGACTGCTGGCACTGGAGGAGCACGAGCACCAGCTCTCTCACTTCGATGCGGTGATCTCCGATATCCGCATGCCAGGGATGGATGGAGACAAGGTGGTGGAGCGATTCCGAAATCGCCGCAGAGCGCTGCCAGTGCTCTTCATCTCGGGCAACCAGGTGATGACGGAAAACCCCAGCGCAACCTGCCCGACCCTGTTCCTGCAGAAACCCTTCACCGCCGATGAACTGAACGATCGAGTCAGGAAACTGCTCGCCCTGGGCCAGGGCTGATCGCAACTCCGCAGCCACCGGCGACATCCCATCGATTTGTCGTGGCGCTGAGAAATGAGACTCTCCTTCGAAGGCCATCCAGTGCGACGGAAAATAGTTGCCGACATATTTATTATTTTTGCTACAGTGAGGATCGGGACTCTGTCCGATGCACGCCGCATTGATCGATGTAGAGGTTCTCTTGAACAAGTTGTTGATCGTCGCGGCATTCTTGATGCCGCTTGCAGTGGAGTGCGTGAGACTTGCAGCGGCCCCTTCCTTTAATGAGCGTTGGGACACCCGAAAAGCTGGCGAATCCTATTATGGCCATCGCGGCATCGAATTCCGATTGCCGGTTTCAAGCGTGGACCAAAAAGTCTGGGCCTTTTGGCAAAAAACGGGCTTCTCTGTCTTTACCAAGGGCAAGGAAGATTTCTTTAAAGCAGAGATTCCCCAGCTCGACTGTAACGAGCCACTTTATGAGGAGGTCTTCAAATTTCTTCAGGAGGAGATCCGGGCCGTTGCCAAAAGGATACGAGACACTTCTCTGGAGCCACGTCAGTTGTACTTATTGTACTCTGCACAACACTTCATTGTCCACGACAGCACTCTTATTCGCACCTTTCAAAAAGGACTCTGTACCTCGGAAGTGGTGAGCCTGAAGGATTATTGGTGCTTTTATGACGATGCGGCGTCTCATGAGGGTATTTCGATTAAGGGTCGTAACTTTGTCTTGAACGGTTCAGCCATGCAGGAAATTGAGCTTAAAGATCTTTTTGACGATTCATCGGGAGGAGATTGGTTTGCGGTGCTTGCGAAGGAGGTGGAAGCAGATCTTCGGAGGCAGGGTTACGCGCCCTTCGACGAGTATCTTCCCTTCGAGCAGTTTCATTTTGACCAGTTTCTCGTCATCGAAGAGGGGCTAAAGATTATCTTTCAAAATTATGCGTTCTCTTCTGGCATCCATGGATTTCCTGTGGCTTACGTTTCGTGGGATCTGTTGGCACCTGTCTTGAAACCGGACACCCCGGTGACTCGGTGGGTGGAGAAAGAGCTGCAGAAGCAACGGTAGGATGGTGAGAAGCCCATGAAAAACCCCCGGGCTGGAGCGATCTCCAGCCCGGGGGTTTTTGTTTGAGGAAAGAACCGATCAGTTCTTCACGGTTTCTTTCTTCCCTGGGCGGAGTTTGCGCATCAGCCACATGAGGGGGTCGTAGAAGCGGTCGACCACTCTTTCCTTCAGCGGGATGATGGCGTTGTCGGTGATGTTGATGTGTTCGGGGCACGCTTCGGTGCAGCAGCGGGTGATGTTACAGAGGCCGGAGCCGCTCTCGTCCTTGACCTCCTGGATTCGGTCGTCGGTATCGAGGGGATGCATGTCGAGGCTGGCGAGGCGCACCATGAATCTGGGACCGGCGAAGTTCTGCTCTGTCTCGCGGTCACGCAGGATGTGACACACATCCTGGCACAGGAAGCACTCGATGCACTTGCGGAACTCCTGCACCCGGTCGACATCCTCCTGCATCATGCGGTGCTCGCCGTCGGGATCTCTCGGTCGCGGGGCGAAGGGGCGGATCCGTTTGTTCTGCTGGTAGTTCCAGGAGACATCATTGGTCAGGTCGCGGATCACCGGGAAGGTCTTCAGCGGCTGCACCGTGATGGTCTCGTCCTCCTCGAAGGTGTTCATGCGGGTCATGCAGGAGAGTCCCGGCTTGCCGTTGATCTCCATGCTGCAACTTCCGCACTTGCCCGCCTTGCAGTTCCAGCGGCAGGCGAGATCGGGGGCGTGTTGCTTCTGGATCTCGTGGATGCAATCGAGGACCACCATGCCAGGCTGGACATCGATGGTGTAGTCGACGAAGTCGCCTCCATCGTCTTGATTGCCGCGCCACACCCGGAACGTTCTTTCAGACACGGCTACCCTCCAGATCTTCCAGCGATGCGTTGGCGATCTTCGCCAGCTCCTCGGGGGGAGTGGGTCGTGGATCCTTGCGCGCCTCGACCTTGCCGTCGACCAGCTTGACGACACTGTTGAAGGTGAGTCCCTCTTCCCGTTCTCCCTCGAAATCGAGACGGGTGTGGGCACCGCGACTCTCCTCCCGCTGCAGGGCGCAGCGGGCGGTGGCCTCGGCAGAGAGGATCATGTTGCGCAGGTCGATGCAGGTGTTCCAGCCGGGGTTGTACTGGCTGGTGGCATGCGCCTTCACCTTGGCGGCACGCGCCTTCAGTTTCTGCAACTTTTCGATCCCCTCCTCCAGCTCGGCGCCCTCTCGAACGATGCCGACATGCTGTTCCATCGTCGTCTGCAGGTCGTCGACGACGACGTAGGGGTTCTCTCCATCCTCGCGGTTGAGGAAGTCGATCACCGAGCGCATCTGCTCGTGGACCTGTTCCTGTTGCACGGTCGGGGTACCAGAGAGGGCGTCGAGGTAGGCCTTGGCACCGAGACCGGCGCGGGCACCGAAGACGATCAGGTCGGAGAGGCTGTTGCCGCCGAGACGGTTGGCCCCGTGCAGGCCCGCTCCACACTCGCCGGCGGCGAAGAGCCCCGGCACGTTGGTCATCTGGCTTTCTGCGTCGACACGGATGCCACCCATGTAGTAGTGCAGTGTCGGACCCACCTCCATCGGCTGGGCGGTGATGTCGACCTCAGCCAGCTCCTTGAACTGGTGGTACATCGACGGCAGCTTGCGCTTCACGAAGTCGCTGTCGCGATGGCTGATGTCGAGGTAGGCACCGCCATGCTCGGAGCCGCGTCCCGCCTTCACCTCGCGCATGATGGCGCGGGCCACCACATCGCGGGTCAGCAGTTCGGGTGGGCGACGCGCCTCGCGGTCGCCGTCGAGCCACAGTTGCGCTTCTTCCCTGGTGTCGGCGGTCTCCGGTGCGAATCGTTCGGGGATGTTGTCGAACATGAAGCGGACACCCTCGGAGTTGGTGAGGATTCCCCCTTCACCACGCACTCCCTCGGTGACGAGGGTGCCTCGTACCGAAGGGGGCCACACCATGCCGGTGGGGTGGAACTGGGTGAACTCCATGTCGAGCAGTTCGGCGCCGGCGCGAGCGGCCATGCCGTAACCATCTCCCGAGTATTCCCACGAGTTGGAGGTGACGCGCCACGCCTTGCCGGCACCACCGGTGGCGAAGATCACCACCGGGGCACGGAACACCACGAAGCGACCCGTCTCTCGCCAGTAGGCGAGCATGCCGCTGATCTTTCCGCCGTCCTGCAGCAGATCGATGCCGATGCACTCCATGTGCACATCCATTCCCTGATGGATGCCGTGGTCTTGCAGGGTACGGATCAACTCGAGGCCGGTGCGGTCGCCGACGTGGGCGAGGCGAGGATAGCGATGGCCGCCGAAGTTTCTCTGGTTGATCAGACCGGTGCGGGTGCGATCGAACACGGCGCCCCAGTCCTCCAGTTCTCGTACCCGATCGGGAGCTTCCTTGGCGTGGATCTCTGCCATCTCCCACTTGTTGAGAAACTTGCCGCCACGCATCGTGTCGCGGAAGTGGATCTTCCAGCTGTCGCGGGAGTCGACATTGCCGAGTGCCGCGGCCATGCCACCTTCGGCCATGACGGTATGGGCCTTGCCCAGCAGACTCTTGGTGATGACTCCGGTACTCAGTCCCAGGTTCGAAGTCTCGATGGCGGCACGCAGTCCCGCACCGCCGGCACCGACCACCAGCACATCGTGTTCAATCGTTTGAATCTCGTCGAGTTCGATCATGGTGGTTTCCTCCCTGTTACTGCCCGGTCACCGGTGACATCGACCAGCTGTTGAGATCGGTGATCCAGCCGTTACAGACTGCGAGTACGTAGAGATCGGTGAACATCACCCAGAACAAGCTGATCCAGGCGAACGGCATGTGGCGTTCGTTGAGCCAGGTGGAACCCTTCCACACCAGGTAGGAGAGTCCGGTGGAGCCATCTCCACTGGCGAAGCGATTGAGACGGCCTCCCACCACGTGCCGCCACGAGTGGCAGCCGAAGGTGTAGCCCCCCAGGAATACGACGTTGAGCAGCATCACCAGCGAACCGACCCCGAATCCGAACTGGTAGTCGGCGGGCACATTCCCGGAGGCCTCGTTGGAGATCCACATCGCTCCGCTGCCATCGACCGGCATCCACATCGACAGCCAGAAGTCGTAACCGAGGATGAAGATGAAGGCGACGGCACCGTACATCGCATAGCGATGCAGGTTCTGGATCAGCAGCAACTTCGTCTCTCCGTGGTAGGTTCCCTGCGCCAGCGGGCAGACGGTACAGCCGGCGGGGGATCCGACGACACTGCGGTAATACGCCTTGCGGTAGTAGTAGCAGGTGCCACGAAACGATGCCGGGAACATCAGGATGAAGAAGGCAGGGGAGAGGGGTAACGCCACCGGCAGCCACGACACCATCTGATCCCAGATGCCGAGGGCACCTTCGGGCAGGTTCCCCATCAGGGAATGAAATGTGGGGGAGCCGGCGAAGTACTCGGGGTTGGCGTAGACCAGTGGCGAGTAAAAGGGAGAGAGGTAGGGGGCGGCGTAGTAGTCGAGTCCGTGGAAGGCACGGAAGGTGACGTAGACGACGAAGGTACCGAAGCCGAGTAGCGTCAACAGCGGGCCCATCTGCCAGAAATCCTGGCGACGGGTCGACAGGGGAGCATCGACATGGCCTCCCACCGGCTTGTTGCCGCTGCGGGGTCCGAATCTCGGTTGACTGGTGGCAGTCGTGGAACTCAAGGTGTCCCTCCTCATCCGACGAACTCAGGATCGTGCCGGATCGCCGTCAGGATACCGGGGTCGCCGGGGGAGATCACGCAAACCGGAGTGAAGGGTTCCATGAGGGGCCATCCGGGAGCAGGATGTGGCCTGCAATCGCTGACTGGCAGCGGCATGATACGGGGCGAGATCGACGGAGATCCGCCTCCTGGCCCGGGATCGAGGGGAGTCGCCGGTGACGGGAAATCTACCAGGAACCGGCCCTGAGCCACCCTCTTCCTCTCATCTGGATCCGGAGCAGATTCGCCGGCAGGCGTTTGCCAACCTCGGCATCGAGACCGCAGACCGGGCGATGTGGAACCTGCGATCGGTCCTGAGGGAGATCGGCGAGGAGATGGAGCCTCGTATCTTCGAGGCTCTCGAGGTCGCATCCGATGCCGATGCGGCGCTGGGGGGGCTGGAGAGACTGCTGTGCTCTTCCCTCGGTTTTCCGCCGGCGATCCTCGAACAGGATCGATTCCAGAGACTGGTGAAGATCCTCGGTGCCGGAGAACCGATGGCGGACCTCGCCCAGGGACACCTGCTCGATGCGACCTCTGCTGATTTCATCGAATCCCCCGATCACATCCCGCACCCTCCCAAGATCGGCGGCGCCGATGAGACCGCCCGTGCCAGGGCGCTGCATCGATGGCACCGCAAGGAACAGCTTCGCATCGTCTGTTGCGAGCTGGAGGGTGTTCTCGATGTGGATCAAACCGGCTTTGCACTCAGCGACCTGGCGGATCACACCATCCGCTGCGCCATCGATGTACTGGGGGGCAAGGATCTGGCGATGGGAGTCGTCGCCCTCGGCAAGTGGGGTGGCCGGGAACTGAACTTCTCCAGCGACATCGACCTGTACTTCATCCGCGACGACGGTACCCCGGCGGGTCCCTGTGAGGCGGTGGCCCGGGGGATCCTGCGGATGTTTGCGGGCAATACCGGTTCGGTACCGATCTATCGCACCGATCTTCGATTGCGTCCCGGTGGCATCACCGGGCCACTGGTGCCGACGGTGAGTCAGGCGCGCAACGAGTTTCATGCGGTGGCGGGTACCTGGGAGCGAATCGTTCACATCCGTAGCCGTGCAGTGCACGACGCCACCAAGGGGTTGCCCAGGCTGCTGGCGGAGGTGGAACACTTCGTCTACCAGCGTCCCTTCGATCTCGATGAGATCCGTCGCCTTCAGGGGTGGAAAGAGGTGCTGGAGAGCAGCCCCGCCGGTCAGGATGCCGCCGAGTTGAAGGTGGGTTGGGGTGGAATTCGCGACGTCGAGTACCTGGTGCAGTTCCTGCAACTGCTCCATGGCCAGGTGCACGAGTCGATTCGTGGCGGCAACGTCTACCACGCACTCAAGAGACTGGGAGTGATCGGGGCCCTCACCTCCACCGAGGCGGCGCGGGTCCTCGACGGCTATCGCTTTCTGAGAAAAGTGGAGCATCACCGGATGCTGCAACATCGACGTCAGTCCTTCAGCCTCCCCGATGATCCGTCCCTCTACCGCGCGCTGGCTCGCTCTCTCGGTTTCGAAGGAAGTGACCAGCTGAAGAGCGCCCTCGATGGTCGGCGCGATCGGATCCGCGAGATCCTCGATCGTCTCTTCCACGACCTGTTCCGTGGCTACGGCGACGAACAGGCCGGTGAGGTTCACGTCGTTCTCGCCTTCCGACCCGAGCCGGAGGTGATCGAGCGGGTATTCGGAGGTTTCTCCTTCCGTGATCCGGAGAAGGCGTACCGGTTGTTGCGAAGACTGGCGTTTCCACGCCATAGAGGGCTGCGATCGCCACGGGCAAGGCATCACCTTGCGGCGCTCTTTCCGGTACTGCTCGATGCCTTTCGATCGAGTCCCGACCCCGATCAGGCGGTGCTGATGTTCGTCCACTGCGTGGAGACGCTGGGAGCACCGGCGGTCTTTTACCAGCAGCTGACGGAGAACCCCGAGACCTGCAAGATCTTCGTCGACCTGTTCGGTCAGAGTCGTTACCTGTCGGAGTTGTTGCTGAATCATCCAGGAGTGCTCGACGAGGTGGTCGATCGAGTGCGTACCGGGCGCATCGCTTCCGACCAGTTGCTGGTGGAGGAACTGCGCTCTACCCTCGACGGTGTCGATGACCAGAAGCTGATCTTCCAGCGACTCCACGAGTTCCGGGCGTTACACACGGTACACATCGGAATCCTCGATCTGAGCGGTCGGATGCCCCACGACCGGGTTCTTCAGGGACTCTCCAGCATCGCCACGGCGATCCTGAGCGTCATCGACGAACTGGCCCTGAAGAAAACCGAGCAGTTACTCGGTTCGCTGGTCACCGACGATGCGAAGGGAAACACCCGCCACTGCCTGCTGGCGCTGGGACGACTCGGTGGCCGGGAGATGGGCTTTGCCAGCGATGTCGACATGATGGTGGTACACGACGGGGTCGGGGTCACCGGTGGGGGTCACGAGGCGAGACACTTCTGGACCGAACACCTCAAGCACGTGGTGGAGATGCTCGCACAGTCGGGGACGGGGGGGCCGCTCTACAGTGTCGATCTGCGGCTGCGTCCAGACGGAGCGGGTGGCGCGCTGGTCACCCATCTCGACGAGTTCCAGGAGTACTTCCTCGGCAATCGATCGCAGCTGTGGGAACACCAGGCGCTGGTGCGGATGCAACCGATCTGTGGCGACAGCTCTCTCGGTGACGAGGTGATGGAGTGGACCCATCAGAATCTCGGACGCGGGGTGGAGCCGACCGAGATCGTCACCGAACTGCGACAGATGCACCAGCGCAGGAAGGCATCCGGTCACAAGGAAGGCATCGATTTCCGCAACGGCAGTGGCGGACTCATCGACATCGAGTTCCTGGTGCAGAGCCTGATCCTGCTCCATCAGGACAAACATCCCGAGATCTTCAAGTCGCGCACCCGCGATGCCATCGCTGCCCTCGAATCGGTTCAACTGCTCGCTGGTGGCGAGGCGACGACTCTCTACAACGCCTACCAGTTCCTCAGGATGGTCGAGAATCGTCTGGCGATGATGCATCGCGCTTCGGTGAAGGCGATCTCGGAAGATGATGCAAGCCTGCGGCAACTGGCGATCCGCATCGGATTTCATGCGACTCCGGCGGGGAAACCGGAAGAGCGGTTACGAGATGAGATCGAATATCACACCGAACTGGTCCGCAACATGTTCCAGCGTCATCACGGCTAGGGTTATTCTGTTGCGCGCATCCAGTGGTTTGCACAGCGAACGATGGCGTCTCCACAACTCGATCGAGCCAGGTCGTGAACGTGCATCTGTTCGTGCACGTCGAAGCGATGCGACCGCTGTGGGTCGAGGGGTGGCTTCAATCGAGCTGCGATGCGATGCGATCCGGAGGTGTCGACGATGGGATCGGAAGCGGGACAGTAGATCATCACCGGGATCCGCATCTGCGATGCCCGTTGCTTCGCTCTCGCCATCCACGGCAACAGCCGTGCGGCGAAGCAGAGCGGGATGCGGTGGTTTTGCAGTGGATCGAGGGAGTGAACCAGTCGTTCCGAGGGGAGATCACTGACCGCTTCATTGGCAAAAGTGCCGTCCCCATCGAGGGCGAGCACTTGCACGATCCCGCGCAGGCCGGCGGCGAATGGACGCAGCAGCGTTACCGACGAGAAGAGCAGGGCGGATTGCACCACCACGGCTTCGGCAGGATTTTTCGCAGCGGGCGGAGAGAACGCAGGGGATCCGAGGATCAACCCGGTGGGGGAGAATCCTGCCTCCAGCTGGATGCGATCGGTGGCATGAAACGAAGCCAGGCCCCCGAGACTGTGTCCCCAGATGAAGTGTGGAACCGCGGACTCGTTGCCATCGATGGCACTCCATGACGCCAGCTCAGCGATCCGTTCGATGATCGATTCGAAGGAGACTCGCAGCAGTTTCCGGTGCATGTCGGCGGCGATCGTCTTCGCTTGCTGCTGGAGGGGAGCGGGAAGTTGATGGAGGGCATCGAGGATGCCAGCGGCGTCACGCTGCCGCAGATAGATCTCGACGATGGCCCGATGAGCCTCTTCCCCATCGCCGCCGTGTCCCGGCAGATCGGGGAGGCGACAGCGATATCCCAGTTCAGCGAGTTTCCTCGCCAGCGGCATCATGCGACCGGCGTGTTCTCCCAGTCCGTGCACCAGGATCACCTCGGAGTGGCCAGCGCCACGGGCAGGAGTCACTCGCCAGTGAGGTGCTGGAAACTGCCGGTACTCCAGAGCCGGGGTGCCTGGAATTGAGTTCGAGTTGTTACTCATCGTTGAATCCTTGCGGCGTGATCGATCAGGTCAGCAGGTCGTGTGCGACCTGTCCATGCACGTCCGTCAGTCGAACATCTCTTCCCTGGTAGGGATAGATCAATTGCTCATGATCGATGCCGAGAAGATGCAAGATGGTGGCATTCAGATCGTGAACATGAACCGGATCTCGAGTGATGTTGTAGGAGAAGTCGTCGGTTTCGCCGTGCACGTAGCCCTGCTTGATCCCACCGCCGGCGAGGAAGATGGTGAAGCAGCGAGGATGGTGATCGCGTCCGTAGTCTTCCTTGGTGAGACCTCCCTGGCAGTAGATGGTTCTGCCGAACTCACCGCCCCAGATCACCAGGGTGTCATCGAGTAGCCCTCGCATCTCGAGATCCTTGATCAGCCCGGCGGTGGGTTGGTCGACGTCGGAGCACTGGCGACGGATCGTCGAGGGGAGGGCACCATGCTGGTCCCAGCCGCGGTGATAGATCTGGACGAAGCGCACATCTCTCTCCGCCATCCTTCGTGCCAGCAGGCAGCAGGATGCAAAGGTCCCCGCCTGATCGACCTCGGGACCGTAGAGATCCTTGACGTGCTGCGGTTCATCGGAGGTGTCGACCAGTTCTGGCACCGAAGCTTGCATCCGGTACGCCATCTCGTACTGGGCGATGCGGGCCACCGTCTCCGGATCTCCGATGGTGTCGGCGACCCCCTGGTTGAGGCGCGCGAGGCGGTCGAGCATCGTTCTTCGAGTGGTGCGTTCGACACCGGGAGGATCGGACAGGTACAGCACCGGATCGCCGACCGATCTCAGCGAAACGCCCTGATATTCCGACGGCAACATCCCCGCTCCCCACAACCTCTCGAAGAGTGCCTGAGCGGAAGCACGGCCGGTCCAGGTCGCGTGCATCACCATGAAGGCGGGCAAGCTGGCATTCAGCGACCCGAGTCCGTAACTGAGCCACGATCCGAGGCTGGGCCTGCCCGGTTGCTGCACACCCGTCTGCATGAAGGTCATGGCGGGATCGTGGTTGATCGCCTCGGTGTACATCGATTTGACGATGCAGAGCTTGTCGGCGAGGGAAGCGATGTTGGGGATCAACTCGCTCATCTCTGCGCCGCCGGCACCGTAGCGATCGAAGGAGAAGATACTGGGGGCGATGGGGAAGCGACTCTGACCGCTGGTCATGGTGGTCAGTCGCTGACCGTCACGAATCGATTCGGGGAGGTCCTTGTCGAAGTACTCCTTCATCTTCGGCTTGTGATCGAAGAGGTCGATCTGCGATGGCGCACCCGACATGAACAGGTAGATGATTCGCTTCACCTTCGGCTTGAAGTGAGGCTTCAGCAACGCACCGGGCGTGCCGAGGGTCTGGGTTGCATCGGAACCCAGTAACGGGAGTCCACCCAGTTGCGAAAGTGCCGCCATGCCGAGGGTCGATCCGACGGTGTTCAAGGAGCGTCCGAAGAACTGCCGACGAGTCTCCTGGATGTTCAGTTCCAGTTCAGGATCCATCGATCACCCTTTCGTCACCACTTCATCGAGATTGAGAATCAAGCTGCACACCATCGTCCAGGCGGCGTGCACCTCTACAGCCAGCGCATCGCCAGCGGGGGAGTCGCCCACCTCCAGTAACCGTGCAGCGGCTTCCGGGTTGGCCCGGTAGTACTCCAGCATCTCGTTCAGGAACTCGAGAAGATCGTCCTTCTCGACTTGCTGAGGTTGTCGGCCGGTGGCCATTCGCCACAGGTGCTGCAACTTCTGCTCATCGTTCAACTGTGCTTGTTCTCGATGGATACGAGATGCCATCTGGCGCGAGCACTCGACGTACTGGATGTCGTTGAGGAGCAGTAGTGCCTGCATCGGCGTGTTGGTGCGCTCGCGCCGCACCACACAGGTTTCTCGATTGGGTGCGTCGAGGATCGCCAGGTACGGCGGTGGGCTGGTTCGCTTCCAGAAGGTGTAGAGACTTCGTCGGTAGAGAGCTTCCCCCGAGTCCTTGCTGAACTTGACGGTGTTGCTGTCGCTGTATCCCACCGCCTTCCACAGTCCCGCTGGCTGATACGGTTTGACGCTTGGACCGCCGAACTTCTCGACCAGCAATCCCGACAGGAGCAGCGCCTGATCACGGATCATCTCCGCATCGAGTCGGAATCGAGGACCCCGCGACAGCAGGCGATTTTCTGGATCCTTCTGTAGATCCAGTTCGGTGATGAGAGCTTGCTGGCAATAGCTATCGGTTTGCATCAGCGAGCGGATCAACTTCTTCAGATCCCATCCCTCGTCGACAAATTCCCTGGCCAGCCAGTCGAGCAGTTCGGGATGACTCGGCAACGCTCCCTGCGAACCGAAATCCTCGGAGGTCTGCACCAGTCCGACACCGAACAGTGATTGCCAGATCCGGTTGACGGTGACCCTCGCCAGTAGCGGGTGATCGGGGTCGGTCAGCCACCTCGCCAGTCCCATGCGATTCTTTGGTGCATCCTCGGGCAGTGGCGGCAGGAAGCTCGGGATTCCCGGCTCGATGGGATCGCCGACGGGGTCGTCGTACTGTCCTCTGTTGAGGAGGCGAGTCTCTCGTCGATCCATCCGCTCCGCCGCCACCAGGGTGGTCGGAAGCGTCTGCTGGATGGAGTTCTTCTCCTGCTGGTACTTGTCGATCTCGTCGAGCAACTGGGCGAAGGCAGGACTGTGCCGCTGCCGGAACCAGCGTCGTAACCGGGTGCTATCCTCTTCACTTCTACTGGAGGGATCGATGGCCAGTACCGCTTCCATCTCGAGGAGATCACGGAATCCGAGGATGCCCGCATCATCCCAGTAAGCCTTGCCGCCGAACTGGGTGAACGCCATGCCGTTGATGACACTCCCGGGGGGAAGGCCGACATGATCGGCAGAGACCTCCAGTCGAACCCAGCCTCCACTGGGGGGGAGATCTCCCATCGGTCGGTGGGCGATGACATCCGAACCGATGTCTCCGAAGGAGATCAGATCTTCTCCCCAGAAGGCACGGTGATCCCAGCTGCCGTTGCTGTTGAACTGAAGCATCACGGTACGGGTTGGCTGCTTCTCATCGATCCACACCCAGCCGTACAGGAGATCCCCTCCCCTCACCGTCACCGTGTCGGTGGCGTTGTGGAAGTAATGCTGGGTGATGCGATCCCCATCGGTCTGCTGCAGTCTGCTTCGGCTTCCCGAATGAATCGGGTGATCGCTACCCTCCACCCAGTTCCAGTCGCGTGTCACTCCATCGACCAGGGTGGTACCGCCGTTGCCCTGGTGGTCATCGATCCACGGCTGTTCCTCTGCTAGCGGGTACGGATCGGCTGCCAGGGAGAGTCGCACCCTGCCGAAGGCGTGCTGGGTGAACTGGCTCTCGAAGCGAAGATTCACCGTCAACCGCACCATTCCTTCGGTGCCGAACGGTTCTTCGCTGGAGAAGATGGCGGTGCGAGCTTCCTTGCGATCAAAGCCAGAAACCGCCCACCCCTTGTCGCCGGTGCTGATGTCTCCGTCGATGGCATCAGCGACGGGGAACTTTGGTTGCTCGTGATCGGCCCATGCATCGGTGAAGGAGATCGCCGTCGGATCCCCGACAGGATTCAACTCGCCATCGACGGCAACCACCTGCGCCTCGATCTCGGTCAGTACCACGTTGGAGTTCGCCGAACGACCGGGCCCATTCGCTGGCATCGAGGGATCGAGCAATCCCTCCAGGCGGATGGCGCGAAACTGTGCGGCCTCGACCAGCGTCGTGAAGGTGTAGATGTCCTTGGCTGCATTGGTTCCGGTGAACCGATGAGAACCGTCCGGCAACGCCTCGACGGTCGATCCGGCAGAGGAGGTCATCGATTCCGGGATCGGCTGCTGCCAGCGATTCGATCCCTCCGTCCAGCGCGTCTCGAAGGAGAGTTGTGCCGCATCCATCTGCTCGTCGGGAGCGTCCCGTTTCTCGAGGCTTCGAGTCAACTCCTGACCGATGACATCGAGTCGCGATGACTGTTCCATCGTCGGAACTTTCACCACCGGTGGATGGGCCTTGGCGTTGCCGTCCATCTCCGCTTCGGATGTGTTGTTGAAGAAGGCGTACAGGCCGAAGTATTCCTTCTGAGTCACCGGGTCGAACTTGTGGTCGTGGCACTGGGCACAGCCGACGGTGAGTCCCAGGAACACCGTTCCGAAGGTGTTGGTGCGATCGACCGAGTAGATCATCCGGTATTCCTCGTTGATGGCTCCACCCTCGCTGGTGGTCGGATGGGAGCGCACGAAGCCGCTGTCGATCTGATCGTCCAGGTTCGCCTCGGGGAGCAGGTCTCCTGCCAGCTGTCGGATCACGAATTCATCGAAGGGAGGATTGTCGTTGAAGAGTTCGATCACCCGATCGCGGTAGGGCCACATCTCGCGGTAGTTGTCGAGGTGAAGGCCATGGGTGTCGGCATAACGTGCGGCATCGAGCCACTGTCGACCCCAGTGTTCACCGAATCGATTCGACGACAGCAGTCGATCGAGCAGACGCTCCCATGCCCCCGCTTCGGTATCGGCCAGGAAGATATCAATCTCCTCGACGGTGGGGGGAAGTCCGGTCAGGTCGAAGGTGGCACGGCGAATCAGAGTCTCCCGGGATGCCCGTGGTTTCCACGGTAACTGTTCCTGGTGCAGGCGATTTCGGATGAAGACATCGATGGGGGTGGTCGCCTCCACTCCCTCCACCGAAGGAGGAACGGGACGCTCCGGTCGGGTCCATGACCAGTGTGGTTCGTACTTGGCACCCTGTTCGATCCAGCGGCGCAGGATCGAACGCTCCTCCCCGTCGAGGGACTTGTGAGTCTCTGGCGGTGGCATGATGTCATCGGGGTCGTCGGCAAAGATCCGCTCGATCAGCAGGCTCGAATCGCTCTTGCCGGGAGAGATGGCGGAGAAGCCGTCTCGATCGCGGTAGGCATCTTGTGCATTGTCGAGACGGAGACCTGCTTTGCGAGATGAGGAATCGGGGCCGTGGCAGACGAAGCACTTCGCCGAGAGGATCGGTCGGATGTGCTGGTTGTAGGAGATGGGGGCATTCTCTTCCTCACTCGACTCGTTCCCGGCAGTTGCACCGGGGACCGCTGCCAGAGACAGCAGCAGAATCGAGGATAGGAGCAAGTAACCCTGCGGCATCGAGACCTCCTGGAAGTTGTCGTGGCGATGGTCGAGATGCCGCTGACGGCGGCTGAACCATCCCCATGACGATAGTCAGTCGATTATCACACGCAATGGTAGGGGGGCCAAGATAGCCATCGGCACGTGGCAAGTGGTCTCGAGACAGGACCGCTGTGGGCGGGTTCCGACCTCCCCGAGGGTGTCGTATCCTGTGGAACGAAAGATCAACAAGAGCGGGTGAGATCAACGGAACGGTTCCACGCTCGTATTTCCCGAGGAGAGATCCAGATGCATTTGAAACGACTGCTTTCCATCGTATTGCTGCTATGCACCACCCTTACCGTGATCGCCAGCGATGACGGTCCTCGTCCCGGTTACCGGGACACACCGATCATTCCCGGTCAGAAGTGGCGTGTTCACGATGCGGATCGGCCTCATCCCGAGGTTGTCGATCCGGGTCCAGGAATCTTCAGCAACGGTCATCCTGCCGATGCGGTGGTGTTGCTCGACAAGTCAGGAGACCTGTCGTCGTGGACTGGCCGTGGCGGAGTGGCGAGCTGGAAGCCTGTCGATGGAGCCGTCGAGGTGACGAGGGGATCGGGAAGCATCGTGACCCGCGAATCGTTCGGAGACATCCAGTTACACCTCGAATTCAGAACTCCCCCGACGGTGGTCGGTGAATCGCAGGGGCGAGGAAACTCCGGTGTCTTCCTGATGGAGAAGTACGAGATCCAGTTGCTCGACTCCTACCAGAATCCGACCTATCCCGATGGTCAGTGTGCTGCTTTCTACGGCCAGTGGCCGCCGCTGGTCAATGCCTGCCGTGGGCCGGGGCAGTGGCAGAGTTATGACATCGTCTTCACCGCTCCACGGTTTTCCGATGACGGATCACTGCTCTCGCCGGCGAGGGCGACGGTTCTTCACAACGGCATCCTCGTGCACAACGATCGTGTATTCCTCGGGCCCACTTCGCACCGGTCGAAGCCGTCCTACTCGAAACATGGCCCGACCGGCAGGATCAGCCTGCAGGATCACGGAAATCCGATGCGCTTTCGCAACATCTGGCTGCGTCGACTCGACTCGAAAAATGATTCGAAGGAGAGCGAAGTCAGGTGAAGACGGCAGACCTCCTCGCCCGCTGGTGGATCGCCGTGGAAGAAGCGACGATCCAGTCTGACGATACCACCGTTTCCGTGCGTCTCGAGGGCGCGCCGGAAGAGGCCTCATCGCTGGCCGATGCGGCGGTGGCGGAGGTTCGCTTCGATCTGGATGGAGCCACAACCGCTCTCGCCTCGACGGGGGAACTCTCGACTCCGTGGGATCAGGTTGCCCGGCTGATCGAGCTCAAGTTGCAATTTCGAGGGAGCCGTGGCGACCGCGACTCGCTGGAGCAGTTGCAGTCCGCCGTAGAGGATCTGATCTCTCAATTGCCGGAGGACCAGCTGGCCACCCGCGCAAGAGCTCGACACCTCGGGGCAGCGATCCTGTTGCAGATGAACTGCGCCGGAGATGCGCTGGAACAGATGGCCTCTGCTCTGGAAGAACTTCAGGAGGGGCCCGCTCGATTCTGGTTCCTCGATAGCATCGCCCAGGCGTACCTGTCGCTGGGTGCCTGGAGCGAGGGACGCCGTACCCTGAGAAGTTCGATTCTCGCCAAGGACAAGGTCGACGATCATCTGGGGATCGCCATCTCCACCGGCCATCTGGCTCTCTCCGAGTTGCAGGGTGGAAATCCGCGCAAGGCGCTGGAGGTTCTCGACGAGACGTGGAAGCGAAGAAGCTCGTCACTGGTGGCTCTTTCACGATTACGGCTGACCACCTTCCAGTTGCAAGCAGCTCTCGACCTGGAAGATGTGCAGGAGGTGGGTGCCAGGAGAGAACGACTCGATGGAATCATCGATGAGTGTCAGGGGGTCGAGCACTACCTGATGGGATTCGCTCACCTGGCCCGCGCCCGTGCCCGGGTGATGGAGGGGGATGGTGACGGTGCCCTCAGCGATTTCGATCTCGCCTCCGATCGACTTCAGCATCCAGAACTGGCACTGCTGATCGATTACTGGCGCATCAAACTGTTACCACGGCAGCAGCGAGGTGACGGCTGGATGGACTCGATGACTGCGGCCATCGAGAAGATCGACAAGGTCAGCGAGAGCGAGATCCTCTGTCGATTGCTCTTTGCCGAGGAAGAGATGCAGGAGGGCAACCGTCCGGCGGCTGTACAGCACCTCGACGACGCCTATTCGAGGGCGGTGCAGGCCAACCATCCCGGCTGGCAGGAGCAGGTGGGACGCCTCTTCAGCGACATCGATCCGGGGCTTCACTCCCGTCGCACCATCGAACGCTTCAGCGGTCGCCCCGCCGAGGAGATGGAGAAGACCACCACCGAGGATGCCACCATCATCTTTGCCGACCTGGCGGGCTTTACCAAGCGTTCCACCGAACTCGAGGCGGAAGAGGTGATGGAGACGGTGCGCAGTGTCTTTGAACTCGCAGTGCCACTGCTGGCCCTGCACAAGGTGCGCCCGCTGCAGCATCTCGGCGATGGATTGCTGGCAGCGTGTCAGGGAGATGATCACCGGCGCCGCGGTTTTCGATTCGCCCTCGACCTGGTGCGCAGAACCTCGGTGGCCAGTCGCATCCGACGGGCCCAGGGTGAGGAGTGGGGTCTCGACCTGCGGGCGGGAGTCAACTCCGGTCCGGTGGTGTTTGGACTGCTCGGCTCCAGTTTCAAGCAGGAGTGGCTCGCCATCGGCAAGACCACCAACCTGGCGGCGAGGCTGCAATCGAAGGGGGAGATCGGCGAGGTGGTGACGCTGCCAGAGATCGCCGAGCAGGTCGGCTACGACTATTCGGGAGATCTGCTGGAGGATCACGAGATGAAGGGATTCAGCGCACCGGTACCACTGCTGAGAATCGATGTAGAGAAGATGCCATAACACGATCACTGGCGAGATCTGTCGCTGCCCCGGTCAAACCCCGAGCCTCCAGCGCTTCTACAGTTCGAAGTCCTCGACGCGAAACTCGGTGGGCTCCGTCTCTTCCTTCATCTCATCCCGAGCGAGAACCAGGATGGCGCCGTGGGGCACGATGAGAAATGCATCCCCTGCGAACTCGATCTCGATGGCAGTTTTTCGCAGAAACAGAACCTGGTCGCCGACTCGAGCTTCCAGTGGCAGGAAGTTGGGGGAGGGAGGATCGGACATCTTCCACGGCTCATCACTGACGTCCGCAGGAGGTGGCATCGGAGTGCCGGGACCCACCTCGACGACTCGACCGCTCTGAACTTCATTCTTCTCCACCGCACTGGCGGGGAGGATGAGACCCTCGCGGGTGCGCTCCTCACCCTGGGTGGGGGAGACCAGCACACGGTCCCCGACCACCAGCAACTTTCTTCCGTCTCCGAACATCGGTGCCTCCATCGACCGGAAATCTACTCCGATCCGTAGAATTTCATCTTGATGGGGGGATCCATCGGAGGCAAGAGGATCCATCCAGCCCTTCTGGAGCCTATGATCTCCTCTACGGACTGTTCTTGAACCTGGTCTACCTGATTGGAGGGGGTGTCGGTGGATCGCCCCGAATCAGATTGCAGTAATGAGCTCCTTCCCCGTCCTCTGGCACGGGTCCTGGAAGCACTCCATTCCACCGGCGACGACCCCCGCTCACGCCACGCCGCAGCATTCGCCAGCCTCGAGGCGATCACCCGCTGGCAGGGGATCCTGCTGCTGACCGCTCGGTCGCGCATGAGACTGCCGGTGGACCGGCTCAAGCGGGTCCAGAACTTCATGAAGCGACCCTCCTTCGGTTCATGGGTCGAGGTGCTTCTGCGTCACGGCTCCCGGGAGATCGACATGCTGTCATCCGGGGCGGGGGCTCTCGGAGTTCTCGAGGACCTGCGAGAGTTGCTGTGCACACCGCGCCTCGAACACGGCCAACTGGTCCGTGAAATCGCCGGCCGCGGCAGCGGCAAGGAACTGGCGTGGAAGGATGCCATCGAGCATCTCCCGCCCTATCGAAACGATTTCATCGGCCACGCAGGATTTCTCGCCGACGATCACTACCAGAAGGTCGCTCCGCTGTTCGAGGCCTCCACCGTGGCCTTGATGGAGCAGCTGGCTCAGCTCGATCAGCAGCTGTTCGTGAGTTCCCTCGAGGAGGAGGGAGTCGCACTATCGCTCAGCGGTGTCAGCGGCAGCAGCACGTCGCCGGTCATCGACGATCCGGATCTGGATCCGGGGGAGTGTTACCTGGCCCGCTCCAGCGGTGAGATGCTGGTGATGTTGCCGGAGATGCTGCACTTCCACGACGGCAATGCGTACCTCTTCGATCGAACTCCCCGGGAGCGTCGTACCGAGTTCCTCGATTTTGCATCGGGGGAGCGCACCCGACGCGATGGCAGCGCACTGCTCGATTCGATCTTCACCGAGAACCTGAGTATCGAGGCGACCGATGGCAGCAGTGCCGAGGTGGTCACCGGCCGGCTGTCGGTGCGGGGCGAGGCGGTCCGCAGCGAGATCTCGATGGGAGAGATCCTGTGGATCCGCGTGGTGCTGTCGAACAGATCGCCGGTGGCGACCTCCTGTCGATTGTCGTTACCGGAGGCGACCGGCTGGAACTGGGTCAATCCCGATTTCAAGGAGTACCAGGTCGATCCCGGCGATCACCGTGTCTGGCTTGTGGGAGCAGAACCGCTCCACCCCGGCACCATCGCCCCACCGATGGTGGAGACGATCGCCTCCTTCGATCCGAAACCGATTCCCGTCGAGCCGGAGGGACCGATCCGCATCCGTGCGGCGGATCCGTTGCCGCTGGTGGAGCGGGAAGATCTGGTCGCCGACATGGCCACCCATCTCGATCCGCTCCAGCGACCGGGGGCGACCGTCGTCATCGGCGGTGCCGAGGGGCAACGAACCGGTGCCCTGCTGGCGGCGCTGGCGGCGAGCAAGCGTCTGCAAGGGGTGCGAGATCTGCACGGCACCTTCCGCGGTGCCGCCGGTCAGCCGTACAAGGGTTTCCACGACCTGCTCAGGGATCTGCTGGGGGTCTCCTTCATCGAGACCGATGCTGCCGATGTGCGCGAGCACGCCTCGCAGGTGCTGGAGGAGTTGCTGGGGGAAGATGCCGCGGCCATCACCTTCTTCCTCGAAGAGCTGTCGGGGGAGGGTTCGCTGGAACAGACCTCCGATCAGATGCGCTCCTACTGGTGGTATCGGCTGGTCACCTCGGCGGCGCGGGAAGCTCCACTGCTCATCGCCATCGATGATCTGGAACAGGCGGATGCCCAGTCGGCGCGGTTGCTCTCCGGTTTGATCGCCCGCTGCGTCCAGGATCGTGCCGGTGTGCTCTTTGCGGTGTGCAGCCTGCGGGAGGAGCAGAAATCCACCGACCGCCCCGAAGGCTTCGGCTCGGAGATCCCGGTGCTGGTGGTGGACGTGCCCGCCACCGAGCGCACCTCGGTGGAACGGATGCTCGATCTCGCTTACCCCGGTGCCCCCCACCTCGACGATCTTCCGTGGCTGGCGGCGGTTCTGGCGGAGCGAGCCGCCGGCAACATCGGTTTCGCCATCGACCTGGTCAGAACCCTCGGTCCCACCGGCCACGGCATCTTCGATCCGGTGGCGGAGGGGAAGTGGCAGCTGAAGGAACCGCTCCCTGCCAGCGAGCATTTCTCCGAGCAGTTGCCGGCGCGAAGAAGTGATCTGTACGAGGAGGCGATCGGCCGCTTCTCCGAAGACCAGGCGCAGATCCTCGAGACCGCCGCCCTCATCGAGGGGGACATCCCGGTGGAGGTGCTGGAGCGTCTCTTCGACGATGCGGACCTGCTCGATGACACCCTCGATCGTTTCGAGACCGATGGGCTCGGCGAGGCGGTGGGAACCGATCTGACCCACTACCGCTTCCGTACCGAACCGGCCCGGGCAGCGGTCCTCTCCATCTTCGAGGGGCGAGGCCGTCGTGCGGCACTGCGCCGCCGCCGGGAGCTGGCAAGGGTCCTCATCGAACTGGAAGGGGAAGTGCCGGAGCGGGCGGGCCCCATCGGTCGATTACTGCGGGATGCGGGACAGGGGCAGGAAGCACTCCCCCATCTGCTCCGGGCACTGAGCCGGAGGGAATCGCAAGGTCGCTACGTCGAGGGGCGGCAGCTGGTCGAAGAAATCGATGCGGTGCTCGAGGGGGGGGCGACCCTGGAGGCGTCAGAGCTGGGGCAGTACCTCATCTCTGCCGCTCGTGTCTGCATCAAGCTGGGCGATCAGGACGCCTGCGAGAAGTACCTGGAGCAGGTGGATGCAGCCCAGGAAGAGGTGCACCTGCAGCGCCAATTGCTGCTTGCCCAAATCTCGGATCGACGGGGAGATGCCCACGGCTCCCTGGCGATCCTCGAGCAGCTGCGAGGTGCCGTCGAACAATCCGGGGCCAGCGAACTGGCCCAGCATTTCCAGATCCTTCTGGCACTGGGATTACAGAAGCAGGGACGAGGTCCCGAGGCGGTGGCGGAGTACCAGCGAGGCATCGCCATCGCCGAGGAGCGAGAGGATGAACTGTGGGAGGCGCGAATCCTCGGCAATCTGGGAAATCTCTACACCCGCATCGATCCCTTCGGGGAGATCGACACCGCTCAAGATTGCTTCGAGAAGGCCATCGAGATCTTTCACCAGTTCGGCCATCTCGACATGGAAACGATCTGTCGCGTTGGACTCGCCAATGTAGGTTTCTTCCACGGAAAGCTGGAAGATGCTGCACAGATGTACCGCCAGGCCATCGAGACCTTCCGCTTGCTGCAGAACCGTCGCGGTCTCGGTCGAAATTATCGAAACCTGGCGGAGGTGGAGGTGCTGCTGGGGCGTTTCGATGTGGCGGTCGATGCACTGCAGCGTTCGGTGGAGGTGCGCCAGGCCATCGGCGACCTGGGAGGGGTGACTCGCTGTCATCTCGACCTGGTGGAGATTCACGCCGTCATGGGGGACTGGCAGGAGGCGAGCCGCGCCAACGACCAGGCTCTGAAGGTGGCGAAGGAGATCGGCGATGAGCTCCTGCTGCGGGAGGGGCGGATCCGCCACGAGATGAACCGGCTTTCGACGGGGGAGGATCCCAGAAGCATCGATCTGTTGTCACTGAAGGAAGAGGTCGAATCGGAGCAGGAGCGTGACCCCGACCTCGATGCACTGTGGTACACCCTGCGAGCGCGCCATACCCATCTGCTCGGCAACAATCTGGAGGAAGAGGAGATCGACCAGGGGCAGCAACTGATCAGCAAGCTGGGCGGGCTCGCCTTCTCGCGGAAACGATGCCTCCTGTGCGCCTCCATCGCCGTGGTGTGCAGCGATCGTGATCGGGCCCTGGCCCTGCTGATGCCTCGCCTCGAGGAAACCGATCTGCCGCTGGGGGCTCCCCTCGACATGGTCCTCAGCGCCCGCGCCTCCCTCGAGGCTGAGGGGTCGAAGGAGAGGGAGGTGTGGGAGGAAAGGGCGATGGAGGCGGTGGAGGAGCGGGCCAATCGGATCGAGAGGTCGGTAGATCGCCGGCGATTCCTGCGGGCGCGGCTGGGCAGAATCGACGAGGAATAGCCTTTTTCCGGCAATTTTGCAGGGAATATCGGGTTATCGGTCCGGGTCCTTTCTCGATCCGGATCTCACCGTACAATGAAGTGTTGAGGGTATTTCCGCCAAACCGTTGTGAACGCTGGATTTCCATGATCCTGGCGCGCTTGATCGTGCGTGGATGTCGCCAGATTCCCGGAAATTCACCCTCGGAAAACGTGGATACAAGAACTCTTGAATCGGGGTCGGAGACCCCGGGGAGGGTGCAAAGATGAATGTGCAGAGACAACGCCGAAGTCGTCGGACTTGCGCGATTCTTCTGTTCCTGTGGATGGTCTGTCTCGGTTCCCCCGCGACGGCTCAAAATAGTGTCTCGGTGGAGAGCGCAGCAGCGGTCGCCGGATCGACGGTACCCCTTGCGGTACTGATCCAGAACGATGTCGACATCGTGGCGTTCTCCTTCGGGCTGATTCACGCTCCCGGGGGCCTGACCCCCATCTTCATCGAGTATGCAGGACCTGTGGTGGCGGATTTCGTCGGCACCAGCTCTGGCCCCGAAGGGCTGGCGATGGGCGTCCTGGTCGACTTCGAACTGCAGGGAGTGATCGCTGCCGGTGGCCCGCGTCTGGTGGCAGTGGCCGGTTACGAGGCGAACTCCTCGGCGCAGGGAACCTTTGCCACCGTGACTCCCGGAAGCGTTGGCGACCCGGTGACCGATGTGGTGTTCGCCCTCCCCGATGCTTCGGAGATCATCCCCGATGTCATTTCCGGGGGAGTGGCCATCTTGACCCCGATCAACGACGGAACTCCGACCAACCGGGTGCGCGTCGCCTTCGATGGCTCCGCTTCCTTCTTCAGTCCCGATGGAGTACTGGTCGAATCGGAGGTTACCGCCGATGGTGCCCCGACCGATCTGCTGGTCAACGCCCGTGGTGAGACGTGGATCCTGATGGCGGAAACCCAGACGCTGTGCCGCGTCGGGATCAACCCCCAGCCGAAGATCGTCTGCTCGACCGGACCGAATCCCATCGGACTCGGACCGCTGGGAGGGGATGGGGTCTTCGTCATCGCCCCTGACGGCATCCAGGTACTGCACCCCGATGGAACGGTGCTGTACGGCGGAGATGGTGCCGGTGATTCTCCCGAAGATGGAGTCCTGGGAGGGGCGCAGCCGTTGGGAATCTCGGTGGGGAATCCGGGCGATTCCTTCCACTATGCGGTCGGAACCGGAAACACCAGCTGGATTGCCGTGGGCACCACCCTGGCTCGCATCCAGTCCGATGGCAGTCCGGTGGTGATCGTCAGCATGGGTTCGGGAAATACCATTCGCGACCTGGTAGCGGGTCCGGACGGATCGGTGTTCCTGCTCTTCACCGATCGCATCGAGAGGCGCATGGCCGATGGATCGATGGCCTCGAGCTGCGAACTGCCGCCCGCCATCGCCCCGACCCGCATGGTGGGAACCATCATCGGGGGGGGGGAGTTCCGCGTCGATCGTCTGGCCATCCTCAATCCCTCCGCCAACCAGGTATTGATGGGCGATTACGATTTCAATGATGCGCTGCTCCTGGGACCCGTCATCACCCACCCCCGCGGTGTCGATGACATCGCCTGGGATGGAGATCGACAGCTGTGGATCGCCGGCCAGGAGCCGGGAAGCGGCGACGGTACCCTCACATCCTACAACGCCGATGGCAGCGCCACCGGGGTCGACCTCACCTTCCCCGGCGAGACGATCCTGCTGACGGAGCACTCCGCCGCGGTGCCGGTGGCCCACGCCTTCCCCGATGACGATGACGACGGCGACCAGTACTCCAACATCGATGAACTGGCGCAGGGATCGAATCCCTACGATGCCAGTAGTGACCCATCCGATGTGGATCCCCTCTACATCCCGCCGATGAACAGTCTCTCCAGCGTGATCATCGACGACAATCACTTCGTCGAGGTGTCATGGACCTGGAGTGACCCGGCGGGGAATGTCCCCGATTTCTACCAGCTCACCCGCACCAGCGACGGGGTCGAGGGGAATCCCGTGGAGGTTCCTGCCGGCGAGTTCTCCTGGATCGATACCGATGTGCCGGAGGGGACTCACACCTACACTGGTATCGTCATCCTGGATGGCGGTGGCAGTGGCTGTCTGCAGACCACCATCGTCGTGGGAAGTGGCGAGACGGAGACGGAGACCCCCATCGAGATCCCCGGCAGCGTTGGCATGTTGACGGAGATCTACGACATCACCGCGGTGTTTCCAGAGCCTCCCGAGGGCAGCGGAGAGGTGTTCTACTACGCCACCGATTCACTCAACGGGCAGATCTACGCCCTCGGCGAGGATTTCCAGGTGCTGGCGGTGGTGCCGAGTCCCTTCGAGGAGAACGTGCCGGTGACCGGCATCGCCTACATCCCTGACGGAGATGCGGGCAACGGTTCGCTGGTGGTGGGCAACGGCAATTCCGGTGGCCAGATGCACCTGATGGAGATGACACGTCAGGGTGAATTCCTCCGCAATTACTTTGTCTACAACCCATCTCCGTGGGCACCCGGTGGCGGCAACAAGTTCCTCCCCGGTGCCATCGAGGGGAAGTCGGGGGGGATGGGCTTCAATCCCGAGACGGAGACGCTGTATGTCACCGGTCCCGACACCTGTGAGATCTACGGCATAGCCCATGAAGGGGATGGTGGCATCGATTCCGGTAGTTCCTTCGAGCACCCCAATGAGGGAGCGCAGCAGAAGGGATGCACCTCTGGACGCTGTCCCACCACCGGTTTCGTTGGCTGCGGGCCGTTGCCGCTCTACATCACCAGCGTCAAGCCGGATGGCAGCCTCGAGATCATCGAGGTGACCGTCTCCGGCGGAGTGGCGACCCAGGTCGGCGAGGGGATCAGCCTGGCGGCCATCGACGACCCCGGGGGAATCCTCTTCGATGGGGAGAACTTCGTGGTGGCTGGAAACACCGATGGCACGGTGTACGAGATCCAGGCCACCGGTTCCTTCATCCGGGCCGATGCCAATGAAGACAACCTGATCGACATCGGCGATGCCATCTCGATCCTCGGCATGGTGATCACCCCCGCCGGACAGCCTCCACTGGAGAGGCCGGAGTGCGAGGCGCGCCTCGATGCCAACGACGACAACCTGATCGATATCGGAGATCCGATCTTCGTGTTGAACTACCTCTTCATCGACGATTCGCCGCCACCTCCTCCACCCTTCGATGTGGCAGGTGGAGACCCGACTCCGTCGAGTAATACCCCGTGTCCATAGAAAGGGAGCTGAGCATGATGAACAAGAAATTCAGCGTTTACAGTTCTCTCCAGTTGGTTCCGCTGGTGGCCTTGATGGTGATCCTGGGGCTTCCAGGTAACCACTTGAATGGCCAGGTTGGCTCCGACTTCGAACTGCGTGTCACCGGAGCGAGTGTCGACTATGCGGCGGCGAACCCCGCTGCCTTCGGCTTCAGTGCCGATGTGACGGTGCAGCAGATCTCCGGGGCGACATTTGCTCCCTGTGCCGGGTATTCCATCGATCTTGGAAATGACCCGACCCTGATGCTAGCAACCGATTTGACGACGACGATGCCGGAGCCGATGGGGGAAGAGATCGATTTCGATCAGGTGAATTTCTACCCGGAGGGCGTTACCCAGGGCGTGGTACTGAGTTTCGTCGGAGGCTGGACCGTGACCTTCGAGGTGGAGACGCCGATGTGTACCGTCGATTATCAGCTTCTGGATGGTCCTCTCACCGGAGCTACCACGGCCACCGTCACCAGCCTCTCCTTCATCAACACTCTTGGAGAACCACCGGTGGAGAACGTGCTGGTCCTCGACGGGGCCAGTTTCGTGCCTACCACCGTCGATGGAACTGTGACCCTCATCCCCCACGACGGCCCGATGCTGATCCGCGGGGATGCCAGTGGAGACGGATCCCTCGACCTCGTCGATGGAATCCAGGTCCTCGATTACCTCTTCAATGCCACCCCATCCGATTGCCTCGATGCCCTCGACGCCAACGACACGGGCACCATCAACATCACCGATGCGGTGACGGTGTTGTGTACAATTTTCTGTGCCGGGACTCCGTCACCAGCGCCTCCCTATCCGGCGTGTGGATTCGATCCCACCGGCGACGCCCTCGATTGTGTCGTTTTTCCCGGGTGTCCCTGAATCGATCGGTCCGGGAACCTCCTGCTCTGCTGTTGAACCAGCTCCTCCTTCCCTCCCCGTTGTCGGGGAGGAGGGAGCGGTGTAGCGTATTCCTGTTGCACGAGTAGTTTTCTCCAGGGGGTGCGGCGGAAGGATGAGCGACCATGGATGCACTGAGATATGAACGCTATTCATCGGTGCCCCTCTTCGATGGCCTTCAACCGGAAGAGATCGGTGCCTTGCTCGGCTACTCCGAGGAGAGAATCGTCGAGGCGGGAGATGTCGTCATCGGTGAAGGGGATATTCCAGGACACTTCTTCATCGTTGCCCAGGGGACTCTCGATGTGATCAAGACGGAAGGTGAAAACCCTACCGTGCTGGCACGACTCTCCGACCTCAGTTCCTTCGGAGAGATGAGCCTCGTCTCCGATACTCCTCACAGCGCCAGCGTCGTGGCGGTTTCTCGATCTCGACTCCGCTCCTTTTCCATCGCTCGCTTCAGGGAACTCCTCGACATGGGTGATCGCACCGTATATCGAATGGTCCTGGCGTTGGCGCGGCTCATCGCCATGCGGTTGCAATCGAGCGATGACAGAAGGGTGAGCTGATACCTTGCGACTCCAGCTAGTTCCATCGACAGTGGCGGGAGATACCCCCGATCAACTACTCAGTTCCTACCTGATCGGCGACAACATCTGCATCGATGCAGGGAGCATCGGATTCCATGCTGCTCTCCAGCAGCAACTGCAGGTGAAGCATGTTTTCATCACCCATTCTCATAGCGATCACGTGGCGAGCTTGCCTATGTTTCTCGATGCACACTTCGGAGAGGACTCCACATCGAAGCAAAAGGTGACCATCTACGCGACCAGAGCGACGGCCACGAGCCTTCGTGAGGACATCTTCAACGATCGACACTGGCCTGACTTCTTCCGGATCAGCGCAGAGACCGGTCTCGATCTGCTGGAACTGCAGGAGATCGAGGAGCGAGTTGCCATCGAAGTGGATGGAATGCGGATCACGCCGATCCCCGTCGACCACATCGTCGATACGGTGGCCTACATCGTCGAGGGGGATGGCAGTTCCTGTGCCATCGTTACCGATACCGGACCTACCGAGGAGATCTGGAAACGATGTGACGAGACAAAAAATCTGACGACGGTGGTGCTGGAAGCGTCCTTTCCCAATCGCCTGCAGTGGCTCGCTGATGTTTCGAAACATCTGACTCCGGAGACGTTCCGGGCCGATCGTGCCAAGGCAGCCGATCCCGATCGTCTGAAGTTTCTCGCCGTGCATCTCAAGCCGAATCAGCGTGAAGAAACGGTGAAGGAACTGGCAGCGATGGAACTTCCAGGTGTCGAGGTGATGGAGCCTGGGCGCGACTACCAGTTCTGATCGGAGAGCTTCCGCCCCCGATCGGGACCGTGAATCACTTCCATGGAACGATCGCAAGAGCGGCAGGTCTTTGAGGCGATCGGAAAGGATATTTCGATGAGCATCGATCGACGCAACTTTCTCACATCCGCCGCTGCTCTTGCAGCACTGAGTACGACAGGGGCTGCCCGAGCAGCAACCTCGAGCGATGGCGATGACGGGGCGATTCCCCTGCCGTGGGGCAAGACTCGCTTTGCGGTCAACATCGAGATGTGGGGACTGGGAGGTGGCCCGCACCAGGATCGCATCCGTGCCGCAGCGAAGCTGGGTTATCCGGCGGTCGAGATGTGGCCGTGGAGGGGGAAGAACCTCGACGAGATCGTCAAGGCGTGTGATGAAACCGGCGTCGAGGTGGCCCAGTTCACCGCCTGGGGGTTCACCCCGGGGATGAATGACCCGAAGAATCATGACCGGATGGAGAAGGAGATCGCCGCCTCCATCGAGACCGCCAAGAAGATCAAGGCTCGCAAGATGACGGTGATCGGCGGCAATGATCAGCCAGGCATGACCCAGGAACAGATGCACGAGAACATCATCACTGGACTCAAGCGTGTCGCTCCGATGGCGGAGGATGCAGGAGTGATGTTGATCCTCGAACCGATGAATATCCGTGTCGACCACCAGGGCCACTGTCTCTACGGTAGTGCGCCGACCGTTCGCATCTGCCGTGAAGTGAACTCACCGATGGTGAAGATCAACTGGGATCTCTATCACATGCAGATCACCGAGGGAGATCTGTGTCGTCGATTGAGAGAGGGTTGGGACCAGGTGGGTTACCTGCAACTCGCGGACAATCCGGGCCGTCGTGAGCCAGGCACCGGCGAGATCAACTATGCACGGGTCTTCAAGGAAGCATGGGATCTGGGCTACCGCGATTACATCGGGCTGGAATGCTCTCCGAGCGGCAATGAGCAGAGGGCGACGGAGCGGGTCAAGGCGGCGGACGTCTGGTAGTGGACTGCGGTCACCTGGATGAGAGGTCGGTGAGGAATTCACCGATGGCTTGGCGTGCGACTCCTATGTTGCGGGAGTCGTTGTGCCTGCCGCCGGGGACCGTCACCAGACGCTTCGGTTGCGGTGCCAGTTGGTGGAGTCTTTCACCCTGCTGATGGGGCACGAGTTGATCGGCATCGCCATGAATGATCAGCAGGGGACAGGTGATCGAGGCGATCCTTCCCGAGTTGTCGAGTCGATACCGCATCAACTGTCCCAGTCCCTTCACTGGCATCATGGCGTTGGCGATGGAAGGTCCGTCGAGTAGGGGCGAGTCGAGGATGAGTCCCTGTACATCCTCCTCGACCGCCAGTACGCAGGCGGGTACCGAACCGAGACTTCTTCCGTAGACGATGATCGATCCTTCTGACAGCTGTCGAGCCATCCCCAGCGCATGACGTGAATCGGAGATGATGCCAGACTCGGTCGGGAATCCCTCCGACTTGCCGAAGCCGCGGTAGTCAAAGAGCAGGACCGAGTACCCCTGCGATTGCCAGAAGGTGGCGAAGGAAAAACGGTGCGAGATGTTTCCACCGTTGCCGTGGCACAACAGGATGACAGGAGAGGATCTGTCGGCAGGGAACCAGGTTGCGGACAGGCGCTGTCCCCGGTCGTTCTCGAACTCGACCACCTGGGCACCGGCGGGAGCGGGGGTGGCCCACTCTTGCCAGGGGACGAAGATCATCCGTTGTTCCAGTACCCAGCCACTCACCAGCAAGAAACAGCCGAGGCTGATCAACTTGATGAGCCAGCGAATCGCTGGTGGCCTGGAACTGGTTTGTGACATCAATCCTCCACCGTGGCAACGATACAGCCAGTATCTTCAGATCATGCTACAGTACGGGAGTTCGTGTGAGCAGTTCGCGCCGCCAAAGATCCGATATCCGATGGAGTTCCAAGATGAAGATGGAAACCTGCCAAACCGATGCCTCGCCGGAGGCGAAGTTCCTCCACTGGGCACTTCTCTTTTCCCTGATGCTGATGGCAGTTCCGGTGACGGGGCAGGGTGGAATTCTCGATGAACTGGAGGAGCAAGATCCCTGCTCCATCGAGATCTTCAGCGAGGTCACGACCTTCCAGCCGGGAACTGCTTTCGAGGTCGGAGTGATGATCCGACCGGTGGAGGGTTGGCACGGGTACTGGCATTCTTCTCGAGATGGCGGCGATGCGCCGGAGGCGATCTGGACCCTTCCAGACAGGTGGACGGTGACCGGTCCCGACTTTCCGGTGCCGCAGCGAATGGTGGAAGCGGGAAACCTGGTGGCGATCGGTTACAAGGAACCGTTCTTGCTTCGCTATCGAATTCATCCGGCAAAGGAGAGCTCTTCAGAATCGGCTGCTGTCGAACTGGCATTGAAGGTGATCTGGCAGGTTTGCAAGAGCACCTGCATCTACGGTGAGAGTGAAGCGACCGTGAAGGTGAACCGTGGAACGACATCGATCCGCGGCAAGGGCGCAGCCATCTTGAAGAGATGGTCCGACCGTTATCCCATCCCTCTCCACAGGGCGAGGGGCTTCCAATCGACCCAGCAGTGGATTCCCGCCGAGACCGATGGAGTGGTGCGCTCGGGGACCTGGGTGGTTCGCTGGTCTCGCAAGGGGGACGATCGTCGCCCTGCGGTTCCGGTACGCTGGCTTGCATACCCTCATGGCATCGAGGCGGGTCTGATCTCCGAGGCTTCGGTGAGGACCGGGACTCAGGACTCCAGTATCCCGGGTAGTTCCCGCTGGGAGGTGCGATTCGACCTGTCAGAGCTGGGGGTGGGGTTCCATCCATCGATGCTGGGTGTCACACTGGTACCCAGTCCAGGAAAGGCCAAGGGGCCGGTTCCCGGATTTCCGGCGATCACCATCAAGGGTGTGCCTGAACAACAGAAATAGTTTCCACTGATCAGGATCCACACAGGATCTTGCAACCTGAAAGGATGCGGCCGATGAAGAGCGTCGCAACGATTCTCACGATTGCCCTCTGTTTCACCGCAGTAGGTTTCCTCCAAGCAGGGGATGAGAAGACCAAGGAGACCTCCAAGTACAACTTCACGTTGACTGACCTCGAAGGAAAGTCGGTGAACTCGGAGAGTCTGAAGGACAAGATCATCGTACTGGAATGGACCGAGTCAGGATGCCCGGCGGTAAAGCCGTTGTACCAGACGAAAAAAGTGCAAAACCTGGCGGCGGAGTACAAGGGCAAGGGAGTCCAGTGGTTTGGTGTCTGCTCGACCAAGTTCAATACCGTCGAGGGACTCAAGAAGTTCAGCAAGCAGTACGAGGTCAAGCATCAGATCCTGACCGACTTCAACGGCAAGGTTGGAAAGAAATTTGGAGCCAAGCGAACTCCTCATGTTTTCATCCTGAAGAATGACAAGATTCTCTACCAGGGAGCATTCGACAACCGTCGATCCGGTGAGAACTACGTCAAGAAGGCTCTCGATGAGATTCTTGCCAACAAGGAGGTGTCGACACCTCGGACGAAGCCGTACGGCTGAACGGTCAAGTACGCTTCATAGTCTATGAAGCGCAACTGATTCGTCGGATCGAGCGAGGAGGTCCAGACACCGAGGTGTCTGGACCTCCTTTTTTTGCAAGAAGACCTTCTCCTCGAGAATGCCGTCACAGGGGCTTGGAACCCTCGCCAGTGAGGTGCATCCTGTCAGCCGTAGGAGGAATCATGTCATCGATGAAGCTGCTTTCGGTCCTGCTCTCTTTCTCGTTCTTCATTCCCGTCGACAACATCACCGCCAGATCTCTCGATGTGGAAGAGGGCTGGACCCCGGTGGAGGTGGTCGGTGCGTGGGAGAAGAGCTTCGGTGCCTACGACGGCACGGCATGGCTGAAGGCTTACGTGATCCTCCCGGAGACGTGGGTGGGAGAGGACCTGGTCCTCCATGCCGGGGGAATCGATGATCAGGATCAGACCTATTTCAACGGCGAAAAGATCGGTGAGGGCAAGGGCTGGAACAACGATCGTCGTTACACGATTCCGGGACAGCTGGTCGTTCCGGGAGCCAACCTCATCGCAATCCGTGTCGTCGATACCGGCGGTAATGGCGGCATCACATCGGGCAGCGTCTTTCTTCTCGGTCCCGATGGGAAGCTACCGCTGGACGGCGGAACCTGGCTGGGGCGAAGGGGAGATGACCCATCCTGGAAGGACTGGCCAGTTCCTGTCGGTTCTCTGCAGGCGACGCTGCTCGCTCGACAGTACCTTGCGACGCAAGGGGAGGGTGCCACCGGTCCCGGCGGCGCACTGCGTACGCTGGGACTGGCGAAGCGACCGGAGGGGGACCACCTGATCTGGTATCGAGATCCTGCCGGTAGTGAGTGGACTCGTGGACTGCCGGTGGGCAATGGTCGGCTCGGTGGAATGGTCTACGGCGAACCCCGTAAGTGGAAGATCCAGCTCAACGAAGATGGAATCTGGGCGGGATCTCCCGCCCGTAGAGTTCGTCGGGGGGCTCACGTACATCTGGATCGGGCCCGCGAGTTGATCTTCGAGGGCGAGGTGGTGGAGGCGCAGAAACTGGTCCAGAAGGAATTCATGTCTCCTCGCTGGACCCGCTCGTACCAGACGCTGGCGGATCTCGAGATCGATCAGTCAGGTCTCTCCGAGTTGCGTGATTATCGCCGCTGGCTCGATCTCGACGAGGCGGAGGTCACCATCGAGTATGACTCGAAGGGTGTTCAATATCGCCGAAGGGTAATTGCCAGCAAGCCTGATGAGTGCCTCGCCACGCTACTCGATGCGGATCAGCCAGCGTCGATTTCCATCGATGTGGGACTGTCTCGGCAGGTGAATGGAAAGATTCTTGAACCGATCCGTGTCGACGGGAATCGCGCATGGGTCAGGTTTGGTGGCCGTGCCTCCCATGGCGATGAGCATCCCGGATCGTTTTTCGAATGCCAGATGAGTGTCGTCACTGCAGGTGGGTTGTTGAAGACGAGCGGTCAGAAAATCTCCGTGATCGGTGCCGATTCGGTGCTGATCCTCATCACCGCCGACAGTGCTGCCGATCAGGGTCTCGATGAGAAGTTGTTACAGAATCTCCACTTCGCCAGCGCCGATCCCATCGATCCCCGGGGGATGTACGAGAAGTTGAGGACGGTTCAGGGAGCCGATCACAGGGCGTTGATGTCGAGAGTATCCATCGATCTCGGTGGAGAGTCGAAACGGTCGATCCCCACCGATGTCAGGCTGGCCTCGGTGCGCAATGGAGATGAGGACCGGGATCTGATCGCTACCTTCTTCCAGTTCGGGAGATATCTACTGATCTCGTCATCGAGGCGGGGAGCATTGCCCGCCAATCTGCAGGGGATCTGGAGTCCTCACATCGCCGCTCCATGGAATGCTGACTATCACATCAACATCAACTTGCAGATGAACTACTGGCCGGCGGAGGTCACCAATCTGGCGGAGTGTCATGAACCGCTCTTCGACTTCATCGAGAAACTCGTGGTACGAGGAGAAGAGACGGCGAGCGAACTCTACGATGCTCCCGGTTGGGTCGCACACCATACCAGTGATGTTCATGCATTCACCGTTCCCATCGGAAGGACCGTATGGGGGATGTGGCCCCTGGGAGGAGCATGGTTGTGCAGACATCTGTGGGAGCATTACCAGTACGGTGGCGATGAGGAGTTCTTGCGCGAACGGGCATGGCCGGTACTTCGAGGAGCAAGCGAGTTCTTCTGCGATTACCTGGTGAAGGATCCAGTGACGGGTGAACTGGTCAGTGGTCCCTCATCTTCACCGGAAAACTCCTACCGTACTCCCGATGGGCAGACCGCAGATGTGGGCATGGGCAATGCGATGGACCAGCAAATCATCCGAGACCTGTTCACCATGACCCTCTCCAGTGCAGAGATCCTCGAGATCGACGATGAAGTGGTCGCTGCGGTCAGGGCCGCCCTGGGCAATCTTGCCACGACCAGCATCGGTAGTGACGGAAGGATCATGGAATGGTCAAGACCGTGGCAGGAGGTTGAACCTGGACATCGCCACATCAGCCACCTTTACGCCCTGTATCCCGGCGAGGAGTGGAACCGGATAGATACTCCCGATCTGATCGAAGCGGCACGCCGTTCCATCGAGTATCGACTCTCTCATGGAGGAGGACACACCGGTTGGAGTCGAGCATGGTTGCTAAATTTCTTTGCCAGGTTGGGGGATGGGAAGAAGGTTCAGGAGAGTCTTCAACTGCAACTTGCCAGGTCGACCTTGCCCAATCTTCTCGATGATCATCCTCCCTTCCAGATCGATGGGAATTTCGGTGCCACCGCTGGCGTCGCCGAAGCACTGCTGCAATCGCATGGCTCGATGCTGCAGCTGCTGCCGGCTCTTCCCCCCGCCTGGAGTAAAGGATCTTGTCACGGACTCCGTACCCGATTTGGGGTCGAGGTCTCGCTTCGGTGGGAAGATCACAAGGTGCAGGAGTTGACACTTCACCCGAAAAGAGATGTGTCATTGACGCTGGAGGATTCGGGAAAGAAGATGTCGATTGACCTGAAAAAAGGTATTGTTTCCCGGTTGATTCGCGAGGGTGATCAGTTGAATTTCTTCAAATCTCATGGGCCTGACAATTGAGAGTCGAAGGGTACAATAAGATGACCCCGCACCCGTCCACGAGGAGATCTCCTTGAATCCGCGCATCCTGATCATCACCGCCTCTATCATGCTGATCATCGTCCTGGTGATGGTGATACTCCTCTCCGACGATGGACCTGGCTTCAGCGATATACCGGAGGGCGTGGGCAGTGGCGTGGCGGGAGTCGACGACGGTGGTGACCCCGGTATCGATCTGCCCGGTTCCGGGTCATCTCGAACTTCAGGAACATCTGGCAACGGAAGCAGTAGTGCCCGCAGTGGCGGTGGTTCCGACTCCGGTCCCGATGGGAATGCGAGACGCTTCGGTGACGAGAGCGGTAACGCCGCCCGGACCAACGATCCATCTTCAGGAGGAAGAAGCGAACCAGGAATCGACCAGCAAGGAAACGCTTCACGGGATGACGGTGGAGATCGCCGCGGAAGTAACGGATCCACCGGTTCCAGAAACGGCAGGGGATCGAGTAATCCGAACGGAAGAGGTTCCCAGCAACCGGTTCCCGATGGGATGGCCAGGGTGATGGGGGAACTCGTGCTGGAGGAGGCTCCTGCATCACTTCTCCAGGTCTCCGGACAGTTGCAGATCGGCACCGCAGCAGGCTCGAGGTCGATTCCTGTCTCTGGCGGCAGGTTCAACACGCTGATCGACAAGAACGGAACGATCGAGTTCTTCGGGGCGGTCCTCGCGACTCGTCCTGCGAGAGTGGTTGCACCATCGGGTGCGATTCGTGCCAGCGCCGCCGGCAATCTGCGAATCATCATTCGATACGACGCCTTGACGATGTTGCACCTGAGATCTGCAGAAACGGGGGAGCCCCTCACCAACATCGAAGTGATCCGGGTTCAGGATTATTCGAGGAGTTCTCTTCCGCATCCCGGCTGGAGTTTGCCTCAGGATGCACAGATCGTCACGGATGAGAGTCCAGTGGCGCTCGATGGTCGAATCGGATCGATCGGTTCTGCCGTTGCGATTCATGCCAGGGCCGCAGGACATCAGTGGCGACGGATCACGGTGGACCTGGTGGCAGGTGGTGAGCGGGAACTGAGTCTTGAGAGGAGCGGATCGACGATGATCCGCATCTTTGGAGATGTCGAGCGAGAGGGTGTGGTCCTGCGGATTCGCGAGCAAGGAAGAATCGGATCCCCCCACTCCGAGATCCCCGTCACCGGGGTCACGGAGAAGTTGCTAGAGGGATTGCTCCCGGGCTCCTGGACCGCCACGCTGGAATCAGGGCACTGGGCACATCAACCAGAGGTCTTTGATGAAGTCGCCTTCGATCTGGAAGCAGAGGGTCTTCTCGATCTGGAACTGGAGATTCCCCTCGATGACGAGGAGCGTGTCGACCTGGCCGGGTCCGTCTACATTCCGGAAGGATGGGATCTCGAGAACTTCTCGGTGCGAGTGCGTCCCACCGGACCGGGAACCGATCCGATCAACGACACCATCGAGGTGTACAGCAACACCATGCAGAGTACCTCCGTCGCTGGAGGTTTCTTGTGGGAGTGGGGCCCGGTCCAGGTGAAGCCTGGCACCTTCAGTATCCTGGTTCTCCCGGTGGGGGTCGGTGGCCTCTTCGAGGTAACCGAAGATGGCCTGCTCGATGCCAGTATCGAATTGCCTGCGGCAGTGGATGTCACGGTGCAGGCGGTCCTGGAAGATGGATCGGGGAATGCATTTCCCAGCTTGATCCGCTGGGCACCGGTTCGACCACCAGGTACTCCTGGAGCCGGGGCGGTTCCCGTCGGATCCGGCGTCAATGGCCTGTTCATGTTCCAGGCTCCGGTCGGAAACATGATCATTTCCTGTTCCGATGTGAACTATCGGCCTACCCATCAGCAAGTCGAAGTCACCTTGCAAGGCCCCAATGAATTCGTTCTCGAACTGGAGCCAGCAGTGGGGATGAGGTTGTATCTCGAGGAAGCAGGAACATCGGTTCCCTGGGATCTCGCCTGGCATCCATCGGTCGAAGCGATCGGCCACGATGGAGCGGTAGTCACTCGAGGAAGGACCGGCAATGGTTATCGCATTCTGGTCAGTGAACCCGGTCAATACCTGGTAGTGATTCCAGATCTGAATGGATTCCTCCCCGTCGACCCCTTCACCGCCATGGTGCTGGACGGTGAAGTGATCGAAGAGGTGGTGGAGATCCAGTCGGAGTGATCTTCGTTAGCGATCACTCCGCTCGGTGACTTCCTCGATGCTTCCATCCGATCTGAGAATCCACGTGATGTCATCTCCTGTACCCGCTTCTCCGTCGGGCCCGACACTGACGATGCGGGCGAGTCCCTCATCTTCAGAGATGTCGAAGACGGAGAGCTGCTCTCCGAATGGATCAACCAGCGTATCTTGCTGGAGATCACCGAGTAACTTCGCCGCTGCTGGAACCGGTGTACCAACCTCTCGAGCTTGAATACGAGAGGCGATTTCCCGCCCCAATCGACTGGCGGCGATCTGTGCCTCGATGCGAAGTAACTCGTCTCGGTGACGTTGCATCGGATTGGATCGATCGGAATCCGGGCGGATCTTGAATCGTTGCTGATCGATCTCTTGCGGGAAGATGTTGTTACTGCGATCGGCGTCGGCGATCTCGAGGAGGGGGTCAACCTCTACCCTGACCACCGGTTCGTCGGTGACGAGCAGGCGAGAGATCACCCTGGGATTGGATCTCCACAGTTCTGCAGGAAGCCGTACCAGCTGCTCTTCTCCCGAGGCGAAGACCAACTTCAGAGGAACTGGCATCACCAGGCCTCCGTAGTTCCTGAGGCGAATCACGGTGAAGTTCCATGGCCGCTGGAGTAACTCGGCATCTCCATCTTCAAGACGACCGATGAAGCGTTCATAGGCTCTTCGATCGCCCTCGGTAACTTCCATCTCATCAAATGAGTTGTAGAAATCGAGCAGTTCAGGATAACGCTGCGACCGCAGCGTCACTCCTTCGTTCCTGGTTCGGCTGATCCACTCGGGATCGGCGTCCCTTTCCGCCTTCTGGAGAGGCTTCTCTACATCGGGGTTTCCGGTGTCCAGGTGAAATCGAACCACCCGGTCGACAGCGATGTCGGCATGATCAGTGGTGTAGAACCAGCCACGCCAGAACCAGTCGAGGTCGATGCCACTGGCATCTTCGAGTGTTCTGAAAAGATCGGCAGGTTCAGGTCGACGAAATGCCCATCTCTCGGAGTACTTCCTGAAGGCGAAGTCGAACAGTTCGCGACCCAGTACGCTTTCCCTCAGGATGTTCAATGCCGTGGCAGGCTTGGCGTAGGCGTTATTTCCGAACTGAATCAGCTGTTCGCTGTTGGTCATGATCGGCATCTGGTCGGTACTGGTCGTGAAGCCGGTGATGTTGCGCGCTTCACCGCGACGAGAAGGGTACTTCTCTTCCCACAGTTGTTCCGTGACGAATTGCGCGAAGGTGTTGAGACCTTCATCCATCCAGGTCCACTGTCTTTCATCGGAGTTGATGATCATCGGGAACCAGTTGTGTCCCACTTCATGAATGATGACTCCGATGAGTCCATACTTGGTTCTGATCGAGTAGGTCCCGTCCTCTTCAGGGCGAGGGCCGTTGAAGCAGATCATCGGATATTCCATCCCCCCGACCGGGCCGTTGACACTGATGGCCACGGGGTACGGATATGGAATGCTGATCTGCGAGTAGACCTCGAGGGTGTGTGCCACGGCATGGGTCGAATAACGACTCCACAGAGGTTCCCCTTCATTGGGATAGAAGGACATCGCCATCGGAGTCTGTCCTCCACGGATGGTGACTCCCATCGCATCCCAGATGAACTTGGGTGAGGCAGCCCAGGCGAAGTCACGAACATTTTCCGCCTCGAAGATCCATGTCTTCTCTCCGGAGGATTGCTTCTTCTCGTTTTCGAGTGCTTCTTCCGGAGAGATGATGAAGACGGGACGATTCGAGGTAGAAGCTTCGATCAGACGTTCCGACTGCAGGGAGGTGAGTACCTCTCCCTGATTGCTCAGGGTTCCAGTTGCGCTGACCACGAAAGTGTCGGGAACGGTGATGGCAACCTTGTAATTCCCGAACTCCAGGGTGAACTCGCCACTGCCGATGAACTGTTTGTTCTGCCACCCGGCGTAGTCGGTGTAAGCGCACATCCTCGGAAACCACTGAGCGATCTCGTAGATGGCGTTGCCGGCTTCCTCGAACCACTCGTAGCCGCCGCGGGCACGGAGGAGGTCGGCATTGACGATGGAGTTGTTCCACGAAACATCGAACTCGAGGCTCTCTCCCGGTTTGAGTGGAGAGGATAGATCGATGCGCATCATGGTATCGACGATGGTGTGTGAAAGTTCGGCCCCGTTCGCTCCCAGCACGCTCGTGATCTCGTAACCCCCCTCGAACTGGTCCTGGAATGCGAGCCTTCTTAGCCATCGAATGCTCTGTTCATCTTCCATGCCGCCTGCATCGGAGAGCCTTCCTATGGAGTTGTCACGGAATCGATTCTGATCGAGTTGCATCCACAGGTAGGTGAGGGTGTGGGGTGAGTTGTTGTGGTAGGTGACATGTTCATTGCCCTCGAGTCGGTGATTGACCGCATCGAGCTTGACGTCGATATCCATATCGACCTGTTGCTGCCAGTACTCGGGACCAGGAGCTCCGGATGCGAGTCGAGATTCGGTGGGGGTGGGAAGCACATCATCGAGCTGTCGGAAGGGATCTTCCTGCTCGATCTTATCGATGGCCAGAAATGGCGGTGGGATGTCGTCGTGAGGATCGTGAGCGTAGCAGATTCCCGCGATGAGACCGAGAGCGAGGACGGTAACCGTTTTCATATGAATCACCCAATCATCGTGTGAGATCTGTTCGAAGCCGCGGTCCGATGGGACCGGGAGCAAATCAGCAGAACCGCGATGATAAGGGGGCCGGGGTGTCGCTTCTACCGACCACCCCGGGTCCAGAGGCTCTCCTGCAGCGCGTCAGGAAGAGTGAGAGCCGTCACAGAAGGGAGCACCGGAGGTCTTCTTGCAGGCACACAGTGCCACCTTGCGAGATTCCTCCAGTTCAAAGACGACGGGAGCGTTGCCGGTGCCCGCATGGGAACCGTCACAGAAGGGGTGTTTGGAAGAGAGCCCACAACTGCACCAGGCGTGCTTGCCCGCTTCCAGTTCCATCACGACAGGCTTGTCATCTACCGATTTCGGTTCCTGATTCATCTGTTACTCACTTCCGCTGAGGTCGGTCCAGAAGCACCGCTTGTTGACGTGTTGAAATGCCTTACCGGCGATTTCGGCGTAGGGATTCACGAAATAGTTCAGTGGAGTACCGGACTGCTGGGGCATCAGGACGATATCCCGTCCGCTGCTGAGCGTGACACGGTTTCCACTTTGCCGTCCAAAGTATTGATCCTTGTTGAGCGGTGTGTCCTTGTCAGCTTCCGAGATATCCACTGGAACCCAGCCATGACCGGGCACATGAAATTCGGCCCAGCAGTGATAGCCACCGGTCTGGTACTCACCGAGTTCAGTCTGATACCTTCCCCACATTCCAATCTGGAAGCGGGAGGGGATGCCGCTGGAAAGACACAACGCGTTGAAGTAGGTGTGGAAGTCCGTGCAGTTTCCTTTTCCGACATCACAGGCGTGAGCGATGTCGCCTCTACCCCAGCCCTGATGGTTCTTGTCGTAGGCCATCTTGTCGAGGATGTGATCATAGAAGGCCCGGGTGATCTCGATGACGGAGGATTTACCTTCTGCGAGTTCCGCTGCTTCCGCCTTCACCTGTGGTGTGATGTAGCATAGAGACGAAGGAGCGAGATACTTTGCCATCGATGCATCTGGGTTCTCCTCGATGGTGGCATCTGCCATGGAACCCAGATTTACGTCGTAGACATGTCGAGTGACATCGTATTCGATCGTGAAGTCCATCTGCTTCGACGTGCAGACTCCCTCGAAGAAGTACATCGTGTTCCCGAATCGAGATTCGGTCTTGAGATGACCTTCGGTGGGGCCGCTCACCTTCATTCCCTCGACCAGCTGGTGCAAGTCGTTGTGTGGCACCGGAATCCATAACTGGAACGGTTCGCCGACGGGACAGTCCTTCATCGATGTGACGTATCTCACGTGGAACTTACGATCAACTTCTCCGGTCGGACCCACTTTGAGTTCCGTCCAGGCGCAGCCACTGATCAGTATCAGCGATGTCAGCAATGTGGTGAGGGTGCCAATCAACTTCATTTTTTTCCTTCAAACTCGCAGGTATACGTCTCGAAATTCCCGTCGAAACAGGACCATTGAACAGAACAGGATTTTCGATGAAATTTCACACCAGTCAATATCGGCTCGACAGCGGTTATCAGGAAGTTATTGGAGGAGTTGTTTCGTCAGCCTCTTCCGGTGAATCTGGATTGGACTCCTCGCCAATCTTCATTCGAAAATCGTCGAGTCCCGAGGCCTTGAGCGACTTCTGAAAGAGTTGATCGATCCGTTCCTGGGACCAGCCTTCTCGACCTTGAGCGTGCACCCCGATCACGATGGAGTCCTGGATCGCTTCCAGGAACCGGTGCAGATAGGTGCGAATGATGGGTATCACCGGTGCGATCAATAGTTGTTTCATCATCCCGATCGATTCCCGTTTGTAGTAGAAGCGGAGGATCTCATCGAATCCTCCGTTAATTCTGGCTCTGGTTGGCAAGAGGACAGCATCTCGCCACAGATGATCGGGGAAGTTGTCAGGGGCAGGGACGATTCCAGGAATCATCCCGAGCAGGGCCCTGAAGACCGCCTCTTCCTCCTCCCCCTGCTCGCCGTCGGACTCTGAATTGCCCTGTGATCTCGCTTCGTCGAGCATCGATGTGCGGATCTCGGGAACCGACTTCCCCGAGATGCGGGCAAGGCCATGCAATCCAGATTCCAGCATCTTCGAGTCGAGGGGATCCCCATCGTCGACGGCGATGTAGACCAGGTGACGCGGTTCTTCCCCCGTCAGGTCGCGAAAGGAAGCGGTGGTGCGATCGGCAACCTCGGCGATCTCCCGGGCCGCACCGTGACTGGTGGCGTAGACGAACACACCCTCTGAAAGAAACAGATCACGATCCCACGATTGGAGAGGAAGATCAGTCTTCCCGTGTACCTTCTCTACATGGCGGCAGCCGGAGCCACAGGAGATCGCCACGACGGCGACCAGAAGCCAGAGGTGCCACTTTGGGGTCGGTGTATCCAAGGGAAAGACCCTCCCTCCTCATTGAATCGATCTGCATCACAACGGCAGGAATTGGGGTTCAGGAATCTTCGGAGTGATTTTCGCCTGAAGTGGTTTGCATCGCGAGGACCTTGTCGATTCTCTCCTCTAGATTGGGATTTGCGAAGAGCTGGTAGCGTTCCTCGCTACTCATCGGGGTCAACATGGTGAGGAGGTCAGAGAGCTGCACCATCGAGACTCCGGTCGGGATGTCCACATCATCGGAGCATCTGCGGATGGCCTCATGGAGCCAGAATCCCATCTCGACCGGCAATGGAGTCTCCTCTGCATCGATCTCCTCGATCCGCGCCTGGGGATAGGGCTGGGAACCGAGGTGAGGGGCGACCCGCACTCTTCTCTCGCCCTGGATCATCACGAGAAACCTGCCATCCTCCAGTGTCTGGTACTGCTGTAAGCGGCCGATTCCCGCCACCGATTGCACCGGAGCGATCCCGGAGAGGAGTTCCTTATCGTCTCCCAGCACCGTACCGAGAATCAGTTCACCGGAGGAGTCGAGCAGATCTCGCACCATCTGACGATAGCGCTCCTCGAAGATGTGGAGCGGGATGACCTGGCCCGGAAAGAGGATGACATCGGGAAGGGGGAAGAGAGGAAATACCCTGGAATTTCCTGTCCGCGCCGATGATTCGACGGGAAGCGCATCATCATCTTCGGCTCGATTCATTTCTCCTCCTTCGGGCGGGTCACATCAGGGGGTAAAAAGTATCGTTGTACGCTGGACGATTCAATCGGGTCGAGGGTTCCTGTCCCCATGAGATGATCGGGTCAATTCCTGTTGAAACAGGGAATCTCCGATCCGGTGAGGTACTGTGGATCGTTGGTGAGGGAACAGGTAGTGATCTCTTCGCCACGGGACGAGGCGAAGAAGAGAAATTTCGATAGGGGTGTCCTGATGATGCGTCAAGATAAGGCAGATCGAGTGGCGAAGATGCTGGAAGAACTGTATCCGGCCCCGCCGATTCCCCTGCAGCATGTCGATGAGTTCACCCTGCTGGTGGCAGTGTTGCTCTCTGCCCAGACCACCGACGCCCGGGTAAACCTCGTGACTCCCGATCTATTTCGCCTCGCTTCAACACCACAGAAGATGGCGAAGGTGTCGGTGGAGAAGATCCTCGCAGCAATTCGAACTTGCGGCCTGGCCCCCCGCAAGGCGAAGGCGATCCGTGACCTCTCCATCATCCTGGTGGAGGAGCATGATGGCGTCGTGCCCGCCGACTTTGAAAAGCTGGAAGCGCTTCCGGGAGTGGGACACAAGACCGCCTCGGTGGTGATGTCGCAGGCGTTCGGTGTTGCAGCATTTCCTGTAGACACACACATCCATCGCCTCGCTACACGGTGGGGCCTTTCCTCCGGCAAGAATGTGGAAAAGACGGAAGCCGATCTGAAGAAGGTGTTTCCAGAATCGAAGTGGAATCGGCTACACCTGCAGATCATCTACTTCGGAAGGGAACACTGCCCGGCGAGAGGGCATGACCTCTCAAGTTGCCCCATCTGCTCGTGGGCTGCTACTGCCAGGAGGATAAGGGAAGAGGCTCGCAAGAATGGTAAGTGAGTCGCCGGGGAACCGCTGCAATTGAAACACCCCGACTGACGATCGGTCAGCCGGGGTGGTCGATTCCGCGTATTGAGCGGAGCAATCAGCAACCGTTGTAGCTGTTGCAGTCCTGAGGATCTCCGACATTTCCGCAGTTCGGGAAGGGACTCGGAGGGGCCGCTCCGCCGCTGAAGATGTAGGTGATGAGCCAGATCGGGTCAGCGACATCGAAGAGGCTATCGCCGTTAGTATCCTTGGAGTCGAAGCAGGTTCCCTGGGGACCGTTGTTGAAGATCTCCTGAAGCTCCCAGATTGCATCGGCCACGTTGGTGATGCCGTCGCCGTTGGCATCCCCTCGCAGGTAGTCGAGAACACTTTGAGGGTTCAGGTTGAGGCCACCATTGCTCAGCAGCGGGATGACACTCTCGTTATTCGAGGTCACCACGTTGTAGATGGGAGGAGAACCGGCACTCTGCCAGCTCAGTGGTACCGAAACACCCACTTCGTCGCCGATCAGCGCCGATGCTACCGTCGAGCCCGAGATCGACATGGCGTCCGTCTCTCCGGCAAACTGGATGTAAACAGGCACCTGGAAGGCATAGACGACACCGATCGCCCATCCTTCGGCACTGAGGATCGTCTCGGCGAATGCAGGATTCGCCGCCGCGACCGGGCCAGTGGTGGAAGCTGCGGTGGGGGTGACGAATGTAGAATCACCGACGATGCTCATGGAGAAGCCCTGGGTATTGGTCGGGTATGTCGAGTTCCCTGGATCCTCGGTGATGGTCAGTTTGGTCGAGAAGTTGCCAATTCCATCGAGGGGATCGTAGTTCACCTGTTTCTGCGGAGCAGAGAAGTGAAAGAGGGTGGGTGGTTGTTCGATGATTTGCACGGTGGCATCGTCGCTGGACATCGGCATCGAGGCTCCCTGTACCACGGCGACGCTGGAGACCGGTGGCAGTCCCAGAACATTACACAGTCCAACGCTGGTGGTGGATCCCGCAGGTCCGACAGCCCGATAAAAAGCGGTTCCGATCGGGGTGGAACCGGCATCCATGACGGCACAGGAGGTGAAGCAGATGACGCACCCGACGGTCCAGCCCCCCGTCTCGAGGTTCTGCTGGAAAAAGTCAGGCTCACTGCCGTTCTTGATGGTCTCCATGGCGGTTGACCAGTCGATCATGTAATCGAAATCGGCAGAGGTGCCAGGCGGCTCGAGGGTCAACATCGTGTCATCATGACAGACACCGAAGGAGAAGCCCTGAACTCCGGTGGGAGCTGAATGGGTGAGACTGAGGTCTACCGATGTGAGCCCGCCTTGCGCGACGGAGCCACCGGTAAATGACATGGTGTATCCACCACCCCCTGCAAAGAGAGCGGCTGGAATGAAGACCAGGATGCTAGCGACCAGAATTGCGGATCTGGCCTGAGCATGGACTCGTTGCTGTTTCATGGCTAATGTCTCCCCAATGCCCGGAAATAGACCCCTGAAATGATGTCAGAAGGCATTTCCCGGTTTCCCGAAATGAGCGAATGCGTTCCAATACACACATCCTCATAGTCTAAATATTAGTGCTTGGAGGCGATAAACGGAAGGATGTCGATGCGCAGGTACAGGAATGTCCGGTACCACCGATTGTCTCAATTCGACACAAATTCCCTGCCAAGTTGATTTGGAGCGGCTCGATGAACGATGAAACTGCCAGCGTTTCGTTGGAACCAGAAAAACCTGACAATTTCATCGAGAAGAAGATCGAGCAGGATCTCTCCGAAGGTCGCAATGGCGGCGAGATCCAGGTGCGATTTCCGCCCGAACCGAACGGCTACCTGCACATCGGTCATGCCAAGGCTTTCTGTCTCAACTTCGGTCTGGCGAAGAAGTACGGCGGTCGCTGCAATCTTCGCTTCGACGACACGAATCCGTCGCGGGAAGAGCAGGAATTCGTCGATTCGATCAAGGAAGATATCCGCTGGATGGGCTTCGAGTGGGATCAACTCTGTTTTGCCAGCGATTACTTCGAGCAGTTGTATC
>CAYPPQ010000005.1:0-7753 GCA_964412635.1 uncultured Planctomycetia bacterium | reverse complement strand
GAACAGGGAGACGCCTACGTCTGTGATCTCGATGGCGAACAGGTTCGTGAGTACCGAGGAAGTCTTACCGAGCCCGGTCGAGACAGCCCTTACCGCGATCGATCGGTGGACGAAAACCTGCAGCTGTTCGCACAGATGAAGGCGGGTGAGTTCGAGGATGGATCGAGGACCTTGAGGGCGAAGATCGACATGCAGTCGCCTCACATCGTCATGAGAGATCCGGTGATGTATCGCATCCAGAGATCGACCCACCACCGCACCGGTGACGACTGGTGCATGTATCCCACCTATGACTTTGCACATGGACAGGGAGACGCCATCGAGGGCGTGACCCATTCCCTGTGCAGCCTCGAGTTCACCAATCACAGGCCGCTGTACGAGTGGTTCCTCGACAAGATCGGGATCGAGGAAGGACCTCAGCAGACCGAATTCGCAAGACTTGCTCTCTCCCACACGGTGATGAGCAAGCGGGTCCTTCGCACCCTCGTGGAAGATGGTCATGTCGATGGTTGGGACGACCCTCGGTTGCCGACACTCTCAGGGTTGCGGCGGCGGGGTTATCCGCCGGAAGCGATCCGCGAGTTCATGGCGGGGATCGGCGTCGCCAAGTTCAATTCAACCATCGAGTACTCGGTACTGGAGAATGCGGTCAGGGATCGACTCAACAAGACAGCCACCAGGCGTATGGCGGTCCTCGACCCCCTCAAGCTGGTCATCGAGAACTACCCGGAAGATCTTCAAGAACTGATGGATGCGGTCAACAACCCGGAGGATGAGGCGGCAGGAACGCGCCAGATACCCTTCGAGCGAGAGGTGTGGGTCGATCGGGATGACTTCCGCATGGAACCACCGCGCAAGTGGCGTCGCCTGGCACCGGGAGCTGAAGTTCGACTGAGATATGGCTACTGCGTCACCGTTCAGGTGGTGATCTCGGATCCGGAGACGGGAGAGGTCTCGCAACTCAACTGCATCTACGACCCGGATACCGCTCGTGGTCAGACCCCGGATGGACGCAAGGTGCGAGGCATCATCCACTGGGTACCATCTTCCTGCTGCGTCGAGTTACCGGTACGGATTTACTCGCCACTCTTCACCGTCCCGGATCCCGATAATGTGCCGGAAGGAAAGTCCTTCACCGACTTCATCGATCCACAATCGATGGTGAAGACGAGCGCTCTGTGTGAACCATCACTGGCGGCAGCATCCCCCGGCGAGAAGTTTCAGCTGGAGCGGGTCGGCTACTTCGTTGCAGACCACAAGATCTCTCGGGAAGGTGCGCCCGAATTGGCGAGAATCGTGCCGCTGAGAGATTCCTGGAGCAAGCAGGAGAAGCGTCAGGATCGAGGCTGATGGGTGATCCTGGGCCCTTCCCAGGAGATCCCCAGGTGAACGGCGAGATTCCGCCGATTTCGCCTCCTTGACCCCCCCCTGTATCCTTGCGATTCTGAGCGATCACGATGCTCCTCTGGTCTTCGTGTTTTCGTTCAAACACCGGGGGCTACTGGTCGCATCCTGCGATTCTCTGAAAGGAAACGTCATGAGACTACTCGCCGTTTCGCTGTGTTTTTTCTCCCTGATCTTGCCGACGACATCCACCGTTGCAGCGGATGGAGAAAGTGTCACCCTCACCGAGACGCAGAAGAAGGTGATCGACCTCGGAGCCACCGACAACCGGGTGGTGAGCGTCCTCGATCAACTGGTCAACGGGATCGGACCGAGACTCACCGGAAGCCACCAGGACCATCTCGCCTGCGAATGGGCTCGGGATCTGTTCATCGAGTTCGGAATGGAAAATGTCAGGATGGAGGAGGCGGGAGAGTTCCCCGTCGGTTTCCAGCGAGGATTGTGGCGTGGCCACATGGTGAGTCCTGAGCGAGTGGATCTGGAATTCGGAACTCCTGCGTGGTCCGCAGGAACCAAGGGAGTTCAAGAAGGTCCGGCAGTGATTCTTCCCCAGTCGATGGATGATCTGGATATGGAAGCGATGAAGGGCGCATGGGTGATGATGCCTGCGCAACGGGGCAGATTGGATCGGGAGGTCCGCAAGGCCCAGCGTGAAATCCAGGAGAAACTCGAGACTGCAGGCATCGCTGGTTGGGTGTACTCCACCCGCGGTGAAGCCATCAACGTGTACGGAAACCACCGGATCTCCTGGGATGATTTGCCGCAGATTCCTCGCCTGAACCTGCGCAAGGATCAGTACGACATGATCGTCGAGAAGTTGAACGCAGATGAAGAAGTGGTGTTGCGGATCGACGTTCGCAATCATTTCCAGCCAGGACCGGCGAAGTTCTACAACGTGATCGGCGACATCGTCGGCACCGAATTCCCGGATGAGTACGTCGTCGTCGGCGGCCACATCGACTCCTGGGATGGAGCCACCGGAACCACCGATAACGGCACCGGTACCGCCACAACCATCGAAGCCGCGAGAATCCTCATGGCCAGTGGTGCCCGGCCGAAGCGGTCGATCCGTTTCATGCTGTGGAGCGGCGAGGAGCAGGGATTGCTCGGCTCCAAGGCGTGGGTCGATCAGAACCCTGATGAACTCGACAAGATTTCCGCCGTGTTTGTCTATGACGGTGGTCCCAATGCCATCGCTGGACTTCCAGCAACAGCGGCGATGAAGGATGACTTCGTGAAGGTGTTCTCACCCGTGATGGATCTGAACCCCGATCTCCCCTTCACCCTCACCGATGTGAAGGGTATCCCCCGGGGAATCGGCAGTGACCACGAGTCATTCCTGGCCCGAGGTGTTCCCGGTTTCTTCTGGTCGCAAGAGGGACGCGCTGACACCTGGCACGGAATTCACACCCAGTTCGACACCTTCGATCTGGTGATTCCGGAGTATCTCGAACACTCCACCACGGTGATTGCCCTGGCAGCCCTGGGTGTCGCCAATCTTGACGGGCTCCTCTCCCGCGAGGGAATGCTGGAAGAAGGTGGACGTCGCGGAAGGGTCGGTGGAGGACGCCGGATGGGCGTGATGCTCGATGGCAACAGTGTCTCCGAGGTGGTGTCCGATTCCGTTGCGGAAAAAGCCGGCCTGAAGGCAGGCGACACGATCATCAAGGTCGATGACCAGGATGTCAGTGATCGACGCTCGCTGATGCGGGCGGTTCGAAGTGGAGACGCCAACAAGAGGAAACTTACCGTGGAAAGAGATGGCAAGACGATTGAACTCACCATCGAGTGGGAACAACCGAAGCCTCCCGAGCCAGAAGAAAAGGAAGAGAAGGAAGAGCCGAAGAAGCGAGGAGCGGTTCGCTAGAGATGAACCCCGAACTTCTTTCATGGCGTGTGGATCGTGGGTTAAAATACCCTCGATCCTGACGTCCTTTCAGATTGACCCTGTCGCTGGCTGTGGGCCTGCTCCTGTCGGCGATGATGTTGCCGATGGGATCCTCAGCATCTCTCGCCGGTGAATCCTCGCACCATGTTCCCAAGCCGATCAACATCGAGGTGGACGTCGAGCAACAGAAGACGGAGATCCACCTGCTGGTCGATGAGACCCTCTTCAAGCACTGGTTTTCGCTGGAGCCGAAGATGATCATCGATCTGGAGAAGAGCGGTGAGTGGGGAGATTACGGTGATCGGGTCGTGGAGTGGCTCGATCTTCATGCTCCGGTTCAGGTCGATGGAGTGCAGGTGATTCCGGTCCTCGACGACCTGGAGTACCAGGAGGGATTCGATCTCAACGACCTCCTCAATTACGCAGCCATCACGGTGCATTACCCGACCAAGGCGAAGCCGAAACAACTCGACTTCTACTGGAGTCGCTTCGACACCGAGGATGGATTTCCACTCGAGTCGGTCTACTACGTACTTTCCGCAGGAGATGACTACCAGGTCTACCGCTTCAGGGAAGACTCTCCGGGGTGGACGTGGAATCCTCCCAAGGGGCGAAGGATGGTCGATCCGGAGCAGGTGGCCCCGGGGATCCGGCCTCCGTGGTTTCGCCTCGACTGGATTCCGGTAGTTCTCAGCGCATGCGGTCTCTACATCGTCTGGAAATCGAAGCCGATCACCCGTTTCACCGTCATGGCTGGAGCGATGTGTGCTTTCTTTGCGGTGATCTCGCTGGGAAGCAGCGTGGTAGAGGTGCGACCCTTCTGGAAATCTCGAGTCCAGCTGCCAGAACCGGATGTCGCACAGGCTCTGTTCGAGACGCTCCACAGGAATATCTACCTCGCCTTTGATTACGAGAAGGAAGAGCAGATCTACAATCTGCTCGACCGCAGTGTCTCCGGTGAACTGTTGCCAAAACTGTACGATGAGATCCATGAAAGCCTTCTGATGAGGCTCGAGGAGGTGGCGGTCTGCGATGTCCGGGCGGTCAGGATCCTCGACAGTGAACTGCTGACTGCAACGGGGTCGGACGAGGCTCTCTTCACCATGAGGGCGGAGTGGGAAGTGATCGGAACGGTTCAGCACTGGGGGCACGGTCACTGGCGTAAGAACTTTTCCCGGGCGGATTACGATGTCCGCTGGATTCCCGGGACCGGATGGCGCATCACGGAAGTCGATGTGATCGAACAGCGACGTCTGGATGATGGAAAGGAACTGGTCAAGTGATGGGGACCTCGGTTCGGGTCAGCAACCTGGAGCACCAGCATGTCGGCCAGCAACAACCGATCCGGGTGGAGGGTCTCGAAATCGAGTCCGGCGAGAAGGTCGCCATCATGGGGCCTTCCGGTTGCGGAAAGACGACCCTCCTCTCCTGCATCGCCGGGATCCTGTCGCCATCGCGGGGACAGATTACCGTGGGAGACACCCGCATCGACAAGCTTTCCGATTCCGCCCGCAGGCGTTTCAGGAGGGAACAGATCGGGCTCATCTTTCAGGAGTTCGAACTGCTCGAGCATATCGATGTGAAGGAGAACGCATTCCTTCCGGTGTGGCTCGACGGTCGTGAGCCGACCGAGGAAGAACAGCAACGGTTGGTGGAGAGATCACGCCGTTGCGGAATTGCCGATCTGCTGCACCGAAAGCCGAGAGCACTCTCCCAGGGGGAGAGGCAGCGGGCTGCAGTTTGCCGCGCCCTGATGACCTCGCCGCAGTTGATCCTCGCCGATGAACCGACCGGCAGTCTCGACGGGAAGACTGGACAGGCGGTTCTCGATCTCCTCTTCGAGGAGGCTTCACTCACCGGGGCGACGCTGGTAGTTGTGACTCATGACAGATCTCTACTCGAGGGCTTCGACCGGGTGGAAACGCTGGGGGGGGAGGATCGATGAACGGCCCACTGATGCGCCTTGCGTTGCGATCACTCTCGCATCACAAGATCCGGACCATAGTTCTTGCGCTGTGTATCGCCCTGGTCGGTGTTCTTCCCACCGCCGTCGACGGGCTGCTGGATCTCTACCGCACCAGGCTGGAGGCTCGCGCCAAGACGACGCCGTTGGTGGTGGGATCCCCGGGCAGCCGATCCGATCTACTGATCCATGCCCTCTACTTCCGAGGAGAGGTGGAGCGCACCATTCCGCGCCGGATCGCTACCGAAGCGGCTCAATCGGGCTACGGAGTTCCGGTTCCCATCCATCTGGAGGGAACGGTGAACAAGTATCCGTTGGTGGGGACGACCCCCGATTACCAGAGCTTTCGGGATGTAGATCTGGTGCGTGGGCGCTGGCCTCAGCGCCTGGCGGAGGCGGCACTGGGGAGCGATGTGGCGAGAGCCCTGAACCTCGATGTGGGGGGCAAGGTCGCCACCGATGTCAGCAAACTGCATGACCTTGCCGGCTCCTATCCGCTGGCCCTGAAGGTGACGGGAATCTTGCCTCGAACCGGTACCCCCGATGACGATGCGGTGTTCGTCAGCTTGCAGACCTCCTGGGTGGTGTCGGGAGAAGGCCACGGCCATCTCCAGATCGATCCGGAGAAGGACTTCAATCTGATCCTGGAGAACAAGACCAGTCATGTCGTCGCAAGCGCTGCCGTCGTGGAAGCGGTGGAGGTCACCGAGGAAAACGAGGACTCCTTCCATTTCCACGGGGATCAGGACGATCTACCGCTGACGGCGATCCTCCTCGATGCTCCCGATCGCCAGGGAGCCACCATCTTGCGCTCCAGGTTCAGGAGAAACGAAGAGTTGCAGACCATCGATTCCATCGACGAGCTGAACAAGTTCCTGGGAATCGTCATGCGGGCCAAGAAGATCCTCGATGCCAACTCGGTACTGGTGCTGGTCGCGACGATCCTGTTGCTCGGTTTGATCGTGACCCTCGATGTGAAGGTGCGAGAGCGCGAGGTACAAACCCTGGAGCGAATCGGAGCACCTCGAGGCTTTGTTGCGAGGCTACTCTTCACCGAGGTCGCCATCGTGGTGGCTTGCGGCGGAGCGCTCTCCTACATCCTGGCCCGATCCGCCATCTGGATCGTGGCGGACGGACCTCTACTCCTGCCATGATGAGAAACGAGACGATGATTTCCCGACTGCACCTTCTCTGCTTCCTGAGCGGCTTGCTCGCCATCGCCGGCTGCGATGTCACCTCTTCCGATCAGGGGGGGAAGGAGACCCGATCCACCCGACAGGGACCGCCCACCATCGTGGTATCCATCTCGCCGCTGGCATGGGCCACCGACAGATTGGTGGGGGATTCGGTGAAGATCGTTCAGTTGATGCCGGAGGGGGCAGACGCTGCCAGGTGGATTCCTGACGGGGAGGACCTCGACCTCCTTGCCACTGCAGATCTCATCATCCTCAATGGAGCGGGGGTGGAGAGCTGGGCCCAGCGATTCTCCCTTCCCATCGCCAGGACGGTGGAGGTCGCCCGCAGTTGTCGACAGAGCTGGTTGAATTATCCGCAAGCGGTGACACACAGCCACGGTCCCGAGGGGGAGAGTTCCTACGAGGGTCTTGCCGGTCACACCTGGCTCGATCCCCGGTTGTTGATCTCGCAGGCGCAGGTGATCCGCGATCGCTTGCAGCAGTTGCTTCCCGATCAGAAGTTGTCCATCGATGAGAAGTGGAACCAGCTGAAAGCCGATCTCGAACAACTCGGCGAACAACTGGATGCTGTCGCCGCCGGGTACCCTGGAACGTGCCTGCTCGGCAATGGACCGCTGTGGATCTATCCCCTCGAGAGGATGGGGTGGAGTGCGCAGAGCGTCGATCTCGATCGTGCCGGGCAGTGGAGTTCTCAACTGTTGGCGGAGATCTCCACCGTACGGGATGCAGGGAATGCCGTCGGAGTGCTGCTGTGGTCGACAACTCCTGATCCGCAACTTGTAAGCAATCTGAAGGAGCACGCGGCCATCAACAGCGTGGTGTGGCCACAGGCGGCATCGCTGGGGGCGGAGTACAGGCAGTACCTGAAGTTACAGCAGCAGGGTTTGAAGCAGCTGGAAGAGGCTCTCTCCGATTGATCTGGCCCTTCTTGACCTGAGTGCCCTGGCAACCGACGATGTCGTTCGATGCAATTTTCCTGATACGTATTCACAGGAGGTTTTCGATGCACAAGATTTTCACCTTTCCAATTTCCTCGTTGTTGCTGGCGATCTGGATGGGGATATCAACCCCGGCGCTCGGCATCGATGTTCCACCGGTCTTCTCCGATCATGCCGTTTTACAGCGAAACATCGAGTTGCCCGTATGGGGACGTGGCGACGCGGGAACCGAAGTCACCGTGGAGTTCGCCGGTCAGAAGAAGAGCACGACCGTGCTTGCGGATGGCAACTGGTCGTTGACGCTCGACGCGCTGGCTGCCAGTGCAGAGGGACGCACCATGGTGATCACCGGAAGTGACGGAGT
>CAYPPQ010000004.1:72519-81208 GCA_964412635.1 uncultured Planctomycetia bacterium | reverse complement strand
GATCGCCTGCCACGAGTGTTTTGAGCGTCCTCATTGCAGTGGCGGTTGCTACCACGAGGCGTATGTCCGCTACGAGGATCCCGCCTCTCCCAACCTGCACTACTGCGACTGGATTCGTGCGTGGACCGATCTTGGCTTGAGAAGTTACGCAGCCATCGCCACGAGTAATCCCGATTTCCTTCAGAATTACGAATCGGCACCGGTAGCGCCGGTCCCGGTCATCGAAAAGGACGAGGTGATTCGATGAAACACATCCGAGCCATCAACCAGAAGGCGCGTCTGATCGAGGAGCGGTTCGCTGGCCCCGGGGACTCGGTGCAGCCCCTCGCCGAACGGATTCCGTTCGGCTGCAGCACCCAGCTCGCCCCGGGCTGGGAGGTCGACAGTGGCGGTGGAACATACGGTCTCTGCACTCCCATCGAGAGAGATCTCTACGATTGCTACCACTCCTGCTACTGGCCTGCCCAGGTTCCCGATGCACTCACCAACTTCGCGGACTGGTCTCATTCGTGTGGAGCTCCGGTACAGGACTGGTCTTCCGTCGATCTGGTGTTCCCCTAGGAGGTTCTCGATGAAACGAATCGGATTGCTGGCACTACTGCTATTCTCTCCGCTGCTCTTGCAGGCGCAGGAGGCAGGGGCCGAGACGACCGAGGGGAAGCGGCCCTACTTCTGGATCCGTATGTGGCCCGATTTCCTCATCAAGTATGACATCGAGAAGGATGAAGAGGCCGCCAGGATTCAGTCGAAGAACGGCGTATGTCACGGCACCACCTACTCTCATGACGAGATCCATGCCTTCATGATCACCGGCAAGAGATCGATGGTCGAGGTGGTCGACCTGGTCAAGCATGAGGTGGTCGAGGTTCACGATTTCACCGAGACCGGTTGGCTACATCGGGTCGATGACGTCAAGGAGATCCCCGGTGGCAAGCAGTGGTATGTCCAGATCGATCGGGTCAAGCTGGAACCGGATCACTACAAGATCGAGAAATCACAGTGGCTCCTCTACGATGTCGCCGAGAAGAAGATCATCAAGAGGATGGAAGAGTTGCCATCTGCCATTCGTCGCGGGGCTCAGATCAGCCCCGATGGGAAAACCTGGCATGTATTCGGCCGCGATTTCCAGGTGATCGATCCGGAGACGCTGAAGGAGGTCGCCAAGATCGACCTGTCGACTCCGATCTACACCGGGATGGGACGCTTGCAGGTCAGCGGGCGCACCGATCTTCTGCACGGCAAGGACACGGGTCGTTATCGCCTCCTCTACACCATGTCGGATCCGGTTCATAGCCACCGACGGATCGGTGGAATCCTCGATCTCGATCTCGACAAGATGGAAGTGAATGGTCGCCAGGAGTGGGGACCACCGGTCAATAGCGGATATGTCACCTGGGATGGGAAGAAGTCGATCGGAACCGGAGGCCGTGGCTGGCGAGGTGGGGGGCAGGAGAGTGGTGCCGACCCCTACATCACCTTTGTCAATTACAGCCTTGAAGATGGATCGAAGTTGCTGGAGACCCGCATACCCAGTCGCAACGGATTGAGACTGGCGGGCATCTCTCCCGCCGGAGATAAGTTGTATCTTGCCGGAAGAGGTCACGAACTGGTGATCTACGACGGGGAGCACAACTACCTGAAAACCGTCGAGCTGGAAGGCGAACTCGAGGGTTGGTTGCATCGCGTCTGGCAATGAGCAGGACCATCGCACTCCTCGATAGCGGTGTGAATGTGGATCATCCGCATATCCGTGGCCAGGGTCATGTGATCATCGGCCCGATCCTCGCTGATGACGGCGAGTGGATCGATGATCCCGATCCCGCAGATCTGCTCGGGCACGGGACCTGTGCTGCGGCGGCGATCCTCGATCTTGCACCGGGGAGTACCATCCTGTCGCTGAAGATCTTTCACCAGCAACCGATCTGTCCCTTCCCGCGTCTGCTGGCGACCCTCGAGTACGCCATCGAACGGGATGTCGACTGGATCAACCTGAGTCTCGGCACCACCCGGCCATCCCGTTGCGACGATCTGGAGCAGTTGCTCTCGGCGGCACGAGCCCGTGGCATCTCGGTGGTGGCACCCGCCGCCATCGGAGATTTACCATGCTTTCCTGGAGCTCTTCCCGGATGCCAGGGAGTGCTGGTGGACGAGTCGTTACCGAGGGAGCATCCTCGTCAGAGCGACCAGGGAAACGATCGCGTCTGGTATGCATCGCCTTCGCCTCGACAACTTCCCGGGGTTCCGCCGGCGGCCAACCTCTCCGGTGTGAGCCTGGCGGCGGCGAACCTGACCGGTCATCTGGTAGCAAAGGGAGAGACGGGGACGAAGGAGACCGGTTGACGTGATGGGTCAGTGGATTCATCGAGATGTTCAGAGTTCTTCAGCTCGAGTCAGATTTCAGGGAGTCAGCAAGATGGTTTCTGTTGCCAAGAAGTTATTGGGAAGTCTTACGATCCTCATCCTCATCGGTAGCCAACTTCTGCCACCGTCTCGTCTCGATGCGAGTGCTGTCGACGATGGCGAGGAATCGCGGAAACCGGCACGCCCCGTCTTCGTCGATGGGCAGGCACAGGTCGTCGAGGCGTTCAAAGATTCTGATTTGTGGATCGAGCACGACCTGTGGGTCGAGACCACCTTTGATAGCGACGGCGATGGAAAACTCGACCGTATGCACGTCGATGTCACACGTCAGCAGCAGACGGAGACGGAGGGGCTAAAGGTCCCGGTGATCTATAACTCCAGTCCTTACTTCTCGGGCACCGGATCCAACGACAAGAAGTACTTCTGGGATCCTCGACATGAAGTGGGTGCCAAGCCGCCGATGCACCCGACACCACCACCGATTCCACACCAGGGTCGCCGCCCGATGATCTCGGGACGACAGGTGGAGAGGTGGGTACCTCGCGGATTTGCAGTGGTGCATTCGGAATCCCCCGGAACAGGACTCTCTCAGGGTTGCCCGACGATTGGAGGGGATAACGAATCCCTCGGACCGAAGGCGGTGATCGATTGGCTCAATGGGCGAGCCAGAGGATTCACGACCCCAGACGGCGTCGAGGAAGTGATGGCGCAGTGGTGTACCGGCAAGGTGGGAATGATCGGCACATCCTACGACGGCACGATCCCTCTTGCTGCCGCAACAACCGGTGTGAAGGGATTGGAAGTGATCATCCCCATCGCACCCAACACTTCCTACTATCACTACTACCGGTCGAATGGGCTGGTGCGGCACCCCGGTGGATACATCGGTGAGGATATCGATGTGCTGTACGACTGGATCAACAGCGGCGACCCCGAACGGCGGGAGTACTGCGATTGCACCGTCCGTGACGAGGTGATGCTGGAGAACTTCGATCGCACGACGGGGGATTACAACGAGTTCTGGGCGGGGCGAGATTACATTCACGATCTCGGACCGATGAGGGCGGCTCTACTGATGGCCCATGGCTTCAACGACTGGAACGTGATGCCCGAGCATAGCTGGCGCATCTACCAGGCAGTTCGGGCCAAGGGACTTCCTGCACAGATCTATTACCATCAGGGTGGTCACGGTGGAGAACCACCGCTGGAGATGTTGAATCGCTGGTTCAGTCGCTATCTCTACGGGGTCAAGAACGGAGTCGAGCGGGGGCCGAAGGCGTGGATCGTTCGGGAGAGCGACAGACGTTCGGAACCGACCGGCTACGCCGACTATCCGCATCCGAGAGCTCGTAAGGTGAAACTGCATCCGCGTCCGGTACCCGGTGGCGAGGGAACCCTGGTCACATCGAAGCGCGGGAAGCAGGGTGTCGTGACCCTCATCGACGATGTGTCGTTCAGTGGTTCCGAGCTGGCAAGTTCGCAGGAGTCACCGAACCGGCTGATCTTCGCCACTTCCGAACTGACTGCACCACTTCACCTGTCGGGAATCGCCCGCCTCAACATCAAACTGGCCAGCAGCAAGCCGGCTGCCAATCTGTCGGTCTGGTTGGTGTCACTCCCGTGGGAAGAGTCTGCCAGGAAGATCACCAGCAACATCATCACACGAGGCTGGGCAGATCCCCAGAATCACCAGTCGATGACTGACAGTGAACCGCTCGAACCGGGCGAGTTCTATTCGCTGAGTTTCGATCTGCAGCCGGATGATCAGATCATTCCAGTGGGGCAGCGGCTCGGATTGATGATCTTCTCCAGTGACAGGGAGTTCACCCTGTGGCCGGAAGCGGGTACCGAGTTGAGCATCGATCTCGATGCCACATCTCTGGAGTTACCGGTGGTGGGTGGAAGATCGGCATTCAACAGGGCCAGCAGGCCGGCGAAGAGAAGGGTCAATCTGAATCGTCCCTGAACGCCTCGGTCATCCGCGGTTGCAGGCGCACGAGTGCTGGTTCACGGCGCTGCGCTATTCCTCCAGCAACCAGCCGAGGCGACACATCTCTCCCAGGATGCTCGAGATGGTCGCAGCAGACTGCTCCACCAGCGGCGCCATCTGCGATGCCCTCTGGTGCATCTGATCCATCGGTAACTGATCTCCGACCAGTTCGAGCATGGTGGCGGATGGAATCGAACCGAAGTGATCGATCGATTCCTCGTCACTACTCGCCAGGCGGAAGCCGGCCCGCTTCACCAGACGATCGGACTGAGGGACCCAGCGCGGATGCGGCTGCAGGTCGGGAGAAGGAGTCAAGGTACCGGTGGGAAGCGATCGGGCCCGATGGGGTTGGTCGGCGATGGCATGACGGGCTTGCCAGAAGGGTTGGTCGGAAAATCGCTGTTCCGATCGATAGAGGGTGAGAGCTCGTTGACGATGGAGGCGAAACAGGCCCCGTTCCCAGCGCTGGCGGTGATCCGCCATCGTCACCGCATCGGCCTCGCCAAGGAGCACGGTACGGGTTGCTCGTGCCGTTGCTTCGGCGGAGACGAGCGCTTTTTCAAGCCCCTGGCTGGAGAGGGGGTCGATGGCGCTGATGGCATCTCCGACCAGGTGGAGGCCTTCGGTGCAGCGATTCAATCGGGCCGTGGCCACAGTTCCTCGGCAGGAGGCGTCACCGCTGTTGCGAGCCGGCCCGGCGGTGCAGGCCATCGCTTGCGCCCACAACTCCTGCGCTCCTCGCTGACGTACCTGAGCTGGGTCACACAGCAGTGCCAGGTTGCAACGACCATCACCAAAGGGAAGCCACCACACCCACCCCTGGGGGACCGCCTCGATGATGGAGGTATCCTTCTCACCATCGAGATCATCGATCACGGTGGAGAGAGCAATCATCGGAGGAAGTTGATCTTCGATCTCCACTGGCAGCAGGGGAGCGCAGCTCGACCGCCCGGTGGCGGCGATGATTCGTGTGGCCTCGACGGTGATGGGGCCCTGCTCCCCTTGAATCGTGATCACTCCCTGTCCCGTCGATGGGATCGATCCGATCGCCCGGCCAGCGGAGATGAACTCGACCCCTGCTTCCTGGGCTCGACCTCGTAACCACAGATCAAACGCTGGGCGCAGGAATCGCCAGCCTCGCTCCTGCTCGGCGATCGATTGCACCTCCAGGGTTGGTTGTGACCAGCAGCGACCATGATGCTGGGGGCCGCGGAGAGAAAAATCGTTCGGTTTCTCGATGGCATCGAGCAGGTTCAGTCGCTGGAAGAGGGGAGTTGCACCGGGGACCACCGTCTCCACCGGTAGCCCTCCCTCGCGGCGGGAGTCGCTGACCACCAGGACCTGGTGTCCGTGATGGGCCAGGAGCATCGAAGTCACACAACCGGCAGGGCCTCCACCGATCACCACCACCTCGCGCTGGAGGATCACCGATCACCTCCGCGCATCATCAGAGCGAGGATCGTCTGCCGCGGTACTCGGGAGTGAGTACTCGGTCGAAAAATTCCCACTGTGTGGTCCTGGCACCACGTCCGAGCCCGTGGCCGTTATTCGGGAAGAAGCGACTTTCGTAGGTTGCTCCGCCCTTGTCGAGGGCATCGATCAGTTGGAAGGCGTTACTGGGGTGAACGTTGTCATCGACCATGCCGTGCATGATCAGGATGTGACAGCCTTCCTCCTTGAAGTTCTCGACGTAGTCCTCACGAGTTGCTCGGCCGATGTCGTATCCATCCGGATTCAACTGAGGGGTGCTCATGTATCGTTCGGTGTAGATGGTGTCGTAGTGTCTCCAGTCGGTGACACCGGATCCGTTGACCGCTGCGGTGTATACATCGGGATGCTTCAGCACTCCCATGGCAGCCATGTAGCCACCGTAGGAGAAACCGACGATTCCGACGCGGTCTCCATCGAAGTAGGGGCGCTCGCTCAGGTGGCGGATGGCATCGGCATGATCCTGGATGTCGATATCGCCAAGTCGCAGGTAGGCGGCACCAAGGAAGGTCTTTCCCCGGTTTCCTGTTCCTCGATTGTTGACCTTGACCACCAGGTAGCCGCGCCGGTTCTCCGATCGTGGATTGGCCACGTATCGCGCCGAGATCTCGTTCGATCCGGGACCTGCGTAGAGGGAGTTGATCACGGCGTACTTCTGTTGAGGATCGAAGTCGGTTGGTTTGTAGAGGATACCGTAGATGTCAAAGCGATCGTCGTTCGATCGGAACTTGAACATCTCTGCGATGTTTGCCGGATCGGAACCGTTCTCGGCAAGAGTCGCCACCACGGTTCCATCGGTACTGTAGAGCGCAGTACTCGGTGGTGAATTGACCGCCTCGTACTGAGCCACCAGCCACTTCTTGTCGGGAGAGAGATTGAAGTTGGAGTGATGGAAATCGAGAGAAGTGACACGGCGTTGGTCTGATCCATCGAGATTCACCATGTGGTATTGCATGTAGTACGGGTTTTCCGCTGAGCTGTAGCCGAGGAAACCGACCTGGCCACTCTCCTCGTCGACGAAATCGATTCCGGACGACTGGAAGTCGCCGGAACTGATGGCGTTGATCAGATTGCCGTCGAGGTCGCGCAATTCGTAGTGGGTGAAACCGCTCTTCTCGGAGGTCCAGATGAAACGATGGTTGTCAGCGAGGTACCTCATCGAGGGGCTATTGCTCTGCCACGTCTCCTGTCGTTCCTCGACGACAAGTCGACAAGATCCGGTCTCCAGATCGATGGCCATCACCTTGAGATGTTGCTGGAGACGGTCAGTCCAGTTGACCAGCATCACTGCGCCATCGGGAGAAGTCCGTATGTTGTAGATGTACTCCTCGGAACCGCCGCCGACATCGATGCGGATGATCTCCTGCGACGCCAGGTCGTAGATCATCAACTCTGCCCCGGGATTCTTCGCTCCAGCCTTGGGGTAATACTCCGGATAGTGAGTGGTGTTGAACTGAGACCAACCGGTGACCAGATGGAACGGTTGTACGCCGGTGTCATCGAATTTGTAGAAGAGCAACTTCTGGGAATCGGGTGTCCACCACATCGCTCGGGATTGCCCCAACTCCTCGCCGTAGACCCAGCTGGCCGTACCGTAGTGAATATCTTCATTTCCGGTGATGGTGACGGCGATCGTCTCGCCGGAGTCCTTTTCCTTGAGCACCACGTTCCACTTCTCGTAATGCGCTTCCCAGCGACCATTGGGGGAGTCGACCTGGGTGTACTGACGCCCGCGTGTTGGCCGTCCAACGTAGGTTCCCGTCATGCCGCTTCCGCCCCGGGATCTTCGTGATCCACGACGCTGTGCCTGAGGACGCTCGTCATCGTCACCGATGATCTCCCTGGTGCCGCTGGACAGTTCGATGCGGTGTCGCTTTCCCTGGTTGGTGAAACTGAGAAACTTGCCATCTTCACTCCATTCGATGCGGGAGACGGCACCCGATTGTCCGGTTCCCTGCGCGAGGAGGTCGGACCCGATCAAGGCGATGGAGAGGGCGAGAATCCAGTGCAATGGCGACAGGTGCGATGGCATTTGCGACTCCTTTGAGACAGAAATTTGAAGGGAATGATCACCGCAGGGGGATCACCCAAGCATCGAGGATGGTCAACCCAATCGTCACTGGAATCAAGAGTACGGTTGAGACTTCGTCGAGTGGATTCGCTTCGGATCCAGCCGGCAGGGATTCCCTGCGCAACAGGAGTTGCAGCGAGGAAGTCGTTGCAGGGTAATGCCCGGACAGACCACCACGATCTGCTTCAGTCCCGTTGATCGCCCGTCAACTGAAGATCGCCATCAGGATCTTGTAGAAGGCCATCGCGAAGAAGGCACCGGCGGGAACCGTGATTACCCAGGAGATGGCGATGTCTCGTACCGTGATGAGATTGAGAGCTCCCATTCCCCGGGCGAGGCCGACTCCGACCACCGCACCGACCAGGGTGTGAGTGGTCGAGATGGGAAGGCCCAGCTTGGAAGCGAGAACGATGGTGGCTGCGGCGGCAAATTCTGCAGTGAACCCCCGTGATGGGGTCAACTCGGTGATGCGGCGTCCAACCGTTTCCATCACTCGCCAGCCCCAGGTTGCCAGTCCTGCGACGATTCCCATTCCTCCCAGCGCCAGAGCCCACAGCGGAACCTGTGATTTGAAGGCAACGGTGCCGTCATTGATCGTCTGCACCACCGCAGAGAGGGGGCCGATGGCGTTGGCAACATCGTTGGATCCGTGTGCGAATGCGACGAAGCAAGCGCTGAGAATTTGCAGGTAGATGAAGATCTTCTCGACCTGATTGAGGGCCGGATTGTCGGTGGTTGGACCACGCTGTTTTTCCAGTCGGATTTCCAGTGTCTCCACC
>CAYPPQ010000004.1:59262-72509 GCA_964412635.1 uncultured Planctomycetia bacterium | reverse complement strand
GGGGCCGTCGGAGACATCCTGCACGCGCCGAAGGTGCTTCTTCGCCTTGTGCAGGGCTTTTTCCTGATACTGGAGCTGATGGTGATTACTGCTGACATCTTCGTCGGGCACCTTGATTCGCTTTACAAGAAAAGCGGTGATGATCGCCGACAGGATACCGACACCGATGGCATAGAAGAGTGCCTCTCCGAGAGGGAGGTCGAGATTGAGATTCTTCAGCCCCTTGAAGACCATCGTCAACGTAAGGATGGTGAAAACGACGAAGACGAGCATGGGGGCAAGTTTCTTCGTTTCTGCCAGAGGGTTACTCCTGTAGAAGATCTTGTGCAGCAAGAATCTGAATGTGAAGTAACTGATGGTGGCACTGAGCAGGGGGGAGACCACCCAGCTCGATACGATCTGTCCCACCTTGGGCCAGTGGATCGCTTCCATGCCTCCGTATAGCATCCCGAAGCCGATGATGGCTCCGACGATGGAGTGGGTGGTCGAGACGGGCCAGCCAAAGTAGGAGGCGATCTGAAGCCAAGCTCCTGCCGCCAGCAACGCAGCCAGCATCCCGCAGACGAAGGCGATGGGATCTGCTGAAAACAGGTCCGCATCGACGATTCCCTTGCGAACCGTGTTGGAGACTGAAGATCCGGCGAAGAACGCTCCGGCAAATTCGAGAACTGCTGCGACGATTACTGCTCTACGAAGGGTCAGGGCCCCCGATCCAACGGAGGTACCCATGGCGTTGGCGACATCGTTGGCTCCGATGTTCCATGCCATGTAGAAGCCAAATATACCTGCAAGAGCAAGTAAGATATCTGCGTGCTCCATGACTCACTTCCAAAATTAAGATCGCGGGTAAGCGATGTCGCAGTGTGTACTGCCCAGTTTTTACTTGATTTCCAGTGTCGTTCGGACCTTGTCAGCCAGGTTTTCACTGAGATCACTGATGGTGCCGACCTCCGAGAGGATTTTCAACCACAGGTGAAACTCTGCAAAATTGAGTTCATTCTCGGAGGCGAATACGACGCGAAGTAACTCACGCTGGCACAGATCTACCTCGTGTTCCTTCACGGCTACTGCATGGACAAGTTCTCTCACCTTGTCTGCTTCGATCCCACCGAAGCCACTCTCGAGGAGTTCATCGAGTTGTTCGATGACTCCACGGGAGAGGCGAAAGCACTCGGTGCTCTTGGAGCAGAATTCAAGGAACAGGTCCTTTATTCTGGCAGGGACCGGAAGGTTCTTGACAGTGCAAAGAACAGCAACATTTTCTGCCGTATCGGCGATCTCATCCTGTGTGGACAGGATCTCAAGAAGTTTGCCTCGATCCACCGGAAGAAACAGGCCTCGCGGCAGGTGATTCCGGATGTCGGTCTTCACCAGGTCCGCCTCGTGTTCCGTCTTCGATATTCTCCGAGCGATTTCACCGATCGAATCGTGGTCCTCATTTACGAGCACCTGGAACAGGTCTCCCAGTCCATCCACGCACTCACTGACCTTACGCATGTGAGATTGCAGGGGAACGAAGGGCGATTTGCCGAACAGATTAGCGATTGTTCTCATCAGTTCTCCTGTTGGTTTTGGTGAGACCAAATTTATCTTCGCCGAGGAAGGGAATGTTGCGCACCGCAGGCCCTTCGCAATGCGGGAAGTATGGCGATTTCTGGGAGCGATGGAAATGCCATTTTTTGATAAAGTTTGAGTTCCGAGGAGTGAGTTTTGGCATACTCTCCGGCGCCGATTTCAGGGGGGAATTGGCTGGAATTTGGCTCCTCATGAGGGGGCGAATTCGAACTGATCTCGTCTGACAAGCGGGTGATTCCCTCCCTGTGGTGTCGGCGGTTGCGGATGATCCCTGGTCATCGAGTTCGGTTGATCCCCTGGTCATCTCGCTCTTCCTGCTCCTGCCAGGAGCAGCATGTGGCTTGCTGCGTCGATTTTCTTTCGGCATCGATTTGTCCCCCGAAGTCCCATGAACTGGTGGATGGAAACCTAGAAGTTGACCGCGAATCTCATGACGTAGCTGGTGACGTCGCTTCCGTAAGCGGACGCCTCATCCGGCGAAGCATTGATGACGTTGAACATCACTCGCGTATTGGGATTGAGATGCCAGTTGATTCCCATCGAGAGCGCTTCTGCATTTTCGTCTGCAGCCATCTCATCGAGGTCGATTTCTTGCAAGCGGATGGCGAGTTCGATGGCGCCGTTTCCATCGTCGCCGTAGTTGCTGGCTGGCTTGACCCGGGCGAATGCACCGGCGGATTTCTTGTAGGAGCGGCTCTCTCCGCTGAGGAAGTAGCTCCCCTGCAGATACCAGGCGGTAACCTCGGAATCATCATCGAGTGTCGAACTGACGAACTCAGCCTGTACAGACATCGGCCCTTGCACGTATGCGAGTTCGGCCCCGAACAGATCGGTGCCGTCGGAAAGAACATCGCCAGTATCGACGATGTCGGCACCCAGATGACTGAGTGAATCGGCATGGTAATCGACAACTCCACCGGAGGTGTCGCGTGAACTGATGGAAGCGCCCAGGTGTAGCAGTTGAGTGCCACCATCCTGGTAGATCGGCAGATAGGTTGCTCTGGCGGAGAGAGATCCCTGACCATCTTCCTGACCATTGCCAGAACTGTTGACGTCTCTGAAGTAACCGAATGCGAGTGTTCCAAGATCATCTGCCAGAGAGTGGCTCGAGAGAATGCCGGTATTTCTTCCTGGCAACAGGGCCGTCGTGAAACTGCGCTCGGCGAAGGTGATGTACTTGCTGCTGGTCAAGGTCTCCAGGCCCATCGGCTCGAACTGTTGCCCGACGCGCACCTTTCCGAGAAATCCTGCCTCTTTGAGTCCGATCCAGGCATCCTTGAAGTCGGCATCGCCTCCGGCGAAATCGTACTGTGTCTTGAATTCGACATTCCCGCCGATGAGTCCTGATACGGCGAGTCGTGATCTTCGCATCTCGACACCGTCTTGTTCCTGATCGACACCATCTTCTTCGCTGAAAAATCCATGATCGATTTGAAGCCGTCCTCCGATGCCGATCTTGATGTTGCCGTCATCGGAACTGAAACTCAGACCACTTTTCCAGTTTCCTGCCATCTCTTGCATGGCGTTTGCATCGGAAGTGAACAGTGTTGCTGCGAAGATGAAAGCCAGAGTTGAAGTGAATGAAAGCATGTTCTTCAAGGGACACCTTTTCTGTGTTGCTGTCTTCAAACTCATCGGTAGTTGACCGGTGAATTCCGTGTACAGGTCGAGAAGGTAAACAAACAGCCGGTGGATGGAATAGGAAATTCGTGAAATACAATTGTGACTCTGCTAAACTGTTGCAAATCTACAATTTACGACAGTTTTGAACCTTCGAATCCGGTGCGGATCCAGTCCTGGACCCATCGAGTTCAAGATCAAAGATCGGCGTCTGAATGCAAGAATTTTATGCTTCCGCGATCCGTCACACCGAGCAAGCGCTCTGTGACGAACTACATGAATGCGGATTCAGAAGCGTCCGCTTCAATCGCGGCGGAATTCCATTCCGTGGTGAATGGATCGATGGCTGGCGCGCCTGTCTTGAAAGTAGAATCGCTCAGAGAATTCTGGTGGTTCTCGGCCGAGCTCCTGTGATTACCGATGAGCAGCTGTATGAAGCAGCCAGAGCCGTGGACTGGACTCCTTTCATCTCCTCAAGGCTAACTCTGGCGGTGAACTGCGTGGCGGTGGGAAGCGCATTGAACCACAGTGGATTCATCGCACTTCGGGTCAAGGATGCCATCGTCGATCAGATCCGGGATGCAGAAGGGGATCGTCCTTCCATCGATCGGGATGATCCCGATGTGAAGGTGTTCGTCTATCTGGCCAATGACAAGGTTACCTTTTATCTGGATATGTCAGGGCAACCGCTGCACATACGCGGTTATCGAGCTAAATCCGGTGATGCCCCCCTGCGAGAGAGTCTCGCTGCAGCGATTCTTCGGATGTCTGGGTGGGATCGTCGATCCGCATTGATTGATCCGATGTGTGGTTCCGGAACGCTGGCCATCGAAGCAGCTCAATGGGCTTCCGGGCTGGCGCCGGGGCTCTCCAGAAAACGATTCGGTTTCGAACGGTGGGCCTGCCATGGGGATGAGGATGTAGCGAAGATGAGGTCCCTTCGGGGGGCTCTCAGGGGACAGGTGACGGGGCAAAAACCATCGATCCTCGCCGCAGACAATGATCCTGAAGTGCTGGAAGTTGCCCGTGCCAACGCCAAGATCGCTGGAATCAAGTTAGCGGTGCGCGAGCAGTCGGTGCTGAACTTGAAGGCGGATGGGTCGAGTCGAACCCTGGTCACCAATCCTCCCTATGGAAAGAGACTCACCACCGAGCCTAATTTTCCCGATCGCCTCGGTGCGGTGATCCGTCGGCTGCACGGCTGGAGGGTCGTCATCCTGAGTGGTTCCGAGGCTTACGAGAAAGGGATTCAGTTGGCGCCGAAGATGAAGATCCCCCTGGTCAACGGTGATCTCGATTGCCAGCTGTTGATCTATGATGTCGAGTGATCGGGACCTGAAACGATCTACCAGGGGGCAGTCATCGATCAGTTCCTGTCGATGGAATCGTTCCACTCTTCGATCGACCTGTGGGCGATCTTTCGCAAGAAGCGAGTGGCGTTTTGATTGAGCTGCGGTAGTCCCCGGATCGGCAACTCCTGTGGATCGCGCGTCCGTGGATCGGCACCGGAGATGGTGGCCTCGATCACCAGTAGCGACAGATACATGCCGGCAACACTCGGATGTTCCCGATCCCTGGCGTACATGTTGAGTCCAGGCTTTGCCATCCGCGATTGATTCCATGCCCAGCTGACGGGGGCAACCTCGACCTTCAGTTCCCTGGCCATCTCCTGGTGGGCTACGATGATCTCATCGAGAGAGATCCAGTCGAGGCGATCATACTCCCACGCCATGAACAGGATGGGGCGTGCGCCCGCTTCTCTCACCGCTTTCACGAATTTGCGAGAGTACTGGCGAAACGACTCGAGGTTCGTTTCAGGAATGTCTTCCTGCAGGACCACCACATCCCAGTTTCCCTCGGCGATGGTCGTTGCTGCATCGGTCCGGTTCCACATCACCTCGAGGGAGGCACCACCTCGAACCACCGATGACGTTTGGTACTGGAGGGGAGGATCCATCGCCTCGGACAGTTGCTTCAGGTGAAGGGCGAGACCACCTCGCCAGAAGGTGAAACTGTTGCCGACGAAGAGAACCCTCGCTGCGGTAATTTTGGAGGGCGCATCGGTGCTCTCCTCTCCCTTCATCTCGGGAGTCTGGCAGCCCGCCAGCAGCAGGATTATCAGCGACAATGTGGTGTGTAAACTACTTCGCATCGGGATCTCCTGGGGGGGAGGATCGCAGGAAAAAGGGCGGGGGCAAGCAGTAGTTACGGGCTGCACTCCAGCGGGGCTGTGGGGTATGCTGCCGGCGGGAAAAGGGAGCGGCTGATCGACCCCAGCCCGGATGTATGGCGGCATATCAGGCGGAGGGAAATGAAGAGTGAGTGGAAGTGATCTCGAGACCATCGTTCAGGATTACGCAGCGCGTCATCAGTTGATTTCTGCTCTTGAGTCGCGTCAGAAGCATTGCTGGCAGGGGGATCGCCGCTGGCCGGTACTGCATCTCGACGATGTATCAGGAATCCCCTTTCTCAGCGGGATCGAAGGGGTCGATGAGTACCAGCATCGAGCTCGGCTCCGCTGCGGAGATGGAGACCTCTTCGCCACCGTCTCCAGTCCCCAGCCAGGATATGAGGAGTACTGTCGAGATCAGCTGGGCCTCGGTTCTCCGCACCACCTCTATTCCTCCCCTCCGGATGGACAGATCCGTGTTTCGAGTGGTTGCATGGAAGGTGAGGTCTTTTCCCGCCTGGTGGAAGTCGCTCGACAGGCGGGAGGCATGTTGATCGAGCCCTACATGGGTATCGAGGACTGCTGGCATCTCGCTTCCACCGTCTCGGATGAGGCGGGAGTTCCCGTCCAGATGATCTCACCGCCTCCGGAGATCACCTGGGTCGCCAACGACAAGGCTCTCTTTTCAGAACTGGTCGAGAGTGTCGTGGGAGAAGATGCACTGGTGATGACACGCACCGCTACCGATGTGGCGTCGCTGGTAGCTCACCTCCGTGAGATGTTCCCGGTCGCCAATCGTGTTGCCATCAAGAGAACTCGTTGCGCTTCTGCCATGGGAAACCGCCTCTTCCAGGTCGCCGATCTGCGCGCTCTCGAAGATGAAGAGCAGGAGCGACTCATCCACGAGGCGTTGAAGTCAATGGACTGGCCAGAGGGGGAGGAGGTGCTGGCATGTGTGTGGGAAGAAACCGATCTCTCTCCCTCGACCCAGTGGTGGATTCCACCCACGGGCGCAAGGGCGCCAAGACTCGACGGGATCTACGAGCAGATCCTCTCCGGCGAGGAGAAGTTGTTCGTCGGTAGTCGACCGTCGACCCTGTCTTCTTCCCTCAATCGAGCACTGGAGGATCAATCAAGACCGGTGGTCCTGGCCCTGCAGCAACTCGGGTATGTCGGGCGATGTTCTTTCGATCACCTGGTGGTGGGAGATCCCGATGCAGATCCAACGCTTCGAATCACCGAGTGTAACGGGCGCTGGGGTGGAACCAGCACGCCGATGCATCTGATCGACCGGGTCATCCCGGGCGATCGTCCCGCCTATCGGGCTCAGGATTTTGTCCATCCGGATCTGGTAGGAGTGCCCTTTCAGGAGATTGCAGATCGAATCGGAGATCATCTGCTCGACGTTCGGAAGGGTGAGGGACAACTCCTGCTCTACAATGTCGGGCCACTGAAAGATTCGGGAAAGTTCGATGTGGTGGGGATCGCAGCGACTGCCGGCGAGGCGGATCGGCTTCTGGAAGAGACCTTACCTCGACTACTCGGTCTTCAGTGATCACATCCTTCGACAAACTACCGACATCGCAGGAGCAGAGAGATGGCACCCATTAACCGCCTTGACAGAAGCCAGGTGATCGACACCGATCTCGCCACTGCATGGCAATTCATCAGTTCACCGCGCAATCTCGATGAAATTTCACCTCCGGAGATGGTGTTCGAAATCCTCACGGAATTGCCCGCCAGCATGTATGACGGATTGCTCATCGAGTACAGGGTCAAGATTCCGCTGCTCGGATCTCGCTGCTGGCTCTCCGAGATCCAGAGCATCCGGGAGGGGAGATCCTTCATCGATGTGCAACTGGTCGGACCGTTTCGACTCTGGCATCACTATCACGAGGTCACGCAGCAGCAGCAGGGGGTTGCCATTCGCGATGTTGTCACCTACGTGATGCCGTTCGGCCCTCTCGGCAGCCTGGCCCACCATCTCTTCGTTCGGGAAGAACTCGAGACCGTCTTCAATTACAGAGATCAGGCACTGAAACGCTGTCTCGAAGCATGAATTTAGAAAACCCCGCCGGCTTTCGCCGACGGGGCCTCTTGCCTCGCAATTGGTCGAGTCGATCGTTTACGGGAACAGGTCCGAGAGCACTCCTGCTTCGTCGAGCAGTCCGCTGACGAACTGGTTCAACTCCTGCAAGTTGAAGACATTGCCTGCAGTGCTGGAAGGATCCGGCCCCGGTTCTTCGAAGGGAGCCACCGGTGGTGACCCGCCGCCGAACAGGTACGCAAGACTGTGGATCACATCGCTGACGTCGTGTACTCCATCCGCATTGGAATCCGCGGCTTCTTCCGGGACCGCAGCGGGTCCACCGACGAAGAGGCGCTCGAGGCTTCCGATGGCATCCGCCACGTTCACCTGCTGATCCCTGTTGTGATCGGCACGGATGAACCAGTCCCAGGGAACCGGCCCGGGGACGGGGTTGCCTGGAAACAATGGACAGATGAGGAAGACCAGGGTGTTCGGATTGGGGATGTCCCAGTCGTGGTTGGTGACCAGATCGAGTTGTAACTGGGGAAGATCGGTATCGCGAATCGGGTTACTGGGTGCGCCCAGATCGACATTGATATCGGCTACCGGACAACCGGGGATGGAACCGTCGTCCCTGCTTCTTGCCAGCAGTTCGTCGATGGGTCCTCTCGTGTAGGTGGTGGAGAGGCCGCTGCTGAGTAGATCAAGAGAGGCGGTGTCGACCTCGTGAACATCGGTGAAGATCTCGACATTGGCTCCCTGGTAGTTCTTGGAGAAGACGAGACTGCCATCGACCTTGATGCGGAGAACCGCTGCTTCCGGAGGCGACGACGTGTCTCGGCCGGCAAGGACGAAGTGATCGTCGCTGATCTGGCGGATATCTCCGACAGTGATGAAGCCGTAGTACTGATCCTGATCGATGGCAGCCAGTCCAACCGGATCCAGCTTCAGGACGAGTGTGGAAGGGGGTCCTCCGGTGGGACTGAACTGTAGTCCTGCCACCTGGATGTTGCCCTGATTGGTGACCGTCAGAGCGGTACCCCTGGAAGGCATCTGCTGAGGGCCATGAAGTGCAACTCTCAGGGGGTTTCCGTTGAGATCGGTTCGGGCGACGATGATTTCCGTGAACCAGTCGTTCATCTTGCTGGTGGTTCCCACCACCACGAACCCTTCGGGGTAAACCACGCCGTTGGGACTGGTGTACGCCTCGATGTATTCGATGTCTGCGAAGTGAGCCCTGGTGTCGAACCCGAACAGGTTTCCAAAACCATACCTGGCGTCCTCATAGAGCTTCAGGAAATGAAGGTTGAGATCGGTGTCGAGGGACATGATGAAGGGGACCATCCCGACGAAATCGTCGAGAATCACCGAGCCACACACCGCGAGGTTGCCATCGGGAGTCTGGATGATCTGTACTCCGACGCCGCTGATGACTCCAAAGTTCGTTCCTGGGATACTGCCCCCGTAGGAGTTGTACTTGATCGGCACTCCCACGGAGTCGGTGGTGACAACCATGATCGGATCTCGCAGGTTCTGTGAGGTTCGAACGATTCCCGTCAATGCGAATCCATTTGCGTTCCCTGCTGCATCGGTTGTTTCGGTGATGGAGAAGGGGATGGCATTCCCTGGATCTGCGCCGGAGAACTCGACGACTCGCTGGGTCCAGATGACGTTGCCCAGGGGATCGACCTTGTTGAGGTAGATGTCGACACCTGGCGGTGCGTTAGGAGGTCTCGTCACCGGTCCAACGGTGACGAAGTTTCCGTCACTGGTGGGGGTCATCTCCAGGGAGATTTCGAGACCACGTGTACCCAGGTTTTTCATGTAATGCTGGGCGTCCAGGGTGGTGGTTGGGAAAAAAAGTAGCAACGCGAGAAATGCGAAGCTCAGGGATGGCGGGGTTTTGCGAGCGATATCCAGATAGGTCATGATGACCTCCTTCCGGAGTTTCTACGACAGTCTCCACCATGGAGAAGGACGCCTGGGCTGTTCAGGAGAGTTAGATCCGTAGATTCACGGCTCTCGGACTAACAATCTTGTGTTACGCCGAGATGAGGTCGTTGAAGGTCGATTTGACAATTTTGGTCCAATTGCTCTACCTTGTTGTGGACGGGGATAGTCCTCGACCAGAGAGGGGAGAAACGGGAATGGGAAATAACATGGGAGGCTCCGTATTTTCAGGAGTCATCGGCGGAATCATTGCGGTTGCGAGTTGGTACGTGGTCAACATGGTGGTGGCAGAGCCGAACGCCTACGTGGCGGTGGCGATTGCCGGTTTCTGTGGGTCGTTCTTCTCAACGATCTTTGCGCCGAAACTGAGCAAGGTCGAAGCCTAGTAGCCAATTCGAAAAATCGTGTGATGCGAGAGGCGGTATCCGTTCGGGATATCGCCTCTCTTTTTTTGTGACCAAATCGATTTCCACTGTCCGTCGTTGTATCGGTTTCCATCGCTTCTAGACTGTAAGAGGTTCAGAAATCCTTGAAAGGAAGCCGCCGATGCTTCGATGTATCCTGGCGCTGATCGCCATCCAGTTTTTCACCCTCGGACTGCACTCGATGGTGGATGGGCAACTCACCGGTATCGAAGAAGAAGTGAAATCGGGGGGGACGACCGAGGATCATCCCGGTGGCATCCCGGATCAGACTTTGCCAGAACTTCGCGGGATGATCGAACTGTATTCCGCTGACCGGAGAAACATCGGTAGATTCTACGATGCTCCGATGTCACCGCTGGCAAATCAAAGGACACGGGCATATCTGGAACACTGGAGAGATGAACTCGCGACGGTGGATTTTGATTCCCTCGCCAGGGATCAACAGATCGATCACATCCTGTTCCAGAATGACCTGAGATACCGACTTCGCTCGCTTCAACACCAGCAGTCGAAGGAGCAGCAGATCGATGTGTTCGTACCCTTTGCAGCCACCATCATCGCCTTGCAGGAGAATCGGCGGAATATCGAACCTGTCGATGGAAAATCGATCGCCACGGTGATCACTGAACTCGATCAGGCGGTGAAGAAGGCGAGGGAAGCGATCGAGGAGCAACTGAAGAGTGCTCCCAAGGGGGAGGCACCTTTCGAGAGGGTGGTCGCGAATCGAGCGAGTCAGATGGTGAGTCGACTGGAGAGATCTCTCTCTGGCTGGTACCGATTCTACCAGGGGTACGACCCGCTCTTCACCTGGTGGGTGGAGAAGCCTTACAGCGATCTGGAAAAGACTCTCAAGGAGTACCGGAAATTCCTGCGCACCAAGATCGTTGGAATCACAGATGATGGGGATCCTCCCATCATCGGCGATCCGGTGGGCAGGGAAGAGCTCCTGAGCATGCTTCAGAACGAGATGATCGCCTACACACCGGAGCAACTGATCGAGATCGCTCGTCGTGAATTCGAGTGGTGTCGCCAGGAAATGCTCCGCGCATCGAGAGATCTTGGATTTGGAGATGATTGGCGTGGGGCCCTCGATCACGTCAAGGAGATGCATGTCGAGCCGGGGAAGCAACCCGATCTGATCAAGGAACTCGCTGACGAAGCGGTCCAGTTCCTCGAAGATCGAGACCTGGTGACGATTCCAGACCTGTGCAAGGAGACATGGAGGATGGAGATGCTGTCTGCGGCGCGTCAAAAGACGAGCCCCTATTTCCTCGGAGGAGAAACCATCATGGTGGCTTTTCCGACTCACGAGATGGAGCATCAGGACAAGCGGATGAGCTTGCGCGGAAACAATCGCCATTTCGCCAGGGCGACGGTGCATCACGAGTTGATCCCGGGACACCATCTGCAGGGTTTCATGACCAGCCGCCATCGCACCCATCGAAGGGCATTCGCCACTCCCTTCTGGATGGAGGGGTGGGCTCTCTACTGGGAGATGTTGCTGTGGGACAAGGACTTTGCCGAGTCCGCCGAGAACCGCGTGGGAATGCTCTTCTGGAGAACTCATCGCTGTGCGCGCATCATCTTCTCACTCAGTTACCACCTCGGTCAGATGACTGCACAGGAGGCCATCGACTTCCTGGTGGAAAATGTCGGGCATGAACGAAACAACGCCACAGCGGAGGTGAGGCGCTCGGTCAGTGGAAGCTACGGGCCGCTGTACCAGGCCGCTTACATGCTGGGTGGATTGCAGTTGATGGCATTGCATGACGAACTGGTAGATGGCGGAAAGATGAGTGATCGTGAATTCCACGACCGGGTCCTTCAGAACAACTCGATCCCCATCGACATGGTCAGGGCGGCACTTACCGATATTGATCTGACCAGAGATCACAGATCCGAGTGGTACTTCTACGGAGAAGTTGCGGTGCCGAACGACACTCCCTCTCGAGATTGAGAGGGAGTGTCGTTCGTGGCCTCCCTGCTGCTAGCCGAAGAGCGAACGGTACTTCTGTCGGTTCATCCAGGCCAGCACCAGGTGAATCGCAGAAAGGACGATGGCCATCTCGAGTCCATTTCGGTCGACCCATATGTGGTAGCCGACGATGTGGACCAGCACCGGGGTCAGCAAGATCAATCCGAGAGCGGTGTATCGCATCGAGAGAATCAGGATTCCACTGGCAGCCTCGGTTGCGAAGATCAAGGTCATCATGAACCCGCTCGCACCAATTCCGGCCCAGAACTTTGCCTGTGCTTCGGGGTTGGTCGCTTCTCCACCACTCATCTCGAAGAAGTTGAAGAAGTGGTTGAGTCCCATCGTCGCAAAGAACTAACCGTAGAGTACGGCCAGTCCTGTAACCCACTTCGGGGAAGTCGTTTCGCCTGTTTCCATCGTGCCTCGTTTCTACATGGTTGCTGTTCTCCCTGAAATCGTTCCAAAGGGGTATTTCATCGTCAAGTGAATAGTCGCGGTATCGAGGAAGATGAAGTCGAGAGATCGCTGGAGGATCGCCTCTCAGCGGCAGATCTTCTCCCCGCACCCACCTCCAGCACTTACAATGAGCGCCTAGGAGAGTGAACATGAATCGATGGATGATCTGCACCAGTGCACTGTTTTATGCCGGTCTTTCTGGAATGGCCCAGGAGTCGGGTGACGAAAAAGTAGGTGGCTGGCGTCTCTCCGACAGTCCCAGCACCTATCTTCGGGAACACGCCGAGAATCCGGTCGAGTGGTACCCGTGGGGTGAGGAAGCGTTTGCCAGGGCACGAGAACTGGATCGGCCCATCTTCCTGTCCATCGGTTACTCCTCCTGCCACTGGTGTCACGTGATGCGACGTGAGTCCTTTTCCGATGTCGAAATCGCAGAGTTCATGAACGAGCACTTCATCTCCATCAAGGTCGATCGTGAAGACCTTCCACACGTCGACGACGCATACATGGATGCGGTGAGAGCGATGACCGGTGGTGGAGGATGGCCCCTCTCCGCATTCCTTCTGCCAGATCTCAGGCCATTCTTCGGGGGCACATACTTTCCGCCGCGAACCAGGTTCAATCGGCCAGGGTTCATGCAGGTGCTGACGAGCATCGATAGGGCATGGCGTGAAGATCGCGAACGCATCCAGGAGAGTGCGAATAATCTGAAGCAGCATCTACTGGAGAGAACGCAACGCAACTTCGAGGGAATCGTTGCCATCGAATACCTGTCCGGTGGATTGGATGGAGCTGCGGGGAGTTACACCGCCGATCCAGCAGGGTTCGGCAAGGCACCGCGATTTCCTAACCCGAGGCTTTTGCAGTATCTCATAGGAGAGGGGAAAGTACGCGGGGACCAGGCATCCATCGATCGAGGAGTGTCGATACTGCAAGCGATGGCGCGTGGTGGAATTTACGATCAGGTGGGAGGGGGCTTTCACCGTTACAGCGTCGATGAAAAGTGGCAGGTCCCACACTTCGAGAAGATGCTCTACAACCAGGGAT
>CAYPPQ010000004.1:41934-59252 GCA_964412635.1 uncultured Planctomycetia bacterium | reverse complement strand
CGCTGGCGGAGAGCTATCTCGAGGGGGGCAGGATCACCTCTGATCCAGAGTTGACTCGAATCGGCCGAATCACGCTCGATGCGATGCTGGAGCATTTCTTGCTCCCGGATGGTGGCTTCGCCGGTTCATGGGATGCGGATTCTGGTGGCGTCGAGGGATCCTATTACGTTTGGACTCCTGAGCAGGTAACCGAGGTGGTGGGCGAGGAGTCCAGTGCACTTCTGTGCAAGGTTCTCGGAGTGGTGGAGTACGGCAATTTCGAGCAGGGCGAGGCGAGTGTTGCTCGGCTGGCGATGCCGCTTGCTGAAGCTGCAGGTGAGCTTTCCATCGAAATTACCGAGGCAAAAAGGATGTGGAGCGAAGGCGTCACCAAGTTGAAGAAAGCGCGGGAGGACAGGATCGCCCCCAAGAGGGATCCAAAGGTGGTCCTCGGCTGGAATGCTCTTTCCATCTCTGCGCTTGCGAGGGGAGCTGCGCTCCTCGATGAAGCGCGCTTCCGTCAAGCGGCGGTTACTGCATTCGAATCGATGCGCGGATCGCTGGTGCTCGATGATCGCTTCCTGCGTCGTCGGGATTATCCTGCCGGTATCGACTCCAGCTCCGCTGAGCCCGAGGCAGTCGTTCAGGTATCGGGAAACCCAGCGACTCTCCAGGACGCAGCACTGTGGTTGAAGTGTTGCCTCGATCTCTACGAGGCCACCTTCGAAGTCCGTTACATCTCGGAAGCGCTTCGTTCGTGGAAGGTGATGAAGAAGGAGTTCGGTCCGCTGGTAGAAGGAGCCGCTCTCTTCGAGGCTCCTGAGGGAGCCGAGGTGCTGCTCGGCAGACGCCAGGAGTTCTTCGATGGAGCGATTCCTTCAGGCAACGCAACCACCGCTCGAAGCCTCCTGAGACTCTACGAGTTGACGGGGGATGGCGAATATCGGCAAGCCGCGGAGCAGATCATCAGTGCTGCCCTGAGATCGGTTGGAAAGTACCCGACTGGATCTGCCGAACTACTGCTGGCGGTCCAGGCGATGGTGAGATCAACACCAGCAGTTGCGGTGGTCGGAGATCCCGATAGCCCCGAGACGAAGGCATTGATCGATGCCGTGGTTCACTCACCGGTGCCATTCCCGGTGATCGCATTGCGCCCGGCAGGGGAATCGGGGGCAGCAGTGGCCAGGATAGTTTCCCTTGCCACCGATCGAACTCTTGTCGATGGGAAAGCTTGTGCATACCTGTGTGTCGACCAGGTGTGTGATCTTCCCACCTCGGATGTCGAAGCACTCAAGGCACGACTGCAAGAACTTGCAACGGTCTTGAAAGCGACAGAGGAGGAGAGTGAGGAAGAGAAGGAAGCAACTATCGACGGCGAGAAAGAGGATCAGCAGTGATCGTCATGCGCCGATCCGGGGAACTGAATCGAAAGTAGTTCGATGTCCAACTCGATAAAGATGCTGGTAGATGCGGATGGATGTCCCGTCAAGGATGAGGTGGTGCGAGTCGCGAAGCGACTCGAGATGGAGGTGGTTTTCATCGCCAACCGTCAGATGAAGATTCCTTCAGCACCTCGCTGCCGCCTGCAGGTGGTCGGGAACCTCTTCGACGCTGCCGATGACTGGATCGCAGAGAATTGCTGTGACAGGACCGTGGTGGTGACGGGAGACATCCCGCTGGCCGCTCGATGTGTAGCCGAGGGGGCCGAGGTGGTTTCACCGCGGGGAAGAATCCTCGATGAAGAATCGGTCGGTGAAGCGCTGGCTCGAAGAGATCTATCGACCCACATGCGAGATCTCGGATTACCCACCTCGGGACCGGCTCCCTTCGAGCAGGGGGATCGATCGGCGTTCCTGCAGGCACTCGATCGAGTCATCCAGGGGATGATCCGTCGTCATCGGTGATCCAGATCGATTCGATCCCGGTCCTTCTCAACAACTTCCAGGCCGGGTCAAGCAGTCGAGCAGATCATCGGTCGGGTCAAGACCACAGGAAGTGAATGGAATCGCAGGTGGTGGGCCGCCGGTGAAGAGGTGACTCAGAACCAGCACCGCATCGGCGATATTCACCTGCCCATCGTCATTGGTATCGGCCCCGTCGAGGCAACCCGGTTCGGTTCCTCCCGTGAACAGGTAGGAGAGCAGGTTGACTCCGTCACCGATATCGAGCGAACCGTCGTCATTGACATCGCCGCGCAGGAAATTGGTTCCCAGCACCGGGTAGATGATCTGGCAGGAGACGAAGGAGAGCACGAACTCGACCGAGTACGCATCGGGGACTGTATCCCCATCCAGATCGACATCGGCATTCACGCCGAGGAAGGAGAGCACCTCAGTCATGGTGTCGTAGTTGAAGGGGAAACCATCGAATGGAAAGGGAGCGGGGATCGCATCGAAAAGAGCCACCGGGATCGCCGCAGCGATGGGGGGGCTCGCCATCGAAGCGCCGCCGCTGACGATGGTGCCTTCCAGCATCGCACCCGGGATCACGATTCCTCCCCCGATATCGAGGTCAGCCGGGCCTGCCAGCAGTGCCCCTGCAGTGATGGATCCGGGGGCAAAGATGGTGAGTGGCTCACCGGTATCCGTGAGACCGAGCGGATCGACCTCGAACAGGTTCGTGCCGTCAAAGTCGTTATCGGGGTTGCCGTCGACATCGATACCTGGAAAGGAAGCGACGGAAATATCATCGTCGTCCTGCATCGTCGGATCATCGAGATCTCGAAGCTCGAGGAGATTTCGGAAGCCACCGGTGTCAAACTGACTCTGCAGGAGGGGATTCAGAAGATCGGCAACACTCCCCAGTTCACCGCCAACGACCTCGACGCCGGAGGCGACAAAGGCAGTTTCGATCGGTTCACCGGCAGGTGAGGTAACCGGTAGCCACAGCAGTGCAGTGAGCAGGACAGGGACTCTGAGCATGATACCTCCTGGGAGTGGGGACCCACTCGTCCACAAATTTTCCGTCAACGACAGATTCTTCCATTTTACCCTCATCCAGCAGGATGCAACCCAGGGGTCGAACTGGGTTCATTGGCTGCTACGATGGAGGATGGAAAGCACTGGAGGTGTATCAGATGTTTCGAATTCTGACGATGACGTTCTGTCTAGCCATCTGCTCCGGATCGGCCGATGCGGGTGATATTCCCTTCATCCGAGGGGATGCCAATGTCGATGGGCGCGTCAACCTCGCCGATGGGATCTGGCTTCTCCAGCACCTTTTCACCGGAGGACCGGCAGGAGACTGTGCTGCAGCGATGGATAGCAACGGAGATGGCGCTGTCGATCTAGCAGATGCGACGCTGATCATCGCCTTCCGCTTGCTCGATGGCCGCGCACCTGGTTATCCCTATCCCTACTGTTCCACCTCTACCGTCGGGGAGTGCGCGAGTTACCCGGTTTGTCCCACTCCACCCGAAGTGGTGGTGACCAGAGATGAGCAGGGAGTGTGGTTCATCGAAGGTGGAGATCTGTACCAGTTGTACGAAGCCTTCGGATACGAGGTGGCGACCGATCGCCTGTGGCAGTCAGAACTATTTCGACGCCTCTCCAGTGGAGGGTTGACGGAGATCCTCGGACCGAGCCAGCTGAACACCGACATCGCCATCAAATTACTCGGATACTCCGACGAGGAACTTCTCGATGGTTTCGATCAACTGTCCGAGATGGCTCAACATGTTGCACTGGCCTACATCGATGGAATGAACCGACGAGTCGAGGAGGTCAATGCCGATCCCTCACTGCTCCCCTATGAATTCCATCAACTGGGGATCACTGCTGATCCCTGGACGATCGAGGATGTGATGAACCTGCAGGTGACCCTGCTGCGGAATTTCGATTCCGAGGCACTGGCTACCCATCAACTCGATAATGCCCTGTTGCTGGCAGAGTTGATCGACGAGTACCCCCTGGATGGTCTCGATATGTTCGATGATCTGCGTTGGCTCGACGATCCTGAAGCCCCGACGATGATCCCACCCGAGAATTTCAACATTCCATTCCTCGGAGAGACGACCCCTCCTCAGCCGTTACCACAACAGTATCAGGTCGACAATCTGAGAGCGTTGCGTGACCGGGTCGATGATGTGTTTGGCGGCACCAATCGCCGGCTGGAAGCGATCGGCTCACCGATTCGCCTGGGCAGTTATGCATGGGTCGTATCGGGAGATCTGACCGAGACCGGTAACCCGATCCTTCACTCCGGGCCTCAGATGGATTTCAGTGCTCCCGGCCTGATCGTCGAGGGCTCACTGCGTGGCGCCGGGATCGACGTCTCCGGAATGGCACTGGCTGGCTTGCCGGGAATCATCATCGGCAGGACTCCAAGGCACGCATGGTCGGGTCAGGTCGCCCATCCTCACACGGTGGACATCTATCTCGACGACGCAGCAGACCTCTTCCTTCATCGCACCGAGACGATCGCCCTGGGGAATGACCAGTTCCTGGAACTTCCCGTGTACAGGACTCAGCACGGGCCAGTGGTAGCACCGTTGATCCTCAATCCCGATTCTGTCGAGGGACCGGTGGCGAGCTGGAAATACTCACACTGGCAACTAGAACTGCTGACCCTCGATGTGAATCTCGATTTCATCATGGCTCGTAACATCGATGATTTCGGGGATGCGATGGACCGATTCTGTGTCGGGTTGCATGTCTGTTATGCCGATCGGCGCGGGAACATCGGTTACTGGATGGCTGGTCTCGATCCGCAGAGGGTCGAGGGGGCCGATCCTCGTTTACCGCAGCTGGGGGATGGCTCGATGGAGTGGACCGATCCAGTCACCTACAAACCTCGAAAGACTGTGCAGAATCCACAGCGAGGATGGATGGGGGGCTGGAACAACAAGGCTGGTGGTGGAGAAGCGGGGGGAGCGAGTCCCCGTCATGCCTACGGTCGATTCCACAGGGCCCACGCCATGCAGGATCGATTGGCGGAAGAGGTTGCCGAGGGGCCTCTCTCCTTCGAGTTCATCCGTGATCTCGCTCCGGAGATCAGTGCCACCGACTGCTGCAACCTCGGAGATAGCGGCGGCAACCGCTGGTTCTTCGTGAGAGATGCATTCACCACCGCGGTGGAAACCGATCTGAACCAGGATCGCCTCGATGCGCTGGCGCTCCTGGAATCCTGGGATGGCTACTTCGTTCCGGGAGGACTCCCCGGCTGGATCGATTCCCCCGTCGAGGCGGATGCCTGGACGCTGCAGGATCTGTGGATCCGGCGGGTCCTGGAACTGACCTTCGAGGATGAACTGGAGACGGAGAGCCTTACCTGGAGTAACCAGGACTTCAATCTGCTCTTCAACGTATTTCTCCGGGCACTGCCCGGATCGGACACCGTTTTACAGAATCGCGTCGATTGGTTCCTGAATCGCAGTCTGACCCCCAAGCCGACCGACGCTGCCGGTCTGATCCTGCTCGCCCTCGATGACACCCTGGCTCAACTGGGACCACGGCCGTGGGATCGGCAGAGAGCCACCATCGATTTCAACAGCGAGGTGATCGGTGAGGTGTGGAGTACACCGTGGCTCGATCGATCCACCTATACGCAGGTGGTGGAGGTGGGATCGACAGGCCCTGTCCGGATCGAATCGATGATTCCCCTCGGACAGTCGGGAGCGATCTATCTGGGGCCGGCGGGAGAACCGGTCTTCGATCAGTACTACTTCGGATTCACCGAGTTCTTCGATCAGTTCGAGCCCCGACCCTTCCCCATCTTTGATTCCACTCCGTGACGGTGCGGGAGCCGGTTCGCCGTGCGATTGGTCGCCTCCCACATCCGCCCATCGGTTACACTGCTGGCCATGAAGCAGCGTAGCAACCGGGCAGATTCAGGGTACAGCACGGGAGGGCCAGGGATGTTCCCTGTCGGCCTGCTCTTGCTGGCACTTCATCCACTACTGGCCTGTAGCGGTTGTCAGGCGCCCTGGCTCGCTTCCAACGGCAGTGCCGTGGTGCAGCGTCTCGCCTCCTCGGTACCTCTTCAACAACTCGCCCTGAAACTGGAGGAAGGAACTCCCGCACGGGAGCGACTGCAGGAGATTCCCGCACTGCTGGAATTTGCGCGGGGGCGCGGATTGCGCGTCGGCGATGCCTATCAGCGGGTGGATCAGATCTTCGGCCCTGCCAGCTGGATCGTCGTTGCTGCGCATCCCTCGCAACTCGATCTTCATCTGTGGCACTTTCCGCTGGTGGGTAAGGTTCCCTACAAGGGATACAGATACCGGGATCATGCCTTGCTCGAGGCGAGTCGATTGGAACAGGCGAGCCTGATCGCCGATGTTCTTGCAGTTCCTGCATGGAGTAGTCTCGGTTGGTTTCCGGAGCCACTGCCCCGCTCCCTCATCGAACTGGAGGAGGAGAGGCTGGTCGATCTGATCCTTCATGAACTGGTACATCGCACCCTGCACATCTCCGGCAACGCCAGTCTCAACGAGAGTCTGGCAACCTTCCTGGCAGCAACCTTGACGGAGGAGTGGCTGCTTCTCCGTCATGGGGCGGCGAGTGAAGTGCTCTCTCGACATCACCGAAGGGTGCGGGATGACAGGAAGCTCAACGGGCTCATCGACCGCTTGCGGCGCGGACTTCCCGGCGGGGGGTTGGAGGAGAAGATCGAGGAGTTTCGTCAACTACTGGTGAATCAGGAGTGGGAAATCGTCTCGGGAAGCGATCTGGCTGCCATCGACTGGACCTTGCCGAGAATATTGATGGCCCAGGTCTACGACCCTGAGCAGATCCCCTGGCAGCAGATCTGGCAAGAATCGGCTCAAAACGTCGAAATACTGGCAAATAGGGTCGAGAGAGATTTTTCTGGAACCGGTCAGAATTCACCTTCGTTGGAACGGTAGAGTAGGTTTTCGAGGCATTCACACGGCAAATACGCCGTTTTGCCGCTTCGAGCCCGCTTGCAAGCCGCCCGCTTGAAGGAGGACCGATGAGTGATGCACTCAGCATGGGAGACAGAGAGCTTTTCGAAGAGCTCACTTTGCCTCACATGGATGATGTATTCCGGTTCGCCATGGGGTTGACCAGGAACCGGGCCCAGGCGGAAGATCTGGTGCAGGATACCTTCATCAAGGCCTTCAAGGCCTTCGCAGGGTTTCGAGTGAACAGTAACGTCAAGGCGTGGTTGTTCAGAATCTGCAAGAATCACTTCATCGATCGTTACCGGCAGAAGGCCCGCCGTCCTCGACACAGCGGAGATGTCGAAACGCTGGCAGTGGATCCGGTGAGACATTCGATCGATGTCTTTGAACGTGAGGGGATCGACAACCCGGAGACCTTTCTCGACCTGTTCGGAGATGAGGTCAACCGCTACCTGAGAGAACTTCCCGAGGTCTACAGAAAGGCCTTGTTACTGTGTGACGTAGATGGACTCAGTTACGAAGAAATTTCCGATGTTCTCGATGTTCCAATTGGTACGATTCGATCCAGGATTTCCAGAGGACGCGCGTTCCTCAAGGAGCGCCTGGAGGAATACGCTGAAGAATTGGGATACGGACGAAAGTAATCGAAGGATGAGGGCTCATGGACGATTGCATTCGATATAAGGACCGGCTCCACGAGTGGGCTGATGGCGAACTGGTAGATGGAATTGCCGAAGAGGTCGACCTACACCTCTCCATCTGTCCCAAATGTGCAGATACTGCACGTGCCATCGAGCACATGAAGTTGCTGATCAAGGCGAAGACACGACGACCGCGGGTGCCGCAGGGCCTTGAAGAGAAGGTCAAGCAGGCGATCACGGTCGACTCAGCTCGGCGATCGGTAGCCAGTCGATGGACCGGCCGAAAGATGATCCCCTTCGCCAGCGCGGCAGCTTTCCTTCTCGTGATCTTTTCCTCGATCAACCCCTTCTCTCCCAATCAATTTCAAGATCTCCAGGCAAGTGTCGGAAATTTTGTTTTCGATTCACATCAGCGTTCCGTGACGGGAGATGATGGGCCGAACTGGTTTTTCCAGGGCGCAGAGGAGGCCTCTCTCAAGATCTCCGAGGAACTGGGAGTCTCTGTCAATCTACCGGTTCCCGAGGCGAATCTGCTGGGTGTTTCCTTCTCAACAATTGATGACTTACGTCTTGCCAAGGTCTTTTATCGATCGGAAGCCGAACACATCTCCGTCTTCATCTTTCCCAGGCCATTGGGGATCAAAGGCGGGTGCCACTGCATCAAGCAGGGGAAGAACTTTGCGGTCTTCTGTTTGCCTGGAAAGTCCGTTTGCTATCTATTTGCGACATCCAGTGATGCGGCTCGCTGCCTGGAGTGGTTCCGCTCCGGTTGCTGTGGATCGGATACGGTCACGCAGGAGTAGTCCTGAAGAAGGTCAGTTTCTCGGAAGCAGCAGGTTCCACACCCGTGCCCACAGGGCTCCCTGGAGGCGCCTGCTCCTCGTGGAATCGTGCACCTGAAGCTCTACCTGAAGCTCCACCTGAAGCTCCACCTGAAGCTCCACCTGAAGCTCTACCTGAAGATTCGATGAAGTGGGCGAGCCGGGAATCGAACCCGGACCCCCGAACGGGGAGGGGATTTTAAGTCCCCCGCGTCTGCCAGTTCCGCCACTCGCCCTCTCAGCAGAAGCGTCACCCTACCGCAGAAACCTACCTCCTGTCCACGGTAGCCGGGTTCTTTCAAAGCGGCTATGCTGTCGGCGGCCCACTGACGCCAGGAAGGAATCTAATGACTCGATTCAATTCTCTGATCATGCTCCTCACGGGACTGTCGCTACTCTCTCTCCTGTTCGCTTCCGGTTGTGGAGCGGGAGGAGCAGGAATGATGCGAGTTCGTGCTGAGAACTGGCAACCGACCCCGGGCGGATCGATTCAGACCTCGGATCTCGGTAGCCTCGGTGACGTCGTCGACCTCGATGGTGTTCTCGGCCTCGATGGGGAAGAAAAGTTCTGGGTCTATGGTATCGAGGGAGATGTTGGAATCGGCACCTACGAGGTTACCGAGATCAACTTCACCGGTTCGGGATCGAGTACGCTCACTTCTGATATCGACTTCTCCGGCACGGTTTTCGAAAACGGATCGGAGCTCAACAGCAACCTCGAGGCGTCGGTGACGACCTTCCACAGCAAGGGTGCATTGCTGGGAATGGGCCCCGTGATGGTGAAGTACATCTGGGGAGTCGATCACCTGTACCTCGATACCACCCTCTCTGGAACCACGAGTGAAGGCAAGGGAGGCAGTGTCGCTGCAACGGCATCGAGTACCATCGATGAGTGGGTTCCCGCTTTCGGTGTTGGAGCCAATCTTGCGATCCCCATCGGGAACGACTGGAGCATGGAGTTCGACGGTGAGATCTCGGGACTGTGGATCAGTTATGGCGATATCGATGGAACCTACGAGGGGATGACGATCCGCGCGGGAGTCCGTCAAGGGTCTGGCATCCTGTTCGGTGCCGGTCACCGCTCTCTCGTCATCGACGTCGCCGATGATGGAACTGGAACCAGTGCAGACATCGACCTTGGTGGCACCTATCTCTTTGTGGAATGGGCATTCTGAGCTCCTCACCAGCGAGAGGGTCATCATCAGTAGAAACGATGCGGGGTCGTACCAGTGATACTGGTACGACCCCGCGTTCATCCGGCATTTCAGGGCGAATTCAGGGGCAAGAGAGGTAAGAGAGACAATCGAGGGGATCGACGGTCGGGTCGATCCCGCACATGATCCCCGGTGCCGGAGGGGCAGAACTTCCCGAAAAGAGGAACCCGAGCAGGAACACCGGGTCGCTGATGTCCAAGGTGCCATCGTCGTTGGAATCAGCTGCGTCGTCACAACTTCCAGCCATCGATCCACTGAAGAGGACTCCCAGCGACAGGATCGGATCACTGATGTCGATGAGGCCGTCAGTATTTCCATCACCACGGATGAAGGAGAAGCCTTCACAGATATCGAGGATTCCATTGCCGTTGGAATCACCTCCCGAAGTGATGATCTGTGCGACATCCCACTCTCCATCACCATCGCAGTCGCTCAAGGGATCCAGGAAGGCGTCCTCGAATCCCAGCAGATCGAATTCGTCGACATCTCCATCCTGATCAAGGTCAGAGACCGCACAGGGTGCGTCTGCATCGAAGGTACCCGGTGCATCTCCAGTCCAGCAGTTGATGAACGCAGAGATGTCCGCGGTGCCGACGAAATTGTCGCCATTCATGTCGAACTCGGCCCTTCCAAGAGAAGAGAGGAAGTTGCCGATCTGTTGCTGCTGGGCAGTACTGAGCTGCGAGTAGTTGAATGCCGCTGCCGAGCCTTCTCCGAAGTGCCAGGCGACCGAGTCATCGATCCCTTGCTGGAAGGTTTGCACCAGTACCCTGCCGTCGTGAAGTAACTGTCCACGGATGCGCAGGCCCCAGAGAGGTGGCGTTTTCATCTCGTACTCGCTGCCATCGCCCTGGACGATGCCGTCACCGAGTGCGCCCATGTCGTGCAAAAGAAAATCACTGTAGGGCCGGAAAGTTTGATTGGTGAGTGCCGCTTCAGGAGCGGTACCACTGGTGAACTCCGGGTGATGACACACTGCACAGCCGATGCTATTGAAGAGAACTTCTCCCGACATTCCCGACTTCGGGGTCTGCGGCGGAGCTGCAAGGAATCGCTGAAAGTCGGTGATACTATCGACGAAGAGGACTCCATCGGTCATCGGTTCCTCGGGATCTGCGACGGTGTCACACTGAGCCAGCAGATTGGCATCTCCGTTGGGAGCATTTTCCGAGGCGACGATGGAGTTGGTGATTCCCATCTCGTTGAGGGTGGCGTCTCCACTGAAGGAGAGGAGAGTTCCGACCTGGGCTTTCCAGCCAAAGCGTCCCACCACCAGAGGAGCTGCAGGGTTCTCCAGCAAACCAACCATGTGGGCGAATCCGCCATTTACCTGTAGTGCCAGAAGATCCGCATCGGGAATCGCCTCGACCAGCCCTGCTCCGAGGATCGAAGGGGTGATGCGTTCGGCGACGATGGATGCGTTTGCCGGGACCGTTTCGAGGCAACTGTCGGAGATGGCATTGGCCTGCAACAACGACCCTCCCTGGGAGTCGAGAGGATCGAACGGCTCTCCCTTTTCCGCAGCTCCGAATCGGGTGACGGTGATCGAGCCAGAGCCTCCGATGGGGAGGGCATGGCAGGAAGCGCAGGAATCTTGATTGAAACCGGGGCCAAGTCCGGTTTCCGCAGTGAAGGTCCTGAGAAACTCGACCTTTCCCGCTTCGAAGCGGGCGAGCTGATCGGGGGTCAGTCCATCGAGGGGACTGCCCATCCGGGGCTGCAATTCCTGAGCGGAGAGTGAACCGGAGATGCTGACCAGCAGCAGAAGCAACAAGGGGGAGAATCCCCGCACCCGTTGCCATCCACATCTGATGGGAAACTCCGTGGACCTCCCTTGTTGTTCCTTCAAACTCTGCATCGTTCACTCCCGATTCTTGTGCCTGTAACCCGATTCAATGTCCCGATAATGTTTCGCTGGATAAGTGACCAGCCGATGCGTGTTGGCATCGCGGTCGGCAGTTGAGCCAGTTCACCCCTTTCGGGCGGGTAGGATAAACGAGGTTTGACGGCGTCCAGCACCGTTCCTGGTGCTGGACGCCATCCCTCAAAGCGTTGCGATCTGGCCCGAGATCCCTTAGGGGCAGCCGCTCACACAGTCGAGAGCATCGTCGGTGGGGTCGATGCCACAATCGTTGGGTGCAGGCAGTGGGCCCGTTCCTCCGAAGAGGGAAGAGAGCACTGCAACCGCATCGGCGATGTCGAGCGACCCGTCGTCGTTGGCATCTGCTGCATCATCACATCCGACCTGGGATCCGTTGAAGAGGAGTTGCAATATCGAGACCGGATCACTGATGTCGAGGTTTCCGTCGAGGTTGATATCACCCCTCTGGAAGAGCGGACCACCGGTACCGGCGCAACTGACCGTTTCAACTTCAAAGTTGTCGAGTCCCGCTTCAACGAGAGAGTTGTTGGGGGAGTCCTGGGCAGAGAAGCGGAACATGGTGTTTGCCGAGGGAGTCGCAACTCCGGAGATGGGAATCACGAAGTTCTGCCAGGTTCCCGAGGTTCCCTGGGATCCTCCGACGACCATGATCGGGACCCAGCTGACACCACCATCGGTGGAGATGGATACGGTCAGATCATCGATCTGAGCGGGATCCGCCTCCACGTTGGAGTACCAGAGATCAAAGCTGACCGTGGCATTGGAACCGGCCAGATTGAAGGAAGGGCTGATCAAGTGCGTGGGTCCGCCATCAAGGTCGGTGGTTCCTGCAGCCCCTCCCGGGACTCCATTTCCCGTGACCCAGCACATCAGTCCGCCCGCTGGAACCGAGGGTGCAACCGGTGTTCCGCCGCTGGCGGTGCCATTGGGGGCTGCCAGCTCCCAGACTCCGGCGGTGACACTGGCATCGGACTGAACAGTCCACCCGTTATTCCCCGACTCGAAGTTGTCGGTGTCACGGTTGATCTGATCCCCGATGAGATTGAGTACCGTCTGCGAACTGGTCGTGGTTCCGTTGGTAAGGCCTGCGCTGACAAACCACTCCATCGTCTCGGTGGCGAGATTGCCATCGAGGACACCTTCGTAGAGACCAGCACCCAGCGGTGTCATCACCGTTTCGACGAAGGGTCCACCGTCCGCCGAGACATGGATCTTCACGTCTGGCTGAGAGACCACCCCGCCACCAAAAGCTTCCGCCAGGGCGGTGATGGTGACCTGTCCAGTGCATGGAATCGCATCGGGTAGTCCGCCAGGGAAGGAAAGATTCAAGCCGATGGGGGCTTCATTCATCCACACTTCGGTTCCTGTACAGGTACCGATGACCATGTCGACCCAGCCGTCTCCATTGATGTCGAAGACCGCAACGTCGTGGACTCCATTGGGCCTCCAGGCACCGCCGTCATTCTCCTGCTGGAGGGTGACATTCGGTGCGTTACCCATGTTGTGATAGATGTGCATCCGACGATTACAACCGGCGATATCCACATCCACATCCGTGATGATGACATCATTCCAGCCGTCGTTGTCGAGATCGACAATCAGTGAGTTTCCACCGAAACCGTCATCTCCGGTAGCTCCGGTTCCACCCTGGAACCCGTAAAAGAAGCGGTTGAAGTTGGCGAGTCCATTGCCGTCATTGCCGGTGTTGATCAGGTATGAATCGGCGTTGTCATCCGTCACGACCAGATCGTTGGCTCCGTCATTGTTGAGATCACCGACGGTCACATGATAGGGAGCCATGCTCGGCCAGCTCTCCTTGTGGGCGGTGAAGAATCCAGTACCAACGGGATCGTTGTAGGAGATCCCCACGTACTGTGGAGGATTGAGGGCAGTATCCTTGATGATGTCGAGGGTGCCGTCGCCGTTCATGTCACGAATCACCGAGGACATTCCGAATGCCGACTGGGGGAAGGGGAACGCACTTCCACCGATGATGATACTTCCGGAGAAGTGACCCGCCGTCTCGTCGGTGAAGAAGCCGCTTCCATCGTTGATCAGAAGTCGATCATTGAAGTCGAGGGTCTGAGCACCGCCGCTATCGTAATCTCCGATGTAGACATCCAGATCTCCATCATTGTCGATGTCTCCCGCGTCGAGAGAACAGAAGCGAGGAGCATGGGGGAAGCCGCTAGGGGCATTTCCCTCGAACTGAGGGATCCTCTCGTCCTCGTAGATGAACCCTTGCCACACCCCTCCTGAGAGTCCGAGGTTTCGGTAAACTCGTGGATAGGAGATGTGCTTGGGTGAGCCGTCGGCGAGTGTCACGGCGGTGACCATATCGAGCCAACCGTCTCCGGTCACATCTGCGAGGATGACATCACGGTCGTTGGTTGCGGTGAGGAACCCGTTATCGCCAGCAACATTGGAAGCACTGGCATAGTCGGATGTGCGATCGACCAGCACTCCACTCTGGTTCATCAGCAAGACGTTGCTACGCATCGCCCCGGCTCCACCGGTGGTAAAGGCCAACTTCCTCACGACGACGAGATCGATGTCGCCATCCTGATCCACATCACCCCAGGCGTAGTCTTTTTCAGCGACATCGCTGGTGGAGACATTTGCTGCGGCGACGATCCTGGATGAGGTTTCGTCGATGAATTGAACCCAATCAGGCTGAGCCTGAATCTGAGTGGTGATGGCGAGATAGCAGATTGATGCGATGAAAACTCGCAATTCAGGCAATCGCTTCATCTCGTGGACACTCCCTTCGCTAACGCGATGCGGCAGCCTGGAGATTCTCTGGGAACCCAGGAGTACACCCCTCACCCGCATGCGCATTGCCCCCCCGGGCAATATTGGTTGATGAGACCTCTCCAGTCTCATGACTCGATTATAGTGGGTGTTCAGGGGAGGTGTGAGGGGGCATTCATGACTCTTGGGACGACAGAAGAAGATAAAACCCGACATTCAGGGCTGAATTCCCGGGTGAATCGGCTCGGTGCTGGGAGAGTCAGGTGAGGTCGGCGTGATCGGTCAGGGACGCACCCAGCGCTTCGCAGTCTCCGACTGCATCGAGCAGGAGAGCGGCAGCAGGAGGGTCATGACTGCAATGGAGATGTCACGGATGCAATGGAGATGGCGCGGGGATGAGGCGGCGCACGGTTGAGGCGGCGTACGGATGAAGCGGCGCACGGATGAAGTGGTGGGGGGAGGAAGCGGTGCGCCGGCAAGATCGGCGGCAGTCACCTCCGTCTCCGGTGGTGCGGATCGGAAACCCCCTGCGACGATTCCTGTCCCGAGCAGAAACGGGTAATGGAGGCGGCACCCGGATTCGAACCGGGGATGCGGGTTTTGCAAACCCGTGCCTTACCACTTGGCGATGCCGCCCCTCGTGTACCCGCAAGGTGATAGATCCTAGGGAGACCTGCTCCCCAGGTCAATCGCACTCAATTATCCGTGGTGGACTGACGCAAGGCCCCCAGCCGGGCCGCCGCAGATCCGAGGCCGGGATCGGCCTGGGAAGGAGGCGGTGGAGGGGTGTTGATCGGTTGCTCTGGCGTCTCATCCACTTCTGGGAGGGATGAGGCGGTGGTCTCCGGTTCGCTGCTGGAACGCATCGATCGGAGCCGGTCGAGGGCGCTCTGAATTCCGCCGCCCGCTGCTGGCTGTGCCTCTTCCCGCCCGGCTACCGGTGCCTCTTGCTGCGCCGGAGCGTCTCCCCGGGGAGCCGAATCTCCGGTCTGGACTCCCTTCAACTTCTCGGTGATGCCGCCGATGCTGGAGCGGATCACCTCGCCCCTTGCCGGAGTCGTACTCTCGACGGGAGGGGTAGACCGTTGAAGAAGCGGATGCTGTGGGAATTTTGTCGCGATCCCTGCTTTGAGCAGGTGTACCAGTGGATCGGGGTGGCGAACGATCTGGTCGGCACACTTTTTCAGCGCCTCGACCCTGGTCGCCTCTTCCTCACCGAGCAGTGCAGACACGATGGAGAGAACCATCGCCTCGGCTCCCTCCTCCGGGGAGGCGTGACGGATGTCACCGTCGAGGATTTTCCTCAGTTGTACGGCCAGCTTCAGTGCCGGCAAGCGGGGATCGGCCGGATCGATGTGCTGCAGCGACTGCTCGAGGGTCGCGGTGCTACAGCCGTCGAGTCGGAGCAACTGTTTCTGTACCGATTCATTTCCCGGGTGCTGTGGGTCGCAACGAAGGCACCACTCCTGAAGGACCGCTACCGCGGTGGGCTGATGGCCCAGTTGTTCCTCCAGTTGCGATCGTTGCAGAGCGATGTCTACCTGCTCCGGTGCCAGCACCTGGCAGCGGGCAGCGACCTCGCGTGCTCCCTCGGGATCTTGCTCCCGAAGCAGCGCTTGCCACTGGTTCCGACGAGCAATCAACTCCTGCTCTCCATCTTCCTGGGCGCGAGATTCCTCGGCGACCCAGCGATGGAGGATTGCCGGAGTCGCTTCCTCGGTGGAGAGGGAGATCAACGCCTCACGGGCAGCAGGATCGAGGGGACGGGGTGTTCCACCACTGCCGAACAGTGCCCGTCGAGCGTGTTCCCTGGCGGTGGTGTGGTCGTCTTGATGCAGCGCGACTTCCACGAGACGCAGGTTCAACAGGGGAGAGTCTTCACCCTCCTCCGCCATCGTCTCGTACAATTTCCGTGCTTCTTGCCACTTCTCCGATGCGCGCAGCGATTCCGCCTGTCTCCAGCAGGCCCTGAGGGTGGCGTGGGGATCGCCGCAAGCCACGGCAGCCTCCTGGTGAAGGGAGTGGAGCCGGGGATCGGGCAGGTGTGCTCCCATCGAGTCGAGGAATTGACAGGCAGTCGCTTCCTCTCCTGCGCAGAGGAGGGCCCGTGCCAGAGCGATACAGTTGTCGGGATCGGTCCCGGGATCACGATTCCACAGGGAGATGGCTCGGTCTCGTGCCTCGCTGTCGGTGGGGTCGAGCAGAACGACACCGGTCCAGGCGTCGCGAGCGGCCTCGATGCGAAGTTGATCACTACAGCGCTGGGCGTGTGACCGCAGCCTTCGAGCTGCCTCCGCCGTTCTGCCGGTGGCCCCACACGCCTCGCCGATGCGGGCACCGAGGTCGAAGTCATCGAGTCCCAGTTCCTCTGCACGGCGCCATCTTCGCAGGGCACGATCGGAATCTCCCCGTTCGACGAAGTGTTCGCCGCTGCGGAACAGTTCCATGGCACTCTGCGTCTCGAGGTGTTGATCCTCGATCAAGCGCAGCAGTCGGTCGAGAGCTCGCCACCGGTCCGGTCTGGATCCGGCGATCTCTCCGACATCGTGATTTCCATCGGCGGACTCGAGGATCATCCGTTCCTCAGCTCCGGTCTGGGGATCTCCGATGATGGAGAGGGCGGCAGGGGTCGCCGCCACCACCTCCCGCAACATCGGCAGGTCGGTAATTCCCTCCCAGAACTTGTGATGCAGCGCCGAACTGTAGAGTACATCTTCCAGCGAATTTCCCAGATCGACGAGACCGTACAGTCCTGAGTCGATCGGTTCGGGGGATGGCCCGGTCCAGGTGGCCTCACCGCTACCGAGGACCAGGAGCAGGTCGTCATCGAGGATCTTGCCGATGGCTTCTCCGGCGACGGCACCATCGACCAGCCCTTCCTCGAGGGCGAGGAGGCCGGCACAGAGATCCTGTTCGGCGGCGCGTTTGATCAGCCGATCTCGCTCACGAGATTTCAGTAGATCGCCGCTGACGAGGGCCCTGTGCAGGACCGACGGCTGACCGGGTCTGTGAAGATCGACCAGACGTCCACCCTCCACCTGTAACAACAGGTCTGGAGCTTCGGGATCATCGGGTTGGAGGTGCCACGATCCATCTCCGCTGTGGGAGCTGATATCGAGGAGAGTTCTGGCTGCGTCACCGGGAATCCCGGCAGTTCGGACCGTCTGG
>CAYPPQ010000004.1:0-41924 GCA_964412635.1 uncultured Planctomycetia bacterium | reverse complement strand
AGTTCGTCCCGGAGGGAGACCGGGTCCTTCCCGGGAAGAATACCATCTCCGCTGAAATCGAGCCGACTCCTCAGTTGCGGTCCATCTGCTCCAGGATCTGCTCGAACTCTGCACGACCCCAGATCGCCTCCAGGTCTCGATCTTGCCGTGTGTGGACAGAATCGCCGTAGCCGTTGTGGACCGCAGAGCGCAGGGCAGCGAGGGCATTGTCGGTCTCACCGAAAAGACACAGCGCACAGGCCAGGTTGTAGTGCGCGGTGGCGATGGTGGGGTCGAGGGCGATGGCCAGCGACAGTTGCGCGATGGATCTGGGCAGGTCGCGCAGTCTCAGCGTCACGATCCCGATGGCATGGTGAACCTCTGCATCGGCGGTCAGCCGGCGGGCGAGATCCTCGAGCAGGGTCAGCGCACCGCTGAGATCTCCCCCATCGCGCAGGCTGTTCGCTGCACGAAGCACCGCATCGCGACTCGCCTCCTCCAGCTGATTGGCGTCGAACTGTCGCTGGGTGAGGAGCAACTTGGCGCCGCGGGAGTCACCCAGAAGCGACAGGAATTCCGCGGATCGCCGGCGGATCGATCGATCGCTGTCATGATTGGCCAGGTGTACCAGGGTGGGGGCGCACTCTTCTCCGTGAACGGTACGAATGCGGATCAACTTCTGCAGTCTTGCCTCCCCGTCGCAACTGTCCCAGTTGCCGAGGGAGATGGCGGAGAGATCGTCGAGGACGGGGTCGACCCGCAGCCGATTTCTCACCGACCACTCCCGTCGAGTGGTGGGCGGCACTGCCGATCGAGTCTGCAACCGGGCCCACTGATCGAGGGCTTGCTGACCGACCGATCCGAGGTGTAGTAGCCACACGCGTGCGTCACGGATCTCAACGCTGTTGTGGCTTTCCAGCTGGCGGATGGCGAGTTGTGCGGACCTGCTGGCGAGTTCCTGCACCTGCTCTGATCCCTCTTCGAGGGGCAATACTCCCGCCAGATGGCGCATGCCGGAGGCACTGGTTGTTTGCGAATCGATGGCCGCCTCCCACGATGGCCGCCAGCGGGTTCGAGCGGCGTCGAGCAGTCGCTCGTGAACTCGTTTCACCAGCGATGAAGAGAATCCATGTCGCTCCTCGTGTCGCTGCAGAGCGGCGCACAGGTGGATTCCGGAGGCCTCCAGCTGTCGTCGTAACTTCTCGACCCGATCGCGCGCCTGGACCCGTTCGTTTGCGGCGGAGTCCTCGAATCGAGAACCAGGTCGCGCCCTTGCTCGCGCCGAGGCGAAATCGATGACTGCGGCGTCGAGATTGGATAGTCCCCCGGCCAGGATGGAAGCGAGCTTTTCCTTCACCATCGCGCGAGTGCTGGTGGAGAGGGGCTCCTCGAGGGCGGTTGCGAGGGCTCCGATCGATCCCACGTCGAGACCATCGAGTCGTGCCCTGGCGATGGCCACCACCGTGAAATCGGTGGATTCAAGATCGGAGAGGATGCCATCGAGACGGTCCTGCACCGTAACCTCGGAAGTCGGCATGAAGGCCAACGAGCAGAGCAACCAGATGGAGGCAATCATCGGATCAGGATCGGCCCTTCATCTGGAATGGTTCGTGATTTCAGAGCCGTTGCCAGCTCACTTGCGTCGACGGCAACCAGGCTCGAGATCTCGATGGGACGGAGCGGATTTCCATCGGCGTCCGTTTCCACATCGATATCGCACTGCCGGAGCCACCCTGCCCACATCTGTTGCATCGCTCTCCGTGAAGTGGAAGGGGAGTCATTGCCCTCGCCATTCTTGACCGGCGCGAACTCCGACTGACGATCGGCTTCCACCACCAGAGCCGATTCCGCCACGGGCAACACGTCGAAGATGAAGGTCTCGAAGCGAGCCGAATTGGCTGTCTTCGATTGATTCCATTCGCCCCCTTGCCAGTGTTTCACCGCCTTGCGGGCCACGTGAAACGGTAACTGCAGGTGGTGGTCTTCCCGGTCGGGAGCGATGAAATCGAGATCGATCACATGGGTGGCGATGTTTCCGGCACGGAAGGAGAGCAATCCGTCCTCGTCACGTCGCTGCCGATCTTCCTCGCTGAGTTCGCTGTACTCGATGACTCGAAGGCGATCTCCGACCTGGCAGAAGACTCCCACCTTCTCGTCGGGATCGGTCTTCGCAACCGCCTTGGAGGTGAAGGCAGAGTTCGCTGCGAGGTGCAGTCCGATCAGTTCGGGATCGGCGATGCGAGCGAGTGGATTGTCGACCTGATGGGTGTAGATGTGACGGATCCCGGAGGAGCGCAGGTGCGCTCCGATTTTCTGGAGGAGACGGATTGATCCTCCGTGGCCATCGGGACTGAAGAGGATCTCTCCTGGAGACTTCCTCAGTATCTTGCGTCGCCGGGAATCGAGTACCGGAAGTTCCGCCTGGGGAAGGATGGTGACCTGGGAAGATGACAGTCCGTGGTAGTCATGCTGGCGGAAGTAATCCACCGTCTCCTGGTGATTGCTGATGCTGGACATGATGATCCACTTCAGTTCCTTGTGGACCTTCTTCTGCAACTGCAGTAAGGACTCGGCAAAGATCTGGAAGAGAGTTCCGTCGCTGATGGGAAGCAGTGGATACGAACCCTTTGGACCCGGGTGTCCGAGACGGGTACCGACGCCCCCGGCCACCATCATCACTCCGACCTCGCCCCTGGCGATGGCGTTCAGTCCCGTTCGCGCGGCCTGACTCCGTGAGGCATCTTCCAGCGAGATCCACTCGGGGGGACTGGGTGCTGCGATGGGGGCATCGGAAGCATCGGAATCGTGCTGGTCGAGGATCAACTGCTGGAGTCCCGAGAGATCGATCCGGTGGAGATCTGCCACCAGTGATCTCCGCTCGGCGGTGCCGAGCTGGTCCCAGTCATCGAAGAGATGTTCCTGGCCCGCCTCCTGGAACTTGGCAACGACCGCCTGGTCAGCAGGATCTTCCAACTGGATCATCGTCGAACTCGCTCTCCTTCGGGGCAGATCTGGCGGAGGCAATGCCCCCGTGTGGTGGCCCAGATGGTACGCATCGGTCCGCTCCAGTGCCAGCGATGCTGGATCAGTTGAGGAAGCCGGGGGCCAAATTTTGATCTCTGGCAGATGCTGGACTTGTCGCTACCTTCCTATTGGGGTTCACTTCAGGCACTGGAGGAGCCTGCCACCGGCACCCTCCAGAAGGGAGATCGCCGATGACCACCTCCGCAGGCAATGACCGGGCAGGTAATGACCAAGAGGGTTTCTGGGATCACCCGGAGACGCGCTCACGCTTGTTGGAGTGGATCGATGGTGCGCTGCTGGAGGATCGAGCCGGCGACGACGCCACTGCCCGACTCTTCGATGATCCAGTGCCTGAGGGACGAGCGGTGGTGACTTCCCGACAGACGGGGATCGCCTGTGGCTCGCTGGCGATGGCAGAGGTGTTCCTGCGATTGAATCACAGCTGTCAAGTTCGGCACAGGTGCCTCGATGGGGAGTCCCTTTCGGTCGGTAGCCCCCTGTTGATCGTCGAGGGACCGATCACCACCCTGCTGGCAGCGGAACGAACCGCTCTCAACATCGGGGCGCACCTCAGCGGTGTCGCGACACGGACCTCCCAGCTGGTAGAGCGCGCCGGTCAGGTGACGATTCTCGATACTCGCAAGACGATGCCGGGGATCCGCATCTTTCAGAAGCAGGCGGTCCGGGTCGGAGGAGGAAGCAGCCACCGGATGGATCTGGCTCAGTTTCCGATGGTGAAGGAGAATCACCGGGAGTGGATCCAGCGACTGAATCCTCAGCTCGCTGGCGATCGTGCCGCGGAAATCGCCTTCATCGTGGAACGGTTACGGGGGCACGGTAACGACTCTCCTCCGCTGGCCATCGAGGTGGAGGATGAGGAGAGCTTGTTGGCCTGCCTGCACCATCGAGTCGAGATCATCCTGGTCGATAACACCGATCCGCAGCAGCTAATGGAGTGGCTCGAGAAGGCGCGGGGACAGGGGCTTGACGTCGAGTCGAGTGCCATCGAGGCCAGCGGCGGCATCGATGAAGATACGGTGTCGAGCCACGCGCGGGCGGGCATCGACCGTATTTCCTGCGGAGCCATCACTCATTCCGCTGCTGCCCTCGATCTGACGATGGCGATCGGGCCCGCCGGAGGGACTCCCTGATCGGTGATTGCTACCGGTACCTCGCCGAGGCTGACGCTTTACTGGAAAAGAAGAGGGGACGCGACTAGCATCCCCATCGTTACCGAGGGGGACCCCCGATTCGTCGATCTACAACCGGGATGGTGGAGGCCTTGACCGACCAAGAAACTGCAAAAACGCCTCGCGAAGGGCGCCTCAAGAGGCTCCTGCAACTGCATGGATCCCCCGAATCGATCGCGCTGGGGACCGCCTTCGGTCTGTTCATCGGGATGACCCCTACCGTGGGGATCCAGATGATCATCATCCTCGTGGTTTCGCTGGTGATCCCCATCCATCGGATGGCGGGATTGCTGACGGTGTACATCTCGAACCCGTTGACGGTGATTCCCATCTACTGGCTCGATTACTGGGTTGGGCTTCAATGCCTCGCCAGGAAGGGCAAGTCTTTTGACGAGTTCAAGAGTTTCTGGCATCAGATGGAGAGTGAGGCCCAGGCGAATGCCGAGGGGTGGTATCAGGTGGGGCTGGAGTTGCTGCGCTCGATAGGGAATGATGTTCTCGGTCCGCTGTTCCTGGGTGGAGCCCTGGTCGGTCTCGTCGTCGCATTGCCTGCGTACCCGCTGACACTGCGGATGGTGATTGCCTACCGATCCCAGTCGAAGGGTGCTTCTGGAGTCAGATCTACCGGAGTCGATTCTGCGGGGGTTGATTCTGCGGGGGTTGAAGAGGAAGAGTAAGGAGTGGAGTCGATGAATTACCATCTCAGCAAACCACTGGCGACAGGGATGGGATCCCTGTGCTGGATCATCCTCTGCGTCGCCTTCGGTTCTCTGACGGGATGTGAGAATCAAACAGCACGAACCGTCGGCTATCGCCCGGGGATGCACAAGGTCGAGGTGGGCAGTGCTCGGGTACCTGTCTGGTGTCAACTCGCTGCGGATTCTACCCGCAGGCAGAATGGCCTGATGCACAGGGATTCGATGCCGGATGATGAGGGAATGCTGTTCGTCTTTCCCGCCGCCAGCGTGCAAGGATTCTGGATGAAGAACTGCAAGATCTCCCTCGACATCGCATACATCGATGATGCCGGAGTCATCACGGACATCCTCAAGATGGATGCTCCGACACCGGGTCAGGTTCTCTTCCCCCGATACAAGTCATCGCAACCGGTTCGATATGTTCTCGAAACCAATGTCGGTTGGTTCGCTCGCAACGGAATCGAGGTCGGTGATCGAGTGGTGGGGTACCGCGGACCCGCCGGACTCCGACCCCGGTAAGGAAGTGCCATGCTTCGAAGCGGGTTCAGTCCGTTGAGTGCCGTCGAGGCCCACGGGCATCTGCTGGCGTGGGCACTGCTGCTGTGCTGGGCGCTGGTCACCGATGGATTTCGGCAGGGACAAGCTCCCCAGGAATTGCGATCCCTCGGCGCAGATTTACAGGTGATCGACACCACCACCGTTGATCTGGGGGTCGATCCCGTCAGTCGAATGGTACTGATCGAGGGGATCGGTCCGGTGACCGCTCGAAAGATCGAGGCCGCTCGCACCGGCGAGAGTGGATACCGGTGTCTGTGCCAGGTGATGAGAGTTCCAGGAGTCCCGGATGGACCCCTGCTGGAGGCGGGTCCCTGGGTGAGTCCGAGACCGTGTCCCGGGTTCTCGACATCCGGTTGTCGTTGGCCATCCGCGGAAGGTGAGAACAGATGAATACCTTTCGTTTTCCCGATTCACCCTTTGTTGTTCACTCCGAGTTTGAACCGGCTGGAGATCAACCAGCAGCCATCGATGCGATGGTCGAAGGGCTGTCGGAGGGGAAGGGCGATCAGGTTCTGCTGGGTGTGACCGGGTCGGGGAAAACCTACATGATGTCGCAGGTCATCGCCCGTAGTGGACGACCGGCGATCATCATCTCCCACAACAAGACGCTGGCGGCGCAACTTTATTCGGAGATGAAGAAGTTCCTGCCGGAGAATGCCGTCGAGTACTTCGTCTCCTACTACGACTACTATCAGCCGGAGGCGTATCTTCCCGCCCGTGACATGTACATCGAGAAGGATGCGGGCATCAATGAGGATCTCGACCGACTTCGACTGGCTACCACCGCCAGCCTGCTGAGCCGCCCCGATGTGGTCATCATCTCCTCCGTCTCCTGTATCTACGGACTGGGTTCTCCGGAAGCCTTCAAGGGAAAGATGGTTTCGCTGGCAGTGGGCGATGAGGTGGATCGGGATGTGTTGCTCCGAAAACTGGTAGATATCCAGTACGAGCGGAATGACTTCGACCCCGGTCGTGCGACCTTTCGAGCGAGAGGTGATGTACTCGAGGTTCATGCGGCCAACGAGGAGGTCGCGTACCGGATCGATATGTTCGGGGATACCATCGAGCGGATGGAGGAGTTTCATCCCATCAGTGGAGTGGTACTGGGCCAGCTCGATCAACTGACCATCTTTCCGGCAAAACATTACGTGGTCAGCCATCAGGATGTGGATCAGGCGATCGCCGGGATCCAGACGGAACTTCACCAGCGTCTGATCGAGTTGCGAGATCAGGGCAAGGAAGTGGAGGCGCACCGCCTTCAGACCAGAACACGTTACGACCTGGAGTTGCTCACCGAGGCGGGCTATTGCCCGGGAATCGAGAATTATTCCCGTCACCTCAACGGCATGGAACCCGGCGATCGACCTCCCAATCTGCTCGATTACTTCCCCGAGGGATTCCTCACATTTGTCGATGAGTCTCATGTTACCTTGCCGCAACTGGGCGGCATGTACGAGGGAGATCGCTCGCGCAAGCAAACCCTCGTCGATCACGGTTTCCGGCTGCCAAGTGCACTCGACAACCGACCGATGCGATTCCACGAATGGGAACAGGTGACCGGTCAGACGATTCACGTCACGGCGACCCCCGCTCCCCGAGAACTGGAAAAGACCGCCGGAGAAGTGGTCGAGGTGATCAATCGGCCAACAGGATTGCTCGATCCGGAGGTAGAGGTCCGTCCCGCTCGGGGACAGGTGCAAGATCTTCTCGAGAGGATCCAGGAAACGCTCGCTGTTGGAGACAGGGTTCTGGTGACCACCCTCACCAAGAGGATGTCGGAAGATCTCAGCGATTTCTTCCAGGAGTCGCAGATTCGAGCGCGCTACTTGCACTCGGAGATCGACACGCTGGAACGGGTAGAGATCCTCCAGCAACTCCGAAAGGGAGTCTATGATGTGCTGGTCGGTGTCAATCTGTTGCGGGAGGGATTGGATCTTCCTGAAGTCTCCCTCGTCGCAGTGATGGATGCGGATAAGGAGGGCTTCCTGCGCAGCGATACCGCCCTGATCCAGACCATCGGACGCGCTGCCAGAAACGAGCGTGCCAGGGTCATCCTGTACGGAGATCGGATCACCGGATCGATGGAGCGCGCCATCGACGAGACGCAGCGTCGACGCGAGATCCAGCAGCAGTTCAACGAGGAACATGGCATCGTTCCGACGACGATTCGCAGGGATCTGGGAACCACCGTGGAAGAAGAGGTCCGTAGCAGGACCGAGATGGTCGAACAGAAGGAGATCGAGGCATCCGGGGCCAAGGTGCAGGAGATGATCGACCAGCTGGAAGGTCAGATGCTGGAGGCTGCACAGGCGCTCGATTTCGAGAGAGCTGCGGCACTCCGGGACCGGGTGAAGCGTTTACGAGGAGAGGAAACAGAGAGTCTGTTGCCATCTCCCACATCGCGCGGGAAGGGAAGGAAGAGCTGAGATGACTGGTGGTGGCGGATCGACTCCCGATATCCCTGGATTTCAGCCGCTCCACATCCGTGGAGGAGGGCGCCTGGGGATCTGGATCGAAGCGCGCCAGATCCGTCTCGATCGCCGCGTCCTGCTCAAGGTCTTGCCCGCCACCGATCGCGCCCATCAGCAGCAATTCATCGACGAGATCCAGGCTCTGGTGAAACTCGATGGAGATGGAGTCCTGAGGGTCATCGACGAGGGGGCGGTGGCCCAGGCTCGCTACGTCGCTCTCGATGAGGCGGAAGGGCGGCCGCTCCAGTCGATTGCCACCAACCAGCCCGATCTCGACCGTCTCGGATCGATGCTGGTGAAACTTCACCAACAACTGCATCAGTTCGATCTCGCCATCGAAGCCATCGAGCCAGATACGCTACTCCAGCTTCCCTCCGGTGATTTTGCGGCGAGGGAACTGGGAATCGTCCGCGCAGCGACGGATCCACTCGAGAGCCAGGCTCAGGCAGCTCGAAGTCTGGAGTTGACGGCGAATCTGCTGAAGATCGAGGGACCGGCATCTCGACGCTGGTCCGATGCGATGCGCAAGTTACGCAGCGGCGAACCGAGCTTCGAGAGCACCCTGGATCTGTTTCAAAACCCGCTACAGGAATCAGGTCGGCAGCTGCAAATCGGTACTGCAGTGGCCACCGTACTGCTCCTCATCGGGGTGGTGTGGATGTGGAGCCAGCCGCCTCAACAACAGCGACCGGATGAGGGCAACAGAACCACTGGCGGGGGAGATGTGAATCCGGGTCCGGACCGAGGTACCGGAGCACCCATCGCCGCAGGCGGGCAGGACACCGATCCTCTCGCTGGAGATGGGGGAGAGGAGCAGTCTTCTCCCGACGACAGCGACAAGGTCGCTCAGCTGCGCTGGCAGCGTCACCAGGAGCTGGTGCAGGAGCAACGATCGCTGGAGGAGTGGCATTCGCATCGAGATGATCTTCTCGAGGCGTTACGCCGCGAGCAGTTCAGCATCGTTCGATCTCATCTGCAGTGGATCGCCAGTAGCAGCCAGGAGCGATCGCCTCGTCTGGAGGTGGAAGCGGTGCAGCGGTCGGTCCTGTGGGTCGAGCAGCGACGGATCGTCGAGGCGCAGAACCGGTCGGAGACGATGAGATCGGCCGCTCGCTTCGGTGAGGCAGCGGACATCCTCGAGGAGATGGCGACAGCTGTGGCACTGGAAGCGCAATTTTCAGCAGAGATCGAGATGCTGAGGAGTACCGCACGAAGTTACGACAGCGGGCTGGTGCAACTGGAAGCGGTGATGGATCAGACACTCCGAAGGCTCGCTGCCGATCCGCACGCTCCCATCGAAGCTCCCGAACAGGTTGACGGCTTTCCTGGCCTGCAACGTCGGTGGAATCGGTTCGAGCGAACCTGTCTCGAGGCCGTTTCCGATGCGAGAGGGATCCTCGAACTGGTGGGGTCCTGGCAGCAACAGGAGAAGATCCACCAGTGGATCATCGAGGATGGCGACAGCTTTGAAGCGCGCGTCATCGATTTCGATGCGGCCCAGGTATGGCTGCGCAGGAAAGGTCGCCGGAGTGCGGAGTCGTATCGATGGGGTGATCTCGGTGGCGAGCTGATGAAGGAACTTCTGCGCCTCGTCGATGCAGATGGGGCGCCGCTATCGCAACGCCTCGACCAGCTTCAAATCGTCTGGGGCACCGAAAATTCGCCTCTGCAACTGTCGAGAGGTTCTCTCGACATCGAGGTGAAAGGGGCAGCAGATCGACTCCGATGGCAGCAGGTTCAGGAGTGGCTACGACGAGGGGATCGAGCATTGAAGGATGGAGAAGTCGCCACCTGTCGCTCTCTCTCCGTGCAACTGGTCAGCTGGTTGAAGGCAGAGGAGATCCCTGCCCTGGAGAGTCAGTTGCTGGAGTTGTGGGCGGCGCCGGTTCGTGTGCAAGGCCCCGCAGCTTTGGGACTCTATCCCGGTGCAGAGATCTCCGCTTGGGACGAAGCGACCAGTTCATTGCAACTGGTCTGGAGTGGTGGAATCTCCACTGACCAGGGGACGGCGGTGAGCTGGGTCTCCTCCCCGGGTTCACACCTGCAGCAGCGCAAGGAGTTGATCCAGTTGCAGGGACGGATCGTTCTCGTTTCTCCGGTGAGATTTGAATCGACCCTCGAGGTCGAGGTGGTGGGACTCGCGACGCGGGAAGACGCCCCCAATCTCAATGTGGTTTTCTGGGAGGGAAGTGCCGACGCTCTTCTCTTCGGGGTGGGTGTGAGACCGCCGGAGGTCTCGTCGATCCGGGTGGGGGAAGCCGATGTCCTCTTACCGGCCCATGCCATCGTCGAGGAAGAGGTGCTCGCTGCCGGAGGTGGCGAGATGGCGATGCCGGAGCCGCTGCCGAGGGTGCGGGTGGGAAAGCCGGTGCGCATCTTCATGCGCGAGGATCGAGAAGGATCTCAGCTGAAATTGAACGGGAAAAGTGTCGTCAAGGCGGATCCGCGTCGGGGGAATCCCCGGGGATCGATCGCCTTCGAGACCTTTCAGACCCCGGTGGTCATCCGGGAGATCACCCTGAGAGGTCAGATCTGCACGGAGGATTGGCAGTTGCTCCTGCAAAAAGAGGCTCGCAAGGAGCTTCAGATCGGTCCCTAGCGTCACCAGGAGAGCGGTATCGACCTGCGGTTCCTTCCCTGCTGACCTTGCCCCAACCATGGAGTGAGCCTAGACTGAGGAAACATCATTTGTTTTCCCCAGGAGGCGATTCCCGTGACCTTCCCGGAGTTTCGGTAGGTGCCTCAGGAACCGTAGAGGAGTTTTGATGAGCCGCTCCCGTAGATTGACACTTTGGGTCGCGTTTCCTGCGATATTGCTGCTTCTCGGTGGTTTCGATCGGGGTGCAACTGCCTCGAACCCCGATGCCTCACAAATCCTCACCGCCTCCCAGGATGATTTCGACTCCATCAAGGTGGGTGACCGTCTTCGGGTGAAATTACGCAGGGGCGGTTCCTACGAGGGAGAAGTGGTGGAGAGAGCGGGGGATTCCATCTCCATCAAGCACCGCTTCGGCACTGCAAAGGTGTCGAGAGACGACCTGCTGGAGTGGGAGCGATTCAAGACTCTGGAAGAACAGTACCAGGATCGTGCTGCCGTCGCCAAGACGCGGGAGGACTGGTGCGACCTGGGTGACTGGGCGTTGGAGCAGAGTAAATCCGAACTGGCCCGGGAGGCGTATCGCAAGGCCACTGACATCTCTCCGGGGTTCAAGCGCGCGCGCGATGCCCTCGGTGAAGTGGAGTATGAAGGAACCTGGATGCCCATCGAAGAAGCGATGAAGGCGCAGGGGAAGGAACTGTACGGCGGCGAATGGCTGACCCCGGAGGAGATCGAGAGTCGTCAGGAGCAGGAGTCGACGGAAGCGAGAGCGGAGGCGTTGAAGGGCAGAGATGCCTACATCGAAGAATTGCGCGGCAGGGACTGGGCCACGGTCGATCCCATCATCACGCCTCACTACGTCATCTACTGCAACTCCACCGACGACAACGCTCGCTACTACTCCGATGTGATGGAGTCCCTCTACAAGGCCTACGATAAGGTCTTCATCGAGAAGTTCTGGCCACGGAAGTTCAAGCGGGCACCGAAAAGCGATGTCTACATCCACGCCAATCACCAGCAGTTCATGGACTGGACCGGCAACGGCCCCAACATCGGTGGCTTCTACAACCTGTTGCGCCAGGACGTGACGGCATATCACGGATCCTTCGGTTCGACGGGAAGTACCGAGGAGGTACTTGCCCACGAAGGAACCCACCAGTTCCAGGGGATGATCTTCAAATCTCTCCAGTCGTTACCGATCTGGTTCATCGAGGGGCTGGCGGTGTATTTCGGCGATGGATCGAAGATCAGTCGCCGCAAGGTAGAGATCAATGAGATCCCCCGGGATCGTCTGGTGGGGCTGCAACACGCCATCGAGGACGGCAACTACTGCCCGTTGAGTACGCTGCTGCGGATGCCGCAGGGGCGCTTCAGTGGCTTCTACTACGGTCACGCCTGGGGAGTGCTCTTCTGGTGTCTTTACGGCAGCGAGTTTGGCGCGTGGAAGAAGAGCGACAACACCGGTGGCAAGATCATGGAAGACTGGCTCCTCCATTGCCAGAAGATGGAGGGGTTCTGCCAGTACGAAGAGGAAGCAAAATTCTTCGAGGAACTGATCGTCAGGCATTGCGGAAAGAGCGTCGAGGAGTGGGAGGCGGAGTACAAGGAGTGGATCCTCGGCCTGCCCGTGGAAGAACTGGGTCGCAAACGTGGATCGACTTTCAGCAGCGAAGCTCTGAAAGTGGAAATCGAGAAGCCGGTGGGCTGGCGCTGGGAAAAGTCCGGCCTGCTCTTTTCCGATGAGGTGATTTCTGCAATCAGCGGTAGTGGAGCCAAGAAGAAGCGAGTTTCTACATACTGCTGGCCCAATGGCCTTCATGCCGAACTGAGCGAGGAGTACGCCGGTTCGCTGATCGGCAACATCTTCGGCGAAGTGGAGTTCATCGAGGAGGTCACCAGCAAGCAGATGGGTGGAAACCCCATGTACGTTGCGGTGTTGAATGGAAGGCGGGTCATCGGGACCGCCGGCAACAATGTACCCGAACTGGGGGAACCTCGACGTTTTGCCGTCGGTATTTTTGGTTCACCCGACAAGTTGTACGGAAATGTCCTCGAGTGCACCGAAGATGGGTACGAGGATGCAAAGAGGCACTTCGAGTTCTACACCGAGAAGTTCCGATACACCGGATAGCCTGCAGCGGAAGAGGTTCGATGAAATCACTGATCGGCGCGCTGTTATTACTCGCATCCGTCTTCTCCAGTAGCTGGAGCGGATCGGTTGTTGCGCTTGAATCCATCGAATCAAAACCCATCGAATCAAAACCCATCGAATCAAAATCCATCGAATCTAATCCCATCGAATGGACCGTAGGAGATCGAGTGATCGTCGTCCTCAAGTCCGGGGATGAGGTCATCGGAGAACTGATCGAAGAAACCGATGAGAAAATCTCGGTCAAGAGTGCCTTCGGTGTCACCTCCATCGAGATGGATAAGGTCGAGTCGGTGATCCGCGGGGAAGAGGTGGATCGTCGAGAACTGGCGCAGCGACGGAAGCGTGCGCTTCGCAGGGGATCTGCTTCGGGATGGTACTCGCTGGGTAAGTGGGCCACCGAGCGGGGGCTGATCGACGAGGCGAAGGAAGCGTTTGAAACTGCACTGGGGATCGCTCCCGATCATGAACCATCGAAGATTGCACTGGGGTGGGGCAAGGTCGACGGTCAGTGGAAAGATCCTGTTGAGGCGGGAAAGCTGATCGCCGATGGCTGGACCCGTGAAGGAGAGCGCCTGGTTGCTCCCGTCGGCGGAGCCCTGAAACCGAAGCCGAAGCCGAAGCCTCCCGTGATCGAGCCTGACGACCCGGGTACTACTCGATCGCCACGTACTCCTGATTCGGTGGCAAAGCGTCTCTCTCCCGAGGAGCGAATCCGCAGGGAAAAGGAACTGGAACGGCGTCGCGATGCTCGAGAAAAATTCGAGGAGAACAAGCGCAAGGAGTACGAAGGGGTTTCCTGGTCAAATCGATCGGTCATCAAGTCGAGAAACTGGATCATCGAGTGCAACTCCACCCCCGAGGTGGCGAGGACCTACCAGTGGATCATGGAAGCACTGCACAACACCCTGGGTAAGATCTTCAAATCTCCCGACATGCGAAGTCAGCGGCCGGTGGTAAAGATCTACAGGAGTCATGAAGAATTCATGCTCAAGACGGGAATGGGCGGCGGAGTCGGCGGCTTCTACAACCCCGGATCTCAGAACGTGACCGCCTACCACGGTACCTTCGGACTCACCGGAACCACCTTCACGGTGCTGGCTCACGAGGGGACTCACGCCTTCCAGGGCAAGAAGCTGGCCCGCATGGCGAACTACCCCAACTGGTTCATCGAGGGGATGGCGGTATATTTCGGAGATGGATCGAAGCTGGACTACAAGAAGAAGAAGCTGGTGACGGGATTGATCCCTCGCGATCGCCTCTTCCATATCCAGGACAAGATCAAGGGTGGAACGCACACCGAACTCTCCAAGCTGGGAGGGTTGCCAAGGAACCGCTTCGGAGGAACTCATTACGCAGACTCCTGGGCGGTGATGCATTACCTGATCAACGGTCCCCAGAAGAAAAGGGGACAGAAGTTCCTGGTCGAGTACTGGTTGATGGGCGAGAAGCGAAGAGTGGGTCAGCGACAGTTCAATGACCTGGCGAAGAAGTACTTCTCATCCATCGATGAGATGGAGACGGAGTGGCAGCAGTACGTTCTGGACCTGAAGCCAGATCCTGCTGGAGAGGTGGAGGGGGACCGGTTCACCTCACTCGACTTCGTGTTCTCCGTCGAGAGGCCAAATTCTCGCTGGGAGTTCATCGAGGAAGATATCGAGGATCGTGATCTGGTTCTGATGCGAATCCCCGACACCCGAAACGAAATCCGTGTGCGGATCCTCTCGAAGGCTGAGGAGAATCAGCCAGTTCAGGAGTGGGTCGATTCGGAACTTCTTCCGAACTTGCGAAAGAAGTATGCCGATGTTCGCTCCCTGAAAGGTGACCTGGGAGGCCTTGACGCCTTCCTCTTCGAGTTTGTCGATCGACCCCCTGTCGTCGAGAAACCGCCGGAGGACGCTGCCGAGGATGAAGAGAAGGACAAGGGAGACAGTAGCCAGACCCTTGCCGTCATCCAGGACGGGGATGAGGAGGCGAGCGACGAGGCCGCCAAGCAGAAGCCACCTGCCCTCAGGAAGCATCGATCCTACATCCTCGTCGGAGTTTCCAATGCATACGAACTGCGGGGGTCCTTCGAGATGGACGAGTTCGCCACCTGGCTGCCGGACCTGGAGTGGGTGGCATTTTCCTTCGAGAAGATCCAGCGAAACCGCTGGTAGGTCAGCGCTGCGCTCGGTTGCAGGGAATCACTTCTCTTTGAGTTCATCGGTGACGATGTGCAGGAACTCCCCGTCGTATTCCAGAAAGTGAATCGGATCGATCAGCCATCCGACCTTACTCGCCAGGTCCAACTGTAATTTTTGCAGCGTTTCGATCGATTGTTCCCTCGGCATCTCATGGCCCTTGAATATCGATCCCATCTGATAGAGATCTAGTTTCGCCTCCTCGATGGAACCGTCATGTATCTTTACCGTTCCGATCATCTCCAGATTCACGAATCGTCCTCGAAGAAGCCATGGAACTTCGTCGGTGGAATCGGGGAAGCCGACTGAAATCAGTACTCTCAATGGTCCATCCGGTTGCGGTTCGATGTAGACCCCGCTCCCTTCCTGCAACTCTCCTGCAGCAACTTGCTTTTCGATGATGGAGGACAGAATCAGGTTCCACTGGGTGGGGGTGTATCGAAGATCGGAGGGAGTCTGTCGCCAGCTGGAAATCGCAGCACGATCGAGATCGGTCGCTGCCAGCTCCGGAAAGGTCAGTGGGGCCTGTTGAATTCCGCCCGAGACCACCATCCACAGTGCGATCATGCCCCCGAAGAAGAGGGCCACGATCAGCACCAGCAGGCAGCCCCCGGCTCTCAGGAGGGGGGGGCGGGGACCAGCTTTTGTCGGAGGATCGGGAGGTGTTTCGCTGGCTGACGTCATCGATTCTGGACCTTTCTCGAAGGATTCTCCTGAATCCCCATCAGGGACAGAATTGCCGCTGCAGGACAATCTGAGCCGGTCAGGGTAGTTGTGTCTGCGTCCCCGGACCAGTGCCAGCAGTGGAATCGCTCAGATTTCCTTTCCTGAGGGGGAGCAAACCGATACAAGCGGTTTGGGTTGCCTGGAGTCGCAGCGACACCGGCCACGTACCCGGATCGGAGATCCCCCTGGTCGAGGGATTTCTGGAGGGAATCGCTATGATGGACGACGAGAATGAAAAGAAGGCAGCAGGCCGCCTCGTTGGCCTGCTCGATCCCAGTGATCCACACCTGGCCGATTCCAGGTTGGCTCCCATCCTGCGCGATTTTCTCGAGCAATACGATGCAGTCCTCGACGAACTGTACGACGAAAAGGTCCTCAAGCGCCTGGCCAGTGACCTGCTGGCCACATTCAACCTGTTCCTCAAGAGGGGCAAAAACGATGTGCTGGTAAACGTCACGGCGGGTTCTGCCGAGAAGACCAGGCGCAACTCGTTCTTCCTCGACATCGTCTGCAACGACCAGCCCTTCATCGTCGATACCATCGAGATGATCATCGAAGAGCATGGCCTGGAACTGGTCAGCAGGCACACCGCCAGCGCATCGGTTCTCCGTGATCGCGAAGGAACCATCGTTGCTATCGATGCAACAGCTGCGAAGTCTCGAGATGAAGTGATCTGTCACTTCGAGATCGCAGAGGTTGAAGATCCTGAAATCCGTACCGAGTTGCTCCGCAACATCGAGGACAGGCTCGCCAGCGTCACCGTCCTGGTAAAGGACTACAAGCGCATGAAGGGCGTCATCCGCGATTCGGTTCGCTCGATAAGAAAGAGCGCTGCGCTCAGCCCTGATCCCGGAATCCTTGCGACCCGCAGTTTGCTCGACTGGCTATTGCAGGATCACTTCGTGTTCTTCGGAGTGACTCGCTGGACTGCCAGTTCCGAAGATCTCTCATCTCGCACGCTTGACCTGGAACTGGGAGTTCCCTTTCCAGAGAAGGCAGATGCTGAGATGGCGGCCCTTTCGATCGAAATTCTCTCCGGACCGGACGCACCGAAAGATCTTGTCGTTTCCTTCAAGGGACTCAGCGATTCCTGCGTACATCGTCAGGGAAAGATCGATCATTTTGTCGTGAAGGAGCCGGCAATCGATGGGGTCTGCCGCTTCATCCACCTCTACGGGCTGTTCACCTTCAAGGCGGTTCAGACCCCCGGAGATCAGATCCCCCACGTCAAGGACAAACTGGACGAGGTGATTTCGCAGCACTCCATTTCCCGTGGTGGACTGCGCTACAAGGCGTTCCAGAACGCATTCAATTCGATTCCCGTGGAGTTCCTGTTTCAGGCCAGGGGCAGTGAGATCGAGGCGGTAATCCAGGCGATCCACTACGTCGAAAGATCGAAGGAGATTCGTGGCCATCTCGTCGTGGATGAGGAGCGGCGAAAGGGACTGTATTTCCTGATCACCCCCAGAGCAGGGTATTCGGAGGAACAGAGAAAACGCATCGAGACCATCATCTTCGAGATGATGAATGCCAGTTACTCCGATTCCCGGGTCAATCTTGGCAAGCATGGGACCGTTCTTCTCTCCTTCTTCTTCACTGCCACGGACCGTCTGGATGAAATTGATGAAGCATGGATCGATGAGAGAGTGAGGCTGGTTGCCGGTACCTGGGCAGACCGACTGCATCGACAGTTCGATCTCACTCAAGATGAAGATTCAGAGACGCTGTATCGTCGCTATCGGAGTGCTTTCCCCGAGGGATACAGGGTGATTCACTCGCCACGGGAGGGGATCGAGGATGTGAAGCGACTGGAGCAGATCCGTATCGATGACGAACGGACCTGTGCATTCAGCGTGTTCCGAAATCAAGATGACCGTGTCAGAAATTCCGCACGACTGAGGATCTATCAGCGCAGAAACCTGTTCCTGTCGACGACATTGCCGATTCTTGACAACTTTGGTCTTCAGATTGTCGATCAGTCATCTTTCGCCGTGTCCCCGAGTACCGGAGAGAGTTTCTCGATCGATACCTTCCAGGTTCACGGAATCGAAAACGATGAACATCCGTTGATCCGACTCTCCGAGGGAGTGATCGAGTCACTGGAATCGATCTTTTCCGGTGCGACCAGTAGTGACCAGCTCGATCGGATGGTTCTCCAGGTAGGAATCGGACACCACGATGTGGATCTGTTCCGGAATCAACTGCATTACCTGCACCAGCTTGGAATCTCGACGACCATCGCATTCGCCTCCAATACCTTTTGCCAGCATTCCGCCATCACCCGCAGTCTCCTCGAGTTCTACAGGACACGATTCGATCCTCAACTCGAGCTGGAGTCCGAGGAGCGTGATTCCAGATCTCAGACGATTCGGGAAGAGATCCTGAGAGCCCTGAATGACGTTCGATCGAGCGCACAGGACACGTTCCTGCGCAGGATCCTCGGTCTATTCGAATCCACCTTGCGGACCACCCGATACCTGGTCAGCAATCTCCCGCTACAGGCGTACAAGTACGACTCGATGACGCTTCCAGTGGGAAGCCACCCACGGCCGTGGAGAGAGATCTACGTGCATCATCCCGAGGTCGAAGGTGTTCACCTCAGAGGTGGTCCGCTGGCCAGGGGAGGCCTGAGATGGTCGGACCGGATCACCGATTATCGTACCGAGGTGCACGGCTTACAGCGGACCCAGATGGTGAAGAATGTCCTGATCGTACCGGTGGGGGCCAAGGGCGGCTTCGTGCTGCGGAAGCCGGCTACCGATCGAGCGCAGAGACGCGAACAGGCGGACCAACTGTACCGGACCTTCATCGAAGGTCTTCTGTCGCTGACCGACAACGTCATCGATGGAAAGGTGGTAGCCCCTGCCGACTTGATCTGCAGGGATGGCAGTGATCCATACATGGTAGTCGCCGCTGACAAGGGCACTGCCCACCTCTCTGACGTGGCCAACGAGGTGTCACTGGAGCACAACTTCTGGCTCGGCGATGCCTTCGCTTCCGGTGGTTGTAATGGATATGACCACAAGGAACTCGCCATCACCGCCAGGGGATCTTGGGAGCAGGCGCTGATTCACTTCAGATCACTCGGTATCGACCCGGAAGAGGAAACCTACTCCGTGGTTGGAATCGGTGACATGAGCGGTGATGTGTTTGGAAATGGAATGTTGCTGGCGAAAAATGCAAAATTGATCGCTGCATTCAATCATCTTCATATCTTCATCGATCCCGATCCAGATCAGAAATTGGCATACCAGGAACGTCAGCGTCTGTTCGATGCCGACCGGACGAACTGGGGAGATTACGACCGATCACTTCTGTCCGATGGTGGTGGTGTCTACGAGCGCAGCGAGAAGACGATCAGTCCATCTGCGATCGCAAGAGTTCTGCTCGGGCTACCACCGGAAGGTGAGTTCTCACCTGAAGAGGTGATCCGATCGATCTTGTGTGCAGATGTCGACATGCTGTTCAACGGCGGTATCGGGACCTTCATCCGGGCTTCGACGGAAGCGGACATCGACGTCGATGATGCTTCAAATTCCGAGTGCAGGGTCACCGGCAAGGCGATTCGCGCACGGATGATGATCGAGGGTGGAAATCTCGGAGTGACACCCAGAGGAAGGGTCGAACTTTCCCGCAAGGGGATGCTGATCAATACCGATTTCGTCGACAACTCCGGTGGTGTTGATTGCTCTGACCATGAGGTGAATCTGAAAACACTGCTGGGGGAAGAAGTTCGTTCGGGGCGATTGTCGGTCGATCGTCGCAACGAGGTGCTGATGAGTGTGGAGGAAGCGGTCTGTGAGCATGTTCTTCAAAATACCCGTGATCAGGGTGTTCTCCTCAGCCTCGATGAGATTCGTAGCCAGATCGATCCCTTCAGCATCGAACGAACGATGATGATCCTCGAGGATCGAGGTGTTCTCGATCGGGAGGCAGAATCGCTTCCAACCCAGGAAGAGTTGACCACTCGACACACCGACGGAATCGGATTGTTCCGTCCTGAACTGGCCATCGTCGGTGCCCACGCCAAGATGGACGTCTACCGCAGATTGCTGAAGCAGCCGACCGGGCGAATCGACGAGAATCGATTCCTGTTCCAGTATTTCCCCGAGCAGATCCAGGCGCAGTTTCCTCAGGTCATCGCGAATCACCAGTTGAGGCGTGAAATCGCCATGACCGTCATCACCAACCGTATCGTTGACAGGGCGGGGTCATTCTTCTTTCTCGACATGGAGAGGGAGACGGGACGCTCGATCGGCCACATCGCACGCTCCTACTTCGTTGCCGACGATCTGATCGGTGCGGAAGAGGTCAGGCAGCTGATCTTGAGTCTCAGGAGTATCTCGGCCAGGGTCGGCTACCATGCGCTTGTTCGTGTCCAGGAAGCACTGCGTAGAACCGCTGCCTGGCTACTGAGCAGTCACGACGATGATCGACTCGACCGCATCGAGGGATTGATTGCCGAGGGAGTTGCTCCGCTGTCGGAGTTCGAGATGGTGATCCCCGATTGCCTGCCCGGACCCGAACTGGAACGTCATGAAAACCATGTGCAGGAGTCGATCTCACAGGGGTTCTCTCCCGAACTGGCCAGGGATCTCGCCAAGTTTGAACACTTCACTGCCGGAGTACGAATCCTCGACATCAGTCGTACCCAGGATCTTCAAGTCGCCGATGTAGCACGGGTTTATTACTTGCTCGGGCATCGTAGTGGACTGCACCCGCTGGTGAGGAAGTGCGACGAGATGGTATCTACTGGCCGCTGGGACTCACTGTCGATGAGAATCCTTCGTAACACCATCCTCGACGGACTGTGGGCGCTGGTGACCAGAATCTGCTCGGAGAACTCGAAGAGTTCCAGCGTCGATTGGATCGATGAACGAGTCGAGGAGTTGCGTCGCCAACCCAACTTCAAGGCGATGGAATCTGACGTCAGAAGAATCGGGTCGGAAGAACTCACCATCGCCTCCGTACAGGTGATGAGCGTCAGGATTCGCAGGTTCGTCGAATAGGAGGCAAGTTGTCACAGCGACGTCAGGAAGTCTCACGAGTTCTGTGGGGGACGCTTCTTGCCAATATCGTCGTCGCAATCGGGCAACTGATGTACGGATACTCCAATGGTGTTCTGTCGGTGGTTGCTGACGGATACCACTCATTACTCGACGGATCATCCAACATCATCGCGCTGGTCGGAATCCGCGTGGCAAGTAAACCTCCCGATGTGGACCATCCCTACGGACATCAGAAGTTCGAAATTCTCTCGGCGATGGCGATTTCGTTGCTACTGTTCGTCGCCGCCTGGCACATCATCACCGATTCGCTGAGTCGCTGGACCGTTCCGAGCGATATGGACCCACATCCTGTCGGCTACCTGCTACTGGGAGGGACCGTGCTGATAAACGGTTTCGTATTCCGCTGGCAACGCAAGCGAGGCCAGGAATTGATGAGTCCCGTTCTACTGGCCGATAGCGAACACACTCGTTCTGACCTGCTCGGAACGATCGGTGCGCTGGTAGCTCTCTTTGCGATCCGCCACGGATTTCCACTGGTCGACATGATCGTGGCACTGGTGATCGGACTCTTCATCGCCAGGGCTGGATATCGAATCGCATTGCAGTCAGCAGGGGTGCTTGCCGATCGTGCACCCATCGATCCAGCCAGGGTCGAGGAGATCGCCTGCCAGTTTCAGGGGGTAAGGGATGCTCACGACGTTCGCAGCCGCGGTTTTGGTAGCGGTGTTTTCGTCGACTTGAATCTTCATGTGGACCCCAGGATGTCGGTGGAAGAAGCACATGATATCGCTCACCAGGTCGAGGAGAAATTGCGGGAGTCACTGCCAGAGATTCATGATGTGGTAATTCATGTCGAGCCCGATGGGGAGCACTAGGAGACGAGGCTGACCATCCACAGCAGGTAACTGAGCAGGAAGGCGATGCCGAGCCCGCGACGAAACCCTGGAGTTCTGTTCGTTGATAGCATCAGGCACACCCCCAGGGTCAGGATCAGTGACAGGGCCAGGTCCGTTTCCAGTCTCCTGAAGTTGACCTCGAGTGGACTGACGATGCTCGCTGCGCCGACGATGGCGATGGTGTTGAACAGATTCGACCCGACGACATTGCCGACCGCCATCGAAGCGGAACCTTTACGAAGTGCAGCAATAGAAGCGAACAACTCCGGGGCTCCTGTACCTGCTGCAACGATGGTCAAGCCGATCACCTCATCACTGGCACCCATCGCCGCTGCGATTTGCACCGCTCCATTCACGAGCAGTTCTGCTCCGACCCACAGCCCTATCACGCCGATCACCATCGAGATGAAGATGTTCATGGCACTCGCCCCGGTCGCCATCGTTTCTACTTCTTCTACAACTGGAGTTTTCCTACCACTTTTGAGGGTGAAGAGTAGCAGTAGCACGAAAACCGACTCCAGGAGGAAGCCTGTCCCTCTGCCCAGTACGGTGATTCCATCCGAATCCTGTTGGTAGTAGAGGAAGAAGGTCAATAGTGCCGTCCCGGTCAGTAGAGCCAGCGTTTCCACTCTACCGGGGCTGATCGGTTCCCGGCGCGTCCAGATCAGAACAGGTCCCAGCACCAATCCGATGTTGAAGATATTGGAGCCGATGACATTACCGATGCTGAGTCCCGATTTCCCCTCGAACTGCGCCAGCAGAGATACGAGCAGTTCCGGAAGAGAGGTTCCCGCAGCCACCACCGTGATCCCGATGAAGAGGGGAGAGACCTTGAATCGCATGGCAAGCTCGACCGCAGCGGCGATCAGTCGATCACCACCGATCGTGAGCAGGAGCAGGCCGCCGAGGACCATTCCGTAGGGAAGAAGAACCTCAATCATCGACTCTAGAAGGGCGCAAACAGGATGCTGAAGAAGGCGGTCACCGGTTCCTGTTCCCTGAGATCCTCGGTGGAGTCACGCAGCAGGGTGAGGGTTTCTCGAGCTTCTAGATACAGTTCAGGATTGTGTATCAGGCTGTGAAGGGTACCTGGTCCCTGTTCGATGGCGACGCTGATGCTGGCGATGGCCGCCACTGCACTGCCGAGTTTCTCGCGCAGTTCTCCATCGAAGAGGATATCTCGCATCGCTCCCTGGCCATCTTCGCTCAGCTGAATCGAGGCGTTCTTGAGGTTTCGACTCACTTCGGTCCAGTACTGACTCAGTGATGGGTCGTTGAGGATCTTACCTGCAAGCCCGTCGGTTCCCGTCAGTGTTTCGGTGATCTTGGAGATCCGTGTGATCGAGTCGTCGACCTTGCCCTGCACTACCTTGTCCTTGAAGAGCATTCCCAGGGTGCCATTACCCTCGGAGAAGTAGACGAAATTTTCCTGCAGTAGTGCCATGACGCGATTGAATTGCTGTTGCTGCTCGGTTCCTTCCAGCAGAAGGGATCCGAGGACGCCGTCACCATTCTTGATATCGGTGAGGATCGATTTCGTTTCCGTGATGATGTCGGCGACCATATCTCGTGCATCGTTGTTATTGAGAAGTCCGCCGACCACACCTTCTCCAGACGCCAGGTTGGTCAGCAACTTGTCGAGGTTGTCGAGGCTGCTCTTGATCGCTGCACGGTTCTCCGCCAGCATCGAGCCGACCTCTCCCAGTAGATTTCCACTGGCATCGCCTTCGAGTGGTCCCTTCACCAGTGGACCGGAGCCGGGGATGTACTTCAGAAATGTGCCGCCCAGAGCGCTGGCGGATGTCACTTCGAAACTGTATCCCTCACGTGGTGGTAGATTTTCCCACAGTCTGAGGTGAGCGATCGCTTGATCTCGTGCCTGGTCGAGCGAGATCCGTTCGACGGTGCCGGCGCGCAATCCGCGAATACGCACCGGTTCACCCGGGCGTAGTCCTCCCACATCCTCGAAACCCACTTCGATTACCAGGTCGGATGAACCACTGGGGATACCCTTGACCACAACGGTCAGAACTCCGAGGAAAATCAGTGCGAGGATGAAGATGGCTCCGACGATAAAATCCCTCGTCATGACGCCTCACTTTCTTCTTGTGGCTCAGATTCGTCCGGTTCTTCACGAAGTTCTCTGGCCAGTGGACCTTCCACGAGTCCCTGGATGAACTGTTGTACAGCAGGATCGGTAGATTCCTGGATCTCTTTTGGAGTTCCGAGAGCTCGAACCTTTCCCTCATGCAGCAAGGCGATACGGTCGGCGATGTCGAAGGCTGAACTCATGTCATGGGTGACCACCATCTGGGTGATTCCCATACCCTTCAACTTCTTGATCAGGTGATTGATCACGTTGGAAGAGATGGGGTCGAGTCCCGAAGTCGGTTCGTCGTGGAGAACGATGCTCGGATGGTCGACGAGAGCCCTCGCCAGGCCAGCGCGTTTTCTCATTCCCCCGGAGATCTCGGACGGAAACTTGAGACCATGTGCGTCCAGTTCGACCTCCGAGAGGACCTCTTCGACACGACTCTGAATCAGATCTTCCTGGTGGGCTTTGCGCTCTCTCAGGGGCAGAGCGATGTTGTCTGCAATGTTTAGCCAGTTGAGCAATGCACCGTCCTGAAAGAGGTATCCGATCTTCAAGCGGACCCGTCTCAGTACCTCCGGGCGGTGTGCAGAGATCTCCTCGCCAAGGACGGTGATTCTGCCCTGATCCGGTGTCAGCAGGCCGATGATGTGACGGAGGGTGACGCTCTTGCCGGTTCCCGAGCGTCCCAGGATGACGAGCGTCTCGCCCTCCTCGACCTCCAGAGAGAGGCCGTCGAGAATCTTGCGGCCGCCGAGGACCTTGTGCACTTCTTCCATGGTGATCATGTGAGGAAACTCCAGCTGATGTAGTAGCCGATGATGATGACCAGCAAGAAGGTAACCACGACCGCTCTCCTGGCAGCCTGGCCGACACCGGTTGCACCTCCCCGGGTCAGTAGACCCTGGGTGCAACCGACGGTGGCGATGGTGATCCCGAACACGACCGATTTGATCAATCCAGTACGGATGTCCTCGAACTCGAGGACCTCCAGAGCATCATTGCGAAATGCCAGCCAGCCGACTCCCAGCTGGAAGTAAGAGACAAAGATCCCCCCCAGGATTCCGATGAGACCGGCATAGATGGTGAGAATCGGTGTGACCAGGGTCAGTGCTACCATGCGCGGCAGGATCAGGAATCGCACCGGCGAGATCGACATGATGCGCAACGCATCGATCTCCTCGGAAACCTTCATCGTGCCGATCTCTGCGGCGATTCCACTGCCGATACTGGCGGTGAGGATGAGAGCGGTCATGAAGGGACCCATCTCGCGGATGAGAGAAACCGCAACGATCCTGCCGATGAGGGACTCCTGTCCCAGTTCCTGCAGCGAGAGTCCACTATTGAGTGCCAGGATCATGCCGGTGAAGAGAGCCACGACGGCGGTGACGACGAAGGACCCTGTCAGGTAACTGTAGGCGAGATCGAGGCAATCACGGATGCGACGGCGGGACATCAGGTGGGGGGCACTGGCGATGGTTCTCGACAGCAGGACGAGGCCGTAACCAGTGGTGTCAGCACTACGACCCAGAAATGCCCCGAGGGCGACGATCCAGCCAGCCATCACGCTCCGTCCCCCGCAGCGAACTGCTCCCCGATGAGACAGTGCTTCTCATCCACCCGGCACCCTCGATGACCTATCTCCGGTGCCAGGCTAGAGGGGAATGTACAACAGCCGCCAGCGAGTGTCATCCTGTCCAGCCACTCGCTCCTTCGAAAGGAGTCCACCGAGGATGGAAAATTGGCCCCCATCGGAGCCTCCTTCGGCGGTAACCATCCCCCAGAACAGCTCCATATCCCAGGAATCAGGCTTCTCCCTCCAGCGGAAGATCTGACCTGCTCTGCCGTGAGACCAGTTGAATCCGTCGGGCGAATCGAAGGGGAGCAGGGCGGGGGCGGTTGCCGTGGTGACCCCTGCCTCGTCGGTTTGCCAGCGCACCAGCGGCCACAACAAGTTCTGTTGCCTGGTGGTACCCTGCTCGATGTCTTCATCGATGATCTCGCGCCAGAACGGTAAGAGACGGTGAACCGTCCGGTTTCGATTCGCGGTGTGTTGATATTCCCACTGCCAGATCGGCCACAGAAAGTAGCCGCTGCGCAACTGAGGTCGCTCATGAACCCCGAACAGGGGGGGGAACTGAAACCTGTTCCACTCTCCCCGGTGGGTTCCCACCGACCACGGAAACAGGGACCACACCGAAGTTTCGGAACGGAAGTCGTGCTCTTCCGTCCACAGAGGATAGAAGATGGTTCGAGAGATTCTTTTCTTCGACTCGATTTGTCCGTAGAAGGGCCAGATCCACCACGCATGGGACGGGTTGTCGGTGTCGAGTTGCGTGTGGGACTGGTGCCAGAAGGGCCACATCACATACTTCGATTCGTCACGTAGTTTCCCGCGAGAGGTGAATCCGCGGCTGTGAGAATAGAAGGGGAAGATTCGAAATCCGCGACGAAGCGGCCCCTCGTCGATCTCGACGAAGGGGAACAACCAGTAGGTGGTGATCTGCTGGCGATCCTTCATTCGGGCCCACAAAGGAAACAAGGCGAAGTCGATGCGGTCCTTACCGATCAATCCCTTGAGAGTTCCTCCGAGCAAGGTGAAAGCAAAGTAATCTCCCTCTGCCGGGTCGGATCCCCACAGAAACAGTGGAAGTGCAAAGCCGTCCACATCGACTCGACCGTCGAAGTGCGTGTAGGAACTGCGATGAAAGAAGGGAAGTAGCCAGGTCTTGCGTTTTTCTCCGTCGATTCGATCGATGAAGAGTGGCCACAGAATGCGGATCTCTCTTCGATCTGGAGGGGTAGTACTGAGGCTGTATAGTGGCCAGACGTGAGTCGATTCCTTGACCTGTCCATTTGGAAGAGCTTCGGCACGCTCGATGTAGAAGGGCGGAATCCCTCGATCGGAATCGATGGGAGTGACGCAGCCGAAGAGGACAAGGCACAACGGAGCGACGGCGAGATAGCGGATCATCGAACCCACCAGATGGGAATTCATCGACCTAGCCTCACCGGCAACATCAGTTCAGGGGAGCACCCTTCCCAGATCCGGTTCAGATCACGGTGAAGCACCATACCGGGGGTCAAGCCGATGTACTTGGTGGCACCCTGTCCCGTATCGTCATCGGTAACTGCAATTCCGAGTCTCATCTTCATCCCCGCCCATGGCACGGCATCGTCTTCCCCACGCTGTTCTGCGATGGTACTCCACGGGATCGTCATCTCGTATACCGCTCCCATGCCGTCCGGTCGCCTCACTACCACGTGTTCCCCTTCCGGATCCTCATCCTCATCCTCCTCGAAGGGGGGAACTTCGCCACCCCCATCTGGATCATCGCCGGCGGGGGCCGGTTTGTTCTGCCTGGGAGGCATGAAGGCGAGGGTCATCACCAGATCATCGGACCGGGGTCGGACTCCACCATCTCCGAGGCAATCGAGCACGAGGACGAGGCAATCTCCGATCCAGCGCTTCGAATCGCGCTGGTGTGCGGTGACGATATCGTCGTCGATATCGACAGCGATGTGCAGTCCTTCGGTGGACCAGCCGAGAAATATCCTGGCGGAGAGGTCTGCTCGATCTTGCCAGGGAACCCGTGCTTCGCCACTTCCCTGCAATCCGCGCACATGACGTGGTCTGTCGAGGGGAATTCCTGCTGCAGCACTCCACGGCTCCTCCAGGGAACCGTCGATCCGCGGCGGAACGAGGCTTCGGGGAATCTCATGCTCCTGGCGTAATGACCTCTGTCGTTGACGATCTGCTCCTTCCAGTAACCAACTCGCCTGCGCTCTCTGGCGCAGTGGGTTTCCTCCATCGAGAATCGTCTTCTCCAGGATCTCCACGGCTCGTTCGATCTCGTCCAGTTCCAGCAGGCGGGTCGTTTCTCGCTTCCAGGTCGAAGGTCCAGAAAGAGACTTCCACCCCGCCAGCTCGGAGTTCCTGAAGGAAGGGGCCCGGAAACCGGCAGAGCCACGAGCGCTGACGGTCAGCAGGGTGTCTCCGATGATCGAAGCGTGATGAATCCGGCCGAGGTCCTGCAGGTGATTGGCCACCGCAGCCACTCCCGATCGCTGGGAGAGGGCGGTTCCCGATGAGCGGTGCAGCAGGATCGCCTCTCCTCGCATCCGATCCGCGATGACGATCCAGTCTCCCCGGGGGCGTAGTTCCACCGTGTCATAGGCGGGCGACATCGAATGTGTCCACTCCAGTTCGGCCTCGGAAAGTTCCGCTCCGGGAGGGGCCATCGCTGCACGTAATCGGAGTACCGATCGTTGCTGAAAGTCACCACAGACCAGCAGCAATTCGTTGGAGTCGATATGGAGGCTGGTAATTCGTCGCTGCTCCTGCGACATCGTTTTCTGCCAGCCCGCCTTGCCGCTGGCGACATCGATGCCGAGGAGTGTTGGTTTTTCGGCACTCCAGAACATCTCACAGACCACCTGCTTCTCATCGACGGAGAGCTGGAGGTTGGAGATGAGGTGAGGTGCTTCCAGCGACCAGGCCTCTTCACCGGTATCAGTCCAGCGCCGGATCACTCCCCGTTCGGTGGCGAAGAGGAATCCCTCGTCGAGAAGGAGGGGGGCACTCGCCAGTGCTCCCATGTCATCTCCGAGCACGATCTCCTGGATCAGATCCCCGTTGTCGAGTGATCGAAGTTCTACCCGATCGGGGATGGTGTAGCCGATCAACAGACGGTCACCGCGGATCTGTGGATCATCCTGGAAGAGTCCGGTGCGGGGCAGATTCCATAGCAACTCGCCACTGAAGGCGTCGAGGGCGATCATCCGTTCATCCTCGGTACTGAGGAAGATGACCCCGGATCCACCACAGGACTGCTCGATGATGATCTCTTCCTCAGCGGTGACATCTGGCACCACGACTCCGATGGGAATTCGCAATTGCCAGATGACCTGTCCCGAAGTCAGATCGAGTCGCCAGATCCGGGTTCGATCGTGCAGTACCACTCCCGAGTCGTCGAAGAGCAGCGGAGCCGATGGAAGATCTCTGCGGGTGAGGATGATGCCATCGCGCACCCTTGCTGGATCCCGTTGAAGTTCTGTTCGCCACAAGAGGAGTCCATCGGAGGAGTCGAACAGCGCTGCCGAACTGGAGGTCAGGACCATGTAACGGGGATCGTCGACCATCTTCGGTTGCTCCGACAACGGCCAGACACTGGTGGTTCTCGTCTGTCCCAGATCGAGCCTGCCACTCCACACCCGGTGCAGGGGGAGTCCAGGATGGTCGTCCTCGAATTGCGGCAGGTTGGAGATCTCCTCGCGCAGTTGCTGCATCCGATCGCCGAGGGTGATTTCCATCTCGACTCCATCGACGGTCCTCGTCATCGGTCTGGCGCCGTGGGTTTTCTCCAGGTCGGTGATCTCTTCAAGAGCCTCGGAGATGCGTCCCTGTTCCCTCAGAACCTCGGAACGACGGATTCTCGCGATCACCGCTGCATCGGTTTCCGACTCGCGAACCGCCAGCAGGTTGAGCTGTCGCAAGCAACTCTCCAGATCCCCGAGCTGGTAGTACGCCTCCGCCGCCTTCAGCCGGCAACTGCGACCGGTGGGACAACCGGGGTAAGAGCGAGCCAGTTCGACCCAGCGTTGCGGTGTCTCGGGCCAGTGCTGTTGATCCCTGGTCTTGCGGCTGGCCACCTCCTCGCGCCGCCGGATGCGCTCGTCGCCACCGGGTAGCTTGTCGAACTGCAACAACATGTGGGTGATGGCGAGGGCTGCGCTGACGGTGGATCCCTGGGGGGTGGCAACCTGGATCTCATTCAGTGGACGCCACACCTCTCCCAGCAACAGGTAGCAGAGAAAGGTACCGGTGGCGGCGTCTTCGAGGCGATGCGCCTCGACGATTCGCTGCCAGCCGAGTCGAATTCGATCCTCGGTACGGTTACTGGAAGAGACCAGTGCCGTCTCCAGTCGGGTGCGTTCGTTGGATGAGAGCTGCAGATCGGATCGATCGAGGAGGAGTCGAACCGTTCGCCGCAGGGATCTCTGGCCCGGCGAACTTCCGGCAAGATCGGGGAGCCAGCGTGGATCGATGTGGCCACTGAGGGCGTCGAGCCAGCGTCTGGTTTCTTCATCTCCATCGTCGGGAGCTTCCGTCATGAGGCTGATCCGGGAACCGCTGGAAGCGAGCAGTCCTCCATCGAGAGGAGTCAGTGAATGCGCCGCAACATCGAGGCCCTGTATCGTGATCGGATCGCCGTGTTCGGTGATCGACAGCAGAGCATCACCGCATCCGATCCACCAGCCGCCGGAGCGGGCGGGACTCAGGTCGGCACCGCGACCGTCGAGTGGAGCGGGCAATTCCCGTCGCCACTGAAAGCGTGGAACTGATCCGGCGACGCAGGACCATTGCACCACTTCTGCCTCCTCGATCACCAGCAATCGGTCTCCGTCGGTCGATACATTCCAGGATCCCGGGGAACTGGCGGCGATGACTCCCAGAGGAGTTCCGGTCGATTCGTCGAGGATGTGGATGCGAGAGGATCCGGGCGAGGAGGCGAAGAGTCGCGAGCCCCTTCTCCGGAGCGAGGTGCCGCTGGCGAGATCCTTCATCAGATGATCTCTCAGACCATCTCGTCCCGGGCCGTTCAGGTCCTGGACCCATTCGATGGCTCCATCGGATGTGCGCAGGCTGATCACCGATCCCCGATCGGTGGACCACAGCACGCGACCACGACCTTCCACCGGCGTTGCCGGAGAGCCACGCAGTCCCAGCCAGCTGGCACCCCTCGCCTCTCCGAGGTGTCGAACCCAGGAGATGGTTCCGCCGTCATCGATGCGGGCACCGTACGCCTCGAGGCGATCCTCGCGATTGCGCAGGGCCACCACCACGACACCACCCGGCACCACGCAGGGCGAGGACACCGCCCGGATCGATTCTGCGGCCTGCTCCGGTCCAAGAATCTGTTCGAGGGTGACCTGCCAGATGAAGGTACCGGTGGTTCCGTCGATGGCTTCCACGGCACTGCTGTTACTGGCGATGATGGTGTTTCCGCGCCGTACCGGTTGCAGGGAGGTGCGCGGTGGTAGTGGTCTCGACTGCTGCGGCAAGACTCTACGCCACAGTTCCTCGGTGGAGGCGAGATCGATCGCCTGGATCTGATCGGGCTGCTGGATCCACACCAGGTTTCCTCGAGAGACCGCACCGGATGCGCCTCGAGTGGTCTTCCAGGTCGCCCCCCCTGGCGACTGCGGTTGCGCTTCGCCGCTGCGATGGATCGGCAGCAGCAACGTTCCCGGAGCGATGTCGACGGAAGAACCAAGACGCTCCACATCTGCGGTGAACAGATCTCGCGGCTCGGACCAGTTCTGCGCCACCAGGCGTTTCCACAGCTGGATCTCCCCACGCTCCAGGGCAGATTCTGCCAGCTGCCTCGCCAGGGTAGCGGGAATCGCTGCGCGGGGGAGATCGAGGAGGATCGAGATGCGCCGTCGATCGGAGTCGCCGTCGAGACCCGGAATCGGAGTGGTGGAGATGCGGTTGACGGCGCGCAGACGGATCTCCTCGAGGACCGTCTCGCGCAGTGGGCGATCGAGGCGCGCCACGGTGGAGCGGAGGTATTCCCCGGCACCGATGGAGATTCCCGCTCCGAGGGGGGTACAGCCGCCCGGATCTCCATCCATCAATCGCTCGGCCAGATCTCCCAGCGTATCGCGGATGGAATTGACCTCACCGGAAGCTTGAGCATCCTCGATCTCCCGCACCAGCGCATCGAGATCGCTGCTGAAGGGGGGGATCCACTCCGGCTCTGCCGGCCGCGCCAGCCCCAGCAGGGAAGGCAACAGCAGTGCAGCGCACAGGAGGTGGACCCGCCACCGCCGGAGGGTGACGGTGTTCGGCTGCTTCGTGAGCAATTGGCACACCTCACGGCTCTCGGGAGTGGGTTGCATCAGGGATCCTCCTGGATCACCTACGGGGCTCCCCATGCTTGTACGAGATGCGGGTGCAGGTCTCAACCGGTGGGAGTGGAAGAGTGGCTGATCAGGGAACCGAGCAGGGCCGAGGCGGTGTCAGCGATGCGGCGCAGCAGCTGATGTCCTGGATCGACCTGTTCCAGCTGCTTGGAGCGGGGAAGAGCGATCATTCCGACCAGGTGACCGAGCCAGAAGAGCGGCAGCATCAGCGTTTCCTGATCGCTCCCGAACACCTCCGGCAACTCGCCGACGCGCCACTTTTCGCCCGGGTCGGTGAAAAATTGAGCGGGAAGTCCGGCTTCCACCGGTGGCAGATCGAGAGATCGGGTCGCTCCTGGCACCAGCAGCCGGTCCTGGCGCAGGTACAGCAGCGCCGGGGTGTCCCCGGGCAGATTGTTGAGGATCAACGATTTCAGGTCGTCGCAGGAGGCGGAGGCGCACTTGCGCAGGAAACGAGCGATGGGAAAGGAATCACGGGAGAATCGTTTCTCCCGACGCTCCGCTTCCAGATGATGGAGGGTCAGTTGCAGTTCCCCCTGCAGCTGCCGGTTGGTGCGTCGTAACGACCTTCGTTCCGCAGCACGAATCAGCACGCCGAGCAGGTCTCGCTCCAGATCGACGATCGGTTTCTCGATGTAGGTGTAGGCCCCCAACTTCATGGCGCTGAGCGCACTTTCCAGGGTGCCATCGCCGGTCGCCATCACCACCTCGATCTCCGGCGAGATCCGTTTGAACTCACGGAGTACCTCGAGACCGTTCATGCGCGGCATACGAAGGTCGACGAGGGCTACATCCGGTTCCGAGTCGTGGAGGATGGAGATGGCATCTTCGCCGCAGGCAGCGACCCGAACATCGATGCCCTCCGATTCGAGGAACAGCTGGAGGCTGTCCCTGACGAAGGGATCGTCATCGACGATGAGGACGTCCAGCTTTCTTTCGCCGAGCGGATTCATCGGCCCGATTCCTGCCACTCGGATGAGATATCGAGGGGATCGATCTCTTCACTACCGAGCTGGGCGAGGGCGTCAGGCAGCGTGATGTGGAAGAGACATCCTGCTCCTGGACCGGTATCGAGATGAATGGTGCCGCCGGCTCCATCGACGATGCGTTGCACCACGAAGAGGCCGAGGCCACTGCCTCGATCGGCGTCCTTGGTGGTGAAGAGGGGATCGAATGCACGAGCGGAGATCTCGGCGGGCATCCCCGGTCCATCGTCGGAGATCTGTAGATCGATGCCCCCATCGGGGTGCTTGCTACTGCGGATGCTGAGGGTCGTTCCCTGTCCCGATTCACGCACCGCATCTGCGCTGTTGAGGACCAGGTTCATCACCACCTGTTGCAAGGCGGTGGAATCGCCGGTGAGTACCAGTCCTGGCTCCAGATCGAGTTGCGCCTCCAGTCCTGCATCCCGCAGGCGAGCCTCGCAGATGGCGAGGGTGTTCTCGATCGCTTCCGAGACCTGGAAGGGGGCTTCACTACCGGGGCTGAAGGGGCGGGTACGGGCAAACGCGAGCAGGTTGCGGCACAGGGCGCGACAGAAGTCGGCAGCATCCTGCGCCTTGCCGATGTGCTGGTCCGTCTTCTGCTGGGAATCCGCAGAGGAGAGCCCCTTGCGAGCCAGTTGCAGGAATCCGATGACGGAGGCGAGCGGATTGTTGAGGTCGTGGGCAAAGCCGCTGGCGAGGCGCCCGATGGCGGCCATCTTCTCGTTGCGGGACAGCTGTTCGCGACTGGCCAGCAGCTGCTGATGCGCCTCCTGGATCTCCTCGAAGAGTCGCGAGTTCTGGAGAGCGACCGCCAGCGGTGCAGCTACCGCCGCTACCCACTGAAGTTCTTCTTCTCCGAATGGCTGATTTCCGGTACCTCGTTCCAGGTACAGGACGGTGGCGTTTTCACCTCTTCCTGCCAGTGGCACGGCGATGGCGGAGAGTGCCTGCTTGCGCTTCAGGCACACGCTCGCCTCGAAAGCGGCACCCACCTGGGAAGAGATCAGTCCTTCTCTTCTCCTGCGTGCCGATTCGAGCAGGGTTCGACTCGGTTCTAGAGTTTCGAGATCGGCTGCGACACCCTCGTGGGCACCGATGGCGAAAGGACGTGCTTCATCGTCCCAGCGAATCCAACCCCAGGATTCGAAGTGAACTCCGGCGCCGATCACATCGACGACCTTCTTGACCAGTTCTTCCGCAGGAAGATCGGTCTGAGAGAGCAATCCGACCTCGAAGAGAGCCTCTTGAAGACTCTTCATTCCACCGCTGGTGGGGGAGTTCTTGCGCAACTGTTGCTGAAGGCTTTCCGGATCGACCTTCACTGAAAAAGTACTGAGATGCTCCTGTACCGAGTGGACGGCGATGCGGCAGTCACCGATGCCGATCACATCCCCCGCTTCCAGTACCGTTCTGTCGATGATCTCGTCGTTGAGGAGGGTGCCATTCCTGCTTCCTCCATCGCGGAGCAGCCAGGTGTCGTCCCCACCAGGGATGATCTCGGCGTGTTTACGAGATGCACGGGTGTCATCGACGATGAGGTCGTTGCCGGGATCGCGACCGATGGAGATCGGCTCCGATCCGAGCACTAGTCTTTGACCGCGACCCGGTCCCTGGACGATGATGAGATGCACTTCGGTCCTCCCGGGGCCCCCGTGAGAGGAGAAGGGCACCCGAGAAGAGTACGATGAGGGGGCAGGAGGTGCCGAATCGAGCCCGATCGGGATCGAGCCCATCGGCGCTGAGGTGACAGGAAACCGCTCTCAGAGGCGATTTGCCGTCACCTACTGCAAGACGGCTCTCAACTCTTCCTCGAGTCTCGGCAGCACCTCGAACAGATCGCCGACCACACCGTAGGTGGCGACCGAGAAGATCGGTGCCCCGGCATCCTTGTTGATGGCGACGATGGTCCTCGATGAAGACATCCCTGCCAGGTGCTGGATCGCCCCCGAAATCCCCACGGCGATGTAGAGTTTCGGACTGACGGTCTTGCCCGTCTGTCCGACCTGATCGGAGTGGGGACGCCAACCGGCATCGACCACAGCACGAGATGCACCGACAGCTCCGTCGAGGATCTCGGCAACCCGTTCCAGCAGTTCGAAGTTGTCCGCTTCCTTGAGGCCACGCCCGCCGGAGATGATGATCTCCGCCTCGGTGAGTTCCTTGGTCGTGCCACTGCCAGCGGTGAAGGAGGTCTGCTTCAAAGCACAACTGGAGGAGGCATCCTGAACCACCACCTCGGCAGCATCTCGCTCGACCTTTTCTCCGTAATTAGGACGCAAGGTGATGACTGCAGGAGATGCCACCACCTTCTGGATGTGGTGCGCTTTTCCCGCATAGATGGGACGCTCGATCTGAAATGCGTCGCCGTCATTCTCGATGGAGATGCAATCGGAGGCGACACAGGTACCGAGGGTACCCGCCGCCAGTGCCATGATCTCCTTGCCGCTGGATGTTGCTGCGCCCAGTACCAGGTCAGCGGATTCCGCCGTCGCTACCGCCGCCAGTTCCGAAGCCAGCGAGTCTGCGTGGGCTCCCGACAGCGATTCGCCATCGATGCTGATGATGCGATGGGCTCCGGCACTGATAACAGTGGCAGCCGCCTCCGCTGCACCGCTTCCACAGCACACCCCGACCACCTCGCCGGAAGCGGCATCTGCCAGCAACCGGGCACTACCCAGTGCCTCGAGGGTGGCAGCCTTGACCTGTCCCGCTCTGAACTCGATCCATACGATGATCTTCATGATTTCCTCCAGGATCGTTTCTAGATGACCTTGGCTTCTTCACGCAACGCGCGAATCAACTCTTCCACCGCCTCGGGACCTTCCCCGACGATCCGTCCCTCTGGTCGGGGAGGCGGGGGGGTGATGGAGATCGTTTCGAGGGCAGCATCCCCTGGCTGTGGTTCCACCGTCTCGATCGGCTTCTTCTTTGCCATCATGATCTCTTTCAGTTTCGGATAGCGCGGATCGTTGAGACCCTTGTCCGCTCCAACGATGACAGGTAGAGGGCCCTCGACCACCTCTCGTCCGCCTTCGACATCGCGCTCGATGCGCACCTGACCGTCGTTTACCTCGATGGCACAGATATCGTTGGCGAAGGGCCGGTCGAGAATTCGTGCTACCAGTGCGCCGACCTGGGCACCCTGAGCGTCCACCGACTGGCGTCCGAAGAGGACGATATCATCGTCACGCTCGGCGAGAATCGCCGCCAGCGATCGGGCGGTCTGGATCGGATCGAGGGGAGTATCGCAGGTCGCCAGCACCGCATCGTCAGCTCCCATTCCCAGAGCTTGACGCAATTCCTTGGTGGAGGATTCAGGTCCGACGGTGATGACGGTTACGCTTCCATCGCCACTCTTCTCCCGCAGTCGAAGAGCTTCTTCGATGGCGTGTTCGTCGTAGGGGCTGATGACCCACTGGACCTCGGATGTGTCGATGCTCTTCCCATCGGCGGAAAAGGTCAGTCGGGTTGCGGTGTCTGGAACGCGCTTCATGCATACGGCGATCTTCATCGCTGCTGTCCTCCTTGATCTCCTCGGAATCGTGCATCGGGATCCGCGTGGATCCGGACCTTCATCTGGAGGTTGAAGGGGCCGTTTGGCAAGCGGTTCCGTCGACTCGAAGGGAGGATTCGAGGGAGGGAAGCCGTAGTGGATCGATCTCGAAGGCCTCCAGGAATCGAGTCATGTCTCCCTCGGGCTTACATCGCAACTCCAGCGGCAGATTCCACATCGGATGAGGAAATCGCAACTGAAAGCTGTGCAGCATCGCCCGGGTCGGGTGGGGGACTCCTCCCGGCAAGCGACCGCCTCGTTCGAGCAGTGACTGGGGAGTCTGGCCATAGCCGGTATCCCCGAGGATGGGGAAACCTGCCACCTGCAGGTGGATACGGATCTGGTTCTGGCGGCCGGTGATGGGACGACAGCGAATCAGCGAGATCCCCGCCTTCCGTGCCACCACCTCGAAATGGGTACGGGACGCTTTCCCCTCGACCTCATCGGCCCGGGCCAATCTCTGATCGTGGGGACGACTGCGGTCGATGCTGGCGGAGATGGCCGCGTCGATGGAGAAACGATCCTCGGCGGGGACCCCCTCGACCACTGCCAGGTAACTCTTACGGACACGATCTCCCTCGAAGGAATCCTGCAGGTGACGCCGGGCAGCCACCGTCTTGGCCAGCAGCAACAGTCCCGAGGTGTCCCTGTCGAGTCGATGGCAAAGCCGATGAATCACCTTGCGTGACGATCCCTCGTTGAGGTCTCGCCAGTGCCGGTGAATGCCATCGATGACGGTTCCGGCATGGGTTTTTCCCACCGGATGGACGAGCATTCCGGGAGATTTGTGCACCGCCACCAGCCAGGGATCCTCGTGCAAGATCGGTAATTGTGGGGGAACTTCCTCCAGTTCTTGCGCCGCATCGAGCAGCACTTCCACTTCATCACCGCAGCCGACCTTGGCGGAAGGTTTGCTGATTTCACCGTTGAGCAGGACCCGGTGCATCTGGATCAACTTCTGGATCTTGCTGCGAGAACTCCACCCGAGACGCTCCTGTAACCACAGATCGAGGCGTCGCCGCAGATGCTGGCGTACCGTGAACAGGGCCGATTTCGGGGGTCGGGAGAGATCCCGACCGGGTGTGAGTACCATCGAACTGAACTCCCTGTTTCGCCCGCCTGGAAAGAAGCCGTGTGGGGTAGATCATCACCGTATCCACCGTGGAATTGCCTTCAGGGTACCTGTCGCCGGGGAAAGAAACCACTTCAACAGGAACTTCGGCAGGCTTGACCGCTGTGGTGGAGATCCCTACCATCCCCGAATCGGGGTGATCAGCCTCGAAGGACCGAATGGAAAACCGGGTCCCCTTTCGACAAGGGATCCCCAGATCGACCGGATGGCCCCCGTGGAGACTGCACGCCTCAAGGAACTGATCGAACTGATGGATCGCAACCAGCTCGAGGAGCTGGAGGTCGTCGATGGGGAGCAGCGAATCCGCTTGCGGAAGCGCCCCGAGCCGAGCCGGGAAGTGGTCACGATGACGTCCGCCGTTGCGCAGGCAAATGCATCGGCCGGAGCAGTAGGCGATGATGCGGCATCGAGTGCGGAGCCAGCGGTCGATCCAGCGAAGGCGATTCAGTCGCCGATGGTAGGTACCTTTTACAGGTCACCGGGCCCCGATGCAGAACCTTTCGTCGAGATCGGAGATCAGGTCGAGGAGGGACAGGTACTCTGCATCGTCGAGGCGATGAAGGTGATGAATGAGGTCAAGTCGGATCGTGCAGGTGTTGTCGATTCGGTGATGGTTGTTGACGGTACCGCGGTGGAGTTTGGTCAGCCTCTCTTCCTCTTCTCCTGAGAACGAGTCCAGCGGATGAAACCTTTTTCCCGAATTCTGGTAGCCAATCGCGGAGAGATCGCCTTGCGAATCATCCGCGCCTGCCGTGAACTCGATATCGAGACGGTGGTGGTGTACTCCGAAGCAGATCGAGGGGCAGGCTACCTCGATCTCGCAGATGAAAAGATCTGTATCGGTCCTGCTGCCAGCGCAAATTCATACCTCGATATCTCCAAGATCATCGCAGCGGCAGAGATCTCTGACGTGGAGGCGATTCACCCCGGCTACGGTTTTCTATCGGAGAGTCCGCAGTTCGCCGAGATCTGCCAGACCTGTGGAATCCAGTTCATCGGACCGACCGTCGATAACATCCGGCAACTCGGTGACAAGGCAGCAGCGCGAGAACTTGCCACCCGCGTCGGAGTTCCGGTGGTTCCCGGCTCGGAGGGCGTGATCTCCGACGAGGATGAAGCGATGTCGGTTGCCAAGCAGATTGGATACCCGGTCCTGATCAAGGCGGTGGCGGGTGGCGGCGGCCGAGGAATGCGTGTCGCCCGCGATGAGTCCTCCTTCGTGGCCGCCTTCCAGGCCGCCAGGAGTGAGGCGGAGATCGCCTTCAAGAACTCCGATGTCTACATCGAGAAGTACATCGAGAAACCAAGACATGTCGAGATCCAGGTCCTCGCAGACTCGTACGGGAGCGTCATTCATCTGGGCGAAAGAGATTGTTCTCTCCAGAGAAGACACCAGAAACTGCTGGAAGAGAGTCCCTCTCCGGCGGTCGATGACAGCCTCCGTCAACAGATGGGCAACTGCGCCACGGAATTGACCCGCGCCGCCGGATATCGCGGAGCGGGGACGATCGAATTCCTGCTCGATCAGGGAAACAACTTCTACTTCATCGAGATGAACACCCGGATCCAGGTGGAACATCCGGTGACCGAGATGGTGACAGGTGTCGATCTGCTCCAGGAACAGATTCGCGTGGCAGGGGGAGCACCATTACGTTATCGGCAGGAAGATGTGCGGATCTCTGGCCACTCCATCGAGTGCCGTATCAATGCCGAGGACCCCTCGAACAACTTCGCGCCATCTCCGGGTACCATCACGAATATCCGCATCCCCGGGGGGATGGGGGTTCGATTCGATTCTCATGTCTACAGCGGCTACCAGATCCCCACCGCCTACGATTCCTTGCTGGGTAAGTTGATCGTCCACCGGGAGACCCGTGAGGAGGCGATCGGTACGATGAGGAGGGCTCTCGACGAGTTCGTCATCGAGGGGGTACACACGACGATCCCCTTCTATCGAGAAGTTCTCACCCACTTCCACTTCGTGAAGGGCAATCTGGACACGGGATTTATCGAGGAATATCTCATCGACGCCTGAGCCAGGGAGTGCCCCCCCGTGTTTTTCGTCGATTCCGTACCTCCTCCACCTCTCAGGGGGCTTGCCTCTTTGCCGTGGACAGGCACAATGAGGAGATCGGACGGCGCCGAGCCGGCCGAACGCCCAGCAGTATCGAGTCCGTCCCAGACTCGACTCGGGCACAGTTCTCTCGGAAGGGAATACCGGATGATCTTCAGTCAGATCCCCATCCAGGATGGGGGCGATTCTGCTCGCAATGTTCAAGAGCCTCGCAACAGCCAAACTGGTTTCACACTCATCGAACTGATGATCGTGGTCGCGATCATCGCTGTCCTCTCGACCCTGGTCACCAAGATGATTCAGCAGGCGCAGGGAAAAGCAGCTGAGGCGGAAGCAGCCAGTGACATCTCGGGTATGAAGAATGCCCTCGAGCAGTACTTCAGGGACGAAGGGGTTTATCCCGGCTGGGATCTCAGGGTCGATGATCCAGAGGAGTTCAATGGATTCCCGGCGATGTACGAGGGAGTGGCGGGAGAGCGTCCTCCCAACGGTAAGGGTGGAAGAAATTCCCCATACATCGAACTGACAACTGACTCCATCGCCGTCATCGACGAGGACTACGATGATGAGTACAAGGTTGCGGGCAGAGACGATCTCTTCGATCCCGATGTCGACAAGTACTACCTTGATCCATGGAAGACCCCGTACTTCTATCGCGAGAACAAATCGAAGCGAGAGAAGGAAGACTGGATGATTCGTAGGTCCAGTTACGATCTGTGGTCGATCGGTCCTGATAGTGAAAATGGAGCCTGTTACGGAGTTCCCGAAGAGGGAGAGGACTACGATGACATCGGAAACTGGTAGACCCTCTGGGGGTTCCCTCGCCACTCCACTCCGAAGTCACCAGCGTGGATTCACGATGGTGGAGTTGCTGGTCACCATTTCCCTGATCGTGTTCCTCATGTCGATGCTGGCCGTGGGAACGGCGAGTTACCTGAAGAGCGCTGAAAACGCACGCACCGAGTCGATCATCAAGAGGGTCAGCCTGTACATCGATACCTATCACTCGAAGTACGGCGGCTACCCGACTGACGGGCTCGACGGGGACGACCTCATCACCCCCGAAGGCTCCTACCTGACAGGTGGGGCTGCCCTCACCTACACCCTCACCCAACCGATTCTCATCACCAAGACCCTCCCCAACGGAGAGGTTCGGGTGCTCGGCAAGGAAGAACCGATCGGTGAGTTCAGGTCCGATGAGATCTCAGCTGCTTCCGAGGGAGATGATGCAGCGCGTCAGATCCTCGACGCCTGGTACGAACCGATTCATTACGACGACGTGTCGAAGGGGATCGACGGGTACAGTCCACAGAGTGATGGCGAAACCCATCTCGACTGGGATGAGGATGAGTTCACTCACAGTGAAGATCCAAGAGACCTGGGAGAGAGAAGTATCGGAACCGGTCCCCAGAACATCGAGGAGTACGACATCTGGAGCCACGGTTCTTCCGGGCACACGCCCGAAGAACTGTACGAGGAGATGCTCTCCAACTGGCAGGGGGAGTGATGCGTGGATCATCTGGAACCAGAGAGAGTTCAACTGGCGGCTTCACACTGGTGGAGATGATCGTCACCATCGGAATCATCATCGTTGCTGCTGGATTCATCGCCCCGGCGATCTCTGCAATCTTCCAGGATCGCCGCATCGAAAACGCTGCTTCGGTGATCTCATCGATGGCCATCGAAGCACGAAACAACGCAGTGACGAAGAAGCAGGAGTATTCGCTGGTCTTCCTGAAGAAGGGACTGCGCCTGTTCCGTCATGCCAAGGGTGATGATGAAGGTGGATTTGTCGGCGGACTGAGATCGTTCAACGTTGGAGATGCAGACCATGTCACTTTCGAGATGCCGAGCGCAGATCTAGAGGTCGATGAGATCCCCGATCAGTTATTCGACCAGGAAAATGGTGTTCCGATGGAACGCTGCAAGGTGAGACGGGAAGACCTCTCCATCAAGTTCCTGCTCGATGGAACCATCGACTTCGGTCGGCTCGACGATGTCCCCAGCTGGAAATTCCAGAGTGATCCTCCTCGAGGTGGAGATGTGATCTTTCATCAGAAGGGTAGTTTTAGCGTCTGCTTCGTCGACATCAGGCCGACGGGGAGAGTGATGACCAAGGTCGGGGAGGGACTGGAGTGACTCCTTTGAAACGGAGAGCAACAAACGAGGGATTTACCATCCTGGAGATCCTGCTGGCGGTGGTGATTCTCACCGTGGGCTTGCTCGGATTGCTTGCTGTATTTCCGGTAGCGATGCGTACCGGCAAGCAGGCGGTGGAAACCACCAACGCAGTGCTCATCTCTCACTCGGTGGAACAGGCGATACGAGAAGGGCTCCGGGACCGCAAGTTCCAGAGCAAGGATGGAAAGTGGACTTACTTCATCTTCAGCCACGATGGTGTCACCGACGAATTGCCGAGGAGCCCCGATCAGGCCCGCTGGGATGCCGATTATTACATCCTGTTACCGAGCCCTGATCCGGACCGAAAGGCGAGCCTGACGAGAGTCGCTCACTGGGACAGGGGCAAGACCTTCGTCTTTCCTGAATCGGATGGTGCCGAGTGGGAGGTCAATAGCGGGGGCGTGGTTCGCGAGGTCAGCGATGACTCCTCTGGCAGTCCGCCAAATGGTCGTGGCAATCCCAATGCCGCCGACGATGACAAGGATGACCGTACCA
>CAYPPQ010000003.1:0-94045 GCA_964412635.1 uncultured Planctomycetia bacterium | reverse complement strand
GGGCGGCTGCTGTGTCGCAGGTGGTCCCTCGCACCCACGGCACCCACGCGGCTCAACTCGATGGCTCGTCGCAACGTTGGTGGAACCTGAATCCATGGATTGGCGATGGATGGGGGGCAAAATTGTGGGAGAGGTATCTATGGTCAGCCGCCGCCGATGTGCAAATATCCTGGGGGATTACGTCGGATTACGCGTCGCCAATTCCATCGTCCAAACAGTCCGGTCCGCCGGCGCCTCCGCGGTCGGTACCGCCGTCGTCGATCCGCGCCGACTGATGGGATCCGCGGAGAAGTTCCTGTGGTGGTGGCCCATCAGTGTAGTGCTGGCGGTGGCAACGGTCGCCGGAGGAGTCGTCGCCCTCAGCCTGTGAAGGGCCGCAACACCTTCAACTCGCTGGCTTCTTCTTGTTGTATTCGGCGAGGCGTTTCTTGAGGGCGGGGATCGACTTTGCGGCCCACTCCAGGTCGAGCTTGCCGCTGATGGTCACCTTGGGGACGCAGCCCCGGATGTTGCCGTTCCACACGAATCCGACCTGGCCGCTGTCCAGTTTCTTGAGGAACTTGCTGCTGCTCGACTGCTGCACCGTCCGTCCAGAACGCTGGGCGGCGAAGTTGCCATCCTTCAGGTCAAAACCGAAGTGGATCGGCTCGCGGAAGATGATCTCGGGAGCCTTGCCGATGCCGCCGGCGGGCTTGACGCCAGAGATGCGCATCATCTGACTTCCCAGGTTGCTACCGACACGACGACGCAATCCCTTGGTCCAGGCAAAGACGGAACAGAACATGTCACCGACACTGCCACCACAGAAGGAGTAGTAGTCGGCACTCATCTTCACCTGCGGTTGCCACACCCCCCGGTGAAACCACTGCCCCTTGTCCGCCAGGTAGATACCCCCCTTGACGCCGACCACTCCCGCCTCGCCGCCGCGGGTCCAGCGCACCGCCTTGCCGATCTTGCCGAAGGGATTGGTGGGGATCGGAGCCCAGTCCTCGCCGAGGGTCTCCTCCTTCGAGGCAAAGTCGTAGGTCAGCGTCAACTCTCCGTGCGGGGTGATCGCCTCGGAGGAGGCCTGAAAGAGGTCGAGGATGCGGGATCGCTCCTCTTCGTTGAGCTGGAAGGGAGCCGGCTTCGGGGGCGCGTCTAGGGGATCATCCAGCATGCCGGCGCAACACATCTCGGTGACACTGATGGAGAGAGGAAACAGCAATAGCAGCGTCCAGATCCTCATGGCTCACTCCTTCGTCGGGGGCGGTCAATTCGATGGATCAGTGTAATCGGTCGCTGCCAGCTCTGCGACCGCCCTCCGGTCACCGTGACAACGGAGATGGCGGCTCGTCCGGTGCCTGGAACCGCTGCGAGGGCTATGCTGTCCTCTCGAGCAGGAAAGGAAATCTCATGAAATCGACACCTCTCCCCCCTCTCAATCGGGGCTTGCTGTGGCTCCTCTGTGCCGTGGTTGCGGGATGCTCCGGCAGCGGGCCGCTGCGCACCCAGTCGCAAGATGAGTCGCACGATCGACCGGAGAAGGCCCCCAACATCCTCTTCATCTTCACCGACGACCATGCCTCCCACGCCATCGGTGCCTACGGCAGTCGCTTTCCCGAGGGGATCACCCCCCACCTCGACCAGCTCGCCGCCGACGGCATGATGTTCCGCCGCTGTGGTGTCACCAACTCCATCTGCGCGCCGAGCCGGGCGGTGATCCTCACCGGCAAGCACAGCCACCTCAACGGCGTGCTGACCAATGCCGAACGTTTCGACGGCTCCCAGATGACCTTCTCGAAACTGCTCCAGCGGGCCGGCTACCAGACCGCCATCTTCGGCAAGTGGCACCTCAAGTCGGAACCGACCGGTTTCGATCACTACGAGCGACTGCTCGGCCAGGGCCCCTACTACAACCCGACGATGCGCAGTCCCGCCGACAACGACAAGGGCTTCACCGACCGCAAGCACTCCGGCTACACCACCGAGATCTTCACCGACCTGGCCCTCGACTGGCTCAAGGAGGGTCGCGATGAAGACCAGCCGTTCCTGATGATGGTGCAGCACAAGGCCCCCCACCGTCACTGGCAACCGCCCCCGCGCTACCTCGATCGCTTCGACGACATCGACATCGCAGAGCCGGACAATCTTTTCGATGACTACAGTGGCCGCGGCACCGCCGCACGGATCCAGGATATGGAGATCGCCACCACCCTGACCAAGAACGACCTCAAACTGGTGCCTCAGCGCGGTCTCGACCAGGCCCAGACGGCGATCTGGGATGCCGCCTACCGGCCCAAGAATGACGAACTGGAGAAGCTGCAGCTGACCGGTAAGGAGCTGGTGCGCTGGAAATACCAGCGCTACCTGAAGGATTACCTGCGCTGCATCCAGGCGGTCGACGACAACATCGGTCGCATGATGAAGACCCTCGATCAACTCGACCTGACCCGGCAGACGGTGGTGATCTATTCCTCCGACCAGGGTTTCTTCCTGGGAGAGCACGGCTGGTTCGACAAACGATTCATGTACGAGGAGTGTTACAAGACGCCACTGATCGTGCGCTGGCCCGGCGTCGTCGCCGCCGGCAGTGTCGATGACAACCTGGTGAGCAATCTCGACTACGCCCAGACCTTCCTCGATCTGGCGCAAGTCCCCGCCACCGATCCGGCGATACAACAGATGCAGGGGGCGAGCCTGGTGCCACTGCTGCAGGGCAACACGCCGGATGACTGGCGCGACAGTCTCTACTACCACTACTACGAGTATCATGGCGACCGGGGCACCGCCCACATGGTGCGTCGTCACCGCGGTGTCTGCACCGAACGCTACAAGCTGATCCACTTCTACAATCTCGGTGAGTGGGAGATGTACGACCTGCAGGAGGATCCCCAGGAGATGACCAACATCGCCGATCACCCCGACCATGCCGCCACCCGCAAGAAACTGGAGGCGGAGCTGGAGCGTCTGGCACGGCAATACCAGGTACCCGACGATGCAGGGAGCGTACCCCGGGACCCCCACCGCCTCATCGAGGCGCTGCAGGGGGCGGACGGGCAATAGAGCGGATTGTATGCTTGTTATCCGCAGTAAATATCGTAAATAAGATGGAGCGGTGCGCTAACAACGCTATTCGTATTGCTCAAAAAATACAAACCGCTCTTCATCCACAGGCTCCTTCTCGGCCCATTCGTGTTGATTACAATCCAGTCCTGGACGGTTTTTCCCGGGCGATTTGAGGCATCTGTATTTATTAGGGAATAACAACATTACAAATCGGTTACCCGCATAGTTTGTTCATCTTGATTGGCTGTCGGTGAGTCGAAATTTCGAATGCCCTCTGATGGCTCGATCATCATGCGTGGCCATCGACCCTCGGTCGCCTCAGGGGCAGATTTCCTGGCAGCCAAGGGGACCGGGAGTGGGGTCCAATCCGCAGCCGCTGAACGGTTCCGGAGGCAACGGTCCGCCGCTGAAGAGGAACGCCAGGTGATAGATCACATCGGCCAGGTTGAGGCCGCCGTCATCGTTGGCATCTCCCGCCTCGAGACAACCGATGGGATTGCTGACGAAGAGGTGTTCCAGCAGTCGAACTGCATCGGCGAGGTTGCTCGACCCATCGCCATTGACGTCGGTGCGACGGAAGGTTTCGGTGGCAGGAGGAAGCACCTCCAGCACCAGGTTGGTCAGGGCGATGTTGTTGATCAACAACGAGTCCTGTCCCGTCATGTCGATATTGATGAAAGCCCCCCCCACCGCATCCCGCAGGATGTACTCGCCGCCCGGGGCGAGCAGTGTCGGATCCCATTCGATGAAGATCGGATCGGTGATCATGAACTGCAAGGCGATGATGAACAGCTGCGGAGCAGGATCGGGAGCGAGGTAGCAGGTGAACCAGGAATCATTGGCGTAGGAGATGGAAGCGAAGAAGGAGGGATTGGGCGGAGCCGGCGGAGCGTACAGATCCTCGCCGTTGACATAACCATCGGATGCTCCATCGGCCATTCCTACCAGCAGGTTGTAGGCACTGCCGTTGAGGGAGCTGACCCCGAGGGCGACCTCGAAGTTCTGCGCGGAACCGGGTGCGGAGAGGAGCAGCAAGTACACCAGTAGCAGGCAACGGATACAGATTCTGCCCTGCTCAAACATCGGCGTCGCCCCTCCAGGATCGTATCGATATCGATCTACGGCACCCATCGTATGACCTGGAGGAGAGCGTGAGAAGGCACCGATCAGCAGCCATTCCGACCTGATACGACACCTGACAGGGTGTACGGCACCTGACGGGCTGATGACGGCGGAGCGGGGCTCACCGTCGCTCGCTTCCTCCGACGGGATCGATCAGTCGAGCTGGATTCCCCGGCCACTGAGGATGGTGCCGGTGGCGTTGCGGTAGGCGGCGATGGCCTTGCGCAGTCGAACCTGCGATTGCAACTCGGAGACCTGCGATTGCAGGTAACTGTTCTGTACCTGCAGTACCTGGTAGGCGGTGGAGACCCCCACCTCCAGACGCCGCGTCTCGCCGTCGAGCTCCTTGCGACGCAATCGGGTGGCGGCACGGGTCGTCTCGACACTCTGTCGGGCACTCAGCAGTTCCCGGACGGAACGGGTCACCTCCAGCACGATGCCGTGGGCGGCCTGATCGCGAACCAGGTGAATACGACGAAGATCTTCTTCCGCCTGGATGCGGCGATTGCGAGCCGCGCGATTGCCGATGGGTATCTCGAAGTTGATGCCCGCATTCCACGAGTAGTCCTCGCCGATGTTCGCCCAGGAACCATCAAAAGTGACATCGTTGCCCGGCTGGGTCCAGCCGCCACTGAGGGTCAGGTTGGGACGCAGCTGATCCTCGCTGAGGGCCAGTTGATCCTCGCTGTTGGCGATCTCGAGGTCGCGCTGAACCAGTTCGAGTCGTGTGACCAGGGCGTCGTTGACCGCTTCCGACATGTCGACGGGGAACTCGGGTAGATCGAGAGCGGTGGTCGGAACCACCTCCATCTCACGGAACATCTGACCCGCATCGCCCCCCACCCGGTAGACGGGAGCGTTGATCTTGTCGAGGAGGATATCCTGCAGGTCGCGCAGTTGATTGATGGCATCGATGATGCTGGCCCTCTGGGTCGCCACGTTCGCCTCGGCACTGATGACGTCGAGTTCCTTGCCGGTGCCGACCTCGAGACGGCGCCGATTGATGGCCAGCAACTCCACCGCCTCGGCGAGGGCCCCCTCCTGCACCGCGACGTTGCGGCGGGTGTAGACCAGATCCCAGTAGGAGGAGATCACCGAGGCCACCGTCGCCTCCACCGCTCTCCTCAACGCCACACGAGATGCTTCGGCGTTGCGCAGGGCAACCCGCAGCGAAGTCTCGGTGATGTCGCGACCGAAGCCGCGCATCAGCGGCTGGCTCAGGGACAGGTCGTAGGCGCCGCGGTAGTTGAGGGGGCTGAAGAAGGGACTGGTCGAGGTGGTGGCGGCACGACTGCCGCTGAGTCGCAGGTCCCAGCTGGTTCCATATCGCATCAAGCCGGAGAGACCGAGGAAGTAGTTGCGGCTTTCTCGCTCGCTCGTGTCCCCCACCTCGCCACCCTCGATGATGCTGGTCGAGGTGGTACTCGACTTGCTGACGGTGAATCCGGTCCTGAAGAGCGGGTCGAACGCCGCCTCGGCGATGAGCGGATCTCGCTGGGCTTGCGCTTCGCTGAGGCGTTGTACCTTCAGATCGAGGTTGTGCTCGAGGGCCTGGCGGATCGCCTCGTCGAGACTCAACTCCATCGATTCAGTGCCGGCGAAGACGGGCAACGAATCCCCATCCGACTGCGCCCGCAGGTCAGCAGCGGCGAGGAGGAGCAACAGAAACAGCGGTACCACTCGAATCATGGCGGACTCCTGGAGGCAGTTCCCACAGCGACCCCGACTCTCCCCAACGGGAAGAGACAGCAGGGGCCAGCAGGAATGATAGGCCAGGGGAGCGATTCAGCAAGGGGTCCAGCAACAACCGATCAGAATGGCGAGACCAGTTGATCCGCTTCCGCATCGTAATCCTGGGTCGGTCGAGGACGGATCTTGTCGACCAGCATCGGCACCAGATGCATCGTCGCCAGCAGCGCCAGGACCGCGCTCGTTACCAGCACCAGCAGGACCAGGGAACGACCCGCCTCATCCTCGTAGAAGCGCCTCAGGAACCACCCATTGGTGAATGTCCCGAAACGAAGACCGAGCCAGTGAGCACCCTCCAGCGCCCCTGCAAGCAGTGCCACCAGTCCCAGTGCAGCCAGGCTCTCACGCCCTGACAACCCTGCTGCCAGGACCATCGCGCCCAGCCAGGCGAGGATCCCCCACGTCGCAATTCCCGAAGAAAGAAGATCGACGGGGGCCGATAACAACTTGCCGCCAAAGGCACTGAAACTGAATTCGAGGGATTGCTGCAACGACCCCGGTGCCGGAACCACCGACATCACCTCTGGCAGATAGAAGACGGTGGAAGAGAAGGCGACGAACAGGACGCCGACACGCAGCACCGTCGTCAAGGGAACCCCGATCCTCTTCAGTGAGCATTCGCTCTCGACCAGGAACGGAGTTTCATCTTTCCACGGCGAGATCCCCATCACCGGCGTGGCGGTGGCGAGACAGGAGAGGGTCCGGGCCATCGCATCGAAGATGAGTCCGGGAAAGAGTGCCAGCTTGACGGGACCGCGGGTCAGCAGGTCCCCCCTCAATCGTCCGACACCCCAGAGCATCAGGATCAACAAGGCGAGCAAAACGGCGGTGAGTATCATCGTAGGCCTCCACGAGAATGGGTGCTGAGAGGGGCTTCCCAAGCATTCCATCCCTGCGCACCATCGCGCCACACGAATTGCGCCTCAGTTGCCCGATCCATCGACGATGATGCGAGAAATCCGCTCGTAGTCCTCGTTGGAGTAGAATTCAACGACGATGCGTCCGCGCCCTCCGGAACCGCTTTCCACCACCTGAACCCTGGTTCCCAGCGCCAGTCCGAGACGGGTCTCCTCCGCCTCGACGTGAGCTCCCGACGGCTTCTTGCCACCACGATTCGGCTTTGCAGAAGCTGGAGTTCCGCTCTCTCCGCCGCGCAACGCCTCGTCCAGATCACGGACCGTCCAATTGTTAGACACCACCTTGTTGTGCCAGCGGCTCCGCTCCTTGGCATCGCTCACCGACAGCAACAACTTGGCGTGACCTGCGCTGATGACACGATCCATCAGACTCTCCTGGATCGAATCTTCCAGCTCCAGGAAGCGCAGGGTGTTGGCGATGCTCGAGCGCTTCTTTCCGACCTGCTTCGCCAGCTGCTCCTGGGTCAGTGCGTAGGACTGTTGCAGGGCTCGGTACGCCCTGGCCAGTTCGATGGGGTTGAGATCCTCTCTCTGAATATTCTCGGCCAGCGCCAGCGGCAGCATCTGCCGGTCATCGATGGTACGCAGGATGACGGGCACCTCGCCCAGACCCAGCTTCAATGCCGCCCTCAACCGCCGCTCTCCCGCCACCAGTTCATAACTGCCGTCCTTGGTGGCCCTCACCACCAGCGGCTGGATGATGCCGTCGGTTGCGATGGATCGGGACAGCTCGTCGATGGCATCATCGTCGAAATGGGTCCGCGGTTGCTGCCCGTTGGCCTGGATCACGGTGGGGTCCAGTTGCACCACCACACTGCCATCCGCAACGGTCTGTTCGTCGCCTTCGGTGGGGGACTCGACCTCGGCTGGAATCTCTTCCGTACGCCGGATCAGGGCATCAAGCCCACGTCCCAGTTTCCGTCCACTCATGCTCGAGGACCTCCTTCGCGAGGTTCATGTAGGACCACGCTCCCGAGGAGCGTGGGTCGTAGATACAGATGGGCTGACCATGACTGGCCGCCTCCGCAAGGGTTGGATCACGCAGAATCGGCGTCTCCATCGTCTCGTCAGGGAAGTAGCGACGCACCTCTTCTGCCACCTCATGACACAGATCCACATCGGAGCTGAAGAGGGTCAGGACCAACCCCTCCAGGGGGATCTTCCTGTCGATGGAGTGCTCCGCCCGGCGCACCAGTTCCAGCACCTGGGCCAGACCCTCCATGGCGAAGTACTCGCACTGGACCGGCACCAGCACCGAATCGGCGATGTGCAGTGCCAGGTCGGTGAGGGGGCCCAGCGATGGGGGACAGTCGAGCAGGACCACGTCCAGCTCCCCCGGCTCCGCTTGCTTCCACGCCTCTCGCAGTCTCCTGGCACCTTCCCCCCGGGCCAGCTCTGAAGCCACCGGCACCTCCAGGTTGAGGGTACTGGGGATACACTTCAGCCGCGGTACACAGGTCTCTTTGACCACCCCTTGCCACTGGAGGGTACCCTCCAGCAGACCCGGGAGCAGCGAGTGGGGGGGGGACTCCACACCGATCCCCGAGGTGGCGTTGGCCTGGGGATCGAGGTCGACAAGGAGGCTGGAAAGGCCTGCCTGAGCGAAGTAACTGGCCAGATTGACGGCAGTGGTGGTCTTCCCCACCCCTCCCTTCTGGCTGGCAACCGCCATGATCCTCGCCATCGTCGCTTCCCTTCCCCCTGCAAATGCCCGTGGGCTCCTGGAAACCGGAGAGTATCCGCCTGGTCCCCGGGAAACAAGTTGTCCGGTAGCGCCCTCTTTCCCGATGGTTCCACAGGGAACAATTGGAATCAGGGGGACGCCCCCCCCGGATGTTCCCCGGGGAACAATTTGGGCCGATAAGCGGAATATGCCCAGGAAACCGCTTCTCCACTTGTTCCCGGGTACCTGAAGTCACTAGAATGGCGAGAGAGCGACACCAACCAACGTGCCATTGCGAGACAGGGAAAAGCGTGAAAATCGCCATCATCTCCGACATTCACGGCAACCAAGAAGCCCTCGATGCGGTCTTCGAGCAGGTCGAGGCACAGGATGTCGATCGCATCCTGTGTCTGGGGGATGTGGTCGGATACGGTCCCGATCCCGCCGCCTGTCTTCAAATGGTGGTGGAACGCTGCGAGGTGATCGTCGCCGGCAATCATGAACACGCAGTCCTCGACCTCCTCGATCTCGACTACTTCAATCCCATCGCTCGCCAGGCAACGCTGTGGACCCGCTCCCAGCTCGACGAGGACCAGCTGGAGATCCTTCGCAACTGGCCCCTGGTACACCAGGAGGAGCACTTCTCCCTGGTCCATGGCAGCCTCGATCAACCGGATCTATTCGATTACATCCAGACCACCTGGGACGCTCACCTCTCCTTCCAGCAACTCCAGACTCCAGTCTGCTTCATCGGACACTCCCACGTACCGGTCACCTTTCTCCTCAGCGATGTGATTCGCTACAACACCGATGCGGTGGTGCAACTTCACGAGGGGCTGCAGGGGATCGTCAACGTCGGAAGTGTCGGCCAGCCCCGCGACGGCAACCCCGCCGCCAGCTTCGTCATCTACCAGCCCGAAGAGGGACGGGTGGAGCGATTCAGGGTCGAATATGACATCGAAAAGGTGCAGGAAAAAATCCGCAATTCGGGACTCCCCGAGTTCCTGGCGGAGCGCCTCGAAGAAGGCCGATAGTCGCCACAAAACGGCGGTAGAGTGGCCCTCAGAGCTGTTTCAAGGGATTTAGTAGGTAGCGGACACGGCCCAGAGATCTCTCCCGGTCACTGCGGGTCTCGCGGCTTCCCCTCGGAATCGGTGAGGGGTTTCTCGGTGTGTTCGGTGGGAGGTTGCGCAGGGGGATCGATGGAGTTGCGAACTTCATCCTCGGTGTTGCGAATCCCCTTCTTGAACTCGGTAACTCCCCGGCCCAGGTTTCTCATCACCGCCGGCAATCGACTGCCGAAGAGCAACAGCCCCAGCAACAAGATCACACCCATCTCGAAGGGGCCAGGCATGATCGCCAGGCTCAATCCAACCATGTTCAAGGTCATCGTGTTCCTCCATCGAAGCCGTGAGTTTGCGACCGAGACTCCGCTGTCGATCGCGATCCCCTCGGATGTTCCCTCGGCTCACCTGATTGTAGTCACTTCACCACCCCCGGAGCAAGACGACCGGGTGGACAACAGTTGCGTCAATCGATCCGATTGACGGTATCCCCACACAGCACCGTCGACACCTGGCGGGCCAAACGAGCCACAAGAGCCCCCTGGACCTCGTTCTCGGAGGTCTCGAAGGAAACGTAGATACGCCCGGTTTCCGGGTTCTCTGGCACCCTGATATCGAATTCCCGGCGGCAGATCGATCGGTTGTCGGACACTCGAATCAGTTCCCAGTAGCCCTGCATGTGCCCCTGGAGCATCCCCACGCTGCGCCGATCACGGAAGCTGAGAAGATCCACCCGACCGGTCAGGACATGGCTGGCACCCACCTTCGCTCCCACTTCACTCCATGGAACCGTGTCGGTATCGGTGTGGAACACCAGATCCCTCACACGCTCGTCGGAGACCAGCTGGACATCTTCACAGGAGGCGGGCAACTGCATTCGAATCGCCCTGGCCATGGTGTTTCCCAGCTCCGATTCGTAGTGCCAGCGCAGCACCGACGGAGATCGAGTCTTCTGCTGGAACGGCACCACCAGCACCTGGGCCGCACCGATATCGACCTCGGGATCGATCCTCTTCTCCACCTTGGAGCAGCCCGCCGTACCAACGGTACCGAGGATCAGCAGCAGCAGCGGAAGTGGTTTCCATCTCTTCATCGGCTCCCTTTCATGAGGGTCGAGGATCTCGATGGGACATGATACGACCCCTGCCCGATGTTGCCACCGGATGCGCTGACGAATCGCGGAGCAGACAGGGGGGGGTCAGCGCTGGCGCGGTCGATGACTCTTGCGGTCCATTCGCTCGAGGACCGAATCGACCTCTCCCAGTGACCAGCCACCGCCACGAGGCAGGTTCTGTACCCGGTATCCGCGCGGTCCCCAGGTCATCTTCACCGATCTCGACGGCGGTAGATCGGAGGTGCCGTCTCGCAGCACCTGCACCGGTTGCTGTTCGCCACCCTCCAGTTCGACGCTGCGATTGCGAACCAGCACCCGGGCTCGCTCGGCAAGGATCCGGTAGGGGCCTCCTCGAAGGTCGGTCGCCCCCCATGCCAGCACCTCGTGGGGGCTGAGGGTTCCCCCGGCCAGCGGCTCTCTCAGCACCAGCAGCAACTCTTCCGCTCTCATGTCGAACTTGCCCACCTCGTCCTCGGCGGTGGGCTCCAGGTGAACGGTGGCACTCAGAACCGACGACAGCAACACCTCGAGTCGCTCGCCAGCTCCCTCTTCCGCTGGCGTCGATCGAACCACTACCACCTCACGAGCCACCACCTCGTCCTGTCGCGGATCCGCGCCACGAACGAAGGTCTGCAGACCCTGACCATCTTCGGAGGAGAGAACCAGGCGCTGGTGGACCTGGTCCCACCGACAATCCTGTCCGCGAAACTCGAGCCCACCCTCTTTCTGCACCAGTCGCACGCCATCGCGAGCGACCACGTCGATCAACTTCGTCGGATACAAGGAGGTGTCGTTTTCCTGCGATAGATCGAGGCGCGCATCGATGCGTTCCGCGGTCAGGTTCCACGCCATCTTGTCGCCGACGGTGGCCTGCTGTGGTGCCGCCGATGGCGCGGCTCCGGCATTGCCGAGGTACATGCGAATGCGCGCACTACCCACCAGTTGCGTGACCTCTTCGATACGATCGAGGGTGATCATCTCCGCCTCGATCAGGTCCGGAGCGGACCCTCCACGACCCACCTCGACCTGCTGTAAACCCTTACCCTGAAAGCGGTAACGTTGATTCAGGGCGTCCCATAGCAACTCCTCGCTGCGGGCCAGGATGGTGCCGTCGTCAATCTCCACCTGCTGCCCCTCGAGACTCAGTGCCCGTACCGCAACCACTCCTCCTGGTTTCACCTGGGCAGCGGCGGCAGAGTTTCCAGCCGCTGCCGACTCGCCCGCGCCAGTCTCATCTCCGGCGAGGGAGATCACCAGCTGGTGACAGCGTACCGCAACCCCCGGATCCTCATCATCGGCGGCGCTGCGGCGCAGTGTTCCCTGCACCGAACCGGTACCCACCGCCTGACTCTCGACGAGAGACAGGTGCAAGCGGTCCGCCTGCAGATCGGCGCGGCTTCCCAGCTTCAATCTCTGACGACCCGATCCATCGATATTCACCATGCCGTCGAGACCGCGCCACTCGAGCCGCGAGCCGAGCAGTTCCATCGGCTCGTCCCCGTCGACCACCAGCCGCAACGGCTCTTCCCCCGCCTCTGCTTCCAGCTTCTTGAGACGCTGCTGGGCATCCCAGGTCAGGACCAATCCCTCCGCCTCGATGGAACTGGTCGAATCCTCGCCAAGCCACCCAGGAAGGGTCGATTGGGACCCACCGGGCAGTTCAGCCAGGGTCGCCCGGATTCCGCCCCGAAACTGCAGACGCGGCGATCCCACAGAGAGGGCCGCAGAGTTGGCCTCGATGCGGTTCTCACCGGCGGTGAAGATGGCTCGACGTCCCTCCTCGGAGAGGACCTCCAGCTGCTCCTCCGCCGGCCGCCAGTGCATCCGATCTCCATCGATGATCGCACCACCCTCGGACAGTTCACGAATCTGTACCGACTGCCCCGGCTTGCCGCGAGCCACCAGGTCCTTGAGTTGTCCCGACTGGAACTCCAGTTCGGCGATGTCTGCGATCACCGACCAGTTCACATCTTCTTCATCGGAGTCAGACACCTTCCCGGGAGAGATCGATGGTGCGCGGATTCCACCCTTCACATCGCCACGGATGGTGCACTTCGATTGGGTCGTCAGTACCAGTGCCTCGTCCGCCTCGAAGTTGCCCAGATTACTGTGGATCACCACGCCGCCGGAGAGCCTGACATTCTGCTGATGCTTCTCCCACTGCAGCTGTTGCCCCTCGACACGGATCCCTCCACCGAGGTGGATGGTGATGGGGTTTTTCTCCGCCCTGGATTCGATTTTGACCAGGCTGCGCGATTCTGATTCGAGCTGTAAGTCCAGGTAATCAGAGTAGATATGACGCCCTGGAGGGGACGAGGTGGGGTCGATGGAATCCTCTGGATCGGACTCGTAGATATAGACTCCGCCCTCGAATCTCGCTCCCTCCTGTGAACCACTCAGCGTCATCGGACCGTCGCACTGGATGCGAATCTGCCGTCCCGGTGTGCCGTCGATTCCGACCTGGGCAGCCGCTCCCGCCGCGCCGTCCGCGGTCCCCTTCTTGAGGATGATCAGCGGCGGTAAAAACTGCAAACTGCTGAGCCCCGAACCGGATCCGAGAGAGCCGGTCAATCCGGAGGCACCGTACAGTTGCAGTTCGGGCCAGTTCACCTGCACCGGTGAGGAACCATCGATGCGAACATCCTCGCCGTCGATGAAGCGGATACGAAGATCCTGGGTGCGCAGTTCTTCCTTGCCACTGGAACTGACGGCGCGCAGGTTGCCGACAACCTGCGCTTCATCCCCCCCCGGATCTCCGACGAAGCGATCCGCCTCGAAATTGATGAAGTCGATGGGTTCCCCCGGGTCGACTCCGTAGACCGGCATCTCGATGGTGACATCGAGCAGGTCCTTCTGACGGATGAGCGTGTCGGGGGAAAGCACTACCCCCGAGCTGAGATCGATGCGTCCCCGCAGGGTATAGCGCCAGCGACCCAGCGAGTAATCGTGGGAATGATGGACCACACGGTTCTGGTCGGAGGGGAGCAGCGGTTCCAGATCGAACCCCTCCAGAGGCTCCTCAGGAGTCCCCTGGAACTGTCCCGTGAAGAACAGGAACGCCACCAGGCCGATGGAAAAAACCCCCAGGAAGAAGGTGATCCGGCTCAAGGGGAGTCCCCTGACATCTCGCGGTGGATCCGATCAGACCACGCTCCCAGCGATTTCAGGATCCACTCGCACACCTCACGAACCGCCCCGTGGCCCCCTCGGTTGCGGGTCACGTGGGCCGCCATCTCGAGCACGACCGGCTGCGCATCCGCCACCGCCACCGCCGTTCCCACCAGCGCCATCGGTGGCAGGTCGATGAGATCGTCGCCGATGTAGACGGTGTCCGCAGCGGAGATCGAAAGTCGTTCGAGCAGTTCCTGCAGGCAAGTGGCCTTGTCGCGGATGCCGGTGTGAACCTCATCGATCCCCAGTTCGGCGGCTCGCTTACGAGTCACCTCCGAGGCGCGACCGGAGATCCATGCCACCTCGACACCCTCCTCCAGGAGCCAGCGCAGGCCTGCTCCATCGGGGACATGAAACGCCTTCATCTCGCGACCCTCCTCGGAAATCCAGAGGGTGTTGTCGGTGAGGACGCCATCGACATCGAGGACCAGCAACCGCGGTTGCTGTCCTGCCAGGGGGGATTCTGATTGCTCATTCATCGCTCTTCAGTCTCCCGGCCCCCTGTGCCGTTGCAAGGGTATTTCCCACCTTCCAGCGCGAAGCACGGCCCCTTCTGCTATCCTGTAGCGATCCTCCCAGCGGGGGCAGGATCGAAGGAAGTACCCGAGAGTGGTCAAATCCACCGGACACCGTCGAGGGAGACAGCAAGCCGTGGCACCGACGAGCGATGAACGATCCCCAGCCGGGGAAGCAGGCGAGGTGGAAACACCGCAAACCTCTGCCGATGGCGCTCCTCTCAATCCCTGGGAGGACGGCTTCAGCACCCACCTGGAGGAGTATTCCGGTCCCCTCGAACTGCTGCTGTACCTGATCCACAGGAACGAGATCGACATCCTGGATCTCCCCGTCGCCAGGGTACTGGAACAGTTTCTTCAGCACGTGACCAGCGCCCAGCAGCAGGGAACTCTCGACCTGAGACAGGCGGGGGACTACCTGGTGATGGGAGCACGACTGGTCGAGATCAAGTGCCGCATGCTCTCCCCCGACCTCATCGAGGTGGACGACGATCTGCTCGAAGAAGAACTGGAAGATCCGCGCCAGAGCCTCGTCGAACAGCTCCTCGAGTACCGGGACTTCAAGGAGAGAGCCCAGTTACTGGAGGAAGCACACCGGCTCCGATCGCTGGGATACGAACGACTTCAGGACGAGATGCCACCGCCACCGCCCGGCACACTCGACCTCTCCGAAACTTCATCCCTCGACCTCGCATCCGCCTTCCAGAGGGTCCTCGACCTGCTGGTGGAGAGATCTTCCTTCACCACCATCGAGGCGGACGAGGTTCCCATCGAACAGGCGATGACGGAGGTCCTCGACCAGCTGCGCAAGCAACACTCGGGAGTGCTGCTGCTGGAGGATCTGCTCGTGGAGAAGCGGGGAATCTCCGGCATCGTCAGCACCTTCCTGGCCATCCTGGAATTGAGCCGGATGCACCAGATCCGCCTGAAACAGGAGAATCGTGACGATCCTCTGCAGGTTCATCTTCGTGAGGTGAAGTGACCGATGAAGATCCTGTTCCTCGGATCGGGTCCCTTCGGGATCCCCACCTTGCAGCGCCTTCACTCGCTGCGAGATGACGTGGCGGTCGCCACCGTTCCCGATGCTCCCCACGGCCGCAAGAGAACGATGCAACCGAGCGTCATCAAGTCGCAAGCACAGTCACTCGGTTTGCCCGTCTTCGAGAGTGAGAAGTTACGGGGAGCCGAAGGGCAGCGGGTGCTCGAAGAATCCGCTGCAGACCTGGTCATCACTGCGGACATCCGGTTGATCCTTGGACCTCGCTTTCTCGCCGGTGCACCACGAGGTTGTTACAACCTGCACGGTTCAATCCTGCCACGCTGGCGCGGTGCCGCTCCGGTGGTGCGGGGGTTGCTGGCGGGAGACGAGCAGCTGGGTGTGACCCTCTACCGCATGGTCTCCGCCCTCGATGCAGGGCCGGTGGTGGGCTGCCAGCGATGGACCCCGGACCAGACGGTGACTGCCGAAGATGCCGAAGACAAACTGTCGCACCTCGCCGCAGACCTGCTCGAACAACATCTCGATGCGCTGGAGAGTGGCGATGTCGTCACCACCGAGCAGTCGGAAGAGTCGGTCACTCTCGCTCCAAAGGTGGAAAAATCGGAGGCGTGGGTTCACTGGGAGGGGGATGCGGCATTTCTCCAGAGACAGGTCAGAGCCCTCAAACCGTGGCCCAGAACCCGTTCTCGCCTGATTCGACAGTCCACCCCGGAACGGATCGATGAGGTGATTCTCGACCAGGTGAGCCAGATCCACGGGATGCCTGAGGCACAACCCGGTACCGTTCTGGAGGTGAACGACCAGCACATCGTCGTCGCCTGTGGACAGGGCGCCATCGCCATCGAACGGTTGCAGCGCATCGGCAAGAAACCGATGTCGGTGCAGGAGATCCTCCGCGGGATGCCGTTCCAGGTCGGTGATCAATTTCAGGGAGAAGCGAGACCATGAACATCGATCGCCCACCTCGACCTACCGATGACACGGGAGATTCCCGGCTGCCCGAGGACGAAGAGATCGATGCGCCCGAGCTGGAACCACCTTACCCGGGGTCACTACTGCGCAAGGGAGCGGACGGCAAGCAGCTGACCACCCGCGCTGCGGCGATCCATCTGCTGACCCTGTGGGAGCAAGCGGCCCACACCCCGATGGAACAATTTCTCGGCGAGTACCTCGATCATTGCCAGCTGGGACAATCCGACCGGGGACTCGTGGCGGAACTTTGTTACGGCAGCGTCCGGATCCGCAGCACCATCCGATACCTCGCCAACCTGTTCATGGATCGCCCCTTCCAGGAGGCGAGCCGCACGGTTCGATCCGCCATCGCCATCGGCATCTACCAGCGACTGTGGTTGCGGACCCCTGCCCATGCCGCAGTGGCGGAGACGATCAATGGCTGGCGACAGTTGACCGAGGATCGACAGATTGCTGCCCGCGACTCCGGCTACATCAATGCGGTCCTGCGAGCATTCTGCGAATCACTGGAGGAGGTTGCGGAACCCCTCGACGCCCCCCTCGATGCGGTTCGTGTGCCCGACGGCTGGACACGAATCCGCGGCATGCGCCTGCAAGGAGGTGATGCGGGCAAGGTGCAACGGTGGAGCGTCCAGAGCAGCCATCCACCCGAGCTGATTCGACGCTGGCTCGATCGCTACCCACAGGAGCGGGTCCAGCAGATGCTCTACCGCAACAACGAAACCCCACCCCTCTTCATCGTGCTCCGTCAAGATCGTGAGATCGATCACCACCTGCGCATCCTCGACAAGGCGGGGATCCATGGTCGAGCGGCTCAGGGTGCCCCTCGAACCATCGAGGTGAAGCGAGGCTCTCGGGTCGAGAAGATCCCGGGCTTCGCCAGCGGCGACTTCTGGGTGCAAGATGTGACCGCTCGCCGCCTGGCGCTGCGGATGCCCCGGCGCGACGATGCGCGACTCCTCGATCTGTGTGCAGCACCAGGGGGAAAGCTCGCCACCTTGCTCGATCGGGGAGGAGTGAGCCGGGTCCTCGCCTGCGATGTCTCCTCGGCAAAGTTGCAGCGGATTGCCGACAACCTGCAGCGACTCAACCTGCATCAATGTTGTCCCATCCATCTGATGGAAGTGGACCGCGATCCTTCGAGACTGCGCATCGATGAGAGTTTCGACCAGGTCCTCGTCGATGCTCCCTGCTCCAACAGCGGCGTTCTCAATCGCCGCCATGAAGCGCGCTGGCGCTTCTCACCCGAGGTGATCTCGGACCTGGAGCAGCAGCAGCTGGCGCTGTTGAAGGCAGCGATCCGTCACCTGTCGATGGGTGGACATCTGCTGTACAGCACCTGCTCCGTCGAACCGCAGGAGAACCAGGATGTGATCCGCAGGATCCTCGAGCAGAACACCGAACTACGCCTCATCGAGGAGGTCGAGATCCTGCCCGGAGACCTCTCAGGGGATGGTGGATACGCCGCTCTGCTGCAGCGGGTCGACCGCTAACCCACCGCCAGGAAGCTGTAAATTCGACCTCTCCTGGGCAATTTCACCGAAAATTATTCGCATCTGACAGATCTGGTCCAACTCCTCCCTCGAACCGGATCATCCCTGTAGGAGCAGTTGTTTCCCGCACCGGAACGATCCGCCACGGAAACGAAAGAGAAGGAGGAGATCATGACCATGACCGAAACCATCACCAACACCAACTCGCACGAAGCGATTCAGTACGGCACCAGATCCTACGGCCTCGCCATCCTGATGATGGCTCTCATCGCCTCCTTCCCGATGATCTCCGAGGCGGAGACCGATGGAAATCGCCGCCCCCTCGATCTGCCCGCCGGTGGTGGCGCCGACGAGGCGGACGCCGATGAAGAGATCCCTGACAACATCCAGTTCTACGGCCAGGACTTCGAGGGGGACGCCTTCTTCTGGGTTCTCGATGTCTCGGGAAGCATGTCTTACGAGGGACGGATCGACAACATGAGAGAAGAGTTCATCGGTGCCGTCCAATCCCTCAGCCGTGACAGTGACTTCGGCGCCCTCGCCTTCAGCAGCAACTTGAACGAGCTCGACGGTCGCTGTGCAGAGGCCAGCATCAGCCGCAAGGCAGCCGCCAGTTCCTGGATCATGGCCCTGGTCCCCGACGGAGGCACCTGCATGTCGGTTGCCGTCGTCAAGGGTCTGGAGACGCTACGCAAGAGCAAGAATGGCAACCGTAGACTGATCGTGGTGGGAGATGGGGAACCCGATTGTCCATTCGGTGGAGACGCTCAGGAACAGCAAACGATGGAGGAGATCCAGATGTCGAACTGGGACAGGATTCCCATCGACACCGTCTTCAGCGGCGGAATCGAAGGAGGCATCGATTTCTTCCAGGACCTCGCCAGTGAGCACCAGGGGAACTTCGTGATCTCCCAGTAATCGCCCATCAAAATTTCGACAACCCATCCGACCCGGAGCGCCTGAATAGGTTCTCCGGGTCTTGTCTTGTCGGGGACAACGGGTCAATTCCGCCGGCAGAAGCGCACTTCGTACTTGACCCGCTCCCCACTTGTTCCTGTGATGCGCGCAGGAGGAGACAATTGCCGAAGTCACCGAGAATCACTGCACGACCACAGATTCGCAACTGGCTGCTCACCACGGCCCTGCTGCTGCTTCTCCCCCTGCATCCACCGGTCAGTGCAGGTCAGGAAGCCAGTACATCTCAGGAAGCAGGAAACGATGTGCGGGATCAGGTTCTCGCAGAGTTGCAACGGATCGCCAGCAGCGAGGATCAGGTTCGATACCGTGGGCAGTACTCCTCCCTGAAACCGCTGGGCCACCCCGCCGCACAGATCTTGCTGGAGTTGCTGACCGACGAGGACCAACCGATCCCGATGCGACGTAGAGCTGCCAATGCCCTGCAAGATGTCGCCACCCCGGAACTACTTCCACCTCTTGGCAAGACTCTCCAGGACCTGCTGCTGGAGCCGTGGATCGAGACGGAGGTGGTGCTGCTGATGGCTCGCCTCGGCGAACGCAAGACCCTCGATGGATGGATCCAGAAGTTGCGTCGTAGTACCGATCGGGTGCCGACCACGGTGACGCTGGCGGAGATCCTCGAAGATCTGCGCCGCATCGGGGATCTGCAATTTCGCAGCGATGACCTGGCCGGGGCCACCGCCACCCACAGGCGCCGCATCGCCCTTCTGAAGGACCTGATCCCGCGACTTTCCCCTCACCTCCGAACCGCTCTCAATGACGAGATGCGGTCGATCCACTACAATCTGGCGTGTTGCCTGGCCCTCTCCGGGCAGGTGGAACTGGCATTCGATGCGGTCGAGCAGAGCCTGCTCGCATCGACGATCAATATCGCAATGGTGGAGGTCGATGGCGACCTCAAGGTACTGCGAAATGACCCGCGCTGGAGTGAGTGGCTCCAGCGCCACAAGAACCCTCAGGTGATCGAAGAACCTCGAACCAAGGAGAAGCAGCGATGAGTAGATCTCTGATTGTAGGCGCCGTCATCGTCGTCCTGGCGACCCTCCTATCCCTCTTGCTTCTGGCCCCATTTGATCTGGAACTCGCGCCAATTTTCCTGTGCACCATTCTCCTGATCACTGCCATCTTGCACCTGCTGTGGCAGACCTTGCTGTCCACCGACACCGATGTAGAGCCTCTCGATTTCTTTCCGGGAACGGTGCTCCTGTTCACTTCCTTGATCCTGTTCTCCGCCATCGAGTCGAAACTGCTCTGGTGGCAACCGATGAGCCTGGCGCTGCTGGTCGGCCTCGGAGTTCTGTTGCGACCGTTCCATGTCCCCATCGATGACATCACCGAGGAGCACGAAGAAGCCGACAGCAAGGAGTGACCGTTGCCTCCTTTCCGATCTCAACCGTTCCTGCGCGATCCGATGCGCCCCATCTGCGCCATCCTCTCCCTCGCACTGCTGACCCTCGGTCTGCTGAGGTTGGAGAGGGGCAACGCCAGCAGTCTCGACTCCAGCTCGCCGTGGCCGTACCTGGCCCTGGGAGCGTTACTGGCGGTGCGGGCACTGGTCGAGAGACCTCGTTGATGGCGAATCCACTGCCACTGCCTCGGGCGTCGAGAAGCGGTAGACTGCCGTACATGAAGTCGAGCCTCCTGACATCGAGACTGTTCGTGCTGTGGATCTGTTTCACCTGCGTTTGTTGGTGTGGCACCTGCTGGTGTGACGCGGCCGATGCGACCGATCAGAAGCCTCCCAACATCCTCTTCTTCATCGTCGACGACCTCGGCTGGCAGGACACCTCCCTGCGCCTCCACCGGCAAGGTCCTCCTCACCGCGACGCCTACCGCACTCCACAGCTGCAACGACTCGCCGCCGAGGGGATCACCTTCACCGATGCCTACGCCTCATCGCCGGTGTGTACTCCGACTCGCACCAGCGTCATGACCGGTCGCTCGCCGCAACGGAACCAGATCACCTACTGGATCCTGCACCAGGACAAGGACACCGGTCGTGCCCGGGAAGGGACGACGCCGCCGAGCTGGAATGTCAACGGACTGCAGCCCGGCGATGTGACACTACCCGGGCTGCTGCAGCAGAAGGGCTACCACACCATCCACGCCGGCAAGGCGCACCTGGGAGCCAAGGGCAGCAAGGGAGAGTTCCCACAGAACCTCGGCTTCGATGTCAACATCGCAGGGCACGGTGCCGGCGGCCCCGCCGATTACCGGGGCCAGCGCAACTTTGCCAAGGATCCACAGCAACCGGGAAAGTCGGTATGGGACATCCCCGGCCTGGAGAAGTATCACGGCAAGGAGATCTACCTGACCGAGGCACTTGCACTGGAGTCGGTGGCAGCGATCCGTACCGCTCATTCGAAGGGGAAGCCATTCTTCCTGCACTTCTCACCCTATGCGGTTCATGCTCCCATCATCGCCAACTCCCGCTGGTTGCCTCGCTACCAGAAACTGCCCCCCAAGGAAGCGGCCTATGCGACGATGATCGAGACGGTCGACCGTGCCCTCGCAACGCTGCGCAAGTCGCTGGAACAGCTGGGGATCCTCGACGACACCATCATCATCTTCACCAGCGACAACGGCGGACTCTCCGCCCACGCCCGCAACGGCAAGGCGCACACCCACAACCACCCGCTGGCAAGCGGCAAGGGATCGGCACTGGAAGGGGGAACGAGGGTTCCGCTGGTGATCCGCTGGCCAGGAACGGTCGCTCGCGGGCGAAGCAGTACTACCCCGGTGATCAGCCACGACCACTTCCCAACGATCCTGCAGATGGCCGGAGTCGAGTGCCCCGCTCCCCATCGGGCCACCCTCGATGGCATCAGCCTGGTCCCCCTGCTCGAGGGAGATGAGGATGCCATCGATGGAAAGCGACCCCTCTACTGGCACATGCCACACTTCTGGGGTCCGAAGGGACCGGGCATCCAGCCCTTCAGTTCGGTCCGGGTCGGAGCCTGGAAGATGATCTACTACCATCATCCGACACCGAAGCGGGTCCTCTATCACCTCGAAGACGATCTGTCAGAGAAGAAGGATGTGGCCCTGCAACAACCGAAGATCCTCGAGCAACTGTCGAGACTGCTGGGAGAGCACCTCCGACAGGTCAGTGCCGGGATGCCGACCCGCGATGGGAAGGCGATCCCGTACCCCGATCGCCTGACGGCGAAGGAGTGACAACTTGTCGTGATGTCAGGTTGGGATGTGCAGTTACTTGGGTGGCTGCAGCAGACCCGCATCGATGAGGGTACGGTATGCACCCTTCTTCGAGATGGTCTTCAGTGCCCTGGCACTGAGGCGAACGCGTACGAACTGATTCAGCTCGGGAACCCAGATGCGCTTGTTCTGCAGATTCACCTTGAAACGACGCTTGGTGAGTCCGGTGATCTTGGTACCCACACCACCGAGGTACTTGGCCTTACCACGGGTGGTCTTCCGGTTTCCGGATCGAGTTCCGGCTCCAGTGATCTGGCATCGACGCGCCATCTTCGCGGTCCTGTTCCATTGGCCGGGGAGATGTTCATCTTCCCTGGCAGTTACGAATCGCTCACTTCCGAACGCTCCAGCGGGATCGAAAGCCACGAGGTCAAGCAAGGAGAGTACCGATCGGCTCACGAGGGGTCAACCGAACCGGAGGTGGGAACCCTCCGCCACGAAACCTCTTCAGGGGCTGCTATACCCCCCGGCTGCTGTCAGGAGCGGGTCAGGAAGCGCTGGAGGAGAATCGTAAATAAACCTCATAAACGGAACTAATCCGTGGATTTGCGACGGCAGGAGGTGTCCTGTTGGGGACCTGCTGGACCCGTGCCCGGCATGGGACATCATGCAGACCTGCCAGAGAGGAGAACCGACATGAAACTGGCAACGAGCAAACCAACTCGCTTCCATACCCTGCTGCTGCTGACGACCACCATCCTCATCGGATGCCAGGGCCCAGGAACATGGATCACCGACTCAGGAGACGGGAGGGGACCAGCCGTGACCGATGGAATCGTGGTGGAGCCGTGGGGCGAAATCGATGGCAAAGATGTCCAGCGTTACACACTGGACAATGGTCGCATGCGCGTGCGCATCATCGATTACGGAGCGACCGTTACCGAGTGTCTGGTCCCAGGTCCTGATGGCGACCTCATCGATGTGGTTCTCGGGTTCGATGATATTCAGGGGTACACCGAACGCAGTCCCTACTTCGGTTGCATCGTCGGCCGTTGCGCCAACCGCATCGACGGGGGTCGTTTCACACTCGATGGAACCGAACACTCCCTGGCCACCAACAATGGCGAACATCACCTGCACGGTGGCGACAAGGGATTCGACAAGCACATCTGGAGCGCCAGGCCGATCGAAAACGAAGCAGGCATCGGAGTCGAACTGACCATCACCAGCGACGACGGTGATGAGGGATACCCGGGCAGGGTTCACGCAGCGGTGCGCTACATCCTCACCGATGAGGATGTTCTGCGCGTCGAGATGGCTGCAGAGACGGACAGGAACACCCCGGTCAACCTGGCTCACCACTCCTACTGGAACCTGGCAGGACACTCCTCGGGGACCGTTCTCGATCAGATCCTGACCCTGAACTGCTCGCGCTACACGCCCGCAGCGAACCTGATTCCCACCGGCGAGATCGCCACGGTGAAGGGGACTCCCCTCGACTTCACCGCAGGCAAGGCGATGGGCGCCGAGATCAGCGCTCTTCCCGGCGACGGCGACGGAGATCCTGGTGGCTACGATCACAACTTCATCGTCGATGGCGATGCCGGGGCGATGCGATTCGCCGCTCGAGTCGTGGAGCCGAACCATGGCATCTCGATGGAGGTGTGGACCGACCAGCCGGGGATCCAGTTCTACAGCGGTAACTTCCTCGATCAGGTGGCGGGCAAGGCAGGGGCGAGTTACCCGAAGCATGGTGGCTTCTGCCTCGAGAGCCAGATCTGGCCCGACGCCATCCACAAGGAAGGTGAGCCCAACTGGCCCTCCGTCATCCTGAAGCCGGGAGAGACCTACCTCCACTCGATGGAACACCGCTTCCAGTTCGACGGGGGAGCCTGATCGGTGGTCAGACATCTGCTACTGCTGGTCGCCCTCTTCAACATCGGTTTCGGTGTCTGGGTGATGATCGAACCTCGTATGGTCATCGATCAGATGCTCGAGTGGCAGGGGAGTGGTCCCTATCAGGGCGAGATGACCCCCGCCACCCTTGGCGAGATGCGAGCCTGGCTGGGTGGGCTGATCACGATGCTGGGAGTGGTGACGCTGCGGGCACTGTGGAATCCGCGCTACGCCTCCTGGCTCCAGCCGCTGGCGTGGTGCTACCTGGGAACCTCACTGGCCCGTGCTTCGAGCCTGATTCTCGATTCCGGCAGTTTCTCTCGCTACACCCTGCTCTGTGCCTCCGTCGAGGGGGCCACCGCCCTCCTGCTCGGAGTCCATGCCCAGCGGATGGAACGCCAGGCGGAAGAGCTGGATGAGGACTACGACGAAGATGAGGAATACGAGGAAGATGAGGAGGAGTTCGCATGACCGTCGATGACCATCTCGAGGCATCGGATCCACGGAAACCCATCTCGCGGCGGGAGATCCTGCGCAGGGGGGTCGCCAGTGGCGCCGCCCTCGGTCTCTTCCACATCGTCCCCGCTCATGTTCTCGGAGGACCAGGGCGCATCGCTCCCAGCGACACCATCACCCACGGCATCATCGGTTGCGGCGGTATCAGCCGCAGTGGAGCTCATATCCGCCCCAACAAGGAAGGTGCCACTCCCACAACTCTTGCACTGTGCGATGTCGATGCTCAACGCCTCGCGGATGGTCTCAAGCACGCCGGAGGAAGTTGCACAGGATACAGCGACTGGCGACAGATGCTCGACCGAGCCGACATCGATGTGATGCACATCTGCACCCCCCCTCACTGGCACGCCCTGATGAGCGTGGCGGCGGCACGGGCCGGATTCGATGTGTGGTGTGAGAAGCCGATGAGTCGCACCATCGATGAGGGGATGAAGGTGGTCGAGGAGATCGAAAGAACCGATGCGGTGTTCCGGCTCAATACCTGGTTCCGCTTCGAGGGCGGATTGTATGGACTGGGCAGCCCCGCCAGCCGCATCAAGAAACTGGTCCGCTCGGGACGACTGGGAGGACCGCTCAAGGTACGAGTCAGCCCCGATACCGGATTCGCCTGGAAGATGTACTGGACCGGAAAGCCACATCTCGCCCCTCAGCCGGTGCCAGATCACTTCGACTACGATGCCTGGTTGGGTCCAGCACCCTACAAGCCGTACACCGCTCACCGAACTCACGGCTCCTTCCGCGGCTACTGGGATTACGACGGTGGGGGACTCGCCGACATGGGTCAGCACTATCTCGATCCGGTGCAGTGGATCCTCGACAAGGACCATACATCTCCCACCGAGATCAGTGCCATCGCACCGTGGCCACAGCACCCCGACTCCTGCGGACCGTGGGGCAAGGTGACGATGAAGTACCAGGATGGGACCGAGTTGATCCTCGAATCGAGGGAGTGGGGGCCGAAGGATCCTGCAGGACTACCGTACCTCGAGGGACCCAACGGCAAACTGTTCCGTGGCATGCGCACCGAACCCGCCGATCTCCTCGATGGCATCGACGACCTTCCCGATCCGCCCCAGGTGGGGCCCACCAACTTCGATGAATCGGTACGAACCCGCCAGCGCTTCGCACTCAACGAATCGAACGGGCACCGCTCGTGCAGCCTGGTCAACCTCGCCAACATCGCGATTCGAACCGGACGCAAATTACAGTATGACCCGGTGGGACAGACCTTCCCCGGCGATGAAGAGGCCAATCGCCTGATCCGTCAACCGATGCGAGCCCCGTGGAGAATCTGAGAAATTGACGGGAGATTGCGGAACAGCGACCGCAACAGCAGCGTTCCCCCTCGGTAGAAGTTTCCACGGCCCCTCAGGCCTCTATCGGTGGTGATCGGAATGCTAGGGATCTCGGATGGTGTTGGATTTTGAACTTGACAGTCTGAACGGAAACGAATGGGTCACGATTTTTCTCGTGCTCTATGCGATGCAGGCCCTGGTTTTCACCTTCATGGCCTTCGCCTCGAGAGAGATCCCAAAGCAATTCCCCCGCTCCTCACATGACCTTTTCTTCATCTCCTTCAGCTTCAAAGCCATTCTTCACCTCGCTGCCGCAGTGGCTCTTGTGCTTGTCATGTCCCCATCTTTTTCTTCGAGCCTCACTCGACACTTCTTCTCCTGGATGGCTCAGATCTCTGGCTGGGGATCAGCCCTGTTCTTGACTTACTGCGTGGTGGAACTGGCAGACCTCAAACGTATTTCCAGGTCGGTGCAGATCAAAAGCACCGTCTACATCGCAGTCTTTTCCTTGCTCGCCCTGGTGGCCATCGAAAACTTCGCTGCTGATGAAGATAAACTCGTGTGGAAGCTACTTCCCAGGACGATCGTTGCAGCTCTTCTATACGGGTCTCTTTCCATCGTCATCAATCCCATCGTCAACCGAAAGATGCCCGGCTCCTTCTGGCCCATCAGTGCCTGCCTGATGGCTTACGCTAGCACTCATGCTGTCTTCTCCTTCTACCTCGGGGAATACTCTGCGGGGTTCTGGATCCAGTTGAGCCAGTTCGTCGTCGCCGCATGCCTCGGGTTCTCCATACTGCAGGCGTTGATCTTGAAAGAAAATGACCGAAGCAAGAAACTGGACCAGATCGTTCAGAGGACACAGAGAGTGGAGGAGATCGGTCGGATGACCTCGAGTCTCTCACACGATTTCAACAATCTCCTCACGATGATCACTCTGAGTTCCGAACGTGTGCAGCTCCAACAGGAGCCCGGTTCCAGCTCGAGTCAAATTCTGAAACAGATCTCAGACGCTGCGCAGAAGGGATCCTCCCTCACTCGACAGATGCTTCAGCTATCAAAGCCACCAGCGGATCAAGACGATTCCCAGCAGGTGCTGGCCGTCGATGAAGCTCTCGATAACATCCAGGGTCTGATCGAAGCTGCACTATCCTCAGACATCGAGCTGAAGATCAACTCCAACTCCCCAGGCAGCCACATCCATGCATGCAAGAGTGACTTCGAGATGGTCATGGTGAATCTGGTGATCAACAGCAGGGACGCCATCGAAACACTGGCGTCGATAACAACGATGGAAAAGAAATCCATCGACATTTCCACCCGGATTACCTCCCGGGCAACCGATCCATCAAACCGCACCGATCATTCCAGTTCTCTTCTGGAGATCCGCGTGACCGACAACGGCATAGGCATGTCGACCAAGGTCCTTGATTCAGCTACAGATCTTGGATTCAGTACCAAGGGAGCCGATGGAACGGGGTTGGGACTCAGCAGCGCGACCCGATTCGCCAGGGAATCTGGAGGCACCCTTCAGTTGAAGAGTACTCCTCGCCTCGAAACCTCGGTCATCATCCGGATTCCCCTCCTCGAGGTGGAAAAGGCACCCACGGTTCTCATCATCGACCACAACTCATCCACCCCAGCTCATCTTGATCGCAAGATCCGAACTGCCGGATACTCTTCAAAGATATACGACTCGATAGATCAGGCGAAAACGATCCTGAAGCTGGAGTTACAGTCGGTCAAACTGGTCATCCATGTTGGTAGCTTTCGATCAGATGAGTCGGTCGAGTTCGATTGTCGATACCTCGAACTCAATCCGCAGGGACAGATACTGCGACTGGGAGCGCAGCGATCCGCAGACGATCAGTTGCTGGCAAACCAATCCACTCACGAACTTTCAGATCCCTTCTCACCGGGTGAATTGATCGCAACGTTGAATCACATGATCGGCACCCCGGAGACTGACCGCTCCGATCCCAAGCTCCAGCAAGAAGACGACCACACCACGAACTCCGAGGATCTCTCAACGGTTTAGTGGCCACGGTTTCACCCCTGCACGGAGCCTCCACTGCTCGTACATCGATTTCATCGATTCCACCAGTTGCTCTCGCTGGCCGGAGAGATCGGTCAACTCGGTTCTATCTGCCACCATGTCGAACAACTGCCACGGTCGGTTGTGACCGGCGACCAGCTTCCAGCGCCCCAGTCTCACTGCCCGATTACCCTCGTGCTCCCAGAAGATGGGACGCTCGGTGGCGGGCTGCCCCGAGAGAATCGGCAGCAAACTCACTCCCTCGATGGGCTGCATGGCGACGCCATCCAGTGTCGTGATCGCCGTCGCCTGTGCGGCATCGAGACAGGTCGAGACCAGATCGATGACATGACCGGGTCCATCGTGGATCACCCCCCTGCCCTGTAATCCTGCCGGCCAGTGCGCGATCAACGGTGACGAGATCCCACCCTCGTGGACATGGTGCTTGTAGAGCAGAAAAGGAGTGTTGGAGGCGTTTGCCCACGGCAATCCGTAACTCTGATAGGTCACCTCCGGACCCGGTAGCATCTTCGGGTTGTTGCCATTTTTCACCTCGCGACCGTCACGGGTTTTTTCCGGGATGGTCAAACTCTTCCAGCCCGATGTGATCTCCTCGGCACAACCACCATTGTCAGCCAGAAACAGCAGCAAGGTGTTCTCAAGTCGACCCTGCGCCTCGAGTGCTTCCACGATGCGGCCGATTCCGCGATCGAGTTGTTCGACCTGGGCGGCGTAGACCTCCATGCGCCGCTCTTGCCACGGATGATCTGGCGTCTCCTGCCAGCTCTTGATTCGAGAATCACGAGGCGAGAGATGCCACGCCTCATCGATCAACCCCATGTCGCGCTGACGTTTCAGTCGCGCTTCTCGCATCGCATCCCAACCGTCTCGATAACGCCCCTTGACCCGTTCGATGTCAGCGGGGCGAGCGTGGAGAGGCCAGTGGGGAGCGGTATACGAGACATACATGAACATCGGAGCCGCCTTGCTATGGGAGGCATTCTGCTCGATGAATTTCGCGGCTTCTTCACTGATAGCATCGGTGTAGTGGTAGTCCCCTTCCGGAGCCGGCAGATACTGTTCGCCTCGGGTCAAGGAAACCGGATCGTAGTAGGATCCACCGCCGTGTATGGTTCCAAAGAAGTGCTGAAAGCCGCGATCGATGGGCCAGTTGGTCCTCTTCTTCGGCTCGATCCGCTGCTTTGCCTTGCCCAGGTTGTGAGTGACATGCCACTTGCCCGACATGTAGGTGCGGTAACCTGCAGCGGTCAGGTGTTCAGCGATGGTCGCCGTCGTCGGCGAAAGTTCCCCTCGATAGCCGGGCGATCCACCGTCGTACACCATGTGGCCGACACCCGCCTGATGGGCATAGAGTCCGGTCAGAAGTGATGCACGCGTCGGACAGCAGCGAGCGGTATTGTAGAACTGGCTCAGACGAACACCGCCGGCGGCAAGTTCATCGAGATTTGGAGTCTCGATCTCACCACCAAAACAACCGATATCGGACCAGCCCATGTCATCGGCCATGATGACGATGATGTCGGGGCGGGGCGGCTGGCTATCAGGAGACTCGAGCAGTGGAAGAAAACTCAACAAGCAAAAGGACAACAGATGATTCATCAATTCCTCCGCCCTCGAACTACTGTTTTTGTACCTTGAGATCTGTATCCGTGATGGATTTCATTCGGTTTCCAGTCGTTTTGACCTATGCTGATTTTCCATAACAAAATTGACCCACATCGAATGCGAGACGAAATCGAAGGATCGGTAATGCCCGCCAGCAAGCCGCCAAACAACACTGCACTCATCTGGACCCTGCTCGGTCTCTTCATCCTTGCGGGACCATCAGAGAACCAACTTGGATCACAACAGCAGGCCCATTCTCAGGATCCTCCTCCAGCACCGGTTGTCGAGGAGGATGATCTGCTGGAAGATGATCTGCTCGATGATGACCTGCTCGATGATGACTTACTCGATGATGACTTACTCGCTGATGAAAAACCTTCACCCGAGAACCCTTCAGAGAATACACCTGCCCACCAGGGATCCGACGACAATTCTCTCGAGGCTCATGCGCTTCTCCTTGCAGAGAACGAATTCCCCCCGGCACACCGATGTGCAAGTTGCCACCCCAAGCAATATCGAGAGTGGTCCGTTTCTCAGCACGCATACTCTCAGTTGAGTCCGCTGATGTTGTCGATGCAAATCGCCCTGAACAAGGGAACCAGTTCCACAACCGGTGATTTTTGTGTTCGCTGCCATACGCCCGTCGGATCCGACATCGGTGAGCCCTCCAGTCTCTCGAACATCGAACGACATCCCATCTCCAGAGAGGGAGTTACGTGTGTCGTCTGCCATCGCATGAGTGCTCCCTACCGAAAAGTCATGGGAAGGCTGGCAATCGACAGGGGAGATCTCTTCGATCCGGTGAAGGGTGTCCAGGGTAATGCCGAAATGATGCGCGTCCTCGGCGATCCAGAATCATTCCAGGTAAATACTGATCGCGACGATGTCGGTCGCGACATTCACGCTGAGGTAGAGAAGTTTCCCGAACTTGAAGATCCCGCTTTTTGCGGAAGCTGCCACGAGGTCCAGACGCCGAACGGATTCCGTGTTCATGATGTTCTCAGCGAGTATCGAAACTCACCCGCAGCGGCCCAGGGAATCTCCTGCAACGATTGCCACATGGGTAAGACAGAGGGAATCCCCTCCGGTTACCAGCAAGGCCCCGGTGCGGTGGTGGCTGCAGAAGAGACTTCCACCAGGAAGTTGACGAATCATTTCTTCGCAGGCCCGGACTACTCCCTCCTCCACCCTGGTGTATTCCCCATCAACAAGCGGGCCCAGGATCTCAAATCGATTCCCGAATGGTGCCTCTTCGATGTGGAAAGCGGCTGGGGTACCGACGAATTCGAAGACGATTGCCCGGAAGAGTTCGAATTTCCCGAAGCATGGAACTCCATCGATGATCGATACAGCGCACGTGAGATCATCGATGAGCAGCTCGATTTACTCGAGTGGGCCAAGCAACAGCGGATCGAGATGATGCAGCGAGGCTTCGGCCTTTCCGAGATCCGTATCACTTCGGCGGGTGAGGAGGGGATCGAATTCGAGATCGACGTGAAGAACCTCTCCAGTGGACACAATCTCCCCGCCGACAAGATCGGGCGGATATTTGTTCTTCAGGTCGAAGTCACCGATTCACGAGGAGACCTCGTTTTCATCTCAGGGGACCGTGACCCGAATGGAGATGTCAGGGATGGCTTGTCCCTCTATGTCCGTAACGGTGAGATTCCACTGGATGAACAGCTGTTCAATCTGCAATCCAGAGTACTGACGAGAAACGTGCGTGGAGGAGAGCGAGAACAGGTACTCACCACCAACAACTCGATCTCGGCCCTCCCCTTCATCCGTCCCGCCTCCAGGCCCAACAACGTTTATGGCCATCCCAGAGGGGTAAGAAAACACCACCGTTCCATCGAGCCACTGGGTCATCGAACTGCCGCATATCGTGTCGCTGGAGAATCGCTCACCGGGACGGGGCCGTATTCGATCAAGACGCAGTTCATCTCTCAATCGGTGCCGGTGAACCTGATCGTTCACACGATGCATGTCGGATTCGATTATCGACTCTCACCTCGAGCACTGGCCAAGAAGCTGGTCGATGGTGCCATCGTGATCGCCGAGAAATCAACGGTGGTCAGCATTCCACCACGGTAATCGTAGGATTCACTTCTGATCATCGGGTGTCGATTCTCGACCTCGGATGTAATGTCGATCGAAGTAGATCGCCGCAGCAGCAAATCCAACCACACACACCACCGCAGTGACCCGGGTCAGGACCGTCATGAAATTGACAGAGGTCTCATCGCTCGAATACCCGAGATCCTGATAGATCAGCAGGATCGTCGATCCAAGATAGCCGACGCCATCTGCCACCATGATGGCAAAGACCGCATTTCCCTTGAACCTCAAGGTGGCGGCGATGCGTTCAAAGAGGACCGAGCCGAAGGGTACATAGACCAGATAGGATCCGATCCCGATGGCAAGCATCCATTCCTTGCCGGTGAGGGAGCCCTGCGAGAACAACTCCGTCGACACCAACATCGTCACTGCTCCTGCGCCCAGCATGGCGAAAAGAGCCAGCAACCCCCTTCTTCCCCCAGGTACAAGGCTGAAGAGGGCCAGTGCGCTGATCACCACGAACGCCACCGGGACTTCGATGCTGGAAAAGATCCCCTTCGCCTCGCCGTATCCCAGTTCGGTGAGGATCTCGTCTCCGAAGTTATCTCGATAGTCGCGAAATGCCGTGACCAGTGTGTACACCACCAGCAGCAGGGCAAAACCGAGGGGAAAGGTGCGAAGAAAAACCCGTCGATCGTGGGAGTCCATCTCGGGGCGTTTCGATCTCTCCTGCTGATCCTGCGCGTCCGGCTCGGGAAGATGATCGAGCAGGGTCAAGGCGATCCAGAAGGGCAGCAAGAAGATCAATCCGGTCGCGGCGGGCATCCACATCTCGGGAATTCCATGATCGGACATCAACCAGCGCCCGACATCCTTGACCACTCCGCTGGCGATGATGAAGGAACAGCTCAAGCCGGCCAGTAACACCTCGCTGGCCCTTCGACCCTCCAGGTAACGCACGACCAGACCCCAGATCATCCCGAGGGATAAACCGTTGAGAAACATCGCCACAGGTTTCAAGAAATCGGGCAACATTCCGAACAACAACAGACAGGATTCCGCTGCAACGATCAGTCCGAACAACCAGCGACTCCGATGTTCTCGGGTCGCCTGGGAACAGATTCGAGAGCCGAGAAACTTCGCGAGGGTGTAACCAAAGATCTGACCGATCACCAGTACCGTCTTCAGTCCCAGACCGGTAGTCGCCCACTCCGCTCCCGAATAGGTTCCCGCTGCAAATGGCTTCCGAAAGGCGTACATCGAGAAATAGACGCAGAACGCCGTCACCATGGCAAATAGTCTCAATTGCCAGAGTGGACCACCAGCAAGGGCTTCCTGTAACCGGGGAAACCGGGGAATCATCACTACTCCTCGCAGCAGAGTCTGCAGCAGAGTCTAGCAGCACTGTGATGCAGGAGCCACTGCTGCCAGTTACGACCCACCTGCGATGGACGGTTGATTCTGAAGAAGGAACATCTCATGACGTGGCAGCCTTGGTAGTATGCAGCCGAGTTGAACATCGAATCGAATCTCTTGAGTGATCACTTCGACATACCTCTTGAAAGACATCGGTTCAATACTCTTCCCCTGATCGGAAAGAGGTGACCATGGGCATTCCATTACAGAGGCTCTTCTTCTGCGGTTTCGTCTTCAGTGTCTTCATCATGTTGTTTCCACTGAATTCATTATCCGCCCAGGATCCGCCCCCCGATCCACAACCTGTCGAAGACGACCTCCTCGATGACGATCTTCTCGATGATGACCTCCTCGATGACGACCTTCTCGATGAGGCGTCCGAAACACCGGAAGTGAAACCAACCCAGGACGATGCGCACGCCAAGATATTTGCCAAGAGCAACTTCCCCTCGGCTGACGAATGTGCCCTGTGTCATCCGACCCAGTACAGGGAATGGTCAGTGTCACAACATGCATACTCGCAACTGAGTCCCTTGATGATGTCGATGCAGAACGCCATGAATGCCGGGACCAGCAGCACCAATGGTGACTTCTGTCTCCGCTGTCATGCTCCTGTGGGCTCCGACATGGGAGAAGCCTTCAGCATCTCCAACCTGGATCGCCACCCCGCATCGAGGGAGGGGATCACCTGTGTCACCTGCCATCGGATGAGTGCGCCGTACCGAAAGGTGTCGGGGCGACTCGGAATCGATCAGGGAGATGTCTACGATTCAGTCAAGGGTCCCAACGGCAACGATGAACTGGCCCGGATCCTCAACGATCCGAAGACCTTCAAGGTCAACACCGATCGTGAAGATGTGGGCCGCGCCATCCATGGCGAGATCGAGAAATTCCCGGAGATCTCAGATTCGGCCTTCTGTGGCAGCTGTCACGAGGTTTTTGCTCCGAACGGTCTCAAGGTGCACGAACTGATCAGCGAGTACAGAAACTCCCCTGCCGCAGCGGAAGGGATCACGTGCAACGACTGCCACATGGGAAAGGAGCAGGGCATTCCCAGCGGTTATAACTTCGGCCCAGCAGCAGAGGTTGACGGAAATCCAACCGCCGATCGAAAACTCACCAATCATTTCTTCGCCGGCCCTGATTACTCCCTGATCCACCCGGGCATCTTCCCCGTCAACCGGAAGGCGAACGAGTTGAAGTCACTGGCAGGTTGGCTCCTCTTCGATGTCGAGGCTGGTTGGGGAACCGAGGAGTTCGAGGAGAACTGTCCCGCTGATTTCGAGTTCCCCGATGAGTGGTTCTCAATCGACGATAGAGAAGCAGCCAGGGCGATCATCGATGAGCAACTCGAATTGCTCGAGTGGGCCAAGCAGCAACGAATCGCCGTGCTGAAGCGAGGATTCGGCCTCTCCGACATCCGCGTGACCGATGCCAGCGAAGACGGGATCGATCTCGAAATCGATGTCAAGAACCTCACCACCGGTCACAACCTCCCGACAGGATTCGATGCGGAACGATTATTCGTGGTTCAGATCGAGGTCAAGGATTCCGGCGGAGAAGTGGTCTTCGTCTCTGGAGATCGAGATCCAAATGGAGATGTCAGGGATAGCTTCTCACTCTATGTCCGCAGTGGCGAAATCGAGTTAGATGAGCAACTGTTCAACCTGCAGTCCAAGTTCATGTCGAGAAACATCAGAGGCGGAGACCGCGAGCAGGTCCTCACCATCAACAGTTCTGTGACGGCTCTTCCCTTCATCCGACCGGCATCGAGGCCCAACAATATCTACGGTCATCCGAAAGGGATGAGAAAACACCGTCGCGGCATCGAGCCTCTCGGGTACCGAACCGCACGCTACCATGTCGATGCAGATTTGCTGACAGGGAACGGCCCCTACAGTGTCGAGGCGCGCTTCGTCTCCCAGGCAGTTCCTGTCAATCTGATCCACCAGACGATGCACGTTGGCTTTGACTACGGAATGTCCCCCCGCGAACTGGGCGAACGCCTGGTGGAAGGAGCCGTGGTGGTCGCCGAAAAGTCCACTGTCGTGGAGATCCCCACGCCGAAAGGAGAAGGATCTTGAATCCAGTGCAGATCCAACCCGCCAGATCTCCTGGGTGGAGCAGTTCTTCCCCCTTCCAGCGCCTGCAGGTGACGATCCTGTGCGGGGTACTCCTCCTCTTCAGCCAGCAAGGCTTATCGCAGCAAGAAGAGAGTCCCAGCAGACTTCCAGATCACCCCATCCCGCTGATCCCCGAGGATCAGATCGAGCCGACTCCACCGTTACTGGAACTGGGTCCAGGTTTTCTCGACACCGGTCGACTGGAGCGAGGCTTTGACATTCCCACCGGTGCTGTCTGGCGACCGTCGTTGTGGGTCTACGGAAATCTACGAACCGGCATCAACGTCATCGACCCCTCCGGGAACGACAACCGGAAGATCGAATGGGCCAATCGCATCGATCTCTTTGCGAACCTGCAATTCACCGGTACCGAGAGAATTCTTGTTGGACTTCAACCGCTTCAGGACCAGGGCCAGTTCACCGGCTACACCATCGAACCGGAAGCCAACGAAGGTTGGAACGACAACACCAGCCTCGAGTTGACCACCTTCTTCTTCGAAGGAGAACTCAGCGAGTTGTTCCCTCGAATTGATCCGGCCGGAAACAAGAAACTCGATTACGGTTTCAGTTTCGGCAGATGGGGTGTTGATCTGCAAGATGGCATCCTGGTCAACGACAACATGGACGCTTTCGGAGTCACTCGTTTCATCCCCTTCACTGGTGCGTCCAATATGCGCCTCACCATGATCTATGGCTGGGGACAGCTGCACCGCGATGACAACAAGCTTGCCACACAGTCGAGGTTGTTCGGGATTTCCACCGAGACCGACACCTACGCCAGTACCATCGATGCCGATCTCGTCGCCGTCACTGCGCCGATCGACCAGGGAGGTGATGGGATCTTCGCTGGACTCGGATCATCGCAACGGATCAAGAAATGGGGGCGCACCTTCAACACTACAATTCGCTGGTGTGCTTCATCCGCATCGGAAGCGGACAACGCTCAGGTCAGTGACGGGATGCTGTTCTTCGCCGAAGCATCGACCACTCCTTTTGGGACCGATGACAACGCCTACGGCACTCTCTTCCTCGGCATCGATGAGTTCTCCTCAGCGGGAAGATCACCGGCCAAGGGTGGTCCCCTGGGCAAGGCCGGCATCCTCTTCGCTGCGGCAGGACTGGGCAGTTTCAAGCCAGCACTGGGCAATCGAGCAGATCGCTCCTTCGGCGGCGCAGTCGGCTACCAGTGGGTCCTTTCCGGAGGAGAACGTAACTTCATCGTCGAACTGGGTGGAAGAACACCGACGGAGGGAAGTGACCCCGCTTCGGGAGCGGTGGGAATCCGATTCCAGGAAAAACTCTCGAATAGAGTGATGCTGCAATGCGATGGCTACACGAAGATGGACGAGGGCGGTGCCACCAACAATGGGATTCGAACCGAGTTTCTGGTGAGGTTCTGACGATTGAATGCCGCCGAAATCATTTTCTGGATCGGATCAGGAATCGTACTCCTGGTCCTGCTGGAGGCCTTGTTCTCGATGTTCTCTTCCATCATCGCGTTCAAGAAAACCAACCAGTTGATGGAACTCTCTGCAGTGAAATTGCAGGAGGAACTCGAACAAGTTCCTGTTTCTTCCGGCACACCAAAGTCGAGTAGAGCATGGCGCGGCTATCGCCGTTTCATTCTCGAGGAAAAGTTGCCAGAGGCAGATGACATCTGTTCCTTCTTGATTCGACCCATCGATGGCGAAGCGTTACCCAGTTTTGAACCGGGACAGCACCTCGGATTTCAGTTTCGAATCCCCGGGCAAACCAAACCCACCATCCGCAACTATTCTCTCTCCAGTGCCCCCGGGGATGCGAATCTCTACAAGATCACCGTGAAGAAAATTCCGCCACCTCCCGACCAGCCGGATGCGCCTCCAGGGCAGGGCTCCTCCTACTTGCACCACAGCATCGCCGTCGGTGATCTACTCGAGGTGAGCAGTCCTGCAGGTCGATTCATCCTTGACCGCAACGATCCCCGTCCAGCAGTCTTCGTGGCAGGGGGCATCGGCGTCACTCCTCTGTTGAGCATGCTCGAGACCATCTGCAACGAGAAGATCGATCGAAAGTGCTTCTTCATCCATGCTGTCAGGAATCGCGAGGAACATCCATTCCGCGACCACATCCAGCAGCTCATCTCCGACAGAAGCAATCTGGATCTCCATGTCTTCTACAGTCATCAGAAGGAGGGCAAGGACCTCACCTCAGACGATCCTGCCTACCACAGCGGATTCCTCGATGTCGAGCGCCTCGTCCAGATCACCGGCGGAGGAGACCTCCAGTATTACATCTGTGGCCCACCGCCGATGATGTCTGCAATTGTCCCTGCGCTGGAAAAATCGGGAGTCTCATCCGACAGTATCTTGATGGAGGCTTTTGGTCCCGCATCCACTCGAAAAAAGCCTTCCCCTGAATCGACGGCAGCGACGGAGCCCTCTACATCCGCCGAGAAGTTGACAATACGATTCAACAGCAGCAATCAATCTCTCCTGTGGGATGGCACCAGTTCGATACTGGAGCTGGCGGAAGAAGCCGGAATTCACATCGATAGCAGCTGCCGGTCAGGAAACTGTGGAACCTGTGAAGTCCCTCTCCAGGAGGGCAAGGTAAAGTATGACGAAGAACCCGAGGTAGACATCTCACGAGGACATTGCCTTACATGCGTGGCGAGACCAACCTCTGATGTGATTCTGGATGTTTGAAACATCATGGATGTTGTTAGACCGAATCAAGGGAGAACACAACGGATGAAGAAAAAACCCTCCACTACTATTGCGATCACCATTGTCCTCACCGCAATCTCTTTCGGTGCAGCCGAGAGGGCGCGGGAAGATCTCCCCACCGGCCCCGGTTTTGATTCCTCGAAGGTGATGGGGCCTGCCGAGTGCATCGAATGTCACAAGCACTCCGGAGGCATCTGGGAAAAGACTCCACATCACGAGTCCATCACAGGAGTGCACCGCAGCAAGGAAGGCCAAGCCATCGCCAAGAAGATGGGCATCGCTCGAATCACCAGAGAAAGCCTCTGTATCAACTGTCATGCCACCGCTCAACAGTCGGAGGAGAAGACCCATCTGATCTCCAACGGTATCTCCTGTGAATCGTGTCACGGGGCTGCTGCGGACTGGATGAAGCGGCACGGCGAGTTCAGTGACAAGGAAGAGGGCGAGGAGACAGATGAAGAGATCGCAACTCGCTGGAGCGATTCCGAAGCGGCGGGAATGCTACGACCATCGATGGTACTGAGCATCGCCAGGAACTGCGTCAGTTGCCACGTCGTGCCCCACGAGGACCTTGTCAACACTGGAAAACACTCCTCTGGAAGTGAGTTCGAACTGGTTTCGTGGAGCCAGGGGATCGTTCGCCACAACAACTTCTACTCCAAGGGCAAAGAAAACAAACTCGCAACCATCGAGAAGCAGAGGTTGTTCCACATCATCGGCATCATGGCAGAGATGGAAATCGTTCTCAAAGCAGTGGCCACCGCAACGGCGAAGGGGACTTACGCGATCAAGAACGCCAAGCGGTTCAGCCTCCTGAGAAAGAGACTCAAGGCCGTGAATGAAGTCCTCGATAACCCCCAGATCAAGGAGGCGATGACCGCCATCGTCGATCTGAAGATGAGTCTGAAGAATCAAGATGCAATTGCTGCTGCTTCGGAACAGATCACGGCTTCGCTGAATGCTTTCGCAAAACTGAATGATGGCAGTACCCTCTCTGCAATAGACGCACTGATTGCAAAGGAAGAGGACTACAAGATGGGATCTGTAAAACAGGAGTAGTGAACCTGGAACAAATACCCGCCATGGATGAACAGGAAGTCAAAGTAGATCGCCCGAGACGCTGGGACCAGCCCTTCGGCGATGAACTACTCCCGGACCAGACGGTTGATTGGGCCCTGACAGGGACGGCCCTTTCCTTCGCATGCACTGACTTTCAAGCCAGTGGTGCGACCATCGTCGACATCCTCAAAAACGACGCCCGATTGGTCAGCTATCAACCTGGCGAGATCATCATCCGTAAGGGTGACTATGGCGGATCGGTATTTTTCGTCCTGGCTGGTTCCACCCATGTCCTCATCGATCCCGCAGGCGAAGAAAAGCTTCAAACCAGAAGCGCGCCACCAAAGCGAACCTGGTGGCAGGCTCTCTCGCAGTTGTGGAACAACTCCAGCCATACCGAATCGAGAAATGTCGATCGCGTCAGTACCTCCACCATCGATGAAAAGGAGGTGATCAAACAATCGCGGCTGGTTCCCTACGACCTCGATCAGTTCATCGAGGAGTTCAAATCTGTAGAGATTCCAATCGGAAGGTCGATCGGAGAAATCGCCGCCCTCAGAAGATCATCGAGAACAGCCACCGTCTTCACCGCCGAAAAAACGGAAGTTCTGGAACTACGGTGGCAAGGGGTCCGTGACATCTGCAGGAAATCGCCGATGTTCAGGGAATACCTCGAAGAAGAAGTCAGATCCAGATCTCTGGGCAACCTCTTTTCTGACCTCCCGCTCTTTGAAATGATCCCTCCTGTCGACAGATCAAAGCTGATGGATGTTTTCATCTTTGAACGACACGGCAACGAGAACTGGAATCACGGGATTCGAACAACAGAGGAAAACCGAGATAAAATTCTCGATCAGGAGACTCTCGTCATCAAGAAAGGCTGGAGGCTCGACGGCATCTACGTGCTACTCAACGGCTTTGCACGATTATCCAGAAACAGTCGAGGGGTCACCGACACCGTCGACTACCTGAGACCCGGAGATCTCTTCGGACTAAAGGAACTGATCGAAGCCAAGAACTCAGGGGAAACGCCAATCGCTTCCAGCAGCCTGCACTGCATCGGCGCTACTGATCTCTTGATGATCTCCACTCCAGCGGTCAAGGAGTTGATCCTTCCCCACATTTCCGAAAGCCTCCTCCTTGAAGAGTTCGGCATGCGCGGAGACAAACTCAATGTCTCCCGGGAGTTCCTCGATTTCATCGTCAATCACAGAACCATCAATGGGAATCAGACGATGGTCATCGACATGGATCGATGTACCGATTGCGACGATTGCGTCAAAGCCTGCGCCATCACCCATGATGGGAATCCACGTTTCATCAGGGAGGGGCAAAGACATGCCCAGTTGATGGTCGCTTCCGCATGCATGCACTGTTGCGATCCAGTCTGTCTCGTGGGTTGCCCGACTGGAGCCATTCATCGTGAAAACTCCAGCGGTAACGTCGTCATCCAGGATTCCACCTGTATCGGTTGCGCGACATGCGTTGACGCCTGCCCCTACGACAACATCCGCACGGTCGAGATCAAAGACTCCAGGGGAAGACCCGTCATAGACTCGAAATCTGGAAGTCCCATCCTGCGGGCAACGAAATGTGATCTGTGCATCGACCAGCCCTCGGGGCCAGCATGTGTCAATGCCTGTCCTCATGATGCACTTCACAGGGTCAACTTCGGCGAGCGCGATTTTTCCGATCGCTTGTGGAGGAGATCCTGATGATCAACCTGAGGACTCCTTCCACTTCCTTGATCATCTTTCTGGTGGTTGCGTTCATCGCCTTTCGCTTCTGCATTCTCGAGGCAGACCGATCCCTCGGTGATCCTGCCAGGGCCAGTGGCTGGTTTCTTCTCGGCAGCTTCGTGTTGCTATGCGTCTATGGGATCCGTAAGAAGTTGCCCTTCCTTCCGCTCGGCAAAACCTCAACCTGGTTGATGCTGCACCTGACTACGGGAGTTCTCAGTGGCTACTTCTTCCTTGAACACACCGATTTTCGTTTGCCGACAGGCACCTTTGAATCGCTGCTCTGGATCGGATACTCCGTCATCCTGATGAGCGGTTTCACCGGTTGGATATTGATGAGAACGATTCCTCAACCGTTGCGGGAGTCGATTCATCTTCTTCCTGCAAGGATCGATCATGAGATCGCCTCCCTTGTCAAAGAAGCCGATTCGTTGATCATCGAACTCCGGAAGTCAGCACCTCACAGCGAATACGAGAAGGTCTATCTGTCAATTCTTCGCCCATTCCTGTTCAGCAAGGCAAACTCCCACTCCTCGGGGAGCAAGGAAAACCAGTACCTACCAGATGCGGTGGCAGATTCCTATTCGCGGCACAGCAACTTCTCGAAACAAGAATCCAACAGTATCGAGGAACAGATTCATCACATCGTGCTGAGAAAGTCGGCACTCGATCGTCAACTTCGACTCCATTTCTGGATGAGAGGCTGGCTGCTGATCCATCTCCCGGGCACAGGTGCCTTGGTAATCCTGGTGTTGCTACACGTGATCCTGGTTCACGCATATGCTGCAGGAACGGGGGTATGATGCGGGAGAAGCGCAGCCCTTTCGATGCTCGATTCGTCAACTACCTCCGCCCTGATCAACCCTATCAGTGCGGCAACAGGGATGGTCAGTGTTGCGCCGGTCCGTCACCGAGCGGTCGCTGCCCCGATGCCGAATCTCCATGTATCCCCGTGCCCAGCGAGGGAAAGACACGGCAAAAGTACTTTCGAAGAGCAGTCTTGCTGACCTGCGGTCTCGTCATGATGGCCATCTCCGGAAACGATGAATCGTTAGTCGACCCTGGCTCGCTGAGTTCCTTTCATGCACATCTCAGTTGTGCCGATTGCCATCAGCCGGTGGAAATGGCATCGATGGAGTTTGTTCGCCGAGGAGTGATGGGGCAGGGAGATCCCCATGCCTCGATGAAGTGCCTCGAATGCCACGACCTCGGAGAATTCGGGGGAGATCCTCATTCAGTATCTCCTGACCATCTGAAGTCGCTATTCAACGGTTCCCCCGCAACGGCAACTCCGGTTCAAGATGTTGCCTGCGCTCGCTGTCATGGGGAACACCATCCCAGCGATCCTGTGACGCAGGTCTCCGACTCGAGCTGTCAATCGTGTCACCAGCAGCGATTCGCTTCGCTGTCCGATGGTCACCCGGAGTTCAGCAGTAGTTTTGGTCAACCGGAGCGAGCAATCATTTTCGACCATGCCGACCACGCCAAAAAGCACTTCGATGAATTTCCGGACCTGGCTCCCGCTTCATGTAATGGTTGCCATGATCTCGGACCAGATCAGCAACGAATGATCGTGAAACCCTTCGAGGTTTCCTGCGCGCCCTGCCATGCCGATTCCATCAGTGGACACGAGGCCACCGGGAAGCAGAAAGGGATCGAGGTCCTTTCCATCCCCGCACTCGACACCGGTTCACTTCTTGAGGCGGAAAAGGACATCGGAAGCTGGCCCTATGGCGGTTCAGAGTTTCCCACCGCATGGAGCCTGCGCTGGATTCGAAGTTCAGGGATCGACAACTCGAAGCTGGAACAACTGTCAGCGGTGGAACTTTACTCACTGGAAGATCAAAGCGATGAAGTTCTGTCGGCAGCGCAACAACTGGCCCGTCACTTCAAGGAGGGAGTTGCCGACGCACTGAGTTCCGATCTCGAACTCTTCACTCGCTCTCTCGTCGCCCCTTCCGTCCGGGATGGGCTCGATCGTTCACAGATTGCCCAGCTGTCAGGACAGCTGCCCAGATCGGTACTGATGAAGGCCAGCTCCGATTGGTTTGCTCCACAGGAGCAGGATGATCGGTCGGACAGCGCTGAAGACCAGGAATCGACGCAAGAAGAGGCTGGAGAGGATGATCTCCTGCTCGATGATTCCGAGGATGAAGAGGACGATCTTCTACTCGATGATTCCGAGGATGAAGAGGACGATCTTCTACTCGATGATTCCGGGGATGAAGAGGACGATCTTCTACTCGATGATTCCGAAGATGAAGATCTGTCCACTGACGAACCGGATACCTCGATGAAGAACGTGGATGTGGAGAAATGGGCCACTGCTGGAGGATGGTATTTCGAGGAGCCATCGATTCGTTACAGGCCGGTTCAGCATGCTGATCCGTTCATCGAAGCATGGGCCACCATCGAAGCCAGATACGGTGGTTCAGACCCGGATTCCGAGTCGGTATTCGAGCAGGTCTTTGGCCCGCTGGCCGCAGGCAACTGCGCTTCCTGCCACCTCGGGGTGAAGTATGGCAACCCTCGGGTTCACTGGTCACCAGAGTCGATGCGATCCGTATCGTCCCCGCAATCGACCCGCTTTTCCCACCGTCCTCACGTACTTCAAGGATCGAGCATGAACTGCCTCGACTGTCATCAATTCGCCAACGATCCGCAGCACAGCAATGACTGGAAGGCGATCACTCGAGACCGTTGCACCGACTGTCATGGTCAAGAGATCGACTCCAGTTGCTCCACCTGTCACGACTACCATGTGGGATTGCGCAATGACCCGCTCAATGCCGTCTCCATCGACCACTTACAACTGCATCAAAAGAAGTGAGCCTCAACGGCCCTCACTCCATCTTTCAATTCTCGATAAGGCTTCATCGAGAATCTCGTCGCTGGTGGCAAAAGAGAGGCGAATGTGGCCCACCGCTCCGGAACCGAACCAGCGCTCCTCTCCAGGCACTACAGCAACTCGTGCCTTCGCCTCCAGTTCAGCGGAAAGGTCGGATGCATCCAGACCCGTCTCCCGGATGTCAGGGAATAACAGGTAGGTTCCCTCCGGCTCGTTGCAGTGGAATCCATCGAGGGCATCGAGCCTTGCCGTACCGATCGTTCGCAGCCGTCGAAGGTGCTGGAGAAATTCCCCTCGCCACTGCTGACAATCTCGCATTGCAGCTACTGCCGCAACCTGCGAAACCACCGACGCACCGAAGGTAGTACGAGGAGCACCTGAGGCTTCCAGTACCTGATCTGCGAGGACCCTGCTTCCGCAATGAATGAAGCCGATTCGCAATCCCGCCAGACCGTAGGTCTTGCTGAACCCGGAGACGATGATGGTTCTTCGAGCCACTTCTTCTCCGAGAGAAGCGATGCTGATCATCGGCACGTCACCCAGGATGATGTCTCCCCACACTTCATCGCTGATGATCACCAGGTCATGTTTCACGGCAAGTGTCGCGACCCTTTGTAGTTCCTCCCTGCGCAGAACCCGCCCGGTGGGGTTGTGGGGATTACAGAGCAAGATCGCCCGGGTACGAGGTCCAACCAGTTTCTCCAGAGATCCCTCGGGAATCGCACCTGACATCGGCTCCAGCGGACAGCGCACCACCGACGCCCCCGCAACCTCGCTGCAGTGTGGCAACAGAAAGTCGACAGGATCAAAGGTGATCGCCTCATCGCCCGCTGCCAGCATGGCACGACAACTTGCCCACAGTGCAGAGGCAGCCCCATCGGTGGCAAGAACCTGATCTGGATGGGAAGGAATCCCTCTACCTTCAAGAGAAGCGGAGATCTCCTCGCGGAAATCCGCCAACCCTCTCGTGGGTCCGTATCCAAGTACTCCGTCAGAAACGTGAGCGGTGATCGCCTCGATGATCGGTGGGGCGACCGGAAAATCCGGGTCTGCCGCCGTCAAGGGAATGACATCTGAATCGACCTCAGCCCAGCGAAGATTGAAAGCTCGCTGTCGAAGTAGTGGTAAATTCACTTCTTCAGATGAAAAAAAGTCCGGTGAGAACTTGGAATTCAAAGATGGTCCTCCCGGCAGATGCTTGCAGTCAGGCACAGATAGGGACGATCTGGTCCTGTTCGGAAGTCTCTCGCAGGAACTGAGCCTGCATACTCCGCCCCATGACCAGTCGCGCCTTCAGGACCGGTTTCCGTATCCTGGAAAACTCCCCGAGGATTCCACCCAGGCGATCCAGATCGCATCCGTTGCCAACATTGTGGTCGAGAAGTGCTCCGATGGCGAGGGCATCCTCGATGGCTGACCCCGTTCCCTGACTGGTGAAGGTCAGTAATGGGTGAGCAGCATCACCGATCAGGAGAACGTTCCCTCGATGGAAATTTTCCGGCAGATCCCGGTCAGTCGTACGCCACAGATGAACTTTTCGCAGGTCTGATCCGGCGAGGATCGACGAAACCGGGTCCGGAAACCGCTCGCCGATCTGGCGGATCCACCGGGCTCGTTCCTCGACACCCGAGAAACTCTGGGGCCAGCGACGGGGGTCGCATTGCATGTACCAGACTGCCGATCGGTCAGAGGTGGGAACCACTCCCATGGCAAGACCATTACCCTGGGAGATGAACTTCAATGCGCCGCTGTTCAACCTCTCTGGAAGTTCACCTTGATAGGTACCGACCAGCTCCACACTATCCGTCGGTCTCAGTTGCGGTCCACCGTTCCACTCCTGTCGTACCGTCGAGCGAACGCCATCGGCGCCGATGAATAGATCTCCCTCGACCCGGGTTCCATCCTCAAATAGAGCAGCTTTGACGCTGTCTTTTCCATCGGATTCGAAACCGATGAAGTTCATATCTTCATGAACAATCCGTGGATCCAGATTCGATCTGAGTCGTTCCAGGAACGATTTGCGGTCAACTCCCAGCGTCTGCTGGAGAGTCCTGGATACGATGGGTAGGTCATCCTCATCGCGAATATCGAACTGATCGATGTGCCGTCCGATACCTTCGATATCGACACCCAGCCTGTTCATTCCCTGCTGAACGGAAGGGGTGAGCAACAGGCCAAGACCGCCGCTACCGGCACCAGATCGTCTCTCATAGATGGATACATCATGACCCGCCTGGCTCAATCTGAGCCCGGCGGCAATCCCTGCGGTGCTTCCTCCGATGATGACGACCTTCATGAGCAGAATTTCCTCTCGGGATGATCCGGTTTCTCTACTGGCAGATCCGGAATCAGGTGCGAGATGGACCGAAACATATCGAGAATTCACCGAATCTGGGCAAATTACAGCTCCGTTGGAGCCATCGGCTTCGAAACAGGGGGGGGTGTCGATCAGGATCGCCCTGGAGGATCAGAATCCGACCGTAACCGAGATGGTGGGATCCTCGGCACCGAGCATGATGAAGGAGAAACTGAAGGCATCATTCCGCCATGTGATCAGCGGATGGACAGCGTCTCCATCGTAGATCATCGTCGCCTCGTAACCTCCCCCGAGGCCATATCGGAGCGACCCGGGGACTTTCCAGTCGGAGTTATCGAGAATATATGCGAGCCCTATAGAACCACTAAACTGGGAACCGAGCATCTGAGCTGCGGTCAACGTCAGCGCATTACCATCGACTTCTGAAGAGGGCCAGGCAGAGCTGGTTCCGATGACAAGTGCCGGGTGTTCCTCGGTTGCATCGAGGATCCGATAATTCGCAACCGGATAGAGCTCCTCCGAATCGACACCGACTTCAATACCGACATGGAGGTTGTCCTGAACCCTGTGAAGGATGCTGAACTCGAGGGGTTCGCGGTTGGTCTCCTCCTCCAGGATGGAGCGCATGGTGACATTCCAACCGCCATGCTGAAGTTCGCCTGCGCCCCAGACCGAGGCACCTTCTCCCGGTCAGCCCGCTCACATCGGAATGGCTGGACCCCGTTGTGCAAACTCACCGGTCCCGGCGCAGCCGACGAGCAGAAGCAGGGCGAATAGTGTGAATCTCTTCAGTTGAACCATGGCTCTATTTTAGTCGATTCCAGAGACTTCGCATCCGAATCACCGCTGATTTTTCAGATCATCGATCCGACATCGCCGGCCGGTAGAAAACAACTCCACTACCAGTGAGCAGGCGGTGTCCAGAAATCGGGGAAAATCAGGGGACACTCCTACCCCGCAAGATCGGTTCGGGAAGAGATGAAGGATTCGTTGATGGTCGCAATTTGGCCTTCTACGGCAAGAACTCCCCCGGACTGCTCGTGACCGAGCGGATTGGGGTCTCGCTTGGCCGTTGACCCGGTTCCGCGACCCTCTACTCTGATGACTTCACTGATCGATTCCTGAATCCTGTCATGAAATCTCATGGAGCCTATCGATGTCTGATCCCTTCTCACTTTCCGGTCGCACCGTTCTCATCACCGGCTCCAGCACCGGTCTCGGCAAAGCGATGGCTCACTCCTGTGGCGCTGCTGGCGCACGAGTTGCCATCAACTACCAGAACAATGTCGAACGAGCGGAGCAGACCCTCACGGACTTCAAGGATGCCGGATACGAGGGTGCCCTCTTTCGCGGAGATGTCACCGACGAAGTGGGAGTCCAGCAACTGACTGCGGAAGTCACCGAAACTCTCGGTCCCGTCGACATCGTCATCATCAACGCCACTCCGGCCCAACCTCAGATGCCCATCGAGGAGTACGACTGGGATTTCTACCAGTCGATGATCGACTTCTTCATCAAGAGTCCATTCCTGCTGACCCGGGCGATGCTCCCCCACATGAGGAACCAGAAGTGGGGACGAATCATCAACATCGCCAGTGAGGTATACACCCGAGGACTCTCTCCCTTCAGCGCCTATGTTGCCGCCAAGGGAGGACAGCTGGGCTGGACCCGTAGTATGGCCAACGAACTTGCGCCGGATGGAATCACCGTCAACGCAATCTCGCCTGGCTGGATCCCCGTCGAGCGCCATGAGAACGATCCCGAAGAGGACAAGCAGGGCTACCTCGATGTGATTCCGATGCAACGCTGGGGTGTTCCCTCGGATGTCGGTGGAGCGGCGGTATTCCTGGCCAGTGAATCAGCGAGTTTCATCACTGGACAGAACATCCACGTCAACGGCGGTGTCTGCCTGCCCTGATCTCAAGTAGAGGAGGATCCCATGAGAAATATTTTCACACTCATCTTTGCCCTGGCCCTGATCGGTTTCCTGGCGTTTTCCTTCAAGGGGTCAGTACAACCCCCCTACGCCAATGCCGGGCCCAACCTCGCATTCGTCACCAACGGAGTCGCTGATTTCTGGGTCCTGGCCGGCAAGGGGGTCGAGGATGCCGCCTCCGAGATCGGTGTCGAGGCTTCCTTTCACATGCCCCCCGATGGACTGGCGGATCAGAAGCGCATCATCGAAGACCTGATGGTCAAGGGTGTCGACGGCATCGCCGTCAGCCCCATCGATCCCGCCAACCAGACTCCATTTCTCGATCGCATCGCCGAGCAAACGCTGCTGATCACCCATGATTCCGATGCTCCCGATTCGAAACGGATCTGCTTCGTCGGTGTCGACAATTACGAGGCGGGAAGGATGTGCGGTGAGCTGGTCCAGGAAGCTCTCCCCGAGGGTGGCAAGGTGGCCATCTTCGTCGGCCGACTGGAACAGGACAACGCACGACTGCGTCGCCAGGGTGTCATCGACCAGATCCTCGGCCGGGAGTGGGATTCGAGCCGCTACGACAAGCCCGGTGAAAAGATCATCGGCAACGGCTTCGAGGTAGTCGCCACCCTCACCGACCAGTTCGACATGGCCAAGGGAAAGGCCAATGTCGAGGACATCCTGTCACGTCATGATGACATCGCCGGTTGCATCGGCCTGTTTGCCTACAACACCCCGCTGATCCTCGAGGCACTCGAGCAATCGAGACGAATCGGTAAGGTCAAGGTGATCAGTTTCGACGAAGACGAGCGCACCTTGCAGGGCATCATCGATGGCACCGTGCACGGCACCATCGTTCAGAATCCTTACGAGTACGGGGCCACATCGATGAGGTTGCTGGAGTCGCTATCTCGCGGTGATCGCACGGCGATTCCTGCAGATGGAATCCTCAAGGTACCCGCAAGGATCATCCGCAAGGACGAAGTGGTCTCTTTCCGTGAGGATATGCGCAAGAAACTGGGCAAGTGACCTCCAACGATCCCATCATCGAAGCACGATCGTTGACGAAGCAGTTCGGTGGGGTCAAGGCACTCGATGATGTCTCCCTGTCGATCCGTGCCGGAGAGATCACCGCCATCATCGGCGAGAACGGTGCCGGAAAGAGCACTCTCATCAAGATCCTGTGCGGCGTACACCGTGCAGATGAGGGAGTGGTTCGGATCGACACCCGACCGGTTCAGTTGCAGAACACCTCTGACGCCATCCGCCGCGGGATCATCCGGATCCCTCAGGAACTGGAACTGTGTGATTCACTGACGGTGGCAGAGAACCTGCTACTCGGTAGGGAGCCGAGCGACTCGTTGGGACTCCTCGATCGAAAAGAGTGCCAGCAACAGGCCTTGAAATCCCTCGAGCAGGTTGCCCTCGATGTGCCCATCGATGTCGAGGTCAAGAACCTCGGTCACGGCCAGAGACAGCTGATCGCCATCGCCCGTGCCCTCGATGGGAAGGCCCGTGTTCTGCTGCTCGACGAACCAACCGCGACCCTTTCCCCGGCGGAGACGAAGATCCTGCTCGATCGAATCACGGCGATGAAGGAATCAGGCACCGCCATCGTGCTGATCACCCACCGTCTTGCAGAGGTGCAAGAGGTCGCTGACCGGGTAGAGATACTTCGCGACGGCATCCATGTCGCCAGCCTTGAAGGTGATGAGATCCAGCGCAACGAGATGGTCCGCCTGATGGTCGGCAGAGATCTGAAATCGTTGCCCCAAGAAGCGGAGTGTACCGGCGATGTGGCTCTCCACATCGATCAACTGACCAGTCCCCATCACCCCGAAGCCCTCGACCTTCAGGTGCGAGCAGGAGAACGTGTGGCACTGGCTGGCCTCGTCGGAGCGGGAAGAAGTGAACTGCTCGAGGCCCTCTTCGGGCTTCGCGATCGAAACGGCGAGGTCTCCATCGACGGCGTGCGATTGCCCGCCGCCGATCCTTCCGCCGCAGTCGAAGCCGGAATTGCCCTGGTCCCCGAGGAGCGCGCCTCCCAGGGACTCGCTCTACAGATGTCGGTGGCTCGAAACGCAGGACTCCCCGGACTCCACCGCAACGCGGGTCCTCTGGGCTGGCTGTCTCGAACTGCAGAAACTCGGGTCGCCGAGCAGCTGGTCAAACAACTCGATGTACGTCCACCGAACATCGATGTGCCCGCCGGAGATCTTTCCGGTGGCAATCAACAGAAGGTCGTCATCGGCAAGTGGCTCGCTCTCAAACCTCGTGTCTTGCTCCTCGATGAACCGACCAGAGGGGTCGATGTCGGCGCCCGCGAGGAATTACACCAGCGTCTCTGCGAACTGTCCCGCCAGGGGGTTGCCATCCTGTTCGCCTCCAGCGAGATGGAGGAGGTGCTGTCCCTATCTCACCGAATCGTCGTGATGCACGAGGGCCGCATCACGGGTAGCCTGACCAGTAGCGAAAGCAGTGAAGAGCAGATCCTGGCTCTGGCCACAGGAGGGGATCTTCGATGAAACGAGATGGGAAGTTACTGGGGATCCTCGGCGTGCTGGCCACGGTCGCCATCCTCACGGCGTTGATCAGTCCTTCTTTTGCCAGTTCCACCAACATCGAAAATCTTCTTCGTCGCAGTTCTCTCTTCGCCATCATCGGCATCGGCGCATCCCTGGTGATCATCACCGGAGGGATCGATCTCTCCATCGGCTCCCTGATCTGCTTGATCGGATGTCTCACCCCGTGGCTCATCCATGGCATGGATGTCTCTCCATGGATCGTCGTTCCAGGATTGATGTTGCTCGCCAGCGGCCTGGGTTTCATGCACGGCATTCTCATCACGAAGCTCAAGTTACAGCCGTTCCTGGTCACGCTGTGCGGACTCTTCATCTATCGAGGAATCACCCGTGGCATCCTGGCCGACAACACCGTCGGTTTCGGCACCGCCGATAGCGCACTTCGTTCTCTCGGTAACGGCCAAATTCCCATCACCGAACAGTTCGCACTGCCCGCTCCCCTGCTGATCCTCATTGCGGTTGCGACCGTTGCTGCACTCCTGCTCAATCGCACCGTCTGGGGACGCCACCTGCTCGCCATCGGCAGCAACGAGACCGCGGCACGCCACTGCGGAATCGCCGTCGACCGGGTCAAGGTCGGGGCCTACGCCCTGTGTGGATTGCTGAGCGGTGTTGGCGGACTTCTCTTCGTCCTCGATACAGGTTCTGCCCAGCCATCCAACTTCGGCAACTTCTACGAACTGTACGCCATCGCAGCAGCGGTGCTGGGTGGTTGCTCCCTGCGCGGTGGAGAAGGAACCGTCATCGGCGTGCTGATCGGGGCCACTCTCGTACAGGTCCTGCGCAATGCCATCGTCCTGATCGATGACATCCCCGACTCCATCGAGTTCGCAGTGATCGGTGCCATCATCTTGGTGGCCGTGATCGCGGATGAGGTTCTTCGACGCAATCGATCCACCACGAAGAAGAGTTGAAAACAACACCTACCGGGACTCCAACTTCGCTTCCAATCTGGAGACAAATTCGATGAGTATTGGCATCCGGAGTGGATTATTCTGATAGCGGTGCAATTCGTTCCGAGATTCCTTCTCGATGGCATGGATGGGAGTTTGAAACTTGAGACCGTTTTTTGCCGCCATCCCCATCGTCTTGCTCCTGGTCTGGTTCCTCTCCTCTCAACTGAGCACTCCTTCACTTCAAACCCCCGCAGATCTCTCATCGAAATCGCCTGGGCCGACTCTTGCCCCGGTAGCGGATCTTCCCGAGAGCATCGAAGAGGTCACAGACCTCAGCGATGAGAACTCAACCGATCCGCTGGACACTCGCATCGTCGAATGGTCCATCGCCGGGAGAATCTACGGTCCCGACGGGCTCCCGGTGACTGCCGGTAGCGCAAACCTGGATCCCGATCCGGAACACAACCGAGGACCCATCAATCATGATCGAGATGAAGATCCAGCGACTTTCGTCATCGAGGTCGAGCAGGGATATGTCGGAAGCTTGCTGGTGACCGGCGCCAGCGACAAGTCAAACCCCGACCAGCAATGGGTCGGACAACGCATCGAGGTCGTTCGAGCGGAGCCCGGATCGGAACCGACCCTGGCGGTGCACCTTCAACGGGGTAGGACCGTCTCCGGCATCGTCATCGATCTGCAGCGGAACCCGGTCGTCAACGCTCTGGTGACCACCGGCCCCCGAGCATCTTCCCAGCAGGTACCCGTCTTCTTCGGGTCGAGTGGAATCGACAACGGTGCCGACCTGATGTGGCCCTCCACCACCACCGATTCTTCCGGGAGGTTCATCCTCGGTGGCATCCCACCACGAACTTGCAGCATCTCGGCGAGTGCTGGAGATAAACATGAAGGAATCCGCCATTCAAACATCTTGCAACTTCCGCCTGGAACCGAAGAAATCACCCTGACCATCGGGGAGAAAACGGAGCTGCCGGTTCTTGTCATCGATTCCAATCGACAGCCTGTACTCTCTTACGAGGGAAGTATCTGCCTCTACACAATCCCATCGGATGGAGTAATCGGAACACCTACGGCGTGTACCTCTACCGGATCAGATCCCGCTCACAGTGAGCAAGTCCTCTCTCCTTCCGAAGTCGGTTCTCTGATGATCGTCGCCATCGATGACCATCGATACGAACCTTACTCCCGCAAGATCGAGGTCACTCCAGGACTCAATGAACGGGTCGAGATCATCCTGCAACCTGCTGCAAGCATCGTCGGCAGGGTCGTCGATACGGAACTGCGACCGATCGAAGGAGCGGTAATTTCGATCCTCAACCAGCAAGATCATTTCTTCGACACCTTCGACATCGATGACCGCAGACAAGACACCATCCTGAAAAATAGCATCGAAGAAGTACGCCGGACGAGATCCCTCTCCGATGGAACCTTCTTACTTTCCCCGGTCGCTACCAGCAAATCTGTTTCCATCCAGATTGAACACAAGGAGTACCTGACTCACAAGATCGATACCAACACCTACCCTCCACGGGAAAACGACCTCGGCGATCAGATCCTGTCGGCGGGGATCCAGCTGCGAGGTGTCGTTCTGTCACCTGATGGATCTCCCGCCAGCAAGGCGCTGGTACGGCTGAACCAGATGGCCGAAACGGCAGAGACGATGGAAGGGTTCAACATCTCCATCTCATTCCAGAATCACAAGTTGGTGATGGCGGACCAGGCTCAACACGATCAGTTTTCGACGATCACCGATATCGATGGTGAGTTCGTCTTGAACCTTCCAGAGGGTGGCGACTACACCATGCACGCCGAATCCACAGGCTTTCGAAACTCCGAATCACTGGAACTCTCGATCCACTCCTCGATCGAAGGCATCATCCTGCAACTTCTTCCCCAGCAGAGGATTGAAGGGATCGTCGTCGACATCCAGGGAGTTGCGATTGCCGGGGTGAGGCTTGCTCTGAGCAAGAAGCACGAAGAATCTTCGACCTTCCTGGGATTGACCACTTCCGGCTACGATGACACTCATTGTACCAGCGAGCATGATGGCTTCTTCTCGGCTCTGGTACCGGAACAGGGCAACTACCTCCTCCAGGTCGCTGCCGGTCAGCGCTGGGTCGGCACCGAGACGCTCGCCGTTGAATCGGAAGATCGAGATGTCGTGGTGACTGCACTTGCAGCGGGCAGGGTCGAGGGGCAAGTGATCGATGCCATCACCGGAGTCCCCATCCCATCCTTTTCCATCCAGCAGTCGAAGTCCCTCGACGCACTCCAGAACAATCCTGACGGTGGCGTCAGTTACAACGATCCCGACGGAATGTTTGAACTCGAGGGCCTCAAGGGCATCACCTACTATCTCAGAGTTCAGGCACAGGGCTATGTCAGCGTGAATGAAGAGGTTGGCGTCAACCTTGGAGAAACATCGGTTGTCACCAGCGCACTGCAACATTCTGCAATCATCACCGGCCGCCTTATCGACTCGGTGGGCGATCCCATCGAAGGGGCCGGGATCCGATGGACCAGACCCGGCGTGGAGCCACCAACGACGAACAGTGTCAACCTGGTCATGACACCAGATGGGGGATTTACCCTGGTTGTGAATGACCACCATTCGATACGAACTGACTCCGATGGTTACTTCACCATCACCGATATCGAAGGCGGAGACTGGACGTTGCACGCCAATCGATCCAATCAATCAAACCTCACCATCGATGTCAGAAATACTGCTCCTGGAGTGGTGACCGACACCGGAACCCACACGCTGGAGAGTCTTCCGCAATAAATTTGAATCTCAAGACAGGATCTACCATGCAACATCTTCCAATCATCGCCGTGCTGATACTCTCCCTCGAGATGGCAGTCCCGACCGCTGCAGCGGTGCAGGATCCTCCCATCGATGGGAATCCGGCCAGCACTCTTCTCGGTAGACTGGAAGGAACCGACGCCTCGGGAAAAGAAGCAATCCTCGATGAACTCCTCGCCGATTCGGGTCAGCAGATCGATGCAGTGCTCTCTCAGGTCGTCGACAGATCAAAGGCGATCGAACCGCAACAAGAGTGGCAAGCACGATTGAACATCGATGTGAAGGCTCGTCAGGCGATGTATGGCCTGGTGATGCTCGCCGCTGCCCCGGGGCGAGAAACCAGTAGCCAGAAACTCGGCCGTATTCTCGCCATCCACCTCGCCAAAGAGCATGACGAGGGAGTCGAACGGTTCCTGGTACGAATGCTTGGTGAACTGGGCAATCCAGTCGCCATCGAGGAACTGGTCAAGGGCATTCGTAACGATGAGAACTGGTCTGACGAAACGGTTCGGTCTCTCGCCTCGATTCCCGGTGAATCGGTAACGGCCTCCCTCGTTACCTTGATGCTTGAGGCTCCAACGCGGTGGCGAGCAACCATCGCCAGTGCCCTGGCAACTCGACAGCCAACAGCGGAGGTGAGCGGAGTACTGAAAACATCACTCTCTCATGAAGATGCAGAAGTACAGCTCGCATCACTCGACGCCTTGGTCGCACTTGGATCGGAACACGCGATGAAGCCCGCCATCGATCGACTGCTCAAATCTCCTGACGAAGAGAGAAGTTCTGATGTGCTGAGGGTGCTGGAACTGGCGGAACGCCTCGACGGCAATCACCATGAAATCTACGCTCGAAATCTCCTCGATGCCTTGCTCTTGACGAGAGGTGTTCCCGAAAATCAGAGGAAGATCGCCGAAAGATTGCGTCACAAGTACGGATCGTGGCAATCCCTCTTCGATGGAACGAGTTCCAGCGGCTGGATCGGCAACACCAAGGGGTACCAGTTCGAGAAGGGTGAAATCAAATGCATCCAGGGAACCGGCGGAAACATCTATACCGACCAGCAGTACTCCGATTTCATCCTGCGATTCGAGTTCAAGCTATGGCCCGGTTCAAACAATGGACTTGGCCTGAGAGCCCCTTCCGAAGGTGACGCTGCATTTGTCGGCATGGAAGCTCAGATCATCGACAACTCCGCCGAGAAGTGGGCCAATCTCCAGCCCTATCAATTTCATGGCAGCATCTACGGGGTGATTCCGGCGGTACGTGGTTTCCAGAATCCGGTAGGAGAGTGGAATCAACAGGAGGTGCGCTGTGATGGTCGAAGGGTCAAGATCTCCCTCAACGGTCATGTGATTCTCGACGCAGATCTCGATCTCGCAAGCGCAGGTGGCACTCTCGATGGGCAAGACCATCCCGGCCTCAAGAGAACTACCGGCCACATCGGGTTCCTCGGCCATGGAGATGCCGTGGCCTTCAGGAAACTGAGACTTCGACCCCTGGTTAGCAATTAAAGTGGGGCCCCCCGATCACGATCAAGGGGCCCCGAATTGGTTGTTTCAATCCTCACTGCGAAAACCAAGGCCAGTGGCCCGGTTTATCAGCGGACTAAAACAAGTACTCAGACCATCTGAGCACTGAACGTCTGCGGCAATCCCCATCGACATGAAGGTCAAACTTACTCACCGTACCAGTTCGAGAATTCATCAATAACTCGAGTTCTTCCGGATCGAATTCAGACGACGGAGTTTTCCAGCAGCACCACCTGGAGGTTGGTCGATCTATAATGACATCTATTATGTAGTGTTTATTGGATCTCCCTGACGAACTTCTACTTCCCAATACTGTTGGCCAAGCAATTCAACTGACCCGTACACCGAATTAGTAGTACCGCACTGACAACTCTGATTCGATACCCGATCATATCTTCGCTCAAGTCTATTCGACCAGATGCTGGTAGTTCATGATTGTCACCTCACAGGACTCATGATGAACTCTTCCGATATTGATTATTTCATGACAGAAGGTGATCACTTGTTGCCTTCAATATTGCAATTATGAAATGAAACGCAGTGATCCCCCCACGGGGCCAACCAAACGCTCAGCAATCACCTTGATTCGACTTGCAGAAACCATGAAAGTAGCAGAAGAAGATGACTCAACCCCTCAAGACAAACAGGAGAGACATGACAGAGAGCAGAACAGCAGGAATCACCCTCAAAGGAACCCCCTTCGAGATCACAGGAGAACGCCTGGCCGTCGGCGATGTCGCACCCGATTTCAAATTACTGAGTAACACCATGGAAGAGGTATCGCTGGATACGTTTGGCGGAAAGACGCGCATCATCGCCACCGTTCCTTCCCTCGATACCCCCGTTTGCCAGCAAGAAACGAAGCAATTCAATGAAGCAGTTGCGGGCGTTTCATCCATCGAGGTGCTGGTCGTCAGCGCAGACCTTCCGTTCGCCCAGAAACGCTGGTGTGGCGCAGAGGGTGTCGAGAATGTCACGGCGTTGAGTTGTCACCGATCCACGGCATTCGGAGTTGCCTATGGGGTCCACATCGCCAACGGCCCACTCGAGTGTTGCTTGGCCAGGGCTGTATTCGTGATAAACCCCGCGGGCGTACTTACCCATATCGAGTACGTGAACGAGGTGGCTGACCAACCAAACTACGAAGCCGTCATGCAAGCTGCGACCAGCTGAGAGTTCATCTGCACCGATGCGGTATCACGCATCGGTGCAGATGACCCGCTTCTTCCCGGTCGATGAAGAAAGGACATCATCCTGTCCTTGCAAGAGACCCACGCTGCCATCGATCTGGGGTCCAACTCCTTTCACCTCATCATCGCCAGAAAATCTGCCGATGAGGTCAGGATCATCGATCGGTTGCGTGAACGGGTCCGGCTAGGGGAAGGTCTCGGCACCAATCCTCGGTTTTCCAGTGAAGTGCTGGATCGTGCATTTTGTTGCCTCGATCGCTTCCGTGAACGACTCGAATCTGTCCCTCCAACCAATATCCGTGCTGTCGGCACCCATTCCTTCCGATGTGCGCCGGAAGAGCAACAGATTCGCATTCGCTGTGAACAGCATCTCGGCCACCCCATCGATGTCATCTCCGGGGTCGAAGAAGCACGTCTCATCTGGAGAGGATCAAGTTCTTCCTTTCCGCAGCCCGATGCGACGACCTTGCTGATCGACATCGGAGGAGGCAGCACTGAACTTGCACTGGGACAGGGGAGAGAGGCGAAGATCCTTGAAAGTCTCGACCGAGGCTGCGTACAGATGATGAAGGATCATTTCCAGGACGGAAAGATCACCAGGCACAGGTACTCACAGGCATTACTGTCAGCAAAATTGGAAATAGAACCTCATGTGGAGAACTTCCGGAGACGGGGATGGAATCAGGTCGTTGGCACCTCCGGTTCAATACTCGCCCACGCCAGGATCCTCGAGAAGCTCGATGGGAACGGGATCATCACCCGGGTTGGTTTGAAAAAACTCCGGGACAAAATACTGCAGTATTCGAATGTCGATGAGATCGACCTTCCGCAGTTATCGACCGATCGAAAGGTAGTTCTCCTGGGAGGTCATGTGCTTCTCGTCGCCTTGATGGAGAGCCTCGACCTGAAGGAGATCAACGGGATACCCGGAGGTCTGCGCGAGGGGCTCCTCGCCGAGGTGGTGGGTAAGCAAGAGGGAGACGACATCCGCCACGATTCCATCATCAGTCGTCTCGGCTTCCATGCAGTAGATTTGCCACAGGCCCGAAGCGTCGAGAAGACCGCTCTCTCCATCCTGTCCGCCATCAAGCACTCCTGGGAACTGACCCGATCAGATCACCACGACTGGCTTCGCTGGGCTTCCCTTCTTCACGAGATCGGCTTGAGTGTCAGCCATGACGCACACCCGCGTCACGGTGAATATCTGATTCGAAACGGTGAGTTCCCCGGTCTTTCCAGAAACGATCAACAGGTGATCGCTTCCTTGGTTCGCAACCAGCGAAGAAAACTGACGGAGCAACGGCTCGCTGCAATCTCCTGGACGAAGCCACAGGAGATGACTCGACTGCTGGTGATTTTCCGTCTGGCCGTTCTACTCCATCGATCTCGCTCGCAGGAATTGATCCGATTCGAGGTGGAAGGTGAGAAGGAGAAGATAGCACTCTATTTCCGTGACGATTGGCTCGACGACAAACCTCTCACCCGAGCGATGCTCCATCGAGAGTCCGACATTCTCCAGCAAATTGAAATCGACTTACATTTCGCTGATCGCAAATCCTAGTCGATACGGTATTGCTCCAGCACTGTCCCCTGAGCGGAGTGAGGTAAGGTGTCGGCGACGTCGATCTTCTCGTAAGAACCGTCCGGCAGCATCTGCCAGCTGCCCAGGTTGTCGCACAGATAGTTGTGAATTCCTTCATCCAGAATCCGGTGCTTGTGTTGCTTCGAGGTGATGGGAAATGCCAGCTCTACCCTCCTGAAGAAGTTCCTGGGCATCCAATCCGCACTCGACAGATAAGTCTTGAGCTGACCATCCCCATGAAAAACAAAGATCCTCGGATGCTCGAGAAAGCGCCCAAGAACCGAGGTGACACGGATATTCTCGGAGACCCCGGGTATCCCCGGTCGGATGGCACACATCCCCCTCACCACGAGATCGATTTTCACTCCCGCCTGGGAAGCGCGGTACAGAGCGCGAATCACCTGCGGCTCGATCAGTGAGTTCATTCTTGCCATGATACGAGCTTCCTTGCCCTCCCTGGCGTTCAGACGTTCCTGCTCGATCATTTCGAGGATCTGGTCATGAAGCTTGAAGGGTGCCTGCACCAGCGTCTTGAGGTCGCCAAACTTGCCGAGCCCGGTGATCTGCTGGAACAGTTGATTGACGTCTTCGCCGATCTCGTCGTCATCGGTAAGCAAGCCGAAGTCGGTGTAGGCGCGAACAGTTCCCTCGTGATAGTTCCCTGTCCCGAGGTGACAGTATCGCCTCAGACGATCCCCTTCCCTGCGAACGATCATCAGCATCTTGGCATGGGCCTTGTAACCGAAGATCCCATAGACGACATTTGCGCCGACCTCTTGCAGGCGAGTCGCCAGATCGATATTCGCTTTCTCGTCAAATCTCGCGCGCAGTTCAACCACCACCGTGACTTCTTTTCCTGATCGAGCCGCGTTGACGAGCGATTCGACAAGATCTGAATCCCTGGAGGTACGGTAGAGTGCAACCTTGATGGCGAGAACGTCCGGATCCAGCGAGGCTTCCTTCACAAGATCCAGTACCGGGGCGAACGACTGAAATGGATGATGAAGTAGCTCATCTTCTTCTCTCAGTAACTCGAATACCGAAGTCCCCTTCTGAAACCTGTCTGGCAGTGAAGGGATGAATGAATCGTACTTCAGATCTCCCCGATCGACTCGGTCATACAATGCCCCAAGTCGATGCAGATTCACCGGTCCCTTGCAGCGGTACAGATCCTTGTCGGTCATGCCAAACTGGTTGAGCAGGAAATCCACCATCTCATCGGAGCAGTTGTCCGCCACTTCGAGACGAACAGAAGCTCCGAACCTTCGCTGATTGAGCTGGCCCTTGATCGACTTGAGAAGATCATCGACCTCCTCCTCTTCAACCCAGAGATCACTGTTACGAGTCACCCTGAACTGAAAACAGCCCTCCACCTCCATACCCGGGAAGAGCAGATCGACATTCTCGTGAATCACCGACGAGAGCAGCGTGAACTCCTGTACATCATCTCTTGAATCGGGCAGGGCAATTATCCTCGGGAGTACTCGAGGAGCTTGAACCACCGCCACCCGGGATGCCCTCTGGAATGCATCGTTTCCCGTCAACTCGATGATGAAGTTCAAGCTCTTGTTGCTGATCCGCGGGAAAGGATGAGCAGGATCCAGGCCGATGGGAGTCAGTACAGGAAGAACTTCACGCTTGAAGTAGTCCCGGACCCAATCTCGCTGCTGGATCGTCCATGTTTGCCTCCTGAGGAGGAATACACCTTCCTTTTCCAGTGCGGGTAGTAACTCCTGGTTCAATACCTCGTACTGATCCTCCACCAGTTGCTGGGCACTTTCGACCATCTGGGAAAAGAGTGCCTGGGCAGAGATCCCGTCAGGACTTTTCAGTTCCACATCGTAAGCCAGGTGCTCCTTGATCCCGGCCACTCGGATCTCGAAGAACTCATCCAGATTCGATGTACTGATGGTTAGAAACTTCAACCGCTCGAGAAGCGGCAACTTCTCGTCACGGGAGAGATCGAGGACCCGCCGATGAAACTCCAGAAGGGAGAGTTCGCGGTTGACGTACAGAGCAGGTTCTCGAAGGGGAACCGGTTTTCCGAGTAATGATCTGATCTTGGGAGAGAGATGCTCCTGGGATGGCTCTTGCACTTCTAATTCCTGTCATAACGAACATGAGAACGGTCAGCCAGAGAGTGGCTCGTCACTCAGCTATTGCTTATTGCTCCTTACTGCCCTGATCTGCCACCTGATTTTCGGAGGAGTCCCGAAATGACGATCCTCTGGAGCCCACGAAGGAACGACGAATTCGCGCCGGAAGAAGTGCCAGGAATCTGAGAAGCATCCTGTAAAACAACCCCGGGATGCAGTAGACCTCACCCTGATCGCAAGCATCGAGGGCCTCCCTGGCAACCCGGTTCGCATCGAGCCACATGAATCCTGGCATCTTCGACATCATTTCACGGGTCCCGTTCACATCGTGAAACTCGGTGGTCGTGAACCCGGGACACAGCGAGGTGACGTGAATCCCGCTACCTCGACACTCCAGTGACAGGCACTCCGTGAATACATTCAGTGCCGATTTCACCGCTCCATAAAGGGTGTGTCCGGCGGTTCCCGGCAAGAAGCCAGCAACGGAGGAAACCTGGATGATACGACCGTGGCCCCGCTCTTTCATCCCCGGCAGAACTCCGTGGGTCAGCTCGCAGACCACCACCAGAAGCAGTTGCAGGAAATCCTCATGTTGCTGCCAGCGACGGGAAAGGAAGGAACCGGAGAGTCCGTAGCCTGCATTGTTGATCAACACTTCCACCGTCAGGTTCTGGGCATCGAGTCGCCCTAGCAGATCCTTCACCGCGCCCCTCTGTGCCAGGTCCATCGTTTCCCGGTAGCACTCGATCCCGTAGCGGCAGGAGAGATCCTTGCAGATCCGATCGAGACGCTCCTGTCTCCTGGCGACCAGCACCAGATCATGTCCACGGTGAGCCAGTTCCACCGCAAACGCATGACCGATACCAGCACTGGCGCCGGTGACCAGGGCAACCGGTCTCTTCATCTGAGCCCCTCCTGCACCTTTCCCACCTTCGTTTCCTTCTTCTCCTTCTGGCGGTACTTGCCGTCGGGAAGTCGACTCGCCCAGTGGTATCCAGGATCCTCCAGCAACGAGGTGATCCACGGGTCCTTTTTTCGAACCAGCTCTTCACTGGTCAACTCCCACTCGTGGCGAATTTCTCGTGAGCGTTGTGGATCATCCTGAGCACCGAGTAAAGAAGTCAGTGCCCAGTAGAGATACTCCACCGCCATGCATGAATAATCACAACTGCGATCATCGTAGTGGAACCACGACTCCTCCGGATATCTCCTCGGTACCCTTGCGAACCTGCCCCCTCGTGCCCGATCGAGGCAGTCTCCCAGCTGGGTATCTGGCATCGCGCCGAAGACTCGCGGGTACGCCTCGCAATAACCAACGGTCACCAGGTGAAGGACCTCCTCGAGAGTGGCATCGAATCCTCTTTCCGGTCTGGTCTCCTCTGCGAACTGCCCCTGTAGATTTCGATAACCCAGGCTCTCGATGGTGGATCCATCCAGTCGCTCCATCTCTCTTTCCGATCCGAACAGCACCATACCCATCTGGCGAGAAGCCATCGCTTCCACCACCTGAGGATTGTCTGGAACACCGTCCTCGTCATTGTCGAGATACTCGGCAAGGACCGCAGCGACATGAATCAACTTCGCATCAGAAAAACTCTTCGTGGCAAACAGATGAACACCGAAGACGGAGGTATATCTGTCAAAAGCACCGGTGAATGCAGACAGATGCTCGGGGATGGCAGTGATCTTCAGATCCGGTGTTTTCCACTGCGCATCATCGGCGGGAGAATCAATCGACTCGATTGCAGGTACTTGCAAGCAGGTCAGGAGTAATAGAGTCGAAAACATCGAGTTCATCAGATCCCCTTTCGGTGAGACAGGCCTGTCGGCAAAATCGTAACCCAGGATGGGGCCGCAGGGGCGGACTCTCTCCGCCAGGAAGATGGAGACGAACCATGAGTTCTGTGATGGCAGCGATCTATCGACAGATTGTGCGATCGAACCTCCATCCACTCGATGACTCCGGTGCCTGGCGCATGGCGAGGAGATCAACTTCACCCGCTCGATTCAGCAGGTCACTGGAAGAACTTGGAATCCGCTGCGCTATTGATCTTCGCCGATCGAACCGCAGCGATGAATCAAGCCAGCAGATCGATTTCGAATCGATGGGAATCCAGTACCACAATCTTCACCTGAGAGCTTCCGACCTACCCCATCCCGAACCGCTCCAGAATTTGATGAGGATCATGTCGGATGGTCCCAGGCCGATACTCCTGTACTGCAAGAGGGGTAAGGACAAGACCGGCTTCGCATCGGCACTCTATCGACACTCCATCTGCGGAGACTCCCTGGAGGTCGCCTGGAAGCAACTTCGATTCATTCCCTTCGGCCACAGTCGAAAGGGACATGAGGGACCTTATCGATTTCGCGAACTGCTCGAGCAGCATCAGCCGGTTGATCTGCTTCGCTGGATCGATGAGGTGTACCCGGAAATCTTCGAAGAGGGAGTGGCCCGAGGTGAGATCCGCTCGGTGCTGCCGACCGGCTGGTATCCCGAAACGTGATGGAATCGGTACACCATCCTGTGTCCTCCTCCTCATAAAAAAGACGCGGAGCCTCCGGGCGACAAGCCCAGAGGCTCCGGTGAGGAGGTGTTCAGATTTTTCAAGCCAGGGTCGGGGGGATCGCCAGCCCGCCTTCGGCGCCCCCCCTTCCCATGTCCTTGGATCCGGTACCGGGACGAGATCGGACCAAGAAAACCGGGAATTCTCGAAAAGGCGGGGAAATCGTCGAATTCAGCCTCTGATAGGCTATTTGAGGGGATCCGGGATCGGCTCCTGGCCACAAACACGGCAGCGAGAACCAAAAAATCCGGCGAGAGCGCACTCTTCGCACCGCTCCAGCCGCTGCAGGGCGATCTCCAGCCGCTCGAACTGGTGAGCGGCAATCGCCGCCGGCTCCGGCTCGACAAAACGAACCGAACCCACCCAGTGAGCAGAGCACAGGGAGCACTGCCCCGAATCCTCGAGCAGTTCCTGGCAGCCACGACAGTCGATCCCTCTCGACTCCTGAACGCCACCGGCCAGGGCCCAGGTCAACTCGGAAAAGTACAGCTGGCCGGCAACGAAGCCGTTGCGACAGCGGGAGCAGAAGCCGTCATGCGGTGCCACCACTCGACACATTCCGCACTGCAGCGTGGAGATCTCCACCTCGTGACCGTGAGCATCGAGGAGCTCGTGAAACTGTCTTGAAGGGATGATCCGGCCCGCCACCAGTCCGTGATCACACGGGGAACACCAGCCGTTGACCGGCATCGCTTCCTGACAACCGACACAGGAAGGATTCCAGCGGGGATCGCTGCGAGACTCACCGAGATGGCAACCCGCAGCCATCAGCACTGCTCCGATGCACAGCAGGATCGAGATCCACCTCAGGGACAAGCGTCAAAACCTGCACAATCGAGAGCACCCGGGGTGGGATCTGGACCACAGGTCACCGGAGCGGAGGGAGCAGCCCCACCGTTGAACAGGTAGGTGAGCAGGTTGATCGCATCGGAGATATCCACGGCATTGTCGTCGTTTGCATCGAGAGCATTCAAACAGGTGGCAGGTCCGCTGGAGAAGAGATACCCGAGGGCGTAGATGGAATCGGTGATATCGATGGTTCCATCGGCGTTGGTATCGCCTCGCACGAAGCTGGTCACCGGCGGTGAATCGTTATCGAGGATGGTCAGCGTGAATGTGGACTGTGCACCCAGTTCGACACCAGGAGGCACCTGAAGCGTCAGGATCGCGGTTTCATCCACCTCGATCTCGGTGTCATCGATGATGGTGATCTCGACCTGCACGGTCGTCGAGCCGTCCGGGATCAGGAGCATCCCCGAAACAGAGTAATCAATTGCAGGATTTGCAGTCCCCGACAGGGAGAGCCCTGCCGGAATGTCGTCGCCTTGAGGACCTCCCCTGAGAACCACCGTTGCAGAATAGATCCCACTGTTCTCAGGAGTACTATCACTGGCGATTTCAAATGAAACTGTAACCGGAGCAGGAGGCCCGCCTCCAGCATCGACACTGCCGGTGTCGTCGTTGAAGTTGGTCGGTGAGTTGAGTCCCGTCTCGAGGAGTCCGCTACCCAGATTTACCTGAAGAGAATTGACACCGTCGAGTGGCAATTCACCGGTGGCGTACACCCACTCGTCATAGAAGTAGAAGGTGATGGTGTCGCCGCTGAGTCCCAGGAAGTTATCAGGCAAGACAAAGTCTGGAGTGGGGGCCCCGGGTAATGCTGCAAATCCTGCAGTCCCGATGAGGATGTGCTTGAAGGCGGTATTGCCGACGATCCCCGTCGGGAAGGTAAAGGTACTACCGGTCGCCGTGCTCTCGATCCACTTGGTACCGAGGTTGTTCTCACAACAGGCACTGGTCGGCTGGTAGATCTCGACGAACTGGATCGTTCCATCGGAGTTGGAAAACACCTCGTTGAGATCCCACAGATGAGATCCGGGGAGGGCTGGATGCGCATGAAGGCTGCCGAGTAATCCCACGACCATCAGTACCAAGAGAGAGCGCAGTGTCAGAAGCTTCATGATTTCCTCATTTCAAGACCGACGATACAGCGTCGAAATCGATGGCGAACATAAGGTTCCATCATAGCGTGGAACGGCGGCTGGAGATAGCCGAGGAATGGCTCAGGAAGGGTCGCAAACCGTGCCGTAGCGCAGTTCTACCGTGCTGGCAGAAGAGGCAGGTATCGCCTCGGAACCGTTCCAGGTGATCAGATACAGTCGATCGAATGCATACCCGGGGATCCATGCCTGGCCCGACACCTTCTCGGTGCCACCGATGGTCCCGCCAACCGCTTCGACGAAGAGAGGCACGGTGTTCTGGTGACCACAGATCACCACACGATCTCCTGCACTGATCTGTGCCAGTACCTCTCGCCACGCTGGAGAATCTGCCGCCGAGATCGTTTCGATTTCAACACCGACACTCCGCGATAGCGCTTCGACACTCTGATGGGTCCGTCGGTACTCGGTGCATAGAATGCGAGTGATGGGGGAGTCCCCCAGCAACTGGGCCAGTGCTTCCGATCGAACAAAACCCTCATCGGTGAGGGAGGGATCAGACCCCGATCCCTTTTCACAGTGGCGTAGGACGACAAGAGTACATTGATTTACATCGGACATCGCATCCATGACTACCCGTGCCTTCCGATCGATGAGTTTTTCCGGCTGAAGACACCCGACGATGCCAGGAACGACCAGCAGTAGTATTGCCGACAGTATCGACATCCTGTCGAACATCTTTCTCCGCATCTGCACGCTCCTCTTTATTCAACGCAAGGAGTCGAGATCCATCACCACGGTAGCGAGATGCTCTTCACCGTCGATAACATCTTCATCGCCTCCACCACGCCCTCCTTGATACCAAGTCCACTGTCCTTGACACCGCCGAAGGGGCTCGTTTCCGTTCGCCAGCCGGGAACCTCGTTGATATTGACGGTCCCGGTTCTTACCCTCCGAGCCACCGCCATCGCTGCCGACATATCCTTCGTCACGACACCGGTGGAGAGGCCGTAGCTGGAGTTGTTTGCCATGTCGATGGCATCGTCGATTCCATCGGTGACCAGGATCGGCGCAAGGGGGCCGAAACTCTCCTCACGGACCATTTCCATATCGGCAGTGACATCGGCGATGACGGTCGGTTCCATCATGGCTCCCTCGCGAGTGCCACCCAGCAGCACCCGAGCGCCACCGGCGACCGCATCGTTGACCCTTCCTTCGAGGAGCAGTGCGGCATCCTCATCGATCACCGTACCGACACGGGTCGCCTCATCCTGTGGATCACCGCAGCGATACTCCCGTGCCTTTTCAACGAAGGCAGCGGTGAACGGCTCTACCACCGACCGGTCGACCAGCAAACGTTTCACCGCGGTACAGCGTTGACCGCTATTTCTGAAACATCCTTCAGCGGCGAGAGTCACCGCAAGTTCGAGATCTGCATCGGAGTGGATGATGAGTGGACTGTTTCCCCCCAGTTCCAGACACAACTTCTTGTACCCGGCAAGCTGGGCGATGCCCTTGCCGATCTTGGTGCCGCCAGTGAAGGAGACCAGCGAGACACGGGGATCCTCGATGAGCGATCGAACCGTCGTCTCGACCGGACCCACCACCACCGAGATCATGTGGGGGGGTAATCCCGCTTCCAGTAGCAACTCGACGAAATGAATCGCCGCAGTCGGGGTCTTTTCACTCGGCTTGAGGATCACCGGGGTTCCTGCAGCGATGGCGGGAGCGACCTTGTGAACCACCTGGTTGAGAGGATGATTGAAGGGCGTGATGGCGAGCGCCACCGGAAGAGGCTCACGAACCGCCAGGATTCGCCGCTTCTTCCCATGCGGTGATACATCTCCACAGATCACTTCACCGACATCACGAATCGATTCCATCGCTGCAAAGAGCAACACATCGAGGCAGCGGCCCACTTCGTAACGAGCTTCTCGGATGCAAAGACCTGTATCCTTGAGAATGTAGCCGGCGAATTCTTCCTGACGCGTTTCGAGCAGGGTTCGAACTGCCGAGAGCACCTCGTATCTGGAGTGGTGGTCCTCCATCGGACCGCCCTGCAGGGCCACCTCGATGGCCCGGTTTCCATCCTCCGGCGTCAACATCGGAACACGACTGACCACCTCTGAGGTGTAGGGATAGCGAACTTCGAGCAAGTCCTGCGAACTCACCTCATCGCCACCGATGAGACAGGGAAGTACAGGGCTGGATGATGTGGTCATCTTCAACTCTCCTTCTGCATCCGATGATGGTTACAAGCCAGATCGAAGACGTCAAAGTTGCGCAGTTCTGAATCTACGCGAGTGAGTGGTTCCGAGACAATCATCGGCACCATCTCCTCGAAGCGGCCACCGTGCGACCTCAAGCGGCCATGAAGTTGAGAGAGGTCGTGATCCACTGGCTGCTTACCGAGAACCACATCCTGTGCCGACAGGATGTACAGATCTCCGATCCGATCACCCGGTAACTCCAGCTGCTCCTGCGCCTGCGACCGGGAGAGTACCTCGGTAACTCCATCGAGTCCCTTGATGAAGGTCGCCACCGCAGTTGCATCGAGGGAATCCGCCAGGTGAACCGTCACCGCCGAACCGAGGGCGCCATGGTGTGCCACGTAGGGGTCGGTGATGGGGCAGATCACCGTCACTCCCTCTCCGAACTGCTCGGTGAGGACCTGCTCGAGGAAGATCACCTTTGGCGATCCATCGTCGTTGACCTTGTAGTTCATTCCGTGATCCGCAGTGGCGGCCACCACGCAATCGAGGGCCAGCAATCTACCGATGGCGTCATCGATACCCGCCATGAACTCGAGCATCTCCGCTTCTTTCGGTTCGTGTGCATGCTGCATGAAATCGGTCAGGGAGAGGTAACAGAAGTCCGCCATTCCGCGCTCGATCAGCGCCACCCCTGCATCGAGAACGTAGAGGCTCGCATCTCCGGAATAAATCTCCGGTTGCGCACGACCAACGACCTCCTCCACATCGCCGAGTCCATGTGTCTCCTGACACGCCTCCGATGCCTTTTCCGTCGAGAAGGCGAAGGCCTTGCCGCTGGAGAGTGGAAGTTCAAGGGAAAGGATGTCCCTCAACTTCTCCTTGGCCGTGACCATTGCGACTTTTCGTCCCGCTGCAGATGCTGACGCCAGGATCGTCCCGCAACGAAGATACTTCGAGGAGTTCATCATCACTGCTTGCTGACTGTCAGGATCGAGAAAGAAGTTCCCCGAGATCCCCGTCTCGATGGGAGGCACGCCGGTGACGATGGCGGAGTTGTTGACGTTGGTGAAGGAAGGAAGAGCACCCCGGGCCACTGCCCGGAACCCCCCCTCGATCATCTTCTTCAGCACCGGCATGCGGCCATGCTCGATGGCAGTGTCGATGTAATCATCGGAACAGCCGTCGAGGCACAGCACTGCGATGGGGCGCGCAGGCGGCTGGTAACTGCGGCCATTTACGGCGAAGTGATTGGCAGCGATGCTATCCATCGGGTTCCCTTCCAGGGAAATTGCAGATTCCTTGCAGATTGTCCGCTGCCGAGCGGGTCAAGTCCATCGTCCGCAATCGATTCTCGGTCAACATCTGCTGCCCACCATTCCTGTCTCACTCTCTCCTCGTTCACTCGCTGAACTTCTGCTAGATTGACAACTCACTCATCTGGTCAACAGGAGAGGCTCCTCCATGTCCCGGTTTCCCGGCAAAACAGATCACCCGCTCCCCTCGGTTCCCAGACGGGTCTTTCTGCAGCAGGCAGGAGTCATCATCGGTTCAGCACTCTGCTCCCTGTCACTCCCTTCCCTCTCTCACGCGGCCATCGGGCTGCTCAGGAAGCCGATCAGGATCGGTCTCATCGCCGACCTCCATCACGACGTGATGCATGATGCGCCTGCCAGACTCGATGCATTTCTGGATGCGATGAAACCAACTCCCCCCGATGCCATCGTGCAACTGGGAGACTTCGCCCAGGCCAAGGCGGGGAACCGACCGCTGGTCAAGAAATTCAACGAAGCACATCCCGTCTCCCTTCATGTGATCGGCAACCACGACACCGATGGAGGGTTGAGTTCCGAACAGGTCGTGAAGGAGTGGGGGATGAAGGGGCGCTACTACACCCACGATGTCGAGGGCCTGCGACTGCTCGTACTCGATGGCAACGACAAACCAGCAGGGCACAGCGGCGGCTACCCGTCACATATAGGAGAGACCCAGACGAAGTGGTTGAAGGAGCAACTCTCCAGTCACGAGGGTCCATTCCTGGTGCTCTGCCACCAGCCACTGGCGGGCCCGTGGGCCATCGACAACGCCGAAGAGATCCAGGGGATCCTCGCCGAAGCCGCATCCAGGATCATCATCGTGATCAACGGGCACACCCACATCGATGAGGTGGTCCGTGCCGGTGACATCGCTCACCTGCATCTCAACTCTGCGTCCTACCAATGGGTCGGGGGAAACTACAAGCACAGCAGTTACCCCGAGAAAATCCATGCGGAACATCCGTGGATCAGTCACACGTGCCCCTACGAGGAATCCCTCTACACGACACTGACACTCGACCCGGAGACTCTACAGCTGGGACTGGAGGGGAAACACACCCGCTGGGTCGGGAAATCCCCGGCACAGCTGGGTATCGACGTGCATCCCGATCTGATCGATGGGGAGCAGATCGTCCCTGCGATCCGCCAGCGGACCATCCGGAGACAGAAATCTCCATGAGTTGGCGACAGTCTCAGGTTGCTGGAGAACTTTCCGCATCGGTCTCGTCGCTGACCAGGTCGACCTTCACACTCGCCCGCTCAAAATCCCTCGCCTCGTGATATTTCCGCCGGCGCATCCGTGCGATGGATCGGAACAGGTTGTCGGGAAAGCGTTCGATACGCTCGTTATTCTCCGCCACGATGTCGTTGTAATAACCACGAGCCAGGGCAATCTTGTCTTCCGTATTGACCAGTTCATCGTGTAGCTCCTGAAAGAGAGTGTCCGCCTCCAGGTCTGGATAGCTCTCCTTCAATGCCAGCAGTGTCGGAGAACAGGCTGTAGCGACATCGGAAGAACTCAACTCGCCTTCACGGCGAAGCAGGACCAGTTCTTCCTGGACTTCCTTTTCATACTGCTTGTACCCCTTGACCACTTCCACCAGTCGGGGAATCAGATCAAAGCGTCTTTTCAGCTGCACATCGACATTCTTCCACGCCTGCTCGACACGGTTTCTCAACCCCAGCAGGCTGTTGTAGACCATGATCGCCCAGCGAAGCAGTCCATAGGAAGAGTAGATGAATCCACCCACCAATCCGATGAGCCACGGAGTAACTCCCTGCACATTGGTCGCCAGCGCCCACGGTCCCCCGACATAGATCGCCAGTCCCAGGAACAGCAGGCCCCAGAAACGGAGTGCGAAACTCTTTCGCTTCTGCTCCTCGGACTTCACCGAGATCAGGAACATCGGTGCGTCCTTGTCGCTGGCGATTTCCGGTGCCACCACGTCCTTCCGCAACCGCGATGCGCCCATCACGTAGATACGCCGATGCAGTGGTATTGCATACTCAACGAACCTGCGCGTACCGGTCGAGCCGAAGACGCTACTACTCGGTCCCTTCTGATAGTAGAGGGCGTTACTTGCGGTGCAGGTGCGGGACAAGATGGTCGCAGCATCGATATCTGCGCCAGTGGGTCTGATCTTCAGCAGTCCCGAATCATCCTGAAGGTAGAAGGGGGTACTGCGAGAACCATGATCGACCACATCCCAGCCGGTTTTCATGCGAGTCCTGGTCTTCACCCTGCCCTTGCTATCGGTGTAGGTCTCCGTGACCATCCTGCGCCACTGTTCGGAGACGGTGTAGTTGTAGTGAACGCACAGCTTTTCAGCGAGGTGACTGGTCAGGGGATCATCGGACTCTGCGGTCCCCTTCACCTCGACCAGGCCGATGAATACACCGGCGGTCTTGCAGGTGGGGATATCGTCGATCAATCGCTGCTTGCGACGCTGCCTGACAGAGAACTCCACGATGGCAATCATGCCGGCAACGGCACCGACAGCAGCCGCAAGAACTTGCCATCCTTCCTCCTCGAAGGAAACTCGAGAAAGAAACGGCTGCACCTCACCGATGCAGAAGGTCAGCAGTGAGATCCCTATCTCCATCAGGAGAAGGACACCTTGGGTGCTTCCCGCTGCTCCGGAGAATCGATCTCGAACAGGGTCGCAGGACCGAACTTGAACATGCTGGCAACGATGGTATCGGGGAAAGACTCACGCTGGATGTTGTAACGGGTCACCGCGTTGTTGTAGCCCTCACGGGAGTAGGAGACCTTGTCCTCGGTGCTGGTGAGTTCTCCCTGAAGTTGAAGCATATTGGTGTTCGCCTTCAGATCGGGGTACGCCTCCGCCAGCGCGAACAGTCGACCGAGGCTCGAGGTGAGGGCCGCCTCTGCACCCATCAACTGCTGCATCGCCTGGGGATCCCCGGGGGAAGATGCTGCTCCCTTTCCTGCGGAGACCGCCTGGTTACGCGCCTCGATCACCGCCGAAAGGGTCTCCTTCTCGTGTTTCATGTAACCCTTGGCGGTCTCGACAAGATTGGGTATGAGATCGTGCCTGCGGGTCAATTGCACATCGATCTGACCGAATGCGTTCTTGTACCCGTTACGTTTGGCCACCAGACCGTTGTAGATCGCCACCCCGTAGATGAGCAGGATGATGCTGACCACGATCAGCAAACCGATAAAGATGAGCGGCAAGAAAACCAGCCACTCGGACATCGACATTCCTTGTTCGGTCACGACATACCTCCCGATTCCCATTTCACTTCATCCGCTACAGGATATCAGATTGAGGTGGATATCCTCGTCAAATTGGCACCCCCCGTCACCAATTCACGCTATCCTGATCCATGGTGATTGAAGCGGTCCAGAAGGAATTGTCCTCACGCTCCAAACCCACAAAGCGATACAAACGAGGAGCACAATACGATGGAAGCCGGCATCGTTGGCCTGCCCAATGTGGGCAAATCGACTCTCTTCAACGCACTCACTGCGGCAGGTGCACCCGCAGCCAATTACCCCTTCGCCACCATCGAACCCAATGTCGGAGTGGTGCCGATCCCCGACCCAAGACTTGCCATCCTCAATAGCCACATCGAAACGCAGAAGCTGATTCCCACATCGCTGAAAATCGTCGACATCGCCGGCCTGGTTCGTGGTGCCAGCACCGGTGAAGGACTTGGCAACCAGTTCCTCAGCCATATCCGTGAGACCGATGCCATCATCCAGGTGGTTCGTTGCTTCGAAGAGGCACCGGGCGGTGAGGAGATCATCCATGTCGATGGCACCATCGATCCCGCTCGCGACATCGAAACCATCGAAATCGAACTGATACTTGCCGACCTGCAGACGGTCGAGAGTGCCATGAAGAAAGCGGTCCGGGCGGTACGCAGTCGCGAGGAGGAAGACGTCCTGCGGCTTTCACTTCTCGAAAAACTACATCCGGTACTGGCAGAAGGCCGACCCGCACGAGAAGTCGAGATCGGCGACGACCTCCGTACTCCGGGAATACTCAAGGGTCTCGGCCTCATCACCACCAAGAAGCAGATGTTCGTGATGAATGTCAGTGACGACGATGTACTTGGGGAGGGAGAGCTCGCCCAGAAGGTCAGGTCGATGGCAAAGGAACGAGGAGGAGAAGCGGTTCCGGTATGCGCTCGCATCGAAGAGGAACTCGCTGAACTGGATGAGGAAGATCGCGCCGAGATGCTCTCCGATTATGGAATGGATGAACCTGCTCTGAGCAAGCTGGCCCGAGCCGCTTACAACCTGCTTGGACTGCAGTCCTTTTACACCGCCGGCGAGAAGGAGATCCGCGCCTGGACGGTGCGACAGGGGTCGACAGCCCCGCAGGCAGCCGGAGTGATCCACACCGACTTCCAGCGCGGCTTCATCCGAGCAGAGATCTACTCCATCGCCGACATCGAGGAGTACAAATCGGAGAAGGCGATCCGCGAGGCGGGCAAACTACGAGTCGAAGGCAAGGACTACATGATGCAGGATGCGGACGTGTGCCACTTCCTGTTCAATGTCTGAGATGATTCGAATCATGATCCGACTCTCGATTCTGAGTCTATTGCTGTGCGGCTGTGCTGGTAGTCATGACCTCGTCCAGCAGTACGGTGCCATGCGAGATGTATTACGAATGGGTAATACTCAGGCACGAATCTCTTTCGAGGAGATGCGCAAGAAGCCCCATGCCATCGGAGTCGGTGCATTGTCGCAACTGCAAGGGGAGATCACCGTACTCGACGGCCACATCTTCGTTGCCACGACACCGGATGGTCTCAGCGCTTCCACTACCAGTGGCGACAAGAACCCCGGTTCTGCGACCCTGATGACTCTCGCTCACGTGGAGAGATGGCACCACGACACCTTGCCAGATTCGATGCCTCTGGAGCAGGCGATCGAGTCGGTGGCTCGTTCTCATGGCATCGACAGCGACACACCCTTTCCCTTCATCATCGAGGGCATTGCAGCAACCTACGAGCTACACGTGATCAATGGCTTCTGTCCCGTAGCAACTCCAGACCTCGCCCCGGAAGACCAGCCGTGGCGGACCCGGGGAGAATCCACTGCACTGAAGGTGGTCGGTTTCTTCGCGAGAGATCGGCATGGAGTGATGACGCATCACGGTTCGAATCTACACATCCACGCCATCATCCACGACGGTGATGAGATCATCTCCGGCCACCTGGATGCCATCGAGATGGATTCCGGATCGGTGCTGTCAGTCCCTGATGTGAAGGTCAACAGGCGTTGATCGGGTACTCCTGGATCAATCGCCTCGGGTCAAAACCGCATACTGGGGAACACCACAGCCGTAGATGTCGCAACCACCCATCAACATCGTCAGCTGAGCTTCCAGCACCGCCGGATCATCGGATGCAGGACCATGGCTGCGGACAAACAGATGAATCTCGGCATTGTCCATATCGGTCAGCCCGGGTCCGGTGACGATCTCACCGGCGGGTTCATTTTCGATAACGATCGCTTCGAACTCGAGTTCCCCATCTTCATCTGCAATGAGTCCAACCCCGGTCCACAGGATCGACCAGCCATCGACACCGAAGTCTGAGATGTCACAATCTCCAGCACATTCGTCCGGATCATTGAATACCCCGGCCCAGATGGTGTAGGTGAATCCAGGCTCGAGCCCGGAAGTCTCCGCCTCGATGTAGAAGCCATCATCGAACTGCTCGAAGCGAATCTCAGATCCGTCGATGGTAGCTCCCGAAGCAGAGGTCTCGAGAGGGCTCTCCATCATGAACTCGACAAATGAGTACTCATCATCATCGCCATCGTCATCATCGTCATCGTCGTCATCATCATCGCCATCATCATCATCGCCGTCGTCATCGTCGTCGTCGTCGTCATCGTCGTCGTCATCTTCAGCGACCAGAACCGCATACTGAACGTCATCACATCCAAACTCATCGCAACCGCCACCAAAGGTGGTGATCTGTGCTTCCAGTAGGTCGGGATCATCGTAAGCAGCAGGGCCGTGATATCGAACGATGAGGTGGATCTCGGCGCTCGCTGCATCGGTGAGGCCAGCTCCCATGAGGACCTCACCGGCGGGATCGCCCTCCATCATGACGGTTTCGAACTCCGCTTCTCCATCTTCGTCCGCCACGAATCCGATGCCTGTCCACAGTGCTGCGAAACCTGAATCGGGACCGATATCGTCGGCGATCTGGCATCCATCGTTACAGCCGTCCGGGTTATTGAAGACGAGAGCCCAGATGGTATAGGCATGGTCAGGAAGCAAACCCGAGGTTTCGCCCTCGATCACCACACCGCCGTTGATCCGTTCCATCTCCACCTCGGTATCGTCCACGGGACCACCGATCAGCGACTCCGGGAGCGGGTCAACCAGTGTGAAGTCGAGGAATGGAACACCATCATCGGCAAATGCAGACGAACTCAGAAAAAGAACCACGATGAATGCAAGTGGATAAAATCGGGACATGGGAACCTCCCTGAAAAGATGAAAAAGAAACGGATTCCCCTTCACGACGAAGGGAAAGAAATTGAACCGGGGTAGAGACCGCGCTAGTACATTTGATTACTCCTGATTGCTCCAACCACGCTACTATTCACCTCTACAGATCAGATTCCAATTTCAAATCGGACGCAAATTCCTGACACAAATAACAAGACATCAACAAAGCAAATAACAATCGTTTGATGGTCGAAGGTGATCGATTTGCTACCATTCTTCTTGGGACTGATCAGGTGTTTGCTATTCCCCGTTTCCGGCAGAGGAGGATGAGATGACAAGTTCACAAGTAAATTCACAGCGACAACTCAACTCGAAGGCGAACCTCACGGGAATATTCCTGGTCCTCCTGCTGATTCCAGCCATCACATTGCTTGCCGGAAAAGTTCCCTATTCCCAGGAGCAGTTGAAGACTCTCTCGAAGGTGATCGTCACCGGCAAGGTTGTGGCGATCGAGTACGAAACCGTGGCGGAGAGCAGTGGCTCTCTCACCGACCGCTGGACTGCAACGTTGCGCCCCGATGCCATCTTGAAAGGTACGATTCCAGACGGTGACCTGAAATTGAGTTACCTGACCAGTGGTGGCGGTTCGGTGATGGTCCTGTGCGGACCGGACCAGAATCCTGTCCCCGAGATCGGGGATCGCTGTCGGGCGCACCTGGAGGAGATGACCATCTTCCAGGGGGAATCGCTGTTCCCGGTCATGGCCCCCAATGGCTGGGCCATCATCGACCAGAGTGGTCGAACCGGGGAGTCCCCTTCCTATCGTGTCGACGAATCGGTCACCCTGATCGAGTTGATCGTGATCATCTCTCGTGGTGATCAACAGGCGTATCTCGAACAGGCAGCGAAAAAAGGAATCTACCTGTCCGTTCCAGCGAGGATCTTGCTGAGTGATTACGGGATCGCGGTGCTGTGGATACCAGTGCTCATCGTCATGATCCCCCTGGCGCTCTGGATCGACAGGCGAGTGAAAGCCAGAGCTGCTCGAAAACGCTCACAGGAGACCGATGGACAGGAGATCGAATAGGATCACCACCAGGGTAGGAGGGCATCCGTTCCCTGCAGCCCCAATCCTGCCACAACTGGCTCGAATCTGAATTCAGGTCCGAACAGGATCAAATTCCGGATTCTCTTCTCCTGTGGGGATACACCCCAGGGACTTGCAGTCGGTCGTCGACTGTACAAGGAGGAAACATGCGTCCAGTTTATTTCATGCAAATTGCCTTCATCTCTCTGCTACTTCTCACTTCCGGAGCGGTTCAAGGACAAACCTTTCACCACCTCACAGGAGGTGGGTTTGATGACCGCCCCAGCTGCATCGAAAAAACCATCGACAACGGCTATATCATCTCCGGGGATCAGTCGATCGCGGTGAATACCTGACCTGCGCCCCCGGTGAGCCGGTCGGCCACCCTGACCCGGATGAACGCAAACTGCCAGGTGATCTGGAATCGATCTTACAAGGTAGGGAATGTCGCTCGTGCCAGCGCGGTACGACTCGCAAATGACGACCCTTCAAGCTATGTGATGGCAGGGCACAGCGGAAACTGGAATGCCGACGGAGTTGTTTCCACATCCAGCATCTTCGCCATGAAAACCGATGTCGCCGGCAATCAGATGTGGCTACACCGCTACGGCCACGGACCCTCGAAGCACTACTCCACCAAGATCGAGATGAAGAAGTGCGAGGGTGGCTACATCCTGTGCGGCACGCTGATGTATGGAGATGGCTTCAATGTCGCGGACAAGGGCTTCCTGCTGCGAATCGACGACAACGGCAACATGATGTGGATGAAGTACTACTCGATGGGAGATGTCAGTCCCAGCGTCACCGCCTTCAAGGATGTCGAGGCTCTTCCCAACGGCAATTTCGTGGTCACCGGTCACACACTGAGCCCAGCCGCCGTTTCCAACTACGAGACGGAAACGATCCTGTTCATGGTCGATGGATCGGGCAATCCCGTCGCTGGTTTCCGTTATCCCACCGTTTCGATCGATCCTGACGGAACCGAACATCGAGAAATCAACAGCGGAGAATCGCTGAGAGTGCTTCCCGATGGAATCGCCGTGGTCGGACACGTGTTGCAGACAGCAATCGACAACAGGGGCACGGAACTGTTCACCGTCGACAACAATGGAATCCCCCTGTGGTATCGATTCATCTCCGATGTCCTTCCAGGGGAAACCGAGGTTGCCAATGGCACCCTGCGTAGTGCTGACAACGGAACCCTGACCTTTGCCGCCAGGGATGGTGCCGCAGCCATCGTTCAATTCGATGCGGGAGGATCCTATCTGACCGGAATGAAGTACGGGGGCTATTACTGGAGTAATACAGCAACCAGTCTCTACGCCGAAGACGATGGAGGATTCACCTTCGTCGGAGTCGCCGAGGTGTTCCCTCCCTCCGGTTCCACCTTCTTCAACAACAAGGACTACCGAGTAGGAAAAACAGCCGCTGGAACCCTCAGTACCGGATGTGACGAGATCCCCTTGACGCTGAATGTGACCAACCGGGAGATTCTGGCCCAGGATATCGCTGCCAATGTCGAGGTCGTCCAGGAGTTCACCGACGATTTCGCCACCGAAGATCCATTGAACTGGACCCGTCATGTGATCTGCCAGGATTGTTCCTGCCTGCCCGTGATCGATGTCTCCGTAGTCGTTTCCACCTGTCCCAACTGCCCGGTGATCGTCATCATCGATTGGGACCCGGTGGGGCCGGGAGTCATCGGAAGTGTGGAAATCAGGCGAGATGGAATACTGATCGGACAGGTCGATGGAAATACCTATACCGATCCTTCCCCGACGGGAGTGCACCGATACGAGCTCACCTTCAATCCAACAGATCCCACATGTAACCCCGACTACAAGACCGTCACCGTCGACGCTACCGAGCAGGTTCCCCTGTCTCTGGTGACCGACCTGATTCTGGTACAGGAGCAGGGCGACCTGACGGAAAGCCTGTGCCTGGCAAGCAATCTGTCTGAACTGGGAAGAACTCCAAAAGTTATTCGAGGTGATGACCAGGTGCTCTCTCACCTCAACGGAGATTTCGGATCCGATCGACCTGAGTTCAATCGGGTGGCGTGGGTACTCCTCGGAGAAAGCCCCGATCAACAACCTCTGTCACAGATCTCCAATGAACTGCTGAGTCAGTTTCTCACCGTGGGAGGATCGCTCTACATCGAAGGAGCCGACGTCGGATCGAGCATCTCCGATGAGCTTGCGAGTCTTTCCGGTGTCACCGCCATCGATCCAGGTTCGCAAACGGGTCAGGTTGCAGCCCTGGAAGGACTCGATTCGGAAGTGGGCCTCGACTTTTCCGATCTGTCTGCGGAGTACGGGGGATCGGGTCAAGATGTAGATAGTTTGATGCCGGTGGGGGATGGATCAGGAGCCATCTTCCGCAACCTGTCCGTCGATGACCAGATCACGGCGGTTTACCACAACAACCTCCTGCTGGGAGGATCTCACCGTGTCATCACCTCCTCGACACTTCTATCTCGATACCTCGGTGACAACCTGACCCTCGTGAGTCGACTCGCATCGGCGCTGGGCGATGTGATCTTCGGGGATCCTCCCGAGTTCATCCGCGGAGATGGCAACATCGACGGTTCCGTCGACATCGGAGATGCCGTATTCGGGCTCAACTACCTGTTCGGTGGTCTGGCTAGTTTCTGTGATGACGCCCTCGACACCAACGACGACGGCAACATCGACATCGGAGATCCCATCGCCGTGCTGGGTCTGCTCTTTTCCGGGGCCGCGCCGCCACCGGCACCGTTTCCTGGATGTGGACAGGATCCCACCTCCGACTCTCTCGATTGTGAGTTCGGTCCAGACAGCTGCCTCTGATCGAAGCTGCCATGCAAAAGAGCCCCACTCCGTGCCAATGGAGTGGGGCTCTTTCACTTTCAAGATTCAATCACGGTGCCATCAAACATGATGGCATGAACCTCTGCCTCAAACAGGAACGCTGACGCTTCCGATGAAGGCCTTGTGATCCAGGACTTCTGCGAAGTACGGGAACAACTCGTTGCAGAACAGCTCTTGCTCCACCTGGGTACGACTCGAAACGCAGTCGGAGAGCACTGCAACGTCGTAGTTCTGGGAAGCGGTCATCGCAGTTGCATTGACCGAAAGAGAGGAGATGGCTCCACAAACAACGACCTTCTCGATGCCTTTTTCGTTGAGCACCTGTGCCAGGTTGCTGTTGTTGAAGGCGTCGAAGCCATTGCAGCCGGAAACTTCCACGATGCGATCACCCCACTTGGAGATGTTCTCGATCGCCGCGGCGCCCACGGTGCCAGCCTTGAAGGCTTCCGCTTCCTGGATCTTCTTGAAGAAGCCCACCGGGTTCTCCAGCTCGTTGTAAGACTCACTGAAAACGATCGGGGCAGAGATGATGGTCATCGGGGTCTCTGCCACGGCATTGAGCACCGCATCGGTGTTCGCCAGTGCATTGCCGAGGCTTGCGGTATCTTCAAAGACGCTGTTGAAAACACCATCTTTGCCGTACCAGTCGTTCTGGTAACCAATCAAGACGATGGCCGTCTTGGCAGGATCATATGTCGACATCATGTAACTCCTAATCTGGATTTCGCCTGGATCGAGATTCACCAGGACATTGTATTTCTGCAGCAAGATTGAAAGTGCTCGTAGAACTCCCCTGGCCAGCAGAAGTTCGATCGAGCCTCGAAGTCAATTCGACTGCGTAAATCTCGGACTGAATCGGCACAACGCAGCGACCCGGAAGGCGGTTCCCCCGCCCCTGACGAATTCCTGAAAGCGGCGAAGAAAATCACTGCTCGTTGCCGAACAGTCGACCATCGGCAGATCACGAGGTCGCTGGAAGAAGATGAATCACCGTGGAGATCGAACCTCGATCAACGATCCCCGTCCGGGGCACCGTCGCCGGGGGAATCGAGCAGAGGTCGCTGTTGGTGATAGCTCGTGGCTCTTTGCCATGCACTCCCCAGCGCCACCAACCTCGCCTCATCGTAGGGATGCCCGACGAAGGTCACCGCCCGCGGCATCCTGTCCTTCTTGAATCCACACGGTGCAACGAGACCGGGATGACCGGTGAGATTCGTCACCGCCAGCGAATGGAAATCACCTGCGGGTGCAACAAAGGCATCGACACCGGCGAGAGCCTTTGCGGTGTCTCGCATCAACAGGGTACGCAATCGCTGGGCCCGGATGTATTCCACTGCAGGGATCAGCCGGGCAGCGCGAAAACTGTTGGGCCAGGACTGTGGACCCTGCTCCACCAGCTCATCATCACGACCGTCTCGAGTCAGCTCATCGAAGGCACAGGCACTCTCTGCAAACAAGATCACCATCATCGGCCACACCGGATAATCCGGTAACTGAACCTCGACCAGTTCTGCACCGAGGGACTCCAGTTCCTCCAGCACCGTTCGATGGCTGCTGGCCTTCTCGAAGGCGGCGCTGGAGTATCCGATCTTCCAGCCGTCGATGGGAGTCTCGCCAGGAACCTCGAAGGGACGATCGATGACAGCCCGATCGTTTCCATCGGACCCCTCGATGATGTCGAGCACCACGGCGGTGTCCTGCAAGGAGCGACAGATGGGGCCGAGCTTATCCATCGACCAGGAGAGAGCCATCGCTCCATGGCGAGAGACCCGGCCAAATGTCGGACGAAGCGATGAATTTCCGCAACGCGTCGAAGGGCTGACGATGGAACCGAGCGTTTCCGAACCGATGGCAAAGGGCAGTGCTCCGGCACCCACCGCCGAGCAGGAACCCGCAGATGATCCACTCGATCCACGGTCGGTATTCCACGGCGACAAGGTCTTCCCTCCGTACCAGATATCGCCCATCGCCAGCGCACCCAGTGTTGTCTTTGCAATGAGGATGGCCCCTGCCGCATCGAGTTTTTGCACCACCGTGGCATCGACCTCGATCACCTGATCCTTGTAGGGCATCGCCCCCCAGCTGGTGATGGTCCCCTTCACCGCACACAGATCTTTCACCCCGTACGGAATACCGTGCAGAGGCCCACGCCACTTCCCTTGCGCCAGTTCTTCGTCGAGTAGCTTGGCCCGTGCCCGTGCCCGATCTTCGGTGTAGGAGATGACACAGTGAAGTACAGGATCGACCTCCTTCAACCGCTCCAAGAAAAGTTCCGTCATCTCGACACAGGAGACCTGCTTCGAACGGATCAAGGAGGCGAGAACAGGAATCTCCGCCCACAGCAATTGCTGGAGATCTTCCGGTCTCTTCACCTCGGGCAGAGCATCGGTGCCAGGCAAGGTGTCCACCGTCACCGTGATCGCACTCTCCAGCGGTTGAAAGATGGATGCGGGAGCCACGGAATTATCCACCGCCATCGAGCGCAGTGCCGCATAGGCGCCGAGACGATCGATGGCCGCCGGCAATACCTGCGCCAGCTCATCATCGGTGTAGTCGAGGCCCACCAGCTTCAAGGCTTGCCGCAATTCGTTCTCATCGAAAGGGCGAGCAGCCTTTACATCCTCGATGGGTACACCTTCACCTCCCTGGCCATCTGCCTGGGGTGAAAAGAGAGCCAGGACCAATCCGAAAACCATCATGAAAACTCCTTACCGATGCCATTGTGAAGGGCAGCCACCGGAGCGGATAGAGACCACCACCGACGCCAGGAGCTTCACGATTTCAGCGAGAGGGACTGCAGATCATCGAGATCGTAACTGGAGAGAGAAAGAGGTGGCCCGACCAGATCCCAGTGTAAGCAGCCGTGATGGATTCGATCGAGGTTGCCCTCGTTATCTTCCTTGCGCAGTCTCATCACCCATTCCACCACCGGAAAGGCGAGTTCTTGCCAGGGGATCTCGTCCCAGTCAAACCACCGAACTTCCAGGCTCTCTGTCCCGGCAGCGAACTCGGTGCCCACCAGCTTTGCCAGGAACATCTGATGAATCTGCCCGATTCGAGTCAGATCGATGCGTGCGAAGGGGCGCACGATGGAGACCTCGGCACAGGCTTCCTCCAGCGTCTCCCGTGCAGCACCGGAACTCATCGATTCGCCCATCTCCAGGAAGCCGGCCGGTGGTGTCCACAATCCCAGTGCCGGTTCAATCGCCCTGCGACACAGCAAGATACGACCGGAGTCCTCGATGAGGGTTCCCACCACCACCTTCGGGTTTCGGTAGTGGATCTCTCCGCACTCGGGACACACCTCTCGCTTGCGGTCCTCCCCTGTGGGGATCTCCTGCACCACGGATGCTCCGCAAGCGATGCAATGCCTCGGTATCGGAACGATCAATCCACACCTCAATCCTGAGTCTTCGATCCTGAGTCTTCAATCCTGAAGTTATACGCAATGTCGGCGACCCCGAGAGGCTCTCAGAGGATCAGCACCACCACAAGGCAGAGGTTTAGCGGTAGCCTTTCGCACCAGGTTGTGGAATCCTCTCTCGACTGGAAGGGACGCTCCGATGACTCGACTCCCATCACTCTTGATTCATTGCTCGATCATCTTGCTCGCCGGGTGTGCAAATCTATCGACCAGCGAGCCGATGACACCCCCATCCTACGTGATCATCCTCGCCGACGATCTGGGTTGGGCCGATGTCTCCTGTCAGGGGAGTCGCTGGCAAACCCCCGGCATCGATGCCCTCGCCGCAGCGGGAATCCGCTTCACCCGCGCCTCCTCCAATGGACCCAACTGTGCTCCCAGCCGTGCCTGCCTCTTCACCGGCACCGATGTGGCTGAACATGGAATCTTCACCGTCCGACCTGCCGCCAGGGGTAAGGCAAAGAACCGCAAGCTGGTGCCGCCGAAAACCCGCAGAGCGCTGGCGCCCGAAGCGATCACCGTGGCAGAGATGCTGAAGGAGAGTGGCTACCGGTCGGCACACATCGGCAAGTGGCACCTGGGGGAAGACCCTGCCCTGCAAGGTTTCGACGTCTCCATCGCCGGGGATCAGCGTGGCCATCCGAAGCGACACCTCGCCCCGTGGAATCTACCCAACCTTGAGGAACAGGCTGACGGCACGCCGCTGGCAGATGCCCTCACCGACCATGCCGTCCAGTTCATCGAACAATCCGCCGACCGACCCTTTCTGCTGGTGCTCTCCCACTACGCAGTTCACACGCCGGTGCAAGCTCCACCCGACGAGATCGCTGCCTGGGCCAAGAAGCTCCCCGACGAACCGAAGAAGCGGCTGAAGTATGCTGCGCTGGTCGACAGTGTCGATCGATCGGTGACCAGAGTACGACAGGCACTGGAGAGCAACGGCTGTGCTGACCGCACCCTCCTCATCTTCACCAGCGATAACGGTGGACTGCTCAGTTACACCGACAACGGACCACTTCGAGGTGGAAAGGGGATGCTCTTCGAAGGAGGAGTGCGGGTTCCCTTCATCGCCTGGGGGCACGGCACTGCATCGCCCTCACGGGTCATCGATGCGCCGATCCAGTTGACCGATCTTGTGCCAACGATGCTGGAGATGTCAGGGGTCACCGCAGACCCATCGATTCCACTGGTGGGAGAGAGTCTGGTGGGTGTCCTCGATGGGAAGTCGAGTCTCCCCGACAGAAGTCTGATCTGGCACTTCCCTGCCTACCTCGAGGGAAGATCACAACTCTTCAAGAACTGGAGGACGACCCCGGCAGCATCCATCGTTCGAGGGGACTGGAAACTGATCGAGTTCTTCGAGGACGGTCGCCGTCTCCTCTATCAACTGCGCGAGGATATCTCCGAAAAGAATGATCTGTCGGGGAAATTCCCCGAGCGGGTCGAACAGATGGCTTCTGAACTGAATCTATGGGCCACGGAACGAAAAGCACCGATGCCGATTCCCGCTTCACGCCCCTGATCCCTCGACAAGACTCTCCCCAGGGTGTTTCTTGGGGGAACGATACAAGGCCGGGTAATCGAGTCCGACGACCGAGTCACACGACCCACGCTGCCGTCGCCACGCTTCCGCAGTACCAGGAGAGCAGATGATTCCCTTCAAAGCTTTCCGCTTCCTGCTGCCACTGATCGTCAAGGAACGATCGATCCTGCTGATCGGTGCCGGCCTGATCGTCCTGAGCAGTCTGTGTCAGGTGGCAGTTCCACGCCTCATCGGGTTTGCCGTCGACCGACTCGAGCGAGGAGTTGGAATCGACCTGGTCTTTCCCATCGCCATGTCGATGCTGGGGATCGTTCTGGTGAGAGGAATCACCTCCTTCTGGGCGCGAAAGACGGTGATCGGCTCCAGCCGCCGCATCGAGAAGCGGCTCAGAGACCACATGTTCAGACACCTCGAGGATCTCGACGGCTCCTTCCATGCCCGCCTGCACACCGGCGATCTGATGAGTCGCTTCAACAGCGATGTCGAGGCGGTTCGCATGATCTTCGGACCGGCACTGATGTACTCGGTTCAAACCATCTTCATCCTGATCTTTTCCATCACCTTGATGCTTCAGATCGACTGGCAGCTGACTCTCTGGTCCCTCTTCCCGCTGGCACTGATCACCGTCACGGTGCGATTCATCGGACCCAAGGTCCACTCCCAGTCGATGCGTGGGCAGGAGATGCTGGCAGACATCTCCGTTCACGCTCAGGAGAACTTCGCAAACATCCCGGTGATGAAGGCATTCGTCGTCGAGGAAGCCGAGATCGAACGGATGCACCAGCTGAGCCATCGCTACTTCCAGCAAAATCTACGCATCGCAAGACTCCGTGCGCTGACCGGTAGCGCATTCTCACTGTTCGGAGATCTCGCCCTGGTCACCCTGTTGCTGGTCGGCGGTCTGCGCATCCTCTCGGGAGAACTCGGTCTGGGAGACTTCGCCACCTTCAACGGCTGTCAGCTGCTGCTGATCTGGCCGATGATCGCCCTCGGCTGGGTCATCAATTTGTTCCACCGCGGAGCCGCCAGCGCCCAGAGAATCGAGGAGATCCTCGATGCCACACCTGCCGTCGATGACTCCAGGGCTCAGGATGAACGGACCATCGAGAAGGGCGCCATCCGTCTCGATCAGGTTCACTTCAGATACCCGGAAGCAGACGATGCGGTCCTCAAACAGATCTCCTTCAACCTGCCCGGCGGTCAAACCCTCGGCATCGTTGGTGCCACCGCAAGTGGCAAGACGACCCTGCTGAACCTGATTCCCCGCCTCCATGGCCCCAGCGAGGGAAACATCTTCATCGACGAGATTCCCATCGAGAATTACTCCCTCGATGCTCTTCGTTCATCCATCGCCACGGTTCCCCAGGAACCATTCCTGTTCAGTGCGACCATCGCCGACAACATCTCCTTCGGAGTTGACGGTGCAACCCAGGCCGATATCGAAAAGGTCGCCAGACTCGTCAAGATGGATGAAGAGATCTGCAAGTTTCCCGATCAGTACCAGCAACGAGTGGGGGAGAGAGGTGTCACCCTCAGCGGCGGACAGAAGCAGAGACTCGCCATCGCCCGCGCCATCTTGCAACGCCCACAGATCCTGATCCTCGATGATGTCCTCTCTGCTGTCGATTCCGAGACGGAGACGACGATCCTCGAGGGCCTTCGAGATTGGACCGAGGAACTCACCGCACTGATCGTCACCCATCGACTCAGTGCCATCGTCCATGCCGATGAGATCATCGTCCTCGACGAAGCGCGGATCATCGAAAGGGGATCTCACGAATCCCTACTCGAGAAAAAAGGGCACTACTGGCGGCTGTGGAAGCGTCAAAGCGTGGAGAGTGAACTGGAGGATCTCGAATGACCTCCAGATCGAAGGACAACGAAAAGAAGGAGCACGACAAGGAAGAAGAGGTGGAAGACTTCCATGTCGAGGATGTCATCGATCGCCCCTTCAGCAAGAAACTGGCGAAGCGGCTACTCGGCTACCTTCGTCCTTACCGCGCAATGGTGTTCCTGTCGGTAGTACTGATCCTGCTCAGCACCATGATCTCCCTGGCGGGACCGCTGCTGGTCAAGGAAGCCATCGATGGCCCCCTCACCATCAATTCCGGTGACGGCAGTGATGCGACAGGAATCTCCAGGTGGATCCTCGAGATTGGCTCCTACTTCGGACTGGAGGGGATCTCCGGCTCTTCCGATTCACAACAACGAGCGGGCTGGCTGTGGGTCATCGCCTGCGCCTACGGCATCATCCTGCTCTTCCAGCTGGCAACCCATTACGCACAGACGATGGTCCTTGAAAAAACAGGGCAGAGTGTCACCAAGGATCTTCGGCTGCAGATCTTTTCTCACCTGCAGAAGCAGAGTTCCAGTTTCTTCCACATGAACCCCGTCGGCAGGTTGGTGACCCGCGTCACCAACGATGTCGAGGCGCTCAATGAACTGTTCGCCAGCGGCTTCGTGGCGCTGGCAGGTGACCTTCTGGCAATCACAGGCATCATTGCAATGCTCTTCTGGACCGATGCAGAACTGGCGATGATGGTTCTCATCGTCACACCCATCGTCGTCTTCGCCACTGCCATATTCCGCAAGTTTGCTCGCAAGCACTATCGAGAGATGCGACGAAGACTCGCCCACCTCAACGCCTTCACACAGGAATCGATCAGCGGCATGGAAGTGATCCAGGTGTGCCGCCGAGAAGAGAAGCAGGCCAATCGTTACTCGCAGATCAACGCAACTCTGCGAGAAGCACACCTCAAGAGCATCTTCTGGTACGCCGTCTTCTTCCCCACCGTGGAACTGCTCTCGGTGATCGCGATGGTAATCATCGTGACCCAGGGAGGTGCGAGGATCGAGGCAGGCACCGCTACATTCGGCGAGTTCTTCCTCTTCTGGACCTACCTGACCCGGCTCTTCTCACCACTGAGAGATCTGGCGGAAAAATACAACCTCTTGCAGTCGGCGATGGCCTCCAGCGAGCGGATCTTTGACATCCTCGACACCGATTCGTCGTTGCCAGAACCCGATCAATCGCCCGCCACAAGTGAACGAGGGGATGGGGTCCGTTTCGATGATGTCAGCTTCAGCTACGACGGAGAAACTCCGGTCCTCAACAACATCTCCTTCGAGGTGAAGAAGGGTGAGACCATCGCCGTCGTCGGAGCAACGGGAGCGGGCAAGAGCACCATCATCAACCTGTTGCTGAGATTCCATGATCCTACATCCGGTGCGATTCACATCGATGGTGCGGACATCCGTTCGATCACGCTGCGGCAACATCGAGAGCGGTTCGGATTGGTCCTTCAAGATGTCTCGGTCCTGTCGAGAACCCTCGAGGAGAACATCAATTTCGACAGGAACATCAATAGAGAGCAGATCATGTGGGCGCTGGAACAGGTGCGAGGTCTCTCCATCGTCGACCGCCAGAAACAAGGACTCGACGAGCCGATGATGGAACGGGGCAGGACTCTATCGAGCGGCGAGCGGCAACTGATCTCCTTTGCACGGGCACTGGCGGGAGATCCGGAGATCCTGGTTCTCGACGAGGCGACCAGTCATGTCGATACCGAGACGGAAGCACTGATCCAGGAAGCGATCGATCGACTGGTCGAGGGGCGTACATCGGTGATCGTCGCTCACCGCCTCAGCACGGTGCGAAAGGCCGATCGCATCCTCGTCATGCATCATGGCCACCTTCGCGAGGAAGGCACTCATGCTGAACTGCTCGCACTCGATGGGATCTATGCCCGACTGGTGAAATTGCAGTTCGGTTACGAGTAACGGCCTGTTGCATCGGCACTCTCCTGAGGTGATGCTGCTCTTCTGCATGATTCTGATCATGAGCGTACTTCTCCCACGAAAGGTCGAAGATGAAACTCACCTCCATCCTTGTCGGAGTCGCACTCCTGCTGGTCCCGGGCCAATCCCAGGCAGATGACCTGGCACGCTTCTACCCGGCAAACAGTTACATCTACATGGGGAGCAGCGGCTGGAATGGCATCGAGGATTCGTTCCAGCGCAGTCCCGCAGGAAAGGTCTGGTCGCTGCCGAGATTCGCAGGCCTTCGAGAACATCTCTGCGAACTCCCCTCCATCATCTTGTCCGACATGGCAAGGAACCAGATCGAAGTGGCCATCGACGTGGAGAACCCACTGCCGATTCCAGCGATGGCGGCCCTCGATCCACAAATGCTCCGGAAACTGGGGAAGTTTGCAAAGCTGGGCGTGGCTCTCGGGTTCCCGGGAGCGGACATCGATCCGATGGATCCAGACATCCAGGGATACCTCATCATCGATGCCGGTGACGAGGTCGATGAGATGCGCAAGACCTTCTCCAGGTTACTGATGGGACAGTTGCTCGAGGATCCGGCAATTGAAAAGGTGGGAGACATCCAGTGGGCGATGGGTGCCCTTGCCCTTGAACCTGCCGTCGAACTGTGGTGGGGGGTCCACCAGCAACGACTTGTCGTTGCACTGGGCGAGAGCAGCATCCGGACCTACCTCGATGTCTGTCAGGGAACCACCAGCAGCCTGGCAGCGTCTCAACAGTATCAAAGAGGAATGCAGCGCTGCATCGGCTCGTCGCGGATCAACGCTTCCTTCCATCTCGACTTCCCGGCAATCCTCGATCAGATCGTCGGCATCATCGATGAGTTCGGTGCCATGATGCCACCGGAAGCAGAAGCACTTCTCGATGAGATCTCCAGGATCGGCACCATCCATGTGGCCGCCGGAGAGATCGGCGAGGAGGAGGTCGCCTTCACCGTCGGCACCAGCATTCCCTTCGCAGAGATGGTCGGCGGCGGGCCCCCTCTCACCTCCCAGATGTTCGACATCCTGCCGGTCGATTCGCTCCTGGTTGCTTCCGTCAGTTTCGACCTCGGTGCCACCTACAACCAGCTCACCCGCAGCATCGAGTCGCTGTTCCCCGAAGAAGAGGTGTGGAAGGTGGAGCAGGGCAAGAAAACTCTTCAAGCTGTACTGGGCACCTCCATCGATGATCTTCTCGCTGCCGCCGGCCACCGCATCACCTTCTTCGAGGAATCGACCTCACGGGGTGTTCTTCCCGGAATCGTCTGTTCCGTCGCCGGAGCCAACGCGGATCTGTTTGGTAACATCGTCAGGAAGCAGTTACCGGTGATCCAGATGCTGTCGGGCAATCGCCGCGGACAGTGGCAACTCCGTACGCTGGAGATTCCCGACGATGGCGAAGGTGCTGGCAAGGTCATTCACTACCTCGATACCGGTTCCGTCACCGGTCCAGTAACCCTGTCGTGGACCAGTATCGACGACGAGCTGTTACTGGCGTTGCACCCGACCGTTCTGGAACAGACCATCGCGCGCCTCGACACGCGCACCGACGAAACTCCTCGCTTCGAGATTCCTGGATTCCCCATCGACTCGACACAGGATCAGTGCAACGGAATGCTGAGCCTCGATGTGGGGGGGGCCCTCGAGTGGATCTGGCCCAGTGTCGTTCCGGTCCTGCAGTTGAAGATCTCCGAGGGGATTCCCGGACTCGATGCCGGTGCGATTCCCCCCGCCCATCTGTTCCAGTCCTGGAAGATCCACGGCAGATCCACCGTCGATGGCAGTGGATATCGTGAAGCTCTGGTGTCTCCCGCACCGATCGGTGTCGAGATGCTAGGTGGAGCGCTGCTGGGTTTGCTCGCCTACCTCGACGAAGCGCAGCAAGCACCTCTGGTGGAGATCGACGACGCAGCCCCTGAAGAGGCCGTTGCGGTGGAAACCGCCACAGATGAGGAGATGCCACCGGCTGAGGTCGAGCCAGACGAACCGATGGAGGAACCGCAGCCTATCCAGCAGGAACCGATCCGATCGGAACCGCTGTAGATCGATCTCAGACGGAACCGATCGCTGGCAACTCTCCGACGATGGGAGTCGCATACTCGATGAAGTCGGCGGTCACATCGCAACCGTCCTTGATCCACGAGGTGGGCACGAGACGCGTCTTGCCCGCCACCTCCTGAAGAGGCACCGGCACGTATTCCACCTGGTATGGTGAATCGGAGACGCGACGGATCGTCATGCTCGCTCCGTTGACACCATCTGCTGCGGCCAGCACGGCGGCACGACCACTGGCCCGCGCCTCCTCGGCATCGACTGCGCTGACACAGCCGGCGAAGGAACGCTGCAGGTAACCGAAGGTATCAGCCCGCACCCGCAACTTCTTGCCGAGCCGATCACGGATCAACCGGGCCAGGAAGTCTCCGAGGGCACCGCTGCCCGACAGTTGCACGTTACCGTGGGCGTCACGCTCCACCTCGCCGGAGAACTGCTCTGCAAGTTTCTGTGCGATGGGAGTCCCCGAATCATCGTGAATTCCCTCGCTGACGGCGATCATGCAACGGCCCACCTCGCTGTACACCCGATCGACGTCGGCGATGAAGCGATCGATCTCGAAGACCGATTCGGGCAGGTAGATCAGGTGCGGTCCGGTGCCATGCTCGGTTCGAGCCAGTGCGCTGGCGGCGGTGAGGAAGCCGGCGTGACGACCCATGATCACATCGATCTTGATCCCTGGCAGAGCCCGATTGTCGAGACTGTCTCCCATCAACGCACACGCCACGAAGCGTGCCGCAGATCCATAGCCGGGAGTGTGGTCGTTGAGAACCAGGTCGTTATCGATGGTCTTGGGAACATGGAACGCCTGGATGTCGGTACCGGCGGCAGCGGCCACCTCCGAGATGATGCGACAGGTGTCGGCGCTGTCGTTGCCACCGATGTAGAAGAAGTAGCGGATCTCCTTCTTGGCCAGCTGCTGGAAGATCTTGCGACAGAACTCCTCGTCCGGCTTGTCACGACTCGATCCCAGCGTCGCCCCTGGAGTGCCGGCGATGCGATCGAGATTGCCGGGGGAGAGGTCGGTGAGATCGATCAGGTCTCCCTCCAGCATCCCTCGAACAGCATGACGTGCTCCGTAGATGCGGGTCGCCAGGGAAGTCTCCTGGATCGCCTCGATGACCCCGACCAGCGATGAGTTGATGACCACCGTGGGTCCGCCTGACTGGGCGATGACAGCATTACCTGGCGCACTCATGGGGCCTCCTCCGGTGGAAACGATCTCGTTTGCGATACAACAGCAGCGTCAGCATACACCGGACGGCAGGTGCGGTGCGACCAACTCGGAGTCTCACTTGCCCGGCAGCACCGGGGAGTGGTCGATGACGATCTCATCGGTGATGACTCCATCGGATCTGAGATTTTCCATCGTCAATCGATCCCCCTCGACGGTGATCAGCGCGGAGCCATAAATCGCCTCGCTGACCACCATCACCGGATGATCTCCGACCTTCTTTACGTGCCCTCCGCCGTGGCCAATCACCGCATAGACGGTGCCTCCGGTGGCGGCGGTCTGGTAGACATCGCCCTCCCACTGGATGATCTTTCCATCCTGGCGCAGTTGATCGGTGGCGGCGACGACATGGTCGGGAGCCTCCCCGTAGCCGTGAACACCCTGGATCAGTGCCGACCTCTCGTAGATGTGCGAATGCCCGGTGAGCACCAGATCGACACCCCCCGCCTCGAGGATCGGCACCACCACCTCGCGCATCTTCACCAGTCGTCCCTTGCTATCGCTGTAGCGGTCCGATCGATGCGACCCACGGCTGTAGGGCGGATGATGGAAGAAGGCGATGATCCACTGGCGATCGGTGGCGGCCAGGTCTTCCTCGAGCCAGCGCACCATCGCCCCCTGCGGATCGATGGCATCTCCACTCGAATCGAGGGAGATCAGGTGAATCGGCCCGTAGTCGAAGGAGTAGTACGCCTCGGTTCCACTCGCCACTCCGCCACACTCTCCCTGCCGAGGAAGGATGTACGCCTCGAAGTAGGGCCCCGACTGCGCCTGACTGTCGGCACTCTTCATCTCATGGTTTCCCGGAGCGGGCCAGCAGGTGATGGAGGCGAGCTCCTTGCGATACGGTCGGAAGAAACGAGCGCTGAACTCACCATCTCTTCCACGGCTATAGGCCATGTCTCCGACGTGAAGCAGCATGTCGAGGGGCGTATCTGCCAGGAACTTACGCATCGAATCTCGAACCTGGTACTGCACCGGTCCACCGGTCCCTGAATCTCCCAGCGCCCAGATCCTCACCGGCCCATCGAACCCCGCCTCCGGAGCGGAGCGAAAGCGCCCACTACCCATCGGCTCGGAACCGTTGAGCGCCTGGTATTCGATCTCGGTGGAGGGAGGTAGGTCCGTCACCAGCACCCGATGGTCGTGATAATCGACACCGAATTCGGAGGGGATCGAGCCCCCCTCGACCTGATTCCACTGCGCCGAAGGATTCTCATCGTCGCGGATCTTCCAGCGCAGGATCGCTGTACCGGAATGAAGGGATGAGGTGCGCCAGGCGACGATGGCGCGATCCCCGGAAACCTGTTGCAGGTAGGGTCTTCTCACCTTGTCGCCGGGGATCCACCCCCTGGTGTCGATGTGGCGGACACCCAGCATCAGGGCGATAGCCAGTATCACCAGCAAGAATCCACGTTTCATCGGATTCCCTCTTCCATCGAAAAAACGGCCCTCTGAGGACGGGTCCGATTCGCCTGCGGAACCGAAAGCGGTACCATTTCCGTACAGGAGAAACATTGCTTCAGATCCAGGGAATCCGCAAGGCGTTTGGCGAACAGATCCTCTTCCAGGAGGCCTCCTGTCTCATCGAGGCAGGGGAGAAGGTCGGCATCGTGGGCGCAAACGGCCACGGGAAGTCGACTCTCCTGAAGATGATCCTGCGAGAGATGAATCCTGACGAGGGTCAGATCAGCGTCCTTCGGGGCATCCGCGTCGGCCATCTGTCCCAGCATCTGGTCTTCTCCGAGGCCACCGTTCTCGATGAAGCGTGCCTCGCCCTCGAGCTCAAGGAGGAGGGATACATCGAGACCCATCGAGCCGAAGCGATGTTGATGGGTCTCGGTTTCTCCCTCGAACAGTTACAGCAACCCCCCGCGGAGTTGTCCGGTGGATTTCAGGTACGGCTGAATCTGGCCAAGGCTCTGCTGGAAGATCCAGACCTGTTACTCCTCGACGAACCCAACAACTATCTCGACATCGTCAGCCTGCGCTGGCTTCGAGGGTTTCTTCGCAAGTGGCGACGAACACTGCTGCTGGTCACCCATGATCGAGAGTTCATGGACTCCGTCACCACCCACACCCTGGCGGTCCACCGACAGAAGCTCCGCAAGTTTTCCGGTGGCACCGAGAAGGCGTGGGATCAGATCTATCTCGAGGAAGAGATGCACGAGAAGACCCGGGTCAACTCGGAAAGAAAGATCGCCCACGAGATGCGATTCGTTGAACGTTTCCGGGCCAAGGCCAAAAGAGCGAGCCAGGCCCAATCAAGATTGAAGCAGATCGCCAAGCGCGAACGTCTCGACAAGCTCGACGAGATCTCGTCACTCTCCTTCTCCTTCAATCACACTGCGAACCCCGGCAAGTGGTCCGCCGAAACACGCAAGCTCCAGTTCGCATACCCCGATGGGCCGATCCTCATCGATGGGATGGAATTGCACATCGGAGCCCGTGACCGGGTGGGGGTGATCGGCCCCAACGGTAAGGGCAAGTCGACGCTGCTGAGGCTGCTGGCAGGGGAACTGAAACCCATCGACGGGGAGGTACGCACGCACCCCTCGACGCAGATGAGCCTGTTTGGCCAGAGCGCCATGGGAGTGCTCCAGGACAAGCGCACCATCGAGGACGAGATCAACAGCGCCAACACCATGCTCAATCGCACCCAGGTCAGGGACATCTGTGGTGCCATGATGTTCGGCGGTGATCTGGCCCTGAAGAAGGTAGAGATCCTCTCCGGAGGAGAAAAATCGAGGACCCTGCTGGGCCGGGTGCTGGCGAGGCCCTCCAACATGTTGCTCCTCGACGAACCGACCAATCACCTCGACATGGCCAGCACCGAGGCTCTGATCGATGCGATCCACGCCTACCCCGGTTCGGTGGTGATGGTCACCCACGTCGAATCGGTTCTACGAGATACCTGCACCCGCCTGGTCGTCTTCGACGAGGGAATCGCTCGGGTCTTCGAGGGAACCTATGACGATTTCCTGCAACGCTTCGGCTGGAGTGCCGAGGAATCGGACAGGACTGAAGCACCTCGCAGCAAGAAGCGGGAGAACCGCAAGGATCTCAAGCGCGAGAGAGCGCAGCTGATCCAGCAACGATCGCAGATCCTCAAGCCACTCAAGAAGACCATCGACAGCAACGAGAAGTTGATCCACACCCTCGAGCAGAAGGTTGAGACCATCGAGAAGACCCTCATCACTGCCTCGGAGGATGGCGACGGAGAGGCGATCGCAGCTCTTGCACAGGAACTGAGCAATCTACGCTCATCCATCGACCGCGCCTTCGAGAAGCTGGAGACCGCCAGCGAGGAACACGATCAGCAGGAAGCAGAGTTCGAGAGACGCATC
>CAYPPQ010000002.1:62864-119885 GCA_964412635.1 uncultured Planctomycetia bacterium | reverse complement strand
GCGACGCGTTGGCTTAATTCTAATATCTTTTTATAAGTGGCCTGCACGGAAATACCGTGCAGGCCACTTCTTTCATCGGTGCGATCGACAGGAATCAGGCTTGCTGGCCGTGAGATTCGATGAACTCCTGCCAGAACTCCTCGGGCATATCGAGGGCGACCTTCAGGGCACCATTCGATCCGGCGTACTGCGGCTCCTCGACCGCCTTGACCTTTCCTCCTCCGTACTCGACGAGGGCTTCCTCGATGGCACGGGAGAGTCCGGTGATCTGACTACCACCACCTCCGAGAAGGATGTGGTTTCTCATCTTCTGCTGGAACTCGGGATCGTAGGTAGCGATGAGATCCTGCAGGGCTTCGACGGTGGGGGGAACGATGCCGTAGCACGCCTCACTCACCTCCGAGGTGATGTCAAACTCGGTCGGCTTGCCCTGTACGGGGAAGTCGACCTTGACCGGATCCATGTGGCTGCCGACACAGGCGTGATCTTCCTTGATCTCGCGAACCATGTTTGAAGAGAACTGCGCATCGGAGTGATTCTTGGTGAGGAGCTCCGCAAGCTTGCCGTCGATGGCATCTCCAGCGTAATGGTGAGTCCGCTGATCTTCTGCCTTGGGCATCGTTCCGTGAACGCGACACAGGTCGACCGTTCCCGCTCCGATGTCGACCACCAGCGTGTCCGCCAGGAAGTCGAGACCGTAGGCAACGGAGAAGGGCTCGGAGCAGACCACGATGCTGTCCATGAACTCGGAAGCCGCGGCGAGGATGTGCGCCTTGGAATCGACACTCGCCTCGGCGGGTGCCCCGATGACGCCGTAGATGGTGGAGTCGCTGGGGATCTCCGCCTGTTCGATGACGTGCTCGATCAGATCCTTGACCGCCTGCTTCGAGGTGTCGTCATCCTGGATCACACCCTTGTCCAGTGGTCGGACCAGATTGACGGAGAGGCGGTTCTGCACCGCTTCTTCACCGAACACCTTGTCGCGCCCACCGAGCAGTTTGCGACTGACATGGTCCTGTGCGTATCCGACATAGGACCAGACGGTGGTACGGACTCCGGTGGAGGTGGTGATGGAGGTACGGCTGGTACCCAGGTCCATCCCGATATAGACGACTTCGCTCATCTTGACTACTTCCTACTCGAGGAGATCTGCCGCTCAGGCGAGATCACTCTCGGCGATCTGTGATTTTTTCTTCGATGCGGAGATCTTGCCCCGCAGTTCTCTGTTTTCCTTGACCAGATCGAGCAGTAACGCTCGACGTCTTCCATTGTTGGGATCGTCCTCGCTGCTACCTTTCACCAGATCCGCACCGCTTCCAGCGAAGCTGGCACCATCCTTCGATTCGGCACGCCGTACACTTTCTCGCGCGGTGTCTCGCTCGCCCCTGGCCTCATCGAGGCTTCGAGCGAGTCGGTGAATCTTGCGTTCGAGCAGATGGATGTTCTCGTTTCGTGCTTGCTCTTCCTGCACCCGAACTCTCTCGCGCTCGGAATCGAGTGATCGCTCCATGGCGCTTCGAAGTTCCATCTCGAGTTCATCTGGAACCGATCCTGTCTTGACCGCCTCCTCGATGACCGCCCCCAGGGAGGATTCCATCTCGATCAGGGCGGACTCTGAGAGGGTGAATCTCTCCCGTTCCACTTCTCGATTCTTCTCACGCCCGAGCAGATCCTGAGCTCGCTGCAGTCTGCCAGACAACCCCTGTACGCGCGACTGCAGATCCGCGTTCTCGTTCTGGAATTCTTCCAGCTTCTTGCGGAATCCTTGCTCCGATTCCTTGATCAGGCGAAGGGTCTCGGTCTCATCGAGCAGCCGACCACTTTCGTGCAGCGTGTCCTCGACCGCATCCTTGATCAGGTCCTGGATCGCCGACAGGTTCAGAACCCGAACACTATCGCGCTGTGCGGCGATGGCGGAAGTCCTGACCAGCCTCGATCTCGACCGAAGCGCGGACTCCAGGTCTGGGTGATCCTCCAGGGATGTCGAATCGGCGAAGAGCCGCTCGAGGGCGGTGAGCTCGCGAGGATGGGCGGGTTTCCAGCGCATCAGGATCCCTGCAGAACTGCGCTGGCTGACCTCTGCATGGATCAATTCTGCATGTCCGTCGGGGCGTTCCACGATCAGTTCGAAGCGATCCCCGGTTCGCATCTTGATCGTTGTCTCGAGCAACACCTCTCGATCATCGATCCGCGCCACCGGGAGCCTGAGGATCCCTGCTTCCAGTTCTGCCACGACACTCCAGCGTCCGGAGCCGGCAGCTATTTTTGGAAGTTCTTGATCTGGCAAGAGGTCTCCAACTCCTTCGGTGGGGGGGGCTAGTGCTCCTGATTTCCCCGTCGGCAGCATCCCACATCCGGGTGCTACCGTCACCGGGCCGACCAGGATTTCCGGAACCGTTCGATTCAGCGTAACGAAGAAGCCTAGCGGGATACGGTAATTCCTGCAAGGAGGCACGGCAGTTCGGCAATTTCCCGTGGTCGGCAAGGGCCCTGGACCCGGGTGCAGTTTCCGGAACCGGCAATCGATGCACGTCGTCAGCAGTGTAGGAATCGTGATTGCCGGCAGCGGGGAGGCGTGGGAGTCATGGCAGTGGCGGCTCAATCGATTCGCACCTGACCGGTCGATTGGACATGGCTACGGGGCCGTGCCATGATGCCAGGGTTGGAGATCGCCATGCCTTCGAGTTGCCTGTTGTTAGTGCTTTTCACGTCGATCCACGGACTTCCGCTCGATGTCGTTCCCGGAAGCGAGCCGGGCAGGGCAGGGGCGATTCCCCTCGGTTCGGTGTACTTCCACCCGACCACCTTGCAGATCGAGATCGATGGTCATTTCAACATGACCGGCGGCTTCGTCGAATTCCTGGCGTGCTTGCCCTCGGTTCGGCCCCACGAGACCCTCATCTCCATCGACATCGACCCTGCGGATCTGCAGGGTGCGCTGCTGCTGATGGGTCTGGAAAAGGCCAGGCGACCCCTCTCCAACTACGATCTGGAACAGCTCGACGGCGGCGATCGGGTGGTGATTTCTCTCCGTTACCCGGTGCGTGATGCCGATGGCCAGCAGTGGGTCCGCACCATCCGTGCGGAGAACTGTCTGATCAACGCTCCCATGGCGCGGGAGATGGCCCGCTGCGGTTTCGCATTCACCGGTTCCGGCTTCGAGATGCTCGAGCCTCCTCCGGGAGCTCCCGAGGGTACTCCCGCCAGGGAAGAGTTCATGGCGAGAGTGACCGGTGAGATCGTCGCATTGTGTCACAGGCCCTGGTCTATCCTCGATAATCCACTGGCATTGCCCTTTCCCGACGGCGACTATTTTGCATATACAGACGTGCTTCCGGCGGCGCAGCGCGATGATCCGGTTCCGGTGACGATGTTGATCCATCGGGCGCGGGAGGCGGAGATCGATGAGGATGCGCTGCGGATGGAACTTCCCGAGCCGGATGAGCCGGGCGGGGAGACCTCGGAGCCACAACCACTGGACCCGGAGAGACTGGACCTGGATGAGAACCCCGGCGCTGCCGGCAGCCCGAGTGGAGAAGAATCCTCTCCGCACGATTCCGAGGGTGAGCCGGTAATTCCTGAAGATCTGGAAACGGCACCGGTCGCCGACCAGGGCACCCAGGAGTCGCCGATTCCTCTCACCTGGCCGGGTGTAATGCTGACGGTAGTAGCGGTCTCGCTGCTGCTGCAACTGTGGAGACGGGTGAAATCCGTCCGAAAGGGATGAAGATGGTTGCTGAACTACCTCGTGATCGGTTCACCGGTCGTCGCTGGCTACTTCCGGTGCTGCTGTTGACCCTGTTCGTGGTTGCCGATCGCTTCAGCCATGGCCACAGCAGCAACGATCAAGACAACCAGGATGAGGAGCAGCAGGTTCCCATCGACCGCGACACCGTGAAATCCGCCATCGATCGGGCAGCCAATCGAATCATCGATTCCCAGCGTCCCGACGGATCGTGGGGTTCCTTCGCAGGAGATCCGGGAATCACCGCCATGGCTCTCAAGGCACTGGTCGATACCCCGCGAGCCTATCGTGAAGAAGATGGTCCTTTCATCACCAGCGCAGTGAAATATCTGCTCTCTCATCAGCAACCAGATGGCGGGGTGTACGTCCCGGACCAGGGCCTGATGAATTACAAGACCTCGGTCACCGTACTGGCACTGACTGCACTCGACGCCGGTCGAGAGAAGCCGAGGTACCGTGGAGAGGTCGCACGGATGCGCGACTACATCAGCGGGATCCAGTGCTCCGAGAATTCAACACCGGTCGCCTACGATCGAGACAAGCACATCAACTCGTGGGGTGGAATCGGCTACGGCAGTGACCGGCGCCCCGATCTGAGTAACACCCAGCTGGCGCTGGAAGCTCTGGAGGCTGCGGGTCTCTCGGAGGATTCCGAGGTGTGGAAGCGAGCCGCTCGTTTCATCTCTCGCTGCCAGAATCGCAAGGCGACCAATGATGCACTGGTGGCAGGGACTACCACCTCCACCGAGGACGGTGGGTTTTACTACCACCCCGATGAATCGAAGGCGGGCCACCTGACCAACGAGGATGGCAGCAAGTCCTTCTCCTCCTACGGCTCGATGACCTATGCCGCCGTCAAATCGCTGATCTACGCCGGTCTCGAGAAGGACGATCCGAGGGTCAAGGATGCCCTCACGTGGATCGGTAGCCACTGGACCGTCAGTGAGAATCCGGGGATGTCCACCGCCCAGAGACCCGAGCGGGGGATGATGGGGTACTACTACTACCTGGCCGTGATGGCCCGAACCCTGCAAGTCCTCGAACTGAGTGAGGTCATCGACGGGGAAGGAATCGCCCACAATTGGCCAAAGGAGATGGCCGCAGCCTTGATTGCCCGTCAGAATAAAGACGGATCCTGGGTCAACGATGTGGATCGTTGGTGGGAGGGGGATCCGGTCCTGGCAACTGCGTATGCCTTGCAAGCCCTGAACATCTGCTACCAAACGATGGAGAAATAAACTTGCCAAAGATGAAAGCGATCCGCGGCCTGAGGGCTCGACCTGAAGCGGTGGATCCCGGGGATGTGATTTGCCCCCCATACGATGTGATTTCGCCCCGGATGCACAAGGAACTGCTCGACCACTCACCGGACAACGCCGTCCGTTGGATCCTCGGTGGCGATCCTGATGCACCTCTCACTGATGCGGTTTTTCGCAGCTGTGGAGATGCGCTACGTAACGCATTTTCCGACGGCAAGTTGCTGAGAGAAGAAGACCCGTCCTTTTACAGGTACAGCATCCACTACCGCAGCGAAGAAGGAGAAGATCTCGTTCTCGATGGTGTTCTCGCTGCAGTGGAGGCGTTGCCGTGGGGACAGGGAGTTCTTCGACATGAAGAGATCAGGCCTCACACCGTCGAACGTCTGGTGAAGCAATCTCGTTGCACCGCCATCGATACCGGGGTGGTGATGCTGACCTGCGAAGGACTCGAGGATGCTCTGGCGGGTGTCGGAGCAGGTCCTGACGCCGGAGAGATGGTCTTCGAGAGTCAGGCGTGGAATGGCGACAAACACATCTTGCGACGCATCGATGATCCACAACGGGTTGCGGCGATGGAGCAGGTGATGGAACCGATGCCTTCCGCAGTTGCGGACGGTCATCACCGGTACACCACTGCCATGACGCTGCAAGGGGATGAGGAGCTGCCCGGTGCCGGATTGGTGCTGGCATTCCTCTGTGACCACCGCCAGGCGGGTCTGAGGATCCGTCCGACGCACAGGGTCTGGAACTGGACCAATGGTGACTTCACCTCGGAGCAGGTTCGTGAGCGGCTGGTGTCGGTACTGGATGACTCGGAAGGGGACCCCTGGCACATCGAGATTCCGGGAGGGAATCGGGTCACCCTTCACTGCCGTCAAGATGCATCGAGGCCAACCCTCGCCAGGAGACTGGCGGATGCGGTGGAGGAGATCGGTGGCATGGGCGCACCGGCGACACCTCATCATGTAGAGGATGGACAGAAACTTCTCGAGGGTGTCGAGCACGGCGTATTTTGTATCTTACCCCCGGTGGGTCGGGACGAGTTCTGGACCCGAGTCCTCGCAGGCGAAATTTTTCCACCGAAAACTACCTTCTTCGAGCCCAAGATCTCCACCGGAGTCGTGGCTCGCTTCATCGACGAACAGGAGCTCTCATGAGAGTCATGGATGACCATCCAGTCCGAAGAGATGTACCGAAATTATTCATTCCCGGGCCGGTAGAGGTGGAGGCTGAGATCCTCCAGGCGATGACGAGACCGATGATCGGTCACCGTGCGCCGGAATTCTCGGTGCTTGGTGAAGAACTCCATACATCCTCCCAGAAGTTCTTTCGCACCGAGAACCCCGTTTACGTCCTGACCTCATCGGGAACCGGTGGAATGGAAACTGCGGTTCGCAACGGCGTCCGTGAGAACGTGCTGTGCTTCATCAATGGTGCTTTCAGCGAGCGCTTCTACAAGGTCTGCGTCTCCAACGGCAAGAATGCGACCCGGGTGGAAATCCCCTGGGGAGAAGCGATCAAGCCGGAGATGGTCCGGGAAGAACTTTCCAGGGGCGATTTTGATGCGGTCACCATCGTTCACAACGAGACCAGCACCGGCGTGATGAGTCCGCTGGCGGATATCGCCGAGGTTGTGGCTGAACACGACGATGTGTTCCTGCTGGTCGATGCCATCACCAGTGCTGCGGCGGTTCCGATTCACCTGGGAGAGATGGCCTGTGTCGACTATCTCACCACTGGCAGTCAGAAAGCTCTGGCCTTACCTCCCGGGCTGGCGTTGCTGGCGGTATCGGAGAGGGCACTGGAGAGAGCCGAGACCATCGAAAATCGAGGTCTCTACTTTGACCTGCTGGCGATGCACAAGTCGTGGAAGAAGCACCAGACGCCCAGTACTCCGACGATCGCCCTGATGCAGGCGCTCAAGGACCGCCTCGCCATGATCCTCGCCGATGAGGACGCCTGGTACGGAGGTCACGTCGAGCGCGCCACGGTGACCAGAGAATGGGCACGGAATCGTTTCAGTCTCTTCGCAGAGTCGGGATTCGAATCGGTGTCGCTGACCTGCATCGAGAATAACCGGGGAATCTCCATCGCCGATCTCAACACCAGGTTGAGAGAACACGACATGTTCCTGTCGAATGGCTACGGCGATCTGAAGGAGAAAACATTCCGGATCGGACATATGGGAGCAGTCACCGTCGAGGATACGACCCATCTTCTCCGATTGATCGACGAGTTCGTAGAAGATTGCTAGGGGACGATGGAAATTGACGATGGAAATTGATGCGAGCACTTCTTTGAGTGGCTCAGGTGGAGCGATGAATGCAACGGAGTCTCCACTCCTTGCCGTCATCGATTCGGCTGAGCCGCTGCCCTTCTACGACTCGCTGTGGTATCTGTTGCCACTCACCGCCCTACTGGTATGGGGTTGGATGAGAATTTACAGGAATCACATCCGTAACAGCGTGGAGAGTGGTAATACCCGCGCGGATGATCCACTCCCTCGGGATGGGCAGTCGCTGGTGGCGATGATCCGTGAGGAAGTTCGGGATGCAGAGCAGCGACTCGATGCGAAGGCGCAAATCCTCTCCGACCTGGTCGCTCAGGTCGATCGTCGATCGAATCAGATGAGACAGCTCCTGAAGGAGCAAGGCCCCGGTGGGGAATCGATTCTTCTCGAAGCGGAACCGATCGATCCGGTCGCTGCTGGAGATGGTGCCGATCCCCGTCAAGAGGCGCAGAGGATGCTCGAAGAGGGCCAATCTGCGGAACAGGTGGCGTCTGAAACCGGCTTACCCATCGGCGAGATCACGTTGATTTCTCGCCTGATGAGAAGGAATTGGTCGGAGTCCTCTTGACCTCTTGTTGCGGATTGCGTAGTTTCTTCGATCTTGTGCAGAGTTATCGCGGGGTGGAGCAGTTGGCAGCTCGTCGGGCTCATAACCCGAAGGTCGCAGGTTCGAGTCCTGCCCCCGCTACCAAAATTTCACGGGACGCCGGGCCTCTCTGGAGGTCGGCGTCCCGTTTCAATTGGTGAATCTCGGCGACGCTGCGTGGCAATCCACGACTCCGATGGGATGGCGGGAACGCCGCCTACCCTCCATATATTACCGATGGAGAGTCGCTGAAGCCGCTTCCGGAGATCCTGGAAGCGACCTCAGGGGGGATTCGGGGGTGCATCCCCGGAATGTCCTGAATACCCGTCAACTTGTCTCCACGATCTAGGTCTGGTCACACCCCGGTGATAAGATGGGTGATAGTGTGAATTTACAAAATTGACGGGGGTTGCCGTCAAGAATTCAGTCCGCCGCTCTATTCAGGTGAGGTGCTATCCGATGTCGCTTTCGGTTCGCCGATCCAGGAGGAATGTGATGCGAAAATTGTTCTCCCCCAAGGGGATCCTGCAGGTACTGGTGATGCTCTGCTCCATCGGCTTCTCGGGCGTTGTCCACGCACAGCCGTGTGATCCCGGTGGTGGATTTGGTGGCACCGGTCCTGACGTGGTCGTAGGGGTGCTCACCGGAACCCAGAGTTACGGAACAGCCGCCGGGCACTTTGCGTATTCGGTGGGAACCACCTCATGCAACATCGGCACCGACACCTTGCTGTGGATTGCGAATAATAATCAGCACCCGGTGATCGGGCAAAACCTCTACCGCCTCGGTGGTGGTCGTTTCGAACAGATCGGCATGAGCTGGTTGAAGCACGGTTTCCTCGCCCTCGCCAACAATGCCTGTGGCTGTGGCTGTAATAACCCTGGTAGTGGTTCGTTACTCGGGGTCGGTTGCTCCGATCCCTACTCGTCGGGGCTCAACGGACAGCAGTCTGGACTGGGACCACGGTCGGAGGTTACCGACCCTGACAATGGCGGATTCCTGTATCACATCAACCTCAATCCACCCAACACAGATCTGACCGCCAAGAGATTGCGGGTCAACGCCAGTGATAACGACCCGGCACTCAATCCGGGCGCGCTCTACTTTGTCGAGGGACACTACGTGACCCCTGACGATGCCGCCTCTGGGAATGCACATAACAACTGTTCCTACAGGTCGGTGACATTCTCGACCAATGCCAACCGTTCGATGACGCTGACCGGATCGACGCAACGGCAACAACCGGGAATCCAGGCGTGGCAAGATAACGATCCACTGGTGACTCTCGTCGAGACGATCGATGCCGATAACGGACTGGTGATCGTCGGTTACAAGGTGACCGATCTGGGAGGGGGACAGCACTCCTACGAGTACGCGATCTTCAACATGAACTCGACGCGCTCGGTGGCCTCCTTCGAGATGCCACTGGCGGGCGGTGTGACCCTCAACTCGATCGGTTCGCATCATCCGGCGTACCACAGTGGCGAGCCGTTCAGTTCGACGCCGTGGGCAGCAACTCAGAATGCCGGAGTGATCCGCTGGGCGACCCAGACCGCCAACCAGGATGCCAACGCCAATGCCATCCGCTGGAGCACTCTCCACAACTTCCGCTTCATCGCCAATGCTCCGCCGACGGCAGTGACCGCAACCCTCGGCCACTTCTCCGGCGGCGGGAGTTCGACGGTGGAAGTACTGGCTCCAAGTGGAGACTTCACGCTTCCCGTCACTGGACTCAACTGCGTGCAGAGTGGCGAACAGGTTCAGCTCTCCTGGACCAATGGAGAGATTTACGATTCTATCGACATCTCTCGCGACGGAACCGTCATCGCGACCCTCAGCGGATCTGCCACATCTTACATCGATGCGGGAACGACCCCGGGGACTCACACCTACGGGGTCAATGCCTCGGTAGCTGCGGTTCCATCCGGTGAAGTGACCTGCTCCATCGATGTCACCGCTGCGCTCACCATCGCAGTGGTGGGAGGCGACCCGGTTGTCTTCAATCCACTCGGTGGAGATACCTTTGATGTCTTGATCACTCCGGTCGCTGGATCGTCGGTGCAAGCGGGTAGTGAAGTGCTTCGCATCCAGATCGGTGCGGGAGTGCAGACCGTTCCACTCACCTTCCAGGGTGGCTTCAGTTACCAGATGACCTTTCCGCCGGTGACCTGTGGAACAGAATTCGGCTGGTGGATCGAGGCGCAGAGTGCATCGGGCCAGCTGGTCTCTTATCCGCAGGGCGGGGCGACCGCTTCGGTGATCGGCCTGTCCGCCTACGGTGTCACCGAGGAGATTACCGATTTCGAGACCGCTGCCGGCTGGTCGGTGGGGACTCCCAACGATGCGACCACCGGAACCTGGACCCGTGGCGATCCGCTCGGAACCGCGGCACAACCGGAGAACGATCACACCGACCCCGGTTCCCAGTGCTGGTTCACCGGGCAAGGATCGGTGGGTGGATCGCTCGGCGAAAATGATATCGATGGCGGTTCCACGACTCTGTACACGCCGGTGATGGATCTGACAGGATCGACCAATCCGCTGATCAGTTACTTCCGCTGGTACTCCAATGACAGCGGCGCATCCCCTGGTGCGGATGTGTTCGTGGTACAGATCTCCGATGATCTGTCGACATGGATCACCGTGGAGACGGTGGGTCCGACCGGCACCGGAACCGGTGGTGGGTGGATCGAACACTCCTTCACAGCTTCCGAATTCGTCCTGTTGAGTTCCACCGTTCAGGTGCGATTCACTGCCAGTGATCTTGGATCGGGATCGATCGTCGAGGCTGCGATCGACGATTTCCGTTACGAAGATGTCGATTGTTCCGGAATCACCGACTGCAACCTGAATGGTATTCCTGATGACCAGGACATCGCTGCTGGAACCAGTGCCGATTGCGACATCGATGGAATCCCTGACGAATGTTCTACCGGCGACGGTTCCGTCCCCGATTGCAATGCCAACGGGATTCCTGACATCTGCGACGTTGCGACAGGGGCTGCCGATTGTGATCTCGATGGTGTTCCCGATAGTTGCGAGGTGGATACCGACGGCGATGGAACGATTGACGATTGTGATTCCGATCTGGATGGAGACGGCATCCCCAACACCTGCGATGTCGATCAGACTGCAGGCATCGATTGCGATGGCAACGGCCAGATCGATGGATGTGACCTTGCGGGAGGAGCCGCGGACTGCGATCTGAATGGACAGCTGGATAGCTGCCAGATCGCTTCGGACCCCGCTGTCGATTGTAACTCCACCGGAATACTCGATACCTGCGAGATCATCGCAGGAACGGTGGTGGACTGTGACGGCGACTTCATCCCGGACAGTTGTGAGATCGCCAGCGATCCGGCCCAGGACTGCAATAGCAATGGAAGCCTCGATTCCTGTGACATCGCCGGGGGCACCGCCTCCGACTGCGATGGCAACTCCACACCTGACAGTTGTGATATCGCCTCGGCTCCCGCTCTCGATTGTGACCTCAGTGGTTCCCTCGATTCTTGCGAGATTGCTTCCGGAGCCGTCCCCGACTGCAATGCCAACTCGATTCCCGATTCGTGCGATATCGCCAGCGGCACCAGTGCCGACGCAGACGCAAATGGCGAACCGGACGAGTGCGCCGTGCAGGACTGGATTCGCGGAGACATCAATGTGGATGGAAGTCATGACATCAGTGATGCAGTGGCGAGCCTCGAGTACCTGTTCGGTGTCGGGGCCGTGTTGTGTGACGCCACGGTGGATGTCAACGATGATGAAGGCGTGAACATCGCGGATACGGTGTTCTTGCTCAGCTACCTGTTTGCAGGTGGGCCGACCCCAGCAGCGCCGTTCCCTCTGTGTGGACAGGATCCGGCGGGAACCGCACTGGGATGCGGCGCCTTCCCACTCTGCCCCTGATGGAAAGATCTTGAGGCAAATTTCGTCAGTGTAAGAATAGAAGGGCTCCCGTTACCACCCCGGTCACGGGAGCCTTTCTTGATCGTGGAGACCATGGGTATCCTGTTCACCCGGTGTACTCCCTCCTGGAGGTCATCATCGTTTCTTCCCGCCTCACATGGGCATCCGCACTGCTGTTGCTGGTACTTGTACCGCTCCCCGCCCACGGGACCGGCGGAGAAGATTGCGCCTCCGCTGAGGTGATCGGCACGATTCCCTTCTCTTCCACCGGAGACACCTGTAGCGCACTCGACGACTACAACGAAAGCTGCCCGTTCACCCCGACGGGAGGACGCGACGTCGTTTATCGCTACACGCCCAGCACCGATGTCACCATCAGCATCGATCTGTGCTCCTCCGACTTCGACACCAAGGTCTACCTTTACACGGGCAGTTGCCCGACCGTTTCGAATTCCGGAATGCAGGTGGCGTGCAACGACGACGCCTGCGGAGAGAATGGTTGGCGATCGCGGCTGGTGGCCATCAACCTTGTTGCAGGAGTGGACTATTTCATCGTGATCGACGGCTACGGTGCTTCCGACTGTGGAAGTTACGACCTGACCCTGACCGAGACTGCGCTGTTCCCTTCCGATCGGTGCGACACGGCGGAGACGATAACGATCCCGTGGAGCGGAACCGTCTCGACCACCTTGGCTTTCGACGATTATAACGAATCGTGCCCGTTTCCTGTCACTGGCGGCCCCGACGTCGTTCGTCGATTCGTTGCCGGGGAGACCGGCGAGATGAGCATCGATCTGTGTGAGTCGAACTTCGATACCAAAGTTTACATTTACGAGGGGACCTGCCCACAGGCGGGGACCCGGACTGGATCGGGAGGATCGGGCACCGCGATCGCATGCAACGACGATGCGTGCGGCGTGAACGGTTTTCGCTCCCGTATCTCCTTTGTGGTGACGGAGGGGGTCGAGTACTTCGTCGTCTTTGACGGCTATGGAAGCAGCGACTTCGGAGATGTCTCGGTGACGATCACTCCGAGTCTGCCGGCGGGGCCCGGCGAGACGTGCGAGCTCGCTTTCCCGATCCCTGCGCTGCCCTATCTGGCGAATGGGACCACGGAAGGGGCCTCCCGTTTCGAGCACCAGTGTCAATTCGTCTCTGGCGGCGCACCTGAGAACTTTTATCGCTACACCGCAACGCAGGATACCTGGATCGAGATCGACAGTTGTGGCAGCGATTTCGACACAAAGATCACGGTGATCGGTGATCCCTGCCCGATCTCCCTCGAGCCCACCGACGCCAGTGTCATCGCCTGCAGCGACGACGGTTGCGGACTCGACGCCACACGAGCCCGCGTTGCAGCGGTATTCATTTTGGCGGGGGAAACGGTCACGATCGTCATCGATGGACACGGAAATGGCGACTTCGGTGATTACTCCCTGCTCGTGCGCGAAACGTGCGCGCCCGATCATCCATCGCAGCTTTCCAGTCTCATCGATGTCGGCACGCGCCCCATCGGGCTCGCCCTGCACGAGGCCACCGGTCGACTTTTCGTCACCAACCACGATGCGAGCACCCTGTCCGTCATCGACACCACCACCGATGCCGTCGAGACAACGATCCCGGTCGGGGCTGGACCGTACCGTCTCGGCTTCACTCCGGATGGCACGAGGCTCTACATCGTCAACTTCGTGGCCAACCAGATCGACTGCATCGATCCGGTGACCCTTGATCCGATCGATTCGTTTGCTGCTTTGGGGCTGAATCCGCTCGGGCTCACCTTCACCCCGGACGGCAGTACCCTGTTCGTCGCGACCGGGGGCGACGGGCGCGTGACCAAGTGGTCGATTCCTGGGCATCAGGTCCTCGGAGAGGTCGGTGGACTCGGAGCGCCCCGTGAGATGATCGCCTCACCGGAGGGAGATTTTGTCTACGTCACCGATCCCACTGGCATACGGGTGTGGGAAATTGCAGTCGACACCCTCGTCGCGACTCCGATCGCAGTCGACGAGTTCCCCCAGGCGCTTGCGCTCACCGAGAACGAGCAGCACCTGCTGGTCGGGAACTTCGGCTTCGATCGATCTCTCGACCACGCCTCGGTCGTCGATCGGTCCTCGCGTCAGGTCGTCGCACGGCTACGTATCGGTACCGGTCCGGAAGAGATGGCCCTCGTCCCCAACACTCCGTACCTTGCCGTGACCAACTGGGGATTCAGCCACCACCCAAACTCCGACGCGAGTGAACTCGGCTCAGCGCTCGGCAACGTGGCGATTGTTCGTCTCCCGGACTTCAGCCTCGTCGGCGACCCGATCGATCCACCGATGATCGATGCCATCGAGATGGTCATTCCGGTCGAGGGTGATTACACCTTCGGGATCGCGGTCAGTCCCGATGGGGACAAGATCTACGCCGCCAACAGCGGCTACCCCGGTCCCGCCATCGCAAACACCGTGAGCGTGATCGAGTTCCCGTCCGCGATGGTGAGCGGTCGCTTCGTCCGTGGAGATCCCAATGCCGATGGGGTGATCGACATCGCTGATCCGATCGCTCTGCTGGGGTTTCTGTTCGGAGGAGGGGATCTCAACTGTACCAATGCCGGCGATACCAATGACGATGAACTGCTCGACATCGCAGATCCCATCGCACTCCTCGCAGCACTCTTCTCCGGTGCGCAGGAGCCCCCGGCACCGAGCAGTTGTGCGGCCGATCCGACGGCAGGAGATCTCTGCTGTGTCGCCGGCTGCGCACCCTGATGGGCGCAACTCAGGAGGCGGATTCTCGATCCTGGATCAAGCTTTCAATTTCTTGCTGTAGTTTTTCGAGAATCTCATCGTAGGGGAACGCACCGAGACTCTCTGCTCCGCGCTTGAGGTTGACGAAACTGGGAGCGCACCACAGTCCGAGATCGGCGTCATCGGTTTCTCCCGGCCCATTCACCCGGCATCCCATCACCGCAATGGTGAACTGGTGTTGAGCGTAATCTTCCGACAGTTTCTTGACCTGCTGGGCCAGTTCCACGAAGGCTCCATTTTCAACCCTGGAACAGGATGGGCACGAGATGATGTTCGGTCCCTCAGTCTGGAAGTGGACGACACTTCGAACTCGTCCTGCCGCGATGTCATCGAGAATCTGCTGGCCGGCGACCACTTCCTGGTACTTGTCATCGTTGGGAAGGGTCAAGGAGACACGAAGGGTGTCGCCGATGCCGCGAGAGATCAACTGTTCGAAGGCGACCCGCGTCTTGATCACTCCATCCGGTGGTAGTCCCGCTTCGGTGACTCCAAGGTGCAGTGGGATCTCCGGTCGTTGACTTGCAAACCTCTGGTTCGCCTCGATCACCAGTTGTGGATCGGAGTCCTTGAGGGAGACGACATAGCGGGTGAAGTCGATGGAGTCGAGAAACTCCGCGTGCTCCAGCGCGCTGGCGACCAGCGGGGATACAGAATCCTCGGCAGGCCATGCATCCTTCATGGCGGGATCCACCGAGCCACAATTGACTCCGATACGCAATGCCGTGTCACCGGACTGGGCCCACTGCGCCAGGCGATTCACCTTCTCACGCCAGGGAACTGCCCGTTCGTGATGATGAAGATGTCCAGGGTTGTAGCGGATCTTGGAGACGTGGGGGGAGAGGATCTCGGCGAGGCGCCAGTTCTCCTGCAGATCGACACAGATGTTGGTTTCGACCCTGGCTGCGATCTCGATGACAGCTTGCGCTTCCTTCTTCGAGTCGACAGCCATCCTCACCACTCCAGCACCGGCATCAGCCAGCGACTGCAACTGGCGAGAGGTGGTCTCGACATCGCTGGTCGGGGTGGCACACATGCTCTGAACCACGATGGGAGAGTCTCCCCCGATGGTGATGGTGCCTACCTTTATCGATCGCGTTCGATTTCGAACAATCCGCTGCTCTTGGTTCAAATCGCCTCCTGGTGACTGTTTCCCGATGGTCTCTGATGCGACCGGCGACGGCAAGAGGTGCTCTCCCATTCGAGGTGGTCGGAGCCGTGGCCGATTGATCCCTGAATCGCGGGGTGTACCCTGTCTTGTGGAGTTGTGAGTGGATTCGCGTCGACCTTCGGCGCCAGAACTGGGTTTGCTGGTGGGGGAGGAGTCCTCTTGAAACTCGACACCATTTCGAGACTGTCCCTGCTTCCATTGCTGCTGAGCGTGCTGCTCTGGGCATTCCCGGGGACGCGCTGGGGTGGCGGAGAAATCGATCCTGTCGAGGAGAACGGAGCGGTGGCGGAGACGAGGGTGGAGCAAGAGCAGCGTGGTTTCGCCGTGCCGGGGTTGGAGTTGCCGCTGGTGGGACTGGCCAGTTCCATCGTGTTGCTGCTGGCTCTACGAACCCAGACCACGCTGGAGGGAAGGGCCTGTCAACGGTGGTGAGCACCGTGGACGCCGTCACGGTCGATCGCCGGGTCCGCCTGCCATCGATCGTTCCAGAGGCCCCTCAGGGCCCCCTCGCAGTGCTTGAGCCGAGGCTATCGAGATTGGCCGTGATGTGGTCAAATAGATAATTGAGCAGGATTGTCACGATGGTGCGGCAAATCGATCTCGATTGTTTTTACCTTGTGACCTGTCATTCGCCTGCTTTTTGGGCTTAGATTCGAATCCAATGTGTGTCCTTCGGAGGTGACAATGACCTCCGTCGGGGTGTACCGATCGTCGTGATTATTTCGGCGATCAGGAAGAGGTGTACCGATGAAGGAGTTGAAGATGTTCGGATGGAAATTCCGTTTATCGATACTGTTCATCGCAATCCTCATCCCCGGGGTGGTGTCCGCTCAGTTCGTCGAACCGATCCTGATCTCCGATGGAGTTCTTCCGGTGACCGATGGCAGGATTCATCTCGACACCAGTTGCCCGACCTGCGCTCCACAGCAAGTCTCGGTGTGCGCACTCTCCGGTGGTCAGATTCTCTTCAGCGGTAGCGTCATGCAGATGGGAACGATGATACCGGCCCTCGATTCCTCCGCGGTTCTCGGCTCGCCATCCCTCACCCAGGGGAGTGCGGCTCACTACCTGATCAGCCACGAAGAGGCGGTCGGAACTGCCGATCGCGGAGTTTACCTGATCGAGAGCTTCGCGGTCGGATTCGGAGACCCACAGTTGATGAGTCCCGGAGCCGGTGACCAGTACGACTCCAGGGTGACGATCCTCGATGGTGGCCAGAGAGTCATCACGTGGACGAGGGATCTCGCCGGACAATCAGAGATCATTCTCAAGTATGGCGGCAGTTCACCTGTCAATCTTGGAACCGGGATGAACTCCCAGATTTCCTGTGTTGGCGACAATTCGGCGCTGATCGTCTGGCAAGAAGGTACCGAGCTGCACGGACGGATCGCCGACTCCGGTTCCCTCGGTGGCGAATTCGTGCTCTACGATCTCCTGACGATTCCGACCGCCTGGCAACTGCAGACCGATTCCTACGGAAACATCCGGATCGTGGTCCTCCTCGATGATCAACTGGTTCTTCTCACCGGATCGCTGATCCTGGGGGTCACGAACCAGGAGGTGATCAGCGACCGGGTGACAGGGATCACCGAACTGTGTCTCGACCAGCTCTCGATGCAGCGCTACTGCGTTTCCTGGATTCAGGATGGATTGATACATCGTTATTCCGTGAGCCCCGGCGAGACTCCTGCCACCGAGACCATCGATGTGGTTGGCGGGAACATCGAGGAGATCGAAGTCGCCATCGATGGGGCCGGCTTCGAACACTACCTGGTGATCAGTGACGGGGATGCATGGTACTTCCACAACACCACGCAACCGCAGGCAGCCATATTCATCCACAGTGAGGACGATGGAGTTGCGGATCATACCATCCTGTTCGAGAGCATCAGTGAAGGCCTGATCTCCGATTTCCTGTGGGACTTCGGGGATGGCCAGGTGAGTACCGATCCAGATGGAGAGCATACTTACCTCGAACCGGGCACTTACCCGGTGAGCCTGACCGTTACGGGGCCTGGAGGAACCGACACGGTGATGGCTTCCACGCCGATCGTGGTCTCTCCGCCCGAGACTTCGATGGAGTTGGCTGATATCGCGGTATTCGGTGGGCAACCTGTCTTCCATCCGGTACTGGGGACCTACTCCCAACCGTTGCAGGGATTCCAGATCGCCCTCGAGTACGACGGTGAAATCCTCGACATGAGTGCCATCAGTCTCGATGGAACCCAGGCACAGGCACTGTCACCGGAGTTCATCATCTCCCAGATCAATCCCGCCGGGGTCGATTCAACGATGTACCTGGCGGTCATCTTTGACACCCTTCCCCCCTTCGATGGGCGCATGATGTCTCCCGGTAGCAATCAGACTCTATGCACTCTCGACTACCAGGTGAGCTTCGGACAGCCCCAGGGAACTTCGACGGAGATCCGTTTTTCGGTGGGAGTTGGTGATCCACCCATCAATACCATCTACGCCGTCGAGGGAGGATTCTCCGAGGCCCCCTACATGATCCATGGCACCGTCACCATCTCCGAGCAACCCCAGTTCCTGTTCGTACGGGGCGATGCAAATTACAATCAATCGGTGAATATTGCCGACGCCATCTTCATGCTCGACTACCTCTTCATCGGCGGCCCGCCCTCGGTTTGCCCCGATGCGGCGGACTGCAATGACGACGGAGTGGTGAACATCGGCGATGCCGTCGCATTGCTCAACTTCCTCTTCTCCGGCGGGGCGACGATTCCGTATCCCTATCCGGGCTACGGTGTTGATCCGACTGCAGATGATCTCGGTGCCTGCCTGCCCTGATCGGGGCTATTGTTCGTCGAGTCCCTCCTCGAGCCTTTCTGGTGGATCTTCAGCGGTGGATTCTGCTTCCCGGGCAGTCGATTCGATGACTCCCTGCCACGATCCTCTGGTACCGACAACCCTCCCTGTATCTAATGGCGGTCCGCGTGCACTCGCTCCCGGGTGGCGCACCATCGACAAGGAGGACGAGAGTGAAACAGCTGCGTAGCCATCTGCTGGGCCAGTGGCACCGATCCGAAAACGATTCCGGCGCACTCATCATCGATCCCACCACCGAGCAGCCACTCGCTTGTGCTTCCAGTTCAGGGATCGACTTCCATGCGGCACTCGAGCACTCCAGGGGAGTCGGGGGTGGAGCGCTGCGAGAGATGACCTTTGCACAGCGTGGAGACCTTCTCATTTCGATGTCGAAGGCGATTCATACCATTCGAGATGAGTTGCTCGAACTCTCGATGAAGAGTTGCGGAACCACTCGTAAGGATTCGAAGTTCGACATCGATGGGGCAACGGGAACCCTCTATCACTACGGTAAGATCGGCCAGGAACTCGGGAGTACGCATCGATTGCCCGATGGAGATGGTGAGCAACTTGGACGCAACGCCGTCTACTGGGGGCGCCATGGGCGTGTCTCTCGCGATGGCGTGGCGATCCACATCAATGCTTTCAACTTTCCTGCATGGGGATTTGCCGAGAAGGCAGCCGCCGCGATCCTTGCTGGAATGCCGGTGATCACCAAACCGGCAACCAGCACCAGCATCGTGACCGAGCGATGCATCGAAGCGGTCGTGGAATCGGGGGGACTCCCCGAGGGAGTACTCGGATTGATCTGTGGATCGGTGGGAGATCTGCTCGATCATCTCACCGGCCAGGATGTGGTCGCCTTCACCGGGTCCGCCGACACTGCCTTCAAGATCCGATCCCACGAAAATCTTCTGCGTCAGTCAACGCCGGTCAACATCGAAGCCGATAGCCTCAATGCCGCAATCCTCGCTCCGGATGTGCAACCGGAGTCCGAGGTGTGGAACCTGTTCATCCGGGAAGTTGCCCGGGAGGTTACCCAGAAGAGTGGGCAAAAGTGTACCGCTGTACGCAGGATCCTGGTGCCAACCACCAGTCTCGATGATGTCAGGGATTCTCTGTGTGAAGAACTCTCCAATCGGGTAGTGGGATCTCCCTTCGATGACAAGGTCAATGTCGGTCCACTGGCAACCGCCCAGCAACTGGCAAGTGTCTCGGAGGGAGTTGGTCGCCTCAGGGAAGTCGCCGATGTGATTCACGGCAGCGGGGAACGAGTCGACGGAGTCGGAGCCCAGCAGGGTCTGGGGTATTTCTTCGCACCTACGCTTCTGCAACTGCGCGATGGTGTCGACGACGAGGTGGTCCATGACCTGGAGGTCTTCGGCCCCGTTTCAACGATCTGTCCTTACGACGGAGAGGCAGCCACTGCTGCCTGTCTCAACAGTCGGGGAAAGGGAACGCTGGTCACCTCGGTGTACAGCGACTCGGAGTCGTGGACCAACGATTTGCTACGTCGTGGTGGAGCATGGAGCGGTCGCTTCTACCTCGCCTCGGAGAAGATGGCGAGTCAGGCACCTGGCTCCGGTGTCGCACTTCCACAGTCGCTGCACGGCGGACCGGGAAGAGCAGGAGGGGGAGAGGAACTGGGAGGCATCCGTGCTCTCGACCTCTACAGTCAGAGAATTGCGCTGCAGGGATCAAAAAGAGCGGTGGAACGTTTCCTGCGCGATCAGTAGGGATTTACCGGGGGCCGCGACACGGTTGTCGGCGCTCGTTCCGAAAGAAAGACAGCCCGTACTCCTTCAAGGGGAGTACGGGCTGCTTTGTTTCATCGCCTGGACTCATCGCCTGGACGGTAAGTCCTGGGTTTACTTCTTTGCGTCCTTCTTCGCCTGGAACTTCGCGACCAGTTCCTTCTGGACTTCCATCGGCGCAGAGGAGTAGCAGTTGAACTCCATCGTGAACTCCGCCTTGCCCTGGGTCACCGAACGCAACGCCGTGGCGTAACCGAACATCTCCGCCAGCGGGACGTCTGCATCTATCCGTACGAACCCCTGCTCGTCGACGGGGCCATTGAGGACCCCGCGACGCTGAAGGCGGGTACCTACCATGTCACCCTGGAACTCGGTCGGACCTTCGAGGCTCACCGACATCAACGGCTCGAGAACCTCCGGTTTGCCCGACATGTACATCTCACGGAAGCAACCCTTGGCAGCTGCCTGGAATGCCATATCTGACGAGTCGACCGCGTGATACCCGCCGTCTGTCAGCGTCACGTGGAGACCATCGACAGGAGCGCCGATCAGCAATCCCTTTTCGAGGCATTGACTGAAACCCTTCTGAACCGACGGGATGTATTCACGCGGTACGTTTCCTCCGGTGACCTTGCTCTCGAAGTGGAATTCTCCATCCTCGCTGGGAGTAAGGGCACCGATGATGCGTCCAAACTGACCTGATCCACCGGTCTGCTTCTTGTGGGTGTAATCGTATTCGATGGTGCGGGTGATCTGCTCACGGAAGGCTACCTGAGGAGCACCGACCTCCACCTCTGCCTTGAACTCTCTCTTCATCCGCTCCACGTACACCTCGAGGTGCAACTCACCCATTCCGGAGATGATGGTTTCACTGCTCTTGGCATCGAAGGCGACCCTGAAGGTCGGATCCTCCTTGGTGAAGCGTTGTAGTGCCTTGGACATGTTGTCGGTGGCCTTGCGGTCAACCGGTTTGATGGCGAGGTGGATCACCGGTTCGGGTACATGCATCGTGGAGAGTACCAGATCGGTATTATTCGATCGGAAGGTGTCTCCTGAAGCACAGTCGATGCCGAACAGTGCGACGATGTCACCGGAACCGGCTCTGTCGATTTCATCCATGTTGTCGGAGTGCATCCGGACGATGCGACCCAGTTTTACCTTCTTGCCCGTTCGCGCGTTGTAGACGAACTCGCCCTTGACCAGTTCTCCCTGGTACACGCGTACATAGGTCAACTGTCCGTATGCGCCGTCTTCCAGTTTGAAGGCGTAGCTCAACAACTCGTCAGAGCTGTTATTGGTGACGGGTACCGTCTCTTCTTCGTTTTCTGGATTGAATGCAAAGTTCTCGACATCCAGTGGACAGGGCAGGAGTGCGTTGACGGCATCCATCAATGGTTGCACGCCCTTGTTCTTGTAGGCCGATCCGCAGAAGACAGGACAGAGCTCAAGGGAGATGACTCCCTTACGAGCGGCTTCGACGATCAACTCCTCGGTGACTTCATCGGAGAGCATCGCTTCCATCAACTCATCGGAGAACATCGAGACCGCATCGAGCATCGTCTCACGGCGCTCTTCGGCTTCGTCTTGCATGTGGGCAGGAATATCCTCGATGCGAATGTTTTCGCCGTTATCCCCGTCGAAATACATCGCCTTCATACGGATCAGGTCTACCACTCCCTCGTGGTCATTTTCGAGTCCGATGGGCAACTGGAACATCACGGAGTTGAGACGGAGTTTCTCACGAAGCTGGTCACAGACCTTGATGGGGTCTGCCCCGGTCCGGTCGCACTTGTTGACAAACGCCAATCTCGGGACATTGTAACGACGCATCTGGCGGTCGACGGTGATCGACTGACTCTGCACTCCGGAGACTGCACACAGTACCAGGATCGCTCCATCCAGTACGCGCAGCGCACGCTCGACCTCTACGGTGAAATCGACGTGCCCCGGTGTATCGATGATATTGATATGCTTGTCGCCCCACTCGAGGTAGGTCGCGGCGGACTGGATTGTGATTCCACGTTCGCGTTCCAGTTCCATCGAGTCCATCGTCGCACCGACGCCGTCTTTTCCGCGAACTTCGTGAATGGCATGGATGCGGTCGGTGTAGAAGAGGATCCTCTCGGTGAGGGTCGTCTTTCCACTGTCGATGTGGGCACTGATGCCGATGTTACGAATCAGCTTGAGATCTTCGCTCATTCCATCTCTCCTGGGACATGGTCCCGCTTGTGTACATGTCTCGGCCAGCCCACAGTAAATTCTGTGGGGGGCGAGGATCGCAGGGCGATTCTCGAACCACGAGGATATCGCTGTAGCACCCCCCTGTGGACACAATCTGACGGTTTGTACTAGGGTTTCTTGGGTTCTTCTGGGAGTGCCAACCAGGAGACAAAGGTAAGCCATTACTGTGGTTGCGAGCAATTACGGTGGCGAATGCCGGTGCCGGAAGGAGTGTTCAGGACCGATCGGATGCGGGTGGAATCGTCCAGCGGTCCCTCGGGATCACATTCTTGCCGTCGTCGAGAGGCTCGTGGAGAAGGCGGGGGAGTACCTCGCCCGTCTCGATGGGACCTGCCATCAGTTCCGAAACGTCATCCCTGGTGACGCTGGAATACCAGCGACCATCCGGCTCGATGGCGACCATCGGTCCATGTCCGCACTGGGCCAGGCAGCCCGACTTGACCACCCGGATTTGATCCCGCTTCCCCGCAGCAGTGACCGCCTCCCGCAGGGCATCGCAGGTTTCCAGCGAGCCCTGCTGTGGGCAAGACCGACCATGGGTACAGACGAGTACCAGTTTCTTATAGGGGCGGGACACTCGATTACTCCGAATCGTTGAGGAGTCGCTGGATGATCTTGCGGTACAGTCCTTCGTCCCAGAACATCGGATCGATCACTTCCCACTGGATACGGCCCTCGTTATCGATGGCCATCAGCAAGGTGCCTCCGTGGGAACCGAGGTGGCGCTCGACCACTCCTGCGTCGATTCCGGGCTGCACTCCGTAGGCCCAGTTCAACTTCTTCTCGAGGGCGATTCTGGTGAGAGAGTTCAGTTCCTTCTGGGCGCGTTCCTCCCGCAGAACCGTGCTGATCCACACGACTCTGAGTCCTTCGGAGGAGTATTCCAGTTCCAACTTCCTCAGCAGGTCGATGAATCGAGACTGTCTCGCACCGGCTCGGCTCGAATCGCAGAAGAGGCGCATCTCGATCTTCTTGTCAGGATCATCCTGGGGAGGGTTGGCCCATAGCATCCCGTCGAGGGAAGGAGCCTTCTTGCCGTGCAGGACATCGATTCTCTGCGCCATCGGAAGCGACTGGAAGTCGAGGTAGGTCTTTGTGGCCATCGAGATCTCTTCACCGGCATTGATTCGTTCATTGAGAGCATCGTTGAACTTGAGCAAGGCTTGCAGCGCAAGTTCACGCTCGCCGAGAGCGAGTTGATAGAAGCCCTCGTAGAATCCGGCCCGATCCGCCATCAGCAAGAAGTCGTTCTCTTTTCCGTCAGGTACCTGCCACTTCTCTTCACTACCTGGAAGGGTGATCTCACCTCCCGCCGCACCGGCGCGAAGAACGGGACCCCACAGTCGCCACAGATCTCTCCCCTGGCGAATCAGACCGAGGTGACGGTGTCCCTTGTGGGTGAAGTAGACGAGGTGGGGAAGGAACGGTGATCGCGGGTACAGGTCGAGAGCCTCATTGCCCGCCTCCACCATCTCCTGGTAGCGTTCAGCCACTTCCAGCGCTTCGATCTGTTTGATTCTCATCTCATCCGGGTCGCTCGAAGAGGTGTCCAGTTTCAGTGCTCGCCCGAACGCATCTGCAGAACCGGATGGATCCCGCATCTTCAGCAGGCAGTCTCCCAGGATCACCTCCGCTCGGCAGCGCAACGCCCCGTCGAGGTCGAGGGTCAGCGCCCTGGTGATCAGATCCCGGACTTCCAGCAGGTAGGTGACCGTTTCCTGCAGTCGTTGATCTGCGGTGAGGGCGGCTCCAAAGATCTTTGCTTCTTCATTGAGCACACCGATATGGCGGTCGACGTTGAGGATCAGCAACCTTCCCAGATCACAGCTGACCAGCCCCATCTCTTCCCCTTCCGGGTACTTGAGGACGTACTGTCTGCCGGCGGCGATCCCCTCGTCGAGGATCAGAAAGATGCGTGGGAGATCCTCCCGGGTGAGGCTGCGGGGATCTGGAATCGACAACAATTTTGCGCTGACGAGAGAGGCCAGCTGTTCAGGGCCATCGGAGCGATCCTCGGAGGCCGGAGCAGGAGTCGTCGTGCTCACCTGAGCACCGAGCTGCACTGCGAAGCAGCAGCAAAGTACGAGGATCCAGGACCGGGAAGAATTTCTCATCGAAACGCCTTTCGTTGGCGGTATCCGGTGGCGGAGAGGTCTCCAAACGGGTGCATCGCTGTTGTCGCGGGTAAAAGGGGCAACTCTCTTCGCCTGAAGAGTACCACATCGGCAGGTTTGTTCGGAACTGGACTGCGGGAGTGGGTAGAGCTTTCTGAGGGTGCTGAATAATAATTGTGTCGATGGTAGGATGATGGGGAGTGGATCGAGGATCCATCGCCGGATGCAATCGGGGGACCAGATACCTCGAATCCTGCGATTCGCCACGATTCTGGACCCGCAGGAAGAGGAAACCCTGATGAACGCACTGCTCTCCGCCATGATCCTGTTGACGAGCTTGATTCTGCCGGTCCAGGTGGCCCCCGAGGACACCCCTGAGCCAGCGGATGCAGTGGAGCAACCGGCTCCCATCGCTTCTCCCATCGATTTGCTGGGAAAGGAGGCACCAGCGATGGTCTTGCCGGACCTGGAGGGTAACAGCTTCGACCTGACCAGCTGGTCCGATCAGGTGGTGGTTCTGGAATGGTCCCTTCCGGGGTGCCGCTTCACCCAGAGACTCTACCTCCAGAAGAGGATCCTGCCGATGATCCGTCGCTGGAAGAAGAAAGACATTCGCTGGGTCACCATCAACTCCGCCTTCTATGCACACCCCATCAAGATCCAGCCGTGGATCGAAAAGTACCCCATCACTCACCCTTACCTTCTCGACAAGGATGGCAAGGTTTCCGAGGCGTTCGGGGTCACGAACTGCCCTACCTTCCTGGTCATCGATCACGGCAAGGTTGTCTATTATGGAGCGATCGATGATGACGTCTGGGGCCGCAATCTCGAACGGGTCAATTACCTCGACGACGCCATCCGACAGGTTCACGAGGGGGAGCAGGTGAGTAACGCCTTGACCCGCCCGTACGGGATGTCGATTCGCACCCGCCGAAGTGAGGACGAGCGCCGCGCCACCATCGAAAAGGCACGTCTCGAGCGAGAGAAGAAGCAGTCGGAGAGTGGATCGACGGACGGCAAGAACCGCTAACCCATCCTCCTTTTCACCGCAGACTAGTGCCTTCCCTGTCCTGCACCCTACCGCTACCCTGCGTTGGTCGTCGGCGTAACATCCGAACGAATGCGGGGGATCACCTTGTTCTACTGGCTAGGGCATCAACTTGAACAGTTCTGGGGACCGATGCGACTGCTCCAGTCGCACCTGGTTCTGTGCACCCTGGGAGCATTTCTGGCGGCAATCGTCTCCTATCTGGTTCTCCATCGCTGGGGAAAGACGCTACCCCTCGACCGGGGGCGAGATCATGCCGGGGATTCTGATAGCGCCCTCGGGAAGCCGACGGGAGCGGGGTCACTTTTCATCCCCGTCACGGTGCTGGTATCGCTGCTGGTGGCACCGTGGGATCCGTTCCGTTCGGTGATCCTGCTGGGAGTGTTGCTGGCGATGGCGGGTGGATTCCTCGACGATCGAAGTCCCAATTCCTGGGGACGGGTGAAGAAGGCCCTGATCGATCTGGCCATCTCCGCCATGGTGGCGTGGGCGATGGTGGGTGGGGAATCTCGCATGGAGATCTGGCTACCGATTTACGCTCCCAAGATGGGACCGGAGGCGTTGCTCGATGGGACGGCGGGAATGCTCGCCCCCATCCTCATCGACTCGTGGATCTACGGTCCCTGCGCGGCACTGCTCCTCTTCATTACCATCAATACCACCAACTGCACCGACGGGGTCGACGGCCTGTCGGGGAGTTTACTGGTTCTCGCCTTCCTCGGACTCGGTGGGGTGTTGTACGGAGTGGTGGGGCATGTCGAATCCGCTCGTTACTTGCTGGTACCCTTCTACTCCGATGGCGCACAGTGGGCGATCATCGTGTCGACGACCCTCGGATCGCTGGCAGCCTATCTGTGGTTCAATGCCAATCCCTCTCATCTTCTGATGGGGGACGCAGGCTCCCGAGCACTGGGCCTGCTGCTGGGGATCTTCGTGCTGGCGACAGGTAATCCATTCTTGCTGGGGGTGGTTGCCATGTTGATTCTCGCCAACGGCGGAACCGGGTTGATCAAGATCATGTTGATCCGATCGTTGAGGAAGCCGATCCTCGAGGGGTTACGCTGTCCCCTCCACGACCACTTCATGGTGAACCGCAAATGGTCTTCCACGCAGGTACTGATGAGGTTCGTGATCTTGCAGGCGGTACTGGCTCCTCTTCTCATCGTCATCTTGCTGAAGGTGCGCTGATCTGCAGCTTCGTGGCTGCGCTGGCCTGATCTCGCTGCTGCCCGATCGCCTGGTATTCGAGCGGGAGCGATTGACGGACCCCCCGCACGAAAAAAGCCCCGCGACGCTTCTGCGTCGCGGGGCTTTTTTTGTGATCTATCGTGGAAGTCAGGAACCGTTCACTCCATCAGCAGCCGGTATTCTGGCAGTCGAGGGGATCGGTGTCTGTCGGATCAGGATTGCAGCCGTCCTGGATATTGGGAGCTGGAATCGGTGCGGCTCCCGGTACGAAGAGGCTGGTGAGGAGGAACACCGCATCGGCGACGTTGGTGCCTCCATCATCGTTGACATCGCCGGCGTCGAGGCAGCCGAGTGGATCCCCTCCCGGTACGAAGAGGCTGGTCAGCAGGAACACTGCATCGGCGACATTCACCCCCAGGTCCAGGTTGCAATCGCCACGGATGAACTGGTCGGTGGGAGCACAGGGTGTTGCGATCTCGATCAGTGCGAGACCGTTGACATCGTGGTCGAGGGTTCCCAGTAGCGCCTCGGTGCCATCGGTGGCGACGCTGTAGACGGAGCGATTTGTATCTCCCTGCACCCAGATGAAGTTCTCGCTGTCATCGTTGTAGGTGATGGTCCGCACCGGCTCGTCTGCGAGGGCGGAGGGGAGAGGAATCGATAGCGACTGGCAGTTGCTGCCACCGGGAGTATCGGGTCTTTCCAGCTGGGCGGTGCTGCTCGCGCTGTAACCACCGGATGCGCGAAACACTTCTTCAGCGGCTCCGATGGCGATGGAGTCGCCACCGTCACTGCCGGTGTACTGGCACAGATCGGTGGGGCCTCCGGTGATGGTGCTCAGTGCGCAGTAGTTCGAACTTCCGGTGGATAGGGCATTGGTGATGGCACGCAATTCACCGGAATCGAGGAAGTCGAGGTCATTGAAATCGAGGACGGTGAAACCGACCGGATTGAGGGTGATGTTGATGGGGTCGTATTCGAGGAGCCACGGAGAAGGTGCGGGGGAGACGGGCAGCGACAGCATTCCAAGAAGAAACCAGTTGCCGGTGGTGGGATGCACGGCGATGGCGCGGATCCCATCGATCTCGACGGCATTGGGGATCGACAGCGAGACTTCATCGACCACTTCAAGTGTGATCGGATCCACCGTTCTCACCACATCGTCCTGGTCGGAGACGGTCAGATAATGGGTCACGTAACAGACCTGGGCCTGAAGGCTTCCGCCGAGAAGACACGAGACCGTGATCACGAAAACGGGTACCAGGACCCTGGTATTTCTGATGATAGTGGAAAGCATCGATCGCTCCTCTACTGCACCTGCATTTGTCACCGACTCGTCATCGCCGGCTTGTTTCCATCATTTTCTCAGGGCTTTCTGGAGGGACGCCTCCAACTGGTCATAACTCTGATAGCCCGGACTTCTCGAGACGACATTCCCCTTACGGTCGATCATGTAAACAGTGGGGAGCCTCTTTAGATGGTACTGCTGAAACCCAACTCCGTCGCCCCGTAGTAGCATTCGTTGTTGAAGTCCATTTTCCTCGACAAACTCGCGGATCCGGCCTTTTCCATCATTGTCGGCATTAATTGCCACTACTTCGACATTCTTGTTCTTGAAGTCCTTCTGGATCTGGCTGAGGTGCGGAGACTCCGCACGACAGGCACCTCACGAGTACCCCCAGAAGGCCAGCATCACCGTCTTGCCCCTGTAGTCGGAGAGTTTGACCTCCTTTCCTTCGAGATCCTCGAGGGCGAAGTCAGGGGCCGGTTTCCCGAACATCTCCTTGGCACGCTTGTCAGGATCGAGGGGCTGGGAGGCGATCTTCTTGCTCGACTTCAGCAGATAGGCGACCTCATCGACGATATCTGCCAGCGGGCCCTTCTTGTGGTCTCTGCGACCCTCGTCAAACATCTTCTCTGCCATCTCGACTGCGGCCAGCGACATTCCCTTGCGCAGAACGCGCACCACAGGTGCCAGGAACTCGTATCCATCCTGGACCTGCTTCGACTCCTCCTCCTCGATCAGTCCCGCCTCGAGTCTCTCGACGGTGAGTGATCTCTGTTCGGAGCGCACGTTTTCGTCATCTCCGCGCAGGAGGGTGGCAGTCCACTCGGCGGATTTCAGCGAACCACTGCTTCCCAGGTGGAGCGTCTCGGAGAACTCACTGAGTCTGAGGGCACGACTACCACCACGGATCTGCGTGGTACCCCCGGCGAGTTTCGCCTCGAGAATCACCTTTCCCTCGGAAGAGACCTGTTCGGTCCTCTCCACGGGAATCTGACGCCTCAGGCCCACCGCAGTCCCACCTGCCCAGCCGAGTCCTTCCCCCTGGGTGCCGGCTCCGTGAACCGAGAGCAACATCTCCATCACTGCAGGGGAGAGGGGATCGAACAGTTCGGGACGGGGCTTGGCAGATCCCTGCACCAGCATCGAGCCGAGCGGAAAACCGCCGGGATAACTGCCGTCATCTGCCGTGGCGAGCCAAACCCAGCGGTGGCCGCCGGGGGCGGGGACCTGAAAGATGGTCACCTCGTAGTCGGTGGATTCCTCGCCACGGACTCGATTGACCTTCCACACCGCTCGAGCGGAGGTGGGACCCGTCTCCTCCTCGTCACCGTCGCTGATGGCGGTGTAGGAGGTTGGTTTCAGACCCTCGAAAGCTCCGAGAACTGCTACCGAACCGGATGCGAGCAAGAATACAACCAGGATCAGCCACTGTCGTGTCGGGTACGAAACCGACTGCCGATCAAGATTCATGCCTGTTTCCTCTCCGCCGACCCGGTAAGGGTCAGCACGGTCTAGATTTATCGGAATCTTCAAGAAATTAGACTCCCCGCTGTCATTGCACCGTAAACGGTAATATGCGCCCACTTCCGGAGCAAGGGGGCAATCTCTGCCCAACTGGATGGTGGTGAGGATCGATTCCGTGGTTTACACTTGAGGGATCGGTCGCAGGGATGCGGCGGATTTCAGAAATCCCGCGGGATTCTTGAGGTCTGGAGCGTCCTTCTACTGTGTACATTAGACAGGTTCCGAGGGGGAGGATCATCCTCACTCCTCTTGGTCAATAAGGAGGCTCGCTTTGTCGAACCGAATCCATGGGCTTTTCATCCTGGCCCTTCTTCTGATCGTGACCCCGGTGGCGATGACCACCGTCTTTTCTGCCGACGATATCGGTGGGCTGCGCAAGCCGCTCGATGTCCCAGCTGGCGGAGCGGGAAGCGACGATGAAGAAGAAGATGCACCGGAAGCGATCCGTTTCTACGGTAACGAGTTCGAAGGTGACACCTTCGTGTTCATCGTTCCTGCGTACGGCTTCTGTGGTGAGACCGATATCTTCGACATGATTCGCCAGGAAGTTTCTGCGACCTTGAACCAACTGTCGGCAGCGGTGGACTTCGCCATCGTCGCCTACAACTCCACCACCTACATCTGGCGTCCCGATTGCTGCCACGCTTCCCCTGCACACAAGGCTTCTGCGCAGGCCTGGATGGGAACGCTTGCACCGATCGAGAACCATTGTCTGCTCGATGCAGCACTGGCGGGACTGGGCCTTGCCCAGCAGTCCGCAGGTGCTCACAAGCAGGTCATCATCTGTGGAGCTCGTGAGCCGTACTGCAATGGCTCCGGCGGTGGCAACTACGCTGACATCTGCATGGAGTCGATCACGGCAGCAAACTTCGAGAATCTGCCGATTCACACCATCTACTTCACCAGTTCGTTCTACTCCGGTGAGCAACAGTTCTACGTGAACCTCGCTGCCATGAACGGCGGTACCTTCCGTCAGGTCGACTACTAGACTACGACGACAAATCAGGATGAATCAGGCCCCGGACGTGGAAGCGTCCGGGGCCTTTTTATTGATACTCTCGGCTGTTTATTGGTACTCACACCTGGCGGCCTGTGCCGGTCACATCTCAGCGTCCCGGTAGCAGTGGCTCACTGGCTTCGGGTGTCACTCGCGATTCCATCGGATATCCTCCCAGGGGTACAGCGGCTGCCGGAAGGCCAGGCGATCCCGGGAGGATTTCGATGAATGTAGAGGGAAGCGGTTTCGAATTTCCAGAGCCACCCCAGTCTCCAGATTTTCCTGAACTGGAAGCTCGGGTACGCACCTTCTGGGAACAGAACGACATCGAAACGAAAACCCTCGAATCTCGCAGAGGGGCACAGCGCTACGTCTTCTTCGAGGGACCACCCACTGCCAACGGGATGCCGCACCCCGGCCATGCCCTGACCCGGGCGATGAAGGACCTGATTCCCAGGTATCAGACGATGAGGGGCAAACTGTGCGAGCGCAAAGCGGGATGGGATACCCACGGTCTGCCGGTGGAGACGGAAGTGTGCAAGGAGATCGGCATCCACTCCAAGGAAGAGATCGAGGAGTACGGGATCGAGCCGTTCGTTCGAATGTGCCAGCAATCGGTATTTCGTTACGTCAAGGAATGGGAAGCGTTGACCCGCAACATCGGTTTCTGGGTCGATCTCGATGATGCCTACGCCACCTATCACCAGTCCTACGTGGAGAGTGTCTGGTGGGCACTCAAGAGGCTGTTCGATAGTGGTCTCCTCTACCAGGGTGAGAAGATCGTCTGGTGGTGGGCGCAGGGGGGAACCGGTCTCTCCGCCGGTGAGGTCGGTGAAGGCTATCGAGAGGTCGATGATCCGAGTGTCTTCGTCCGCATGCCGCGACTCTCCAGCGATGGAACTGCCGACGGGACATCCTTCATCGCATGGACCACCACGCCATGGACGCTGCCATCCAACCAGTTCATCGCCGTGCATCCCGATGTTCAGTACTGCATCGCGGTGGATCCTGAGAATGGGGAGCGCCTGATCGTGGCCGAGAGCCTGGTGGAGACCCTTGCCGGCAAGTTGAAGCGGGAGTTGACCGTCGAATCGACGATGCCGGGAAGCGATCTGGTCGGGTCGCGCTATCAACCTCCCTTCGATTTCTACCGGGATCTCCACGGAGATCAGCAGGTCACCACCAAGGCGGGCGAGGAGATCCCCGTCATGTGGAGGGTCGTTGCTGCCGACTTCGTGACCACTGACAGCGGTACCGGGGTGGTCCATCAAGCTCCTGCATTCGGTGAAGTGGACCACGAGGTTCTGATGAGTGAGCGGGAGCAACTGGTCGATCCAGCCGGGTTGCCGCTGATCTGTGCGGTGCAGCCGGACGGATCCTTCAGCGAGGTGGCCGGACCCGATCTGCAAGGGCGCTGGGTCAAGGATTGTGATCGTGATCTGATCCGATCGATGAAGGAGCAGGGAACGCTCCTGCATCAGGAGGTGTACCGACACGATTACCCCTTCTGTCCTCGCGCACGAGAAGATGCCCTCATCCAGTATCCGCGTCAGTCCTGGTTCATCCGCACCACACGTTTCGTCGATCAGATGATGGCCAACAATCAGAAGATCGATTGGTTGCCGGAGCACATCAAGGACGGGCGATTTGGCAAGTACCTGGAATCAAATGTCGACTGGACCCTGTCGAGAGAGAGATTCTGGGGCACGCCGTTGCCGATCTGGGTGTGTGAGGAAACGGGTCAGATGGATGCGGTGGAGAGTTACTCGGAACTGCAAAAGAAACCGGGTTTCACCGGCCAACAACTTTTCGATGACGCTCGAAAAGAAGATCCCGAGCTGGACGAGAACCTGCGGATCCATCGTCCCTACATCGATGCCATCACCTACGATTCACCATTTTCCGCTGGTGCGCGAATGCGCCGTGTCCCTGACGTGATCGATTGCTGGTTCGATGCAGGTTGCATGCCATTCGCACAGTGGGGATTCCCGCATCAGGGAGTGGAAAAATACTCGCAGCAGTTTCCTGCGGATTTCATCAGCGAGGCGATCGACCAGACTCGCGGCTGGTTCTACGCATTGCTTTCCATCTCGACCATCCTGTTCGGGCCGGACGGTGCTGCCCGTGACGATGATCGGGTACCGGAGGATGTCTTCGAGGAGTGGCCCCAACCGTTCCGTTCCTGCATCGTGCTGGGTCACGTGATGGGCGAGGATGGGCTCAAGATGTCCAAGTCGCTGAAGAATTACAGAACACCCGACTACATCTTCGAAAAAGAGGGTGCCGATGCGATGCGCTGGCTCTTCTACGCCGGCCAGGCACCGTGGACCAGCGTGCGCTTTCAGGAGCAAGCCATCACCGAGGGGCAACGCGAGTTTCTGCTGCGGTTGTGGAACATCTACTCCTTCTTCAGCATCTACGCACGCCTCGATGGCTGGCAGCCATCTGGCGATCTGATGGCGGCTCCCGCTCCGGATGTGCAACTCTCTGAACTGGACCGCTGGGTGCTGGCGGAGTTGAACGGAACCATCGAGACGATGCGAGAAGCACTCGATCGTCTCGACAATTTGACAGCAGCAACCGCACTCAACGACTTCGTCGATGCACTCTCCAACTGGTATGTCCGGAGAGGGAGAGATCGGTACTGGAGCGAGGGGATGAATGCCGACAAGGAAGCGGCATATTCAACCCTCTATCACTGCCTGGTGACCACCACGCAACTGGCTGCTCCCTTCGTCCCCTTCATCACGGAGCACCTCTACGGTGCGCTCGTGCGTTGCCGCGGCGATCAATACCCCGAATCGGTACACCTCTGCGATTATCCCGAGGTGGACCCGGCTCGTTGCGATGAAGATCTTCGCTCCCGGATGGCGATGATCCGCGAGATCGCCTCCCTCGGCAGGGCGTGTCGTTCGCGGGAAAAACTGAAGGTGCGTCAGCCGTTGCCCGCCGTTCGCATCGTGCTCGCCGATTCTTCCCTGGTTTCCCAGCTCTCCAGTGATTCGGAGTTGATCTCGGAGGAACTCAACGTCAAGGGCGTCGAGTTCGTGGAAGATGCGTCCGAGTTCGTCTCGTACGAGTTGAAACCGAACTTCAAGACGATCGGTCCCAAGTTCGGTGCCGATGCTCGAGCCATCGCCAGCGCTCTCGCTAGCCATGCGGATCCCGCTGGAATCGTACAGGCCTCCAATGCCGGGGAGTCGATCCCACTGGTACTGGATGGCGACCGCGAAATCTCTCTCGCTCCTGAAGATCTCGACGTGAGGGTTCGCCAGAAGGAGGGCTGGAGTGCTGCCGAATCGCGAGGCGTGGTGGTGATCCTGTCGACCGAGGTGACCCCCGAACTCCACAGGGAAGGGCTGGTCAGGGAAGTGATCAGCCATGTTCAAGGAATCCGTAGAGATCTCGATCTGGGTTACGATCAGAGGATCCGCCTCAGTATCGCCACCGAAGGCGATCTGGTTCAGGCCATCGATGAGCATGGCGAACATCTTCAGGGTGAGACGCTGTCGGTGGAGATCGTCGCCAGGACTGAAGAAGGCGATGAGATTCGCGATGTGGAAATCGAAGGCATTCCGGTAAAGATCGGCGTTCAACCCATTTGACGATTTCTCCCGATGCGGTGAGGTCAGCCGCCCGTGTCACCGGTCAAGGACGGCACGCTGAAGTGCAGCATCGTCAGGGTTGATCCGACCATCAGATTGTCGGATGCTGGACGGCAAGAGTCAGCCGGCCAATTTTACTGGCTCAGTTTTCAAAGGAATGCTGAGGAGCTGCCGTGTCCTCCACCCAGGATCCATTTCCCGAGCAGTTAGGTCACTATCGCATCGAAGCCCTCATCGGCAGAGGGGGGATGGGAACGGTATACAGGGCCATCGACACCCGTCTCGACCGTCAGGTTGCACTGAAGGTTCTCTCCAGCCGTTTCTTCAACGATGACCAGCGTCTCGCTCGATTTGATCGAGAGGCAAAAGCGATCGCCTCGCTGAACCATCCGGGAATCGTTTCGATCTACTCCATCGAGGAGGACCAGGGGGTGAAGTTCCTGGTCATGGAACTGGTCGAGGGGAAGCCGCTGTCGACAGAGGTGATTCCCGGCGGCGCGATTCTGTCGAGAATTCTGGACCTGATGACGCCGATTGCCGACGCGCTCACCGAGGCGCATCGCGCTGGAGTCACCCATCGCGATCTGAAGCCCGAGAACATCATGGTTTGCAATGATGGTCGCATCAAAGTGCTCGATTTCGGGCTGGCAAAACTGGCTGAAGATTCCTCGGGCAACCAGCTGAGAGAAACGGATGAGACGATCGAGGTCGATACCAATGCGACCCGTGAAGGCCAGATCATCGGAACTCCTGCCTACATGTCACCGGAACAGGCTGAGGGCCGAGATGTGGACGGGCGAACCGATGTATTCAGTTTTGGTGTTCTGCTGTACGAGTTGGCAACGGGTACACGCCCCTTCCAGGGCGAAAATCCGATGTCGACACTGACTTCGGTTCTTCGAGATGACCCCGTTCCGGTGGCGGAATTGAAGCCGAGTTTGCCTCGCTATCTCGGGCGGATCATTTCACGGTGTCTGGAGAAATCACCGGATCGACGCTATCAGACCGTTGTCGATCTCCGTAATGAGCTGGAACAGTTGCATAGAGAAGTGTCCACGGGGGAACTGGAACGACCTGTCCCGATCGAACCAGCCCCTTCACGAGGTGGATCCAGGATGGCGCTGGCTGCGATGCTGCTGGTGGTCCTGGTGGGAGTGGGCTATCTGCTGACTTCGATGAATTCGAAGTCGAACTCGAATCCGCAGGTCGAAGTGCAGCAGAATGCGGTGGCGGTGGTCGGATTCAGCAATCTAAACGATCCTGGTGATGAAGAAAATCTGGGTGCGATTCTCTCGAACCTGATCACCAGTGACCTGTCCAGCGCCGGTGGAATCACCGTCGTTTCTCAACCCCGTGTGGCGCATGCACGAAAGCTGGCAGGGCAACAGCAAGACGCTGCATTCGATTCCTCCTCCGCCAAGGAGGTCGCCCTGCAAGCTGGTGCTGGTGTGATGGTCGTGGGAACGGTCAGTCGTCTCGGCGAGAAGTACATCGTCACTGCCGAGGCGATCCGGGTCGAAGATGGAACCAGTTTGATCTCGGGGCGCGAAGAGGCGAGTCAGGCCGATGAACTGTTCACGGTGGCATCGACACTCAGCGGTGTCCTACGGTCGCGGCTCGGGGTTTCGCCGCCGCAAGATCAATTCGATGCGAAGCAGCGATTCACCGATTCGGCAGCGGCATATCGACACTACGTCAAGGGAACCTCCTTGCTGCATGTGAGGAGGTACAAGTTAGCCATCGAGGAACTCGACAATGCGCTGGAGGTCGATCCTACCTTTGCCATGGCATCTCTCGACCTGGGGATTGCCCTCTGGTGGAACGGGAATGACGCCAGGTGCCTGGCGTCGATGGAAAAGGGATTCGCTCACATCAATCGGCTGTCCAGGGAAGAACAGCAGATCTACCGGGCGTTTTACGACCTGCTCTCCTCCCGCGGTTATCCCAACGAGGCGATCCGTTTACTGGAAGAACTTGAGGAGGAAGGCTCGCAGAATCCTGCGGTGTATTACCTTCTGGGGGAGTGCTTCACCCACGCCGAGGTGGTGACCGATTACGAGAGAGCGATGGATCTGTTTCTCCATGCGCTTGAACTGGATCCAACCTACAGGGTGGTTTTCAGCCACCTGATGGAGAGTTTCATCCGCTCCGGTCGTGTCCGCGATGGGCATCTCTTCCTCGATGAACTGTCGAGGGAAGATCCCGATGATCCCAGCATTCTGAGCGCCAGATCGACGCTGATGATGGCGGAAAATCGAATCGATGAGGTGTTGGCTCTCTCGGAAAAAATCGTCGCAAGTGGCAACGCAAATGCTCAGACCCTCGCATTCTGTTACGCAGTTCTCGGTGATGAAGAAAAGATGGTCGAATACGAGAAAGCCAGTCTGGATCGGTCGGAAGGGCATGCGATTCCCATCGAGCACCTGTTCAGAAAGATGAGACGGGTCACTCTCGGTAAATTCGTCGACGCTGAATCTGAATGGGAACGCTCCTGGGAGGGACATCCGGGGGATCGCTCCAACTACGAGGTCGGGTATCCACACCATGTAATACTCGGAGCTGAATACATCAGTACCTTGTTCGTACGTGGCGAATACCAGAAGGGGATCGAGATTGCCGACCAGTTGCGGAAGAGAAAGAAGTTCCAGCGATTGACTTTATACTGGCTGGCTCGGTTACTGATCGAAAAGGGCGAACTGGACAGGGCCCGATCGATTCTGGAACAGTTTCACCAAAAGGTGAAGGGTGTCAAATCACCTTACGTGGATGGCCAGATCCTGATGCTGGAGGCGATGGTCTTCCATGCAGAAGGGAATCTCGCTGCAGCGCTGGCGAAGATGGAGGCACTCTCCAGCACTTCTCTGATCAACAGGGATTTCGGAGTGGAGAGGTTGTTCGTGGCAAGATTGCACAGGGAGTCGGGCGATCTCCCCGCCGCCCTGGAAGCTCTTCATGAATTGCGTCAACCGGTGGGGCAGTTCTGGAGTCCGGCAGCGATGAAAATCGAGGGCATCTACCAGCTCGCAGTGGTGGAGCAGGAGATCGGAGATGCCGGCAGTGCAAGAGCGCACCTTGAGGAGTTCCTCGACCACTGGGGAGAGGCAGACATTCCGCTCGAGTCGGTAACAGATGCCAAGCGAAGACTGCAGTTTCTCAATTCTCAGTGATGAAGAAGAGCGGAGAGGTACATCGATGAACTGGCATTCGACTCTGGAAGACGCAGCCGTTGCAGCGGCCGCCGATGAGAGGCCCATTCTCGTCATCCTCGAGGCCCCCGGCTGACTCGGTTGCAAGCGACTGGATACCGTGACGTATCCGGACCCCGACTTCTCCGCAGCACTCGACGCACTGGTCGCCCCGATTCGGATCAACATCGCCGATCGGCACGCAGATTTTCGTGATGCGACGGTGATGACCAGGATTCCCTTCTCCCCTCGATTCCGCCTCTTCAGCTGCGACCGTAAGCGGTTACTGCGGGAGTGGACCGGTTGGATGCCCACCGCAGAACTGATCGCCGAGTTCCACATCGCCCGCGGTATCGATCGGCTGGAACGGAAGGATCCGGCAGCAGCGGCGGATCAGTTCGATTCTGCGCTGGCGGCCTCCGAGGGTGGACCGGCCACCGCCGAGATCCTCTATCGCAGGGGAATGGCCGCCTTCCTCGCAGGGAAATTTGACTGGCAGCCGCTGAGGCGAGACTGGAACCGGGTGGTCGTAGAATTCCCTGGTACCCGCTGGGCTCACCACGCATCGGTCATCGAGGATGCTCCGCAGTGATCGGTTCGCCAGATCACTACTGAGCAGGGTCGATCTGTGCTTCATTCGGTTCCTCGGCAAGAGGCTTCCTCGCCACCATGATCAACTTGGGACCGAACAGTAACGCCGGGCTGAGAATCTCCTTCTCGATGTCTTTGCGAAGTTGCTTTGGAGTCTCGAAGCGTCGGTTTCTCCACATCCGCCGGGTACCCCACCACACCAGCGGATACATCAGCGGTGCCAGCAGGATCGAGTTGAGCGAGTACCGGGTCGCTTCGACCCCCACAACATCGAGACCGACATGTGTCATGTAGAAGCGCAGCTGGAACGCGTTGATGAGGAAGACATGGCCGTAGTAAGTGTCTTCTCCGTAAACCTTGGAGCCACCCCAGTAGCCATGAGAGTCGGTGACCAGCCAGCGCCGGGGGCGCGGATGGCCCGACATCATCGAATCGAGGCGGGCGGAAAGAAACAGGATGTTCGGGGTCGTCACGATGAGGATTCCGCCAGGTTTCAACACCCGCTGTAGCTCTGCAAGAACTGCAATCTGATTGTCGACATGCTCGATCCCCTCCGAGTGCAGAACTCCCTCGAAGGAGTTGTCATCGTAGGGAAGAGTTGCGGTCATATCACAACTGGTACAACTGAATCCGTTGTCTCTTGCCCGTTCGGGGAAGAGGTCTGCACACTCCACATCGAAGCCTGAATCGACCAGATTTCGGGCATTGACTCCGTCGCCACACGGGATGTCCAAAATTTTCCCTGAATCGATGTACTTACGAAACATCTGGCCGACTTGATTGCGGATGTGTCCGTCGTGCTTGAGGCGTTTGACTATCGCCAAGATCCAGTTCCCCTCTGACTCGATGAAGTTTCAGTTCGCTAGAATTCCGTCGGGATGAGAAATGCCTCAGACGAACTTGATCGTCAGTGGATATTGCCAGACTTCGCCCTGATTCGCCTTCAATCCACCGATGAGAGGGAAGGCGAGGTTGAGGATTCCGAGCACGATCAGGATGGGAATTCCGATCACCAGGAAGACGAGAAAGAACCCGATCACGCTGTAGATGAGACTGGAGATGAGCCAGTTGGTGACGATGCGCCCGTGTTCATCGAGGGAGGGCAATTCGTCCTTCTTGACCTGCCAGATGATGATGGGAGCGACGAATCCTGCGATGGGAACCAGATATCCGGCAAACATCGAGAAGTGAAGGTACATCGCCCACTCCCGTGCGGTCTTCTCTTCAAAACTGTCTTCGAGGGGAAGTTCCTCGTGGCTCATCTACTCTGTTCCCTCCGGGAGTCGAAATGGTGGCGGGCTGCTGCCAAATGATACACCAGAGATCGATCAGGGGCAGCCTGCCGTCGGAGTAGTGCAATCGAGAGGATCCTCGGTAGGATCTTCGCCGCACAATCCGGGACCCGGTGGTGCTGGTGGAGTGGCTCCGCTGAAGAGACTGTCGAGCATCGAGATTCCGTCTCCGATGTTCAGGTCGCCGTCATCGTTGGTATCGCAGGCATCGAAGCATCCTGGTGCGCTGTCTCCGGAGAAGAGGTAGCCGAGCAGGAAGATCACATCTCCGATGTCGAAGGAATCATCTCCGTTACAAAGTCCCCTGCGAAATGTTGGGGCCGGCGGTGCTGTCGGTGGTGTCGCTAATTCGACATCGATGAAGGGAATCGCCGATGGGGCATGAACCCCGACGTTGCCGATGGAGATTTCTGGCGGGGCATCCGCATCGAAGCCAAAGTTGTAGAGGAATCCCCAGCGGATCGGATTTGCGGCGTTGCCACTGGCGTGATCGGTGGTGGCCCAGGTGATCCCCTCGGCATCACGGGTGGCGGACCACTCGGTACCTGAGAACTCGACGCTGAGGATGACCGGAGCATGGAAATCGATGTTGGAGATCTCCACATTGGAGGCGACGGGGATTCGTAGTGAGCCAACATTTCTCGACATGTCGTGGTTGTAGATGGAGTACTCGTAGTGCCAGGTTCCATCGCCATTGTCGGTGACCTTGTGTGCCAGGTAGCAGCGACCATCGATGGGTGGGAATGGTTGTGCCACCTCGATGGAAGCTCCCGGCCAGGCAGCCTGAACCGTTCCGAGTTGGCTCGGCGCGGACATATCCATCGACCAGTTGCCGCCCGGGCTTCCGCTGACTCCGATCGGTTCCCAGGCATGGTTGGAGACGTGATCGATGTCTCCCGGGTGAACCACCGAAACCTCGGAGATCCACGTCGAGCCGGGGTGAAGGGTGGGATCGAGGTCGGCATCTTCAACCCACAGTCTCTCTTCCACCTGATCCCACGGTCCGCTATCGGACTGCAGGTAGGAACCCTCGTAGACGAAGCCTCCGGTCCACGGATTGATCTCACTGCGTGGTCCCATGGTGTTCTGGTTGGCATTGCCTGATGCACCGTAGGTGTCGGAACAGCCGACCCCGGTGTAGGTGCTGGTGGGGCTGGGGTTGCAGCCGAAACCGCAGGCATTGGCCTGTGCCGATGACCAGCCATGCTTGACCCAGGAACCGCCGATCTGGATGAGACGGTCGGCATCGAGTCGGAACATGTTGAACGCCATCATCGGATGGCGTGGGTCCGGATTTGCGAACCAGTCGAGAGGTTCGGTACCTCCGTTACACATCACCGATTCCGAGCCAAAACTCGCCTGCGAACCCTCACGACCAACCATCACCAGGTTGTTGGAGTCTCCGATGATCAGATCCTGTCCCGTGTTGGGGACGGGAGCGGTGTCGTAGATCCGCAAGCACCACTCCTCCAGCACTCCCACCTCGCCGGTAACTTCATCGGAGACACTGAGGGTCCACTGACCGATGGGATTTGAACCGGTGAATGCAGAGAGATCCCCGACCGGTTGCATCCAGCCGCCGGAATCGAAGGGAGGTTGGTTCTGCGATCCACTCTGCCACCAGGTGACATCGATGGGGCCGCTGCTTCCCTGGGGAGTGTCGTGCAAGGTCACAAGGGTTCCTGTACCGGAGTAGATCTCCACGATCAACTGGTCACAGTTGTCGTGTGCAATGGTGGCATCGATCTGCAGGTCCCAAAGGATGATGTCGGGATCGCCGGTGATCTCGATGGTGCTCTCCACCGGTTCTCCTCCATCGGGGATGGCGACCGCGGTCGAGCTGCACCCCTCCAGGGAGACGGGACCGGTGACCGCGATCTCGGAACAGAGACCCTCACCCGGGGCTCCTCCGATCAGCGGAGTTGCGCACACCTCGACCATCGTCTGGATCGATGGAGAGTCGAGGGTGGCGGATACGACATCGCCCTGGGAAAAGGGTCCGCTGACCTGGACCAGGGGGCCACCGAAGATCTCGAATTCGACGGCATCGCAGTCGCCGACCAGGGTCGCCTCCGCATCGACGGTGGCACTTCCAGGAATCGATGTGAGGATCAGGGAAGAGAGAAGCGCAGGAACGAACTGGAGGGAAAAGGTCCCCTCGCCAGCATCCGATCCGCCCCAGCCCCCGATGCGAAAGAGAAGTGGCTCTCCGGTACTCACGGCGAGACCCTCCACACGGGATGCGTAGGCAGGTCCCGATCCCTGGAGGGTACAACCGGGGACATCTCCGCTGCAGGCGATCTGCACCTTGGAATTACAGGACCCCGAATAGACCACCAGGTCGGTGTCGAAGTTGACACTTCCGCAGGTGTTTACCGTCACCGAACCCTCACCAGGGGAGGTCCACTGAAACCACAGATCCTGGTTCATCTCTCCCAGCGCATTGCAATTCGATCCCGTGTAAAAATCGCTGCTGTCAGTGGCGTCGGTGGAGTTGATGATGTTGTCGCCGATGACCGCAAGAAATGCACCATCACACTCGTCGTGCTCCATCCCCGGAGGAGGGGGAGGAGGTGGTGGTGGCGCGGAAGCCATCGACAGTTCGAAGGTACCTCCTCCGATGTCGAAATCAGCCCAGCCGCCGATGCGCAGGATGTAGGTCTCGCCCGAGATCACCGAAACATCGGCAAGGATCGTGTTCCATGAGTTGGTGGTTCCCTGCACCAGGCAGTTGGCTGAGTCGCCATGGCAGGCGACGACATCGAGAGCCCCACAGATACCGGAGTAGATGATCACATCGGTATCGAAGTCGACGGTGTCACAGGTGGTTACCGTCAGCAGTCCGTCCTCCACCGGGGTGAACTGGAACCACACATCGGAATGAACTCCACCAAGCGCAGTGCCGGGACAGGTTGTAGTTGGAATCTCTTCGGGGCTGTTGGTGGCCTCGAGAGTATCGATGCTGTTGATACCCAGGACCACCTCGGTGGCTCCCGCACATTCGTCGTTGATGGCCTGACCATTGAGGGTGGTACCGGAGCAAAGGAATACCAGCATCAGGAGAGAGCCGCAGGGTGAATAGAACTTCATGAGAACCACCTTTCCTCGACCTCATCGATTGTACAGCGGGTTGCAGGGGATGACAGTATGGCGGTGTGCAGAGGTGGATACAAACGACAGGTTGGAGAACCATGCGCTCAACCATGCGCTCAACCATGCGCTCGGTGGTGATACTCGGTGGTGGCATCATCGGATTACTGCTGGCGAGAGAGTTCCGGCTACGTGGGGTGGCAGTTCATCTGCTCGAGGCGAGAGGTGTTGGGCAAGGGTGCTCGCGAGCCTCTACCGGTATTCTCAAGCCTCCTGAGCATCAACGAACTCCCTTCTTTCAACTACGTCAAGGTGGCTGGGAAGCGTGGCCCCATCTGGCCCGTCAATTGCGAGAGGAGACGGGGATCGATCCCGGCTATCGCTGCTGTGGAGGAATCGATCTGAGAGCGGGGACGATTCGAAATCCCGGCCGCGCCCGCGAGCGTCTCCTCGACTCGGGGGGGCAGGTCGAGATCCTCGATGGTAGACAGATCGGCGAGTTACTCCCTGGCCTGGACTGGACCCCTGCTGCTGGGTTGCTGGTAGAGAGAGAGGCTCAACTCGATCCGCTGTCGACATTGAAGGCACTGAAGTCATCCTGTCTCGCTGCCGGAGTGGTCATCGAGGATCAACTGGGGGAGATTCGCGTCGAGCCAGTGGCAGAGCAGCAGATCACCTTGAGATCATCTTCGGGACGATCTCTTCCCACCATCTCCGCTGATCAGAAGGTGATCGTTGCGGCGGGCTGGGAGAGTGTTGCCGCCACGGTCGCGATGGAAGGAGTGTCCCTTCCACTCGATCCGGTGTGCGGAGAAGCGATTTCTCTCGACATCGCAGCTCCTCGGCACATGGTTCATCTCGATGGTGCACCGGAAGGTCGCAAGGACCCGGCTGGAAATCGATTCAAGTATTCCTGGATCGCTGCTCCTGATGGGAGTTCCTGGCTCGGAAACAGTGTCACCGAAACAACTCCCGGCGGAGAGTTTACTACCCGTGGCGATGCAGGGGTCACCGCCGCGGGGCGAGAAGAACTACTGACCGTTGCTCGCAAGCTATTTGGAGCTGCGGTGGAGGAGAGAGTGGTCGAGCACTGGGCCGGATTTCGACCGAAAGCGATGCGTCACGGTGGACCGTTGCTGGGGCAGTGGCCTGGCATGGATAGGTTGTGGATTGCGACCGGTCACTATCGCACTGGCTTTCTCGTCGGACCATCCAGTGCTCGACTTCTGGCGGATGCGATTCTCGAAGGCGAGCCGATTCCGGAGACCTTCAGCATTCCCCGCTAACGGGGGGACGTCGTAGCAGCGAGGATCCATGCCACTTGCTTCTTGCCGTGTCTCAGCAGTGCCAGGGTCCAGCCGCCACCATCACCACGAAACTTACGCTGCAACTTGGTAGGATCTTCCTGGACTCCGCGGGTCTTGACGATGGCGATCCCTTCGCCACGAGCTCGAAGCCAGCGACCGACTTTATCTTCCCGCCAGGGCATCCGTTCGATCACCTCGAAACTGCGGAACCATGGGGAATCGATCGGTTGATCTCCCGCTTGCCAGCCGAGGCCGGGGTACAACTCCCCCAGTTGTAACGGGGTCTGCAGGGATGCGATCAGTCCTGCTCGCTCCAGCACCGAAATCGGTTCATGAATCCAGCCGGGTTGCTCGCCGTTGTAGAGCTCGAGGGGTTCCCTTGCACCGGTGATGCTCTCGCCGGAGGGTAACAAGGTGGCCCGGCGTCGCTGACCACCGTCAAGGTCGCCACGCCACAGGGTGGCCTCCACCAGATCTCCTCGATCCTGGATGAACTCCACCTCTCCCGCGGGGATCTCATCGATGTCGATTCCAGGGCCGCACTTCAATGCGGTGTGAGGGTGCTGTTCCATCAAAGCTTCGAGTATCGGAGGACCCGGGAGCATCTGCGAGTAGCGATGACGGCGAGAGCCATCGAGACGACGGTCGGGATCGATGTGCATCGGCAGTGATCGGAGGGGGAGTGCCATCGCCTCCGCCTGCAGTGCCCAGCCGCTGCGTTGTTGCCACTGAACATTGGCCAGTGCCAGTTCCAGTCGACAGCGATCCCGGTCGACCAGGATCACCTGTCCACCCCGGGAGATTTCCACGGCGTCGCTGCCGATGCCGCAGCAAAGATCGATGATGGGACCTTCGCCGAGTACCTTTCTCATCCTCTGCGCTTTGTGTTTCGCCACGCTACTGCGCGAGGCCTGTTGCAGCGCTTCCGCCGTCAGCCACCATCGATGAGGTTCGACCAGCCGACCTTCAGCCTTGCGTCGACACTCCCACAACGAGAGGACGGCGGACACCTCCTCGCGGTTTCCGAGGCGGCGCAACTGCTCCAGCGGGCCCAGTTCTCCGGGCAGTACATGACGCGCTGCTTCCAGCAACGGGTCCAGCTGCCCCGACAGGAGTTTCTTCCACAGCGGGTTCATGCCCTGATCCTAGGGAATCGTCGCTTCCAAAGGGGAAATCCTGAAGGAAATTGGGGTCCGGATCGATTGTTTGGGTTGCCAAACAACCCTCCTTGTGGTCCCTTGTTGGCCTCGCTTCGATTTGTTTGGGTAGCCAAACACATCTTGGGGGGTGAGGCAGTTCTCGCGGCGTTGGTCGAAGTTGAGCAGGGGAAGGCAGGGGAAATCATGTTGCACCACATGCGTCACAGGGTCCGATTCATCGGAACCATCCTGCTGCTCCTGATCGTGCAGAACGCCTGTGGAACGGCGGTCAGTGGTCAGATCAGCGACGCCGGGGAAAACGGAGCGTTTCGCGACATTCGACTGGGTGGCTATGTCGATCTGGAACTGTTCGCCAGCTCCCAGCGCTTTGATTTCAAGAACCACCGGTTGGTGCCGATGATCGATGCGACGGTAAGTCGGGCGGTCCATTTCTCCTGCGAGATCGAGTTCGAGTACGGTGGGCCCCAGAGTGCCGCTGGGGACGGAGAAGTGAAGGTCGAGTTCGCCCATCTCGACATCGACATGGGGGGCTGGCAACTTCGTTCCGGAGCCATCCTGGTTCCGCTGGGATCGACCAATCTTCATCACGATTCGCCGCTGCGGGAATTGACCCAGCGACCGCTGGTGGCTCGAAGCGTCATCCCGTCAACCTTGACCAGTGCCGGGGTCGGTAGCCTGTGGCAATCGAGTGACGGCGACCACTCCATCGAGGCGTACCTCCTCAACGGATTCAACGGTGGTGATGCGATCAACGGATACAACATCGATTCCAGTAAAGGACTGAGGTCTGCACGGCCCAGTCTCAAGGTAAATGGGGATCGATCAGCAAGTTTCTGTGGCCGCTGGGGTTGGACTCCTTCACTGGGTACCGAACTTGGATTCTCCACATGGGTCGGAAGCTGGGATGAAGAGGGCGAGCTCGACCTCGGAATCTCCGTCATCGATCTGACATCTGATCTCGCTTCTCTCTCCGAATCACTGGCCAATATCGAACTCGAGGTCGAGGTGGCACAGGCCACCATCGATGTGGATGCGGCGGCACTCGCCGCAGCGGTGCCGGAACAACTCTCGGCGTCCTCCTTTCAGCTGACCCGGCGATTTTTTCCGACAAGCCTGGAGGATCGGTTTGGCCCCGAAGCATCCTGTGGTTGCACCATCCGGTGGGAGTTGCAGGATCTTGGCGCAGGTGAGAAGACGAGGACCACCATCGGTTTTCATCTCCGTCCCTCCGACGAGACGATTCTCAAGTTCGATTACGAACAGGAGCAGCTGGAGGGTCAGCCCGATCCCGATGGCACCCTGATCCTCTCGGCAGCGACCTACTTCTAGGAGTCTTGAAATGAGTGCGACGCTGATCCTGACTCTGCTTCTGATCGGTACTCCTGGAGAGAAGGAGACCGCTGCTCCCAGGGTTGTGCCCCTGTCCCGAGCGATCTCATCGGTATGGCCTGGGCAGCGCATCGAAGTGGAGATGGTCGAACTCGAGATGAAGGGGGAACTGCGACGCACCATCGCCAAGCGCTGTCGGTCGCTGGTTCCTACCGATCCGGTGAGGCTGCTGAGGATTCGTGATGAATCCGCACAGTTGCTGGGGCACTCGGTGGTTCTCGACGAGATCGGTAAGTACCGACCGATCACCTTCCTCGTGTCGACCGGTGTCGATGGCAAGGTGCGTGATCTTCAGGTTCTCGTCTATCGCGAGCACATCGGCCAGCAGATCGAATCGACACGATTTACCAGGCAGTTCCGCGGCAAGGCAGTGGATCAGGAGATCCGATTGCACCGCGAGATCAGGAATCTCGCAGGTGCCACCCTTTCGGCACGTGCGTCAGTTCGTGCGGTTCGCAGGGCACTGGCAACGCTGGCTGAAGGAACGAAGTCGACGGTGGAACTCCCCTGGAAACCGTGGCTGACCGGGGATGGTGGAAGTGATGTGGGGGCGGGGGTAACCACCCTCCAGTCAGAGTCCTGCGCTTCCGTGATCCAGGCCCGGCCCAGCATGGGAACGGTGTTGCGGATGGAGGTGTACGGGCCATCTGCAATGACCGCAGTGGAGGCAGCTTTCGCCGAGGTCGATCGGATCGAGTCCCTTCTCAGCCGCTGGCGAGAAGAGAGCGATATCCGTCGCATCGAGCGGGCTCCGGTGGGGGAAGCGGTCAAGGTATCGGAAGAGACGGTCGAGTGCGTGATCGCCGCACTGGAGGCGGCGCGTCACAGTGGTGGTGCCTTCGATCCGACACTGGTCAGTGGTGGCTATCGCTGCATCGAAGTAGATTCTGTCGGCAACACCATCACCTTGTTGAGAGATGATCTGATCATCGATCTCGGTGGAATCGGCAAGGGATACGCACTCGACAGGGCAGGCTCCCTGCTCCGTCGCCTCGGAAATCGCAGTGCGCTGCTCGATTTTGGAGGGCAGATCCTGGCACTGGATCCACCGCCTGGAGAATCCGCATGGCAAGTGGCCCTGGTCGATCCACGAGATGATCGCAAGATGCTGACCTCGATCGCTCTGGCCGATGCGAGTCTCGCCACCAGCGCTACCTACGAGCGAGGAGATCATCTCATCGACCCGCGAGGGAATGGCAAGGCAACCGTCGCTCTCTCGACGACGGTACTTTGTGCCGATGCAACCCGCGCCGATGCATACAGCACCGCTCTGGCCATCCTCGGACCCGACGAGGCAGAGACACTGGTGAAGAAGGTACCGGTGGGCGGGGTCCTCATCCTGGTCGACGGGGAAGAGGATCCCAGGCGACATGGCGATTGGAGCGGTGAATGACCGCAGAGATTCCCATGAAGCGTCGCAGGGTGGTGATCGTTGGCAATCCCAATGTCGGTAAGAGCACCATCTTCAACGAGATCATCGGAGGAAACTCGAGGATCTCCAACTATCCGGGAATCACCGCAGAATCACTGGTTGGAGAGGCGACGGTGGCGGGAGAGGTGATGCAATTCACCGATCTTCCGGGTACCTACAGTCTCGATCTTGAACTACCCGATTCACTGCTGTGCAAGATGGAGCTGCGTGGAGAAACTGAGGTCGATTTCATCATCGTCGTCATCGATGCCATCGGTCTCCGTCGAAGTGTTCAACTGATCTCGGAACTGATGTCGCTGGGCGTCCCGATGGCAGCGGTATTGACCAAGGGAAATGAGGCGAAACTACGCGGCTATCAGGTCCAGGTCGATGCGCTCGAGGAGGTGCTTGGAATTCCCACCGTCGAGGTCGAGGAACGAGGCGCAGTCCGATCTCTCGACATCGGCACCCTCATCGAAAAGGCCACCGTTCCCGATCCCGTCGAGCAGGGGAACGGCGATGATGTTGCCCCTGCAATCCAGCAGTGGGGAACGGACCTGCTCGCCACGGTCAGCCGTCCATTGCATCCCGAGGAAGCAAGGAAACGGAGGGATCGAGAGGATCGAATCGACGGCCTCGCCATCCATCCTCTGATCGGTCTCGTCATCTTCCTGGCGGCGATGGGAATCCTCTTCGGCACCGTTTTCTGGCTGGCTCAGATGCCGATGGAGTGGATCGATATGCTGTTCGGTCAACTCGCCAGCTGGACCGCAGAAAATCTTGACGAGGGACCAGTGAGAGGCTTGCTGGTCGATGGAATCATCGGCGGCATCGGGGGAACCCTGATCTTCTTGCCGCAGATCCTGATGCTCTTCTTCCTGGTCTCGTTGCTGGAAGAGACCGGCTACCTGGCTCGGGCTGCGTTCGTTGCGGACCGATGGCTGCGGCCCTTTGGACTGCCGGGACAGGCATTCGTCCCGCTCCTCTCCAGCCACGCCTGTGCGATTCCTGGAATTCTCTGCACCCGATTGATCCCCGATCGACGCGATCGGCTGGCGACGATTTTTGTGGCGCCGTTCCTCTCCTGTTCCGCTCGTCTACCCGTCTACATCTTGCTGGTGGGAGTTCTCTTTCCAGGTCGTCCCATCGCAGCGGGCTTTGCCTTTGTCGGCTGTTACCTCCTGGGAGCGGTGGTGGCGGTGTTGTCTGCAGTTCTGGTGCGCCGCACACTTCTCCCCGGGCGAAGTTCTCCGATGGTGCTTGAACTTCCTCCCTATCAGCGTCCCTCGTTCCGTGAGGCGGGTCGAGTGGCGCTGCATCGAGGCTGGACCTTTCTCACCAATGCGGGCAGCGCAATCCTCTGCATCTGCATCCTGTTGTGGTGGTTGAGCAGTTACCCGGGAGTGGAACCATCGGTCCAGTTGACCAGCCTGCAACAACAAGCATCTCAGATGGAGGACCCTGTCCGTGCCGAGCAACTAGCGCAGGAGGCGGAACTCCTCTCCCTCAGGGAGTCGGCCAGAGGCTCCTATGCGGGCCAGCTCGGTCGCTGGGTGGAACCGGTGCTGGCTCCGGTAGGAGCTGATTGGCAACTGTCGGTGGCAGTGATGGCGAGCTTTGCAGCGAGGGAAGTGTTCGTCTCATCCCTCAACGTGATGATCGGGGTCGGTGAGGACTCCCATCACCGATCGACTCGAGAACGAGTCGTCGCTTCGAGGCGTGACGACGGTTCGCCGCTATTGCCTGCATCTTCGGCAGCGGGGTTGCTGGTCTTCTACGTCCTCGCCATGCAGTGCTTGCCCACCCTTGCAGTCACCCGTAAGGAGGCAGGAGGGATTCACTGGGCGCTCCTGCAACTGGCATGGATGACCGCGGTGGCGTGGATCCTCGGTACGCTGACCCGCCTGGGCTTGCTCGCCCTGGGGGTTTCCTGATGGCGGAGTTTCCCATCGAGGATCTGCAATTCTGGGGAGTGACGCTGCTGGCGCTGGTGGCTGCCGGGGGATTGCTGATTCGACTGCGCAACGGTGCGAGTGAAGAAGAGACCGGTGGTCGCTGCTCTGGCTGCTAGAGACACTGCAGCCTGGAATTCCCCTCAATTCGATGATCTGATGCGGTCCTGGTCGTTCAACCACTGCGCGAAGGAGCTGGCGATGCTGTTGGTAACCACGCTGATTGCGATGTTTCTCACCCAACCCCTGCACGGGGCCGTGACCGATGATTCTCCACAGGCCGATCTGACCGAGGCACAGCAGCTGCAGGCAACGGAAGCGCTGGCCCAATTGCAGGAGCGGATGGAGAAGGCGTGGCAGGAGTATCTACAGCCGCTGCGGGATGCCAAGACCGCCGAAGAAAGAGAGAAGGTGGAACTGGATCCGGCTGCCAGTCCATCGGTGAGTTTCTTGCCGGAGATGCTCGAATTCACCAGCAAGTATCCTCGAACCGATGCGTGCCTCGAAGCCTACAAGGAACTGATCCCGATGGCTGCCAGGGACGACAACAGCCAGTGGATCCTGGAGAAGGCGGTGGAGACGATCCTGGTCGACTTCATCGAGGCGGAGGGACTCAAGGATCTGGTTCAATTCGCTCATTACAATCCGCCCTCCGACACCATGATGAGATTGCTCAGGGCGGTGGCAGATCGCTCCCCTCACCGGCAGGTGAGAGCCGCTTCCTTTTACTCACTGGCGAAACTGCTTGGCCGGGAGAAGTCCACTCGAACGGAGTCGAGGCAACTTCTCGAGAGAGTACTCAAGGAGTTTTCCGACGTGATCCTGATGCGCGAGAAAACCTATGGAGAGGTGGTGAAGGGAGACATCTTCGAACTGGATCACCTTCAGATCGGTCATGTCGCTCCCGAGATCATCGGCAAGTCCCTCGATGGCAACTTGCTACAACTCTCTTCCTTTCGTGGCAGGGTGGTGATGCTGGATTTCTGGGGAAACTGGTGAGGCCCTTGCGTGGCGATGTACCCGCACGAGCGGTCGCTCGTGGAAAAACACCCTGCTGATCAGTTTGCAATCGTCGGAGTCAACTCCGATGCCACCATCGAGGAAGCACGAGAAGTAGTGAAGAAGAATGACCTTGGCTGGGATAACTTCTATGACGAGGGCACCAGTGGTCCCATCTCCACCCGCTGGAACATCAGCGGCTGGCCGACGATCTTCATCATCGATGCCGCTGGCGTGATTCGCTACAAGGATGTGCGTGGGGAAGAACTGGACCTGGCCATCGAAACACTTCTGGCGGAACGGGCCAAATCACAGCAGGCAGGCGAGTAACTCCAGCAAGTAGTTCGCTGAGTCACGCTAACTGTCGCCATTCTCCTCGGCCTGCTCGGTGTCGTGACCGAGAGGGCAACCGGAGGATCGTTTTCCCGCTCCAGGAAAGAGGGGAGACGGGGCTTCCGGCTCGGACTTGCCCAGCCTTCTTCGACGTCTCGGAGCCCACCACAACTCGTCGAGACAGGCGAGCGACCCGCACGTCAGTACCAGGATCATGCCACTTCCCGCCACTCGCATCAGGAGAGGTGCGACGGTTCCCCCGTCGCGGATCCACCACGGGGAAGCGAGCATGAACACCAGTGATCCGTACCCCAGCAGCGAGAGCACGATCTTGGGACCGTCGTTCCACGGCGTCAGTTCGACCAGATGTAGAACGACGAACAGCAGAATCGCCAGCGAGAAGATGTGGTCATGCACCAGCGAGAGAAGTTCACGGGAACTCTTGGCGGGGATCAACTCCTCGGCATCGATGTCGGTTTCATTTCCGACGATCCACTCGCGGGCATTGTGATCGGAGAATCCGCCAGCTCGCTGCGAATACTGCAAGATCGCGACGAAGCAGCCGGCGAGAACCGAGATCAGGAACAAACTGATGAGAACTCGCGTCGAGGGGTTGGCCCTGGCCAGGGTGAATCCTGCTTGCTTGTAGAATCTTGTCACGGGACCAATCCGTCGGGAAAGGGTGCTCTAGTCGCGAATTTCGACGGCGAGAATCGACGAGGCCACCGATTCACTGAGACCGAGCCGACTTCCGCCCATGTCGAGGATGCAGGTTCCCTTCGACTGGCAGACGTGAAGTTCGCAGTCGGAGCAGAGTCCCATCGCTTCCAGCAGGGGTCGATGACTGGTGGGAACGGAGTCGGCGACCAGGCGGATGCGCTGACCTCGCTGCAGATCCTGTAATCGACGAGGAGGGCAGGAGCGATCTACGGTGGTTTCTGGCGTGAAATCACCCGATTGTTGAAGATCCCTGTACATCCCTGATTCCTCTTCCCGATCCACTTCCAGGCCTCGGGGCCCGGAGCAGCAATGGAGTCGATTGTTTCTGCAGTCGCTGGCGGCTACCCTCCGTGGATCGTCAGACCGGGACGGAAATTCCGCTAGACGGTTACAGTGTAGCGATCTGTTCGGGTCCCCGTCAAGTTGTTTGGGTACTCAAACTGCCCATTGTTTCTGAAGCCCCCTGGAGGAGAATTTGAGCGACTGGCGCGAATTTGATCAGAATCCGGTGAGCCATTCGGCAGCACACCACCTGACGACGATCCAGCAGTTGCACGACGAATTCGGATATGCACGCGTCTCCGACGTGGCTCGCCACCTCGGAATTACCCGTGGCAGTGTTTCCGTGACCCTCAAGGGATTACGGCAACGGGGTCTGGTCGTCGAGGATGATCACAAGCACCTCTCCCTCTCGGAGGAGGGACTGCGCATCGCCAGGGGAATTCGGATCAAGAGAATCCTCATCCAGGCACTGTTTCGAGAGGTGCTGGGAATCCCGGACGAAGTGGCAGAAACGGATGCCTGCAAGGTGGAGCATCTGGTCAGCGATGTCACCGCCATCTCCACTGCCAAACTTCTCAAACACATCGAAGATGGAAAGTCCCTCTCCGAGTTCTCACCGCTGGTAGATGAAGCAGCGAGTGGTGCTTTTCCCGATGCCATGATCCAGGAAATTGCCGATCAGATGGAGGGGCGCGAAACGGGAGACGGAAGAGGCGAAAAATGAACAGCATGATGCACCGCGAAGAAGCCCTGAGGAGATTGAATGAGTTACTCTCGGAGGAACTCGAAGCCTCGATTCGTTACCTGCACCTGAGCATGATGGTGCATGGGATCGATCGACTGATCGTGCAAAAGATCTTGCAGGAAAACCATGAAGAGACCCTGGAGCACGCCCAGCAAGTTGGAGAGAAGATCTTGCAACTGGGGGGGAACCCGAGCCCACGGATTCGCGTAGAGGTGGAGGGGCGTCGATTCACCGGACAGGAAGCCATCGCCGAGGCATTGATCTTTGAAAAGGCAGCTCTCGAAGGATATCGGGAACTTCTCGAGCGGATCGATGGAAGCGGCGATGTGGTGCTTGAAGAGTTCGCCCGCCAGCAGGTTGCGGTGGAGTCGGAGCACGTTTCCCAGCTGCAGATGCTACTCGTCGAGGAATCTGATGTCGGTCAGTGACAGACCCGGTGGCCTGACAGCTCTGGCGGTCCTCAACGGCTTCTTCACCCTCACCCTCGGTGTTCCTGCCCTGGAGCAACTCATCACCAGCAGGCGACTTCTGGCATTTCTGGAAGATCCAGAATCCGTTCGATCGGAACGGCTTCGCCAGCAGATGAAGTCCTGGTCCGAAGCGGGGCTGGAACCAGGCCACCTGATATGGCTCGGTTCTTTTGGCCTGGTGGTGGCGGTATTGCTGGCGATCTCGGTGTGGGGGCTGATGCGGATAAATCGCTGGGCGGGGAAGTGGTGCTCGACTGCAGCGGCTTTCGGAATGATTGCCGTTTCCCTGATCGGGATCGAGATCTTGCCCCGTGACAATCTCCAGGCGGTGGGTTTGACCCTGATTCGCCAGCTCTTTTATCCGCTGTTTCTGCTGTTCATGGTTCAGGTCATCTTCCGCAAGGATCTGGGGCCTCGATGAAGAGTACATCCCACATCCTGCTCCATGCACGAAACTCGATGACGCACTCCCTTCGATCGGGATCGGGAGTGGCTTTCGTGGTTCTGGCGACCATCGTCGGGCTCTTCATCGCGAGTCTTGTCTTCATGCCCATCGAACTCGACTTCGTCGAAGCCGATGAGTACAGGTCGACTGCCGCCAAGGCGGTGGGATTTGTCCTGTCGATGGCGACCCTGCAACCGGGAGATCCGAGACAGTTTGATAATCGGTTGGAATCTGGGGATCTGATCGAACTGGCGATGTGGGCACAATATCTGGTACTGGAACGGCCGGTTCTGCTGTCGCTGACGGTACTCCTGCTGGCACTGGTGCTGCCGTTACTGCTGCCACTCGGTTCCTTCGCTTCCATATCGGGAGATGTGCAGCATCGTTCGATTCGCTACCTGCTGCCGAGAAGTACCAGGACCTCCCTGGTACTGGGGAGGTTGCTGGGAGCTTTGGTCCTGACGTGGGTTGTACTCACCTTCCTGCAGGTGGCCATCGTGTTGTACCTCGGGATCGTCTTGCCCCTCGATGGATGGGAACCTCTGGCGATCTGGGGTCTTCAAACCCTGGGGGTGCTGCTGATCCTCAGTTTTCCGTACGTGGCTCTGGGGGTTCTGTGTAGCACCATCTTCCGGGCACCGATGGTCGCCTTGATGGGGGCAATAGGCTTGACCGTTGCCGTTCCCATCGTCGCCTTCAGTGCGTGGCGAGCATGGGAGCCGCTGGGCAACCTTCTCTACCTTCTGCCGTGGGGATATGCACACAATCTACTGTCCCCTGATTCGGCTACCGTCACCGAGGCGGTGTTTTTGTGCACGGCGCACGGGGCAATCTTCACCATTCTGGCCGTCTGGCGATTGAAGAGGATGGACCTGTGACCGATACCACCCCGACCCTGAAAATCGAGGGGCTCAGCCACCGGTTCGGCGACAAACGTGCCATCGATCGCATCGATTGGACGGTACCGCATCGTGGTGTGGTCGGTCTGGTGGGACCGAATGGAGCGGGCAAGACCACCCTCTTCTCGTTGATCGCCGGATTCCTCAAGGTCCAGGAGGGGAAGGTGGAGGTACTCGGCGCGCCGGTGCCGGGACATCGAAGCCTCATCGGGCGAGTGGCGGTGATGCCACAGGATGCAATCTTTGCACGAGATGTGACGATCCTCGATCAATTGCTCTTCCTGCGATCCCTCGATGGAGTCCACGGGATGCGAGCAAGACAGGAGGTCGAGGAGGCGATGGAGCGGGTCGGTCTGGAGAAGGAACTCCATCGTGGTGCAGCAGTACTCTCCCACGGGATGGGCAAGCGACTGGGAGTTGCCCAGAGCACCCTCGGATCTCCCGAGTTGATCCTGCTCGATGAACCCACCGCTGGACTCGACCCGGCGAACGCCAAGCAGGTGCGAGAATTGATCCGCGAACTGGGAGAGAAGGCTCTCGTCATCGTCTCCTCTCATAACCTTCTCGAGTTGCAGGACCTCATCAGTGAGATTGCGGTCATCGTCGACGGAAGCATGGTGGAAAGTGGTTCCGTTGCGGATGTGACGAAAAGATCCCGTCGATTCGAACTGACTCTTGGCCGAACTCCTGCCGCTGAAGAGATCGATCTACTGAAGGAGTTGCCACTGGTTCGGCAGGTCGAAGTGGATCAGCAACGAATCACCATCGATCTCGATGCGAGCGGGGAAGAGGGGATCGACGGCGCATTGTTACAACTGCTGTCGACGATGCTCGAACAGGAACTTCCCCCTCACCAGATGCGCGAAGGGGCGAGCCTCGAGGAGGCATACCTTCGTCTCACAGGGGAAGAAGAAGGGTCGTAGTCGAGACCTTCAGTTGCGGTGTTTCGCCGATCAGCGTTGCTGAGATTCCAGTTCCCGCAGGCGATTGCGGAAGATCTGTGCCTCATCGTCGATCCCTGCTTGCTCCAGCAGAGCAGCGATGTTGAGGAGCAACTCCCGGTCTTCACCGATCCATCCGATCAACTGCTGAAGGTGACGGGCAGCGGCCTCTGGCTGCGGTGGATCGAGTTGCAGGGCGGCGAGAGCCATCCTGCGGGCGAGATCACTGCGCAGGGCAATCAGTGAGGCGCGATTTCCCCGCTGCTTGCGCTGGGCATCGAGCCACAGCCCCAGTTCCCTGGGGCCCTGTTGCAACTCGACCAGTTGACCGAAGCGGGTCAACAGATCGTCACTTTCCGATTCGACCAGGGCCAGGCTCCACCATCTCCGTGCCGCATCGAGATCCCCTGCCACTGCACTCATGAATCCGAGACGCTCCTCGAGGATGGTGCCGACAGGTTCCAGCAGGGAGTATCCACCACGTTGCAGGCTCAGGTTGTGTTCCAGGTAGCGGACCGCCTCGGCGGCGGCCTCCTGCTTCTCCATCGGTACCGCTGCACGACCGGGGATCAGTACCTCGTCGAGGTTGATCTCCGCTGCCACGAAGTAGTGATCGGCCATCTGCCGGTTGTAGCGATCGGTTGCGGCCAGCACCGTCAGGAGGAGACAGATGGCGGTGCCCACCATCAACAACTTGGCACCGAAGGTCGAGGAGCCTGCTCTTCGCAGAGGTTTGCCGTGCAGTGAAACATCCCGATTTCGGAACAACTGGAAACACTTCCACAGCAGAAAGGTGAGACAGATCGAGATTCCCGTCGCCATCAGCATCGGAGTTTGAAAGGTACCTCGCCAGGCAAACCAGCAGCCGATGAAGATCGCCGCCAGTAGCAGTTCCGCCCGGGTGGAGAGATCGCTGCGGGACCGAGAAGGAGCGGTGTTACGAGCCACATCGCGCACTCCGGTGCCGTAGGAGAGGACCCCGTTGGGGCAGATGTCGACGCAATCGAGACACTTCATGCAACCGCTGTCGACCACCATCGAATACTGACGGATCTCCCGCGAGATCTGAACATTGGAGGTGCAGTTGGCAGTGCAAAGTCCACACGATTCACACGCGTCCATGTTGGCGACGATGCGCTTGACAGCGACCCTGTCTGCCACCGAGAAGATGGCACCGTAGGGGCAGCCGTAGCTACAGAACGCCTTCGCCCCGAGGAGGTAGACGGTGGCGAAACCGCAGATCAACAGGAATGGAATGGCGATGACCCACGAGGGAAAGGTGGCCCAGAAATCCTGGACCATCAGGTGATCTGAAAAACCGGGCCACGGCAGTGGTGGATTGAGCCACGTATCGAGTCCCAGTGTCGGGATTGCCCAGCGTTTCAAGGTAGGCCACAGGAACATGTAAAACGCCAGCAAGAAGGGAACCCAGCCGAGTAGTCTGGAACGAAACGGGCGAGGTTTGATGCCGATCTTCTTCAT
>CAYPPQ010000002.1:0-62854 GCA_964412635.1 uncultured Planctomycetia bacterium | reverse complement strand
CACAGATCCTGCAGAGCAACCATGTGGCAGGCCCAACCGCAAAACCAGCGACCGAGCAACGCAGTGGTCAGGATCGCCACGATGAAGAAGATGAATCCGGCATTCACCTGACCATTTTCGAGGGTGTACATCGACTCGGACGGTTCCAGTGGGGACAGGGTGGTGCCGGTGATCGTCCAGTGGAGCAGGTGTAAACCGATGAGCAGGTGTACCGACGCCAGGGCGATGGCACGACGGCGCCCCGATCGACCGGGAACCTTGTGGGCCGGCCGCCGCGTCTCTTCACACCCCTTCTTGCTGCTGACATCCCTCGACAATCGATCCCCCCGTCGCCCTGATCATATCCACAGGAAGCCCCGTGATGAACTGTACCGTGTCGCTTCCGTCGCCGGCCGCTTCTCCCTGGTAGCGACAGCACGGTGAAAACAGCACGGTGATAACAGCACGGTGATAACAGCACGGTAGCAAGAGAGAAGGGGTAGCCGGGCATATCAGCCGGGCTACCCCTTCAATAGTTCTGTGATCGAGCCGGTCGTTACCGGTCCGTCATCTAGTGATCGGGAACCCCGTCTCCATCGTGATCATGTCCATCGCCGGCATCATGGTCGATTCCATGGAGGGCATCCTCGATCATCTTCTTTCCACGCTCATTGCCGCTGACGAGCGGATCCTTCAGCATCCGTTGCAGGAATGCCTTTGCGTCGTCCTTTTCGCCCTGCTTTGCCAGCCAGTCCTGGCTGAACCACAGTGCGTTGAGCACCTCCGGACCCTGCATGTCGGGGTGTTCCTTGAGGAATCCAACCAGTGCCTTGTAGTCCGGCTCTTCGGTGTTGAGGAGCGCTTTCAGTGCCGCATTGTTGCGGTGAGCTTTGACCTTCTTGGCGAGTTCAGGATTCTCGGATTTTTCCGCCATGTCGAGGAACTTGGAGAAGGCCGGATGTCCCAGCAACTCCTGTGAGACGAGGACCTCGAATGCACCCTCGAGCATCTTGGCCTGATCCGCCTCCTCGGCGGAGAGCAGCGCCTTGATCTTGTCACCACCGGTACGCAACTCGGCGATGTGCTCGAGGTATTTCTCGGGACCACCCGCCTGGTAGCCGGTTCGGGCGTAGGGTCGTAACTCGGCATCGGCCAGGATGATGGTGGGGAAACCATCGACGCCCATGGCGACTCGCGCCTCCATGTTGAGGGCTTCATCGATCACCTTGGCCTTGGCCTCCTCGCTGCGAGGAAAATCGAGGTACAGGTAGACGTATTGCTTTCCGGCATTTTCATTGAAGATGGAGTGGACGAACACCTCTTCATCGAGGCGCTTGCACCAGCCACACCAGTCGCTGCCAGTGAAGTTGATGAGGATATCCTTACCCTCGAGGCGAGCCATCTCCTTGGCCTTGGCGATATCCATCACCCACGGCAATCCCTGCTCAGCAGCGGGAGCCTCCGGTTCATCCCCGATGATCACGGGTGACAAGGCGAGCAGGGTGGACAGGATCAGTATCGACATCAGTTTTCTCCTTACGACTCGAACCGCTGGGGAACCAGGGCTATCGGTACGGGTAACCAGTGGCCACCAGGACTCCCAGGATCAGGAATCGCTATCCGGTGGATTGTCAAGAACTGTAAAGATACCCCATCGGGTGGAATCCGGAAAGACGCAGTAACGGGCGGAAAGGTTCCACAGCGTCGAAATTTGCAAAATACGGGAGGTCCTGAGGCAAGCAACTCGACAACGGGGACTCGAGCGGGGACAAGGGGATGGCACGGAAACCTTGGCGACGAGATGAGAGGGAGAAAAATGGCCCGAAAGGTGGTGTGGAGTTCTGCAGGGGACGATTCCCATCGGCCCATCTGCACCAGCTGTGGTCAGATTCATGACGGCTCGTGCGGCGGTAACTCCGCGATGGGGCCGGCACGGCTGCGGCTAGAGAAACGAAGAGGGAAGACGATCACCGTCATCGCAGAGATCCCACTGACAGGCGCAATGCTGAAGGAGTGTTTGAAGGAGTTGAAGAAGCGCTGTGCCACCGGGGGAACCGTCAAGGAAGGTTCCATCGAACTGCAAGGTGATCATGTCGGATCTGTACGGGAGTATCTCGACAGCCGTTCGATTGCCCACAAGGGTTGGCACTGATCACCGCCGGTGGTACGGGTCAACGGGGTCACTACTCACCGCTACCTGGAACCTCGGTCTTCTTCACTCCACGGTCGGGAGATGACGCAGGCATTGATTCCGCCCACCCCCATCGAGAGCTTTCCGGCGTATCCTGCCGGTAGGGGTGATGGCGTATCTCCGACAAAGTTGTCGTGAACCCTGGCGATTTCCTGGTTCAACTCCGGTTCGGTCAGGTCGGTTGGGGGAACGGAACTGCTTTCGGAAGCGAGCATCTGAGCGGTCAACTCCCAGCCTCCGCAGGTTCCCATTCCATGTCCGAAAGTCCCCTTCCTTGCCGTCATCAGCACCGATTCCGGTAACAACCTGCGGGTGTTTTCCACCTCCAGGTAATCTCCAGGGGTCGCGGTGCAGTGTAGATCCCAGGTGGCGATCTCCTGCGGGCTTGCCCCGGCACTGGAAAGTGCCATCTCGATGGCAGCCTGCGGGCCCTCTTCACTGGGAGTGATGATGTGGTCGGCATCGGAAGTGAGGCCAACCGAGATCGGCTCCATTCCCAGCGGCTCGAATCCGCGAGCTTTCATCTTTTCCAGATCCCCGATGATCCACACGCACGATCCACCACTGACGTGGGTTCCGCGCAGACCGGTGAGGGGCTTGGAAACGGTTCCGTCACTGGAGAGCACCTTGGCGGCACTGAACGCCCCGACGGTGAGGGGACAGGGGGCGGGATCGGTCGCACCGATCACCACCGCTTCCGCTTCTCCTCGTTCGATGGAGTCGAGTCCCAGCTTGAGAGCCACCCCGAAGGTGGAGCAGGCTGCAACGGGGGCGAAGGAAGGGCCGGTGATCTTGCCCATCATGGTGATCTGGGTGGCGGGAGCGCTGTGAATATTCCACAGCACATTGGAACTGATGGCTGCCCACGGTTCGGTGGGTGCGCCCCAGTCCTTTCTCAACCTGGCGGAGCGTTTCATCTTCTCGCGGAGTACTGCCGATTTGCCCGCCTCCACCTCTCCCTCGACGCTCAGGTTCTCGATCTCACGTAATGCCGACAGGTACTCCAGCAGCGGTGCCGAGTGGGATGCCCAGAAACTGTTCCAGACACGTCGAGCCTCTTCCCGCTCACTCTCCGGCAACTGGTCCGGGGCTGGCGGCGCAGATTGTTGCAACTCCGGGGAGGAATCCCCCGCCTCGAAGGCTGCGCGCGCGGGGCAACGCTCGGGGTGAGACCAGAAGGCGTCCCATTCACGCTGAGCTCGGTCCGCCTGCAAGGAGACCTCGGAGATGGTCGGGAGATCTCCGAGCCCGGTTCCCACGTATACGTGTGCTGCCGAACCCATCTGTTGAAGCGCAGTCTCGATGCCAGGATTCTGTTGTAGCGACTGGATGAAGGCTCCGACCGCGTAGAGTGTCGGGCCTCCCATCTTCGACTGTAGTTGCGAGAAGCGGCTGGGAGGGAATCTCTCGTCGACCCACTCGTGGTACTTCTCGAATTCGAACTGAGGCTGACCGACAAGAAAATTGCTGGGGCCGAAATCCTCGAACGGTTCCAGCCACGATCCACCCTCGTATAGACGGTGGCGGAAGGTATCGATGTCGGGACACCCTGGGGAGACGAGTCCCCAGCCAAAGATTCCCACTCTGCGGCCACTCTTTGCTTGTTGGGTGTTCACCCGAGCCTCATTTCATGCACACATCTTCGCCGATCCAGGATGGGAAGATAGCAATCTTACGGTGAGATTCCATCGGCGATCGAGGTCACTCGCCGATGCCTCCGGTCCCTCATAGAGCCAGAAACCAGCGGTGTAATCGCCTATCTGCGGTCAATTCGGGGTGGAAGGTGCAGGCCACGCATCGCTCCTGACGAACCGCCACCACCTCCGAGCCCCTGCGAGCGAGCACCTCCACCGAGTCGGAGGGATCGAGCATCCGGGGAGCACGGATGAATACCCCCTCGGCATCTCCGGCGGTCGGTCCGGAGACCCACTCGACGGGACCGATGAAGGAGTCGAGCTGACGGCCATAGCCGTTGCGCTGCACCTCGATGTCGATGAGATTCCAGCGCTGCGGTGCATCCTCGGAGTGACTGCCCATCAGGATCGCCCCGGCACAGGTTCCCAGCAGGGCAAGTTCTCCCGTGGCCACCTGTTGCGGGATCCTCTCCGAGAGATCGTGGAGGTCGAGAAGGTGCCTGAGAGTGGTGCTCTCACCGCCCGGGATGACCAGATGGGAGATCCCGTCGAGTTGCTCCGGTCGGCGCAGTTCGACAGGGTTCGCTCCCGCATCGAGCAGCGCTCGCATATGTGGTTCGACCGATCCCTGCAGTGCCAGAACTGCCACCGAATTTACAGACAATTTACCAGCCTCGAACCTGGAGTCGCTCTTCATCCGGGAGCTTGGCTGCATCGATGCCAGGCATCGCTTCGCCCAGGCCACTCGAAGCCTCGACCAGTTGCTGTGCGTCGTCATGGTGGGCGGTGGCATGGACGATGGCGTGCGCTGTTTTCAGCGGATCTTCCGACTTGAAGATACCGGATCCGACGAATACCGCTTCCGCACCGAGGCGCATCACCAGCGCTGCGTCGGCGGGTGTTGCCACTCCTCCTGCAGCGAAGTTGGGAACCGGCAATCGGCCATCTCGTGCGACCTGGCACACCAGATCGTAGGGAGCTCCAAGTTCCTTCGCGATGCTCATCCACTCTTCCGAAGGAACCAGCGTGAGATTGCGGATCTGCTGATGGATCAATCGAAGGTGGCGGACCGCTTCCGTAACATCTCCGGTACCCGCTTCTCCCTTGGTTCGAAGCATCGCTGCACCCTCACCGATGCGGCGCAGTGCTTCTCCGAGGTTGGTAGCACCGCACACGAACGGAACCTTGAAGCGACTCTTCTCGATGTGATGGGCGTGATCGGCGGGGGTCAGAACTTCCGATTCGTCGATGAAGTCGACCTCCAGCGCCTGCAAGATTTCACCTTCGACGAAGTGTCCGATGCGCGCCTTGGCCATCACCGGGATGGTGACTGTTTGCTGGATCTCTCGCACCTTGTCGACGGGAGACATGCGGGCGACGCCACCGTCTCTGCGGATGTCGGAAGGGACCCTCTCGAGAGCCATCACCGCCACAGCCCCTGCGGACTGTGCGATGCTGGCCTCTTCTGCGCTGGTGACATCCATGATGACACCACCACGGAGCATCTCTGCGAGACCCACCTTGGTACGGAATTCTTCACTGGAGCCGGTGCCCCGCATCGGTGCTGATCGGTGATCGTTCACGGTATGGTCCTCTCCCGGCGGGTGGATCGAGATCCCGCCTGTTGGCATCAAACCAGATCTTGCCTTCTCGGGGTGCTGGATGCGAGTGGATCGATGCCCAGACAGTACTTTCAGGGAACCATTGGAGAGGATACCCTGACGTCAGAACTGCCGGATTGCATTGGGGAAGTATCCAAGGTGCCTGGGGAAGTTTCCGGATTTTTCGGAGATGGGGACCTATTTTTTGTTGGCAGACCCGCAGGACCTGCGGGTGAGAGCCGGATGGTCGTCTCGCGATACCATGACCGATCAGGGAGCCCCTGATGTACTCGTTCTTCCGCGGACAGGAGATCCGCGTGGAGATGCGGTGGATCTGCAAAAATCAGTCAACAGGCCGAAAATCAGAGGGAAAATGATGACGAAGATGAAGCTCAACTGTTCTCTCCCGTTGCGCGTCGGCAGGGGATCTCCTGTCCGCGCTGGATGCCATCTCTCCAGGGTCTGTCTGCTGCTAATGCTGCTGTGTGGTTCTTCCACGTCGCTGCTGGCACAGGGGTTCTTTGCCAGGGATGTAGTTCTGGAAGGGGTCCACGTGCCTCGGCCAGACGGCACCGTCGCCGAGGGGATCAATATCGTCTTGCGCCAGGGCCGCATCCAGGCGATCGGAAGTGACGCAGAGGGCAACATGATGGCTCGGAAGCCCAAGGTGGGTGGACTCTACGCCACCGCAGGGCTGACCGATCTCTCCTCGTCACTGACCCTGACGCCGACCTCGAAGGGGGGAGCGATCCACAGGGCCTGGGATGGATTTGACCGCTTCGATTCGAAACAGATCCTGCAGGTACTCGCCTCGGGGATCACCCGGGTCCACCTGGTACCGAAGGGATCCGCCGGAATCGTCGGTCGCGTCACCTCCGTGTCGCTACAGGCGCGCGACAATGGTGGCTTCGGAAAGCCGAGCGATGACGATGTGGCGCTTCACATCGATCTCAGCGTCGGAGGCTCCATCCAGAGGATTCGCACCTACGAGAGCCTGCGCAAGGAATTCATCTCGGCGCGAGATCTTCGCGATCAGTCCGATGATTACTCGGAAGATCTCGAGGAGTATCTGGAAGCTCTGAAAGAAGCGGCGGAGAAGAAGGAGAAAGAGGGAGAAGAGGGGGATGACAAGAAGGCGGACGAGTCCGAGAAGGACGGGGACGCTGAAGAGGAGAAGGGGCCCGAGAAGCCGGGTCGTCCGGGAAGAAATCCCGCTGGTGAACTGGTTCTCAAGGCTCTCGATCACGATCTGCCGGTGCTGATCACCGCTCGCAGGAGCGAGGATATACAGAATGCCATCGACCTCATCGAGGAATTTCAGCTGAAGGCGATCATCCACGGCGCGGACGAGGCTCACCTGCTGCTGGAAGAGCTCCAGGAACTGGAAGATGTCGAGTTGCTCCTCGATGGAGGGAGCGGACAGTTCCAGCGAGGAGCCACTCCTCGTCACGATCCCTCGCTGCTGAGCCGACTCGACGAGGCGGAGATCCCGTGGTCGCTGGGTAGTGGCGGCGAGAGCACCTCCCTGTGGAGAGTCTTTCAGCAGAGAGCGGGGGCAGACCCCGACACCAATCCGCTGCAGCTGGGCATCCGCCAGGGAAGTCAGGGGCGCGCTGGAGGCTGGCTGCGCCGGGGCAGCAACGAGGTCGTGCTGTGGAGCGGTAACCCGGCGGTAGATCCGGCAGCTCGTCCGGAACGGGTGATCATCAACGGCAAGGTGCTGTGGCAGCGACCTGCCGGTACCCGGGAAGGGAGTTTCTGATGCGGCATCTTTCGACGGTGATTCTGTTGCTCTTCTCGTCGCTGTTGGCGACGGCTTTCTGGCAAACCGGTCATGGTTCTTCAGCGCCGCTGAAGTCTCTCGTCATCACCGATGTCGGGGTGGTTTCAGGGGACGGTAGCATCTGTCCCGGAATGGCAGTGGTGGTCGGTGCCGACGGAAACATCGAGGGGGTGATCCCCTCCGATCAGGTGGATGGTGATGAGTTCCGCACCGTGCAAGCACCCGCTGGAGCGATTCTCGCTCCCGGATTACACGATCTGTTCGGCTCCCTTGGAGGTCGCGGATCGTTGCAGGCGGGGACCAAGCTGTGGGACTGGGGATTGTCTGCCAGTGAGGGGTTCGATCCGACCGATCCCCACCTGGGCCAGGCGGCCAGGGAGGGAATCCTCTACACCACCATCGCCGCTGCTCCCAGCGGGCTGGTCAACGGCAAGACGGCGACCTTCCTGTGTCAGTCGAATGCCGCAGCGGTATCGCTCGGCACTGATCTGCCCTTCTTCGCCCTCTCCGGTTCGGTTCTCGATTCCTCCCGTGAGCCCACCTCCCGGGTGTCGATGGTCGCCCGGTGGAAAACTGCGCTGCACTACGATACGAGCACGACGAGCCACACCATCCGCAGCAACCCCGGGTTCCTCTACTGTCCCGAAGCGATCGACTTGAGGCAGGCCCTCGATGCCGGTTGGGGACAGTTACCGGTAGCAGCCAACGGTGTATCAGAAGGTAACTGGGGAACGCTTCCGGTACTGATCCACGACGGAGATGCACGATCTCCCATCGATCGTCTCGCCGCTCGCACCGATGCGTTGATGGTGGTGGGCCCCTTCCAGGAAGGGGCTGATTCCGCAGCGGTAGATACTGCAGTTCGAGCCGCCGAGGTGGGGGTCGAACTGGCATTTCGTGGAGGGTTGCCGCGCCACGATTCCGATCACCTCAGACGCAGCGCAGCCATCGCCGTGGCGGCTGGACTCGACCCGGCCGCAGCGCGGAGAGCGCTCTTCAGCAATCCCGCGCGGGCTGTCGAGGCGAGTAACACCGGTGTCATCGCTCCGGGAGCGAGGGCAGACCTGGTGCTCTTCAGCACCGATCCCCTCGATCCGGGAGCACGGGTTCTCAAGGTCTGGGTGGCAGGCGAGCGCCTTCCCATCCGTTCCACGGAAGCCATCAGCGAACTGGGAGGAAACCGATGAACAGTACAGTCCCGAGGCGGAGATCCTTGCTGAACAATCGCAGCTGGCAGTTGCTCCTGCCGATGCTGGCTCTCTTCTGTCTGGTGGGGAGCGCCGTCGCATCGGAAGAAGAGTTGATCCGTGATGTGGTCATCCTGGCGGAGCGGGCCCATATCGGTGATGGCTCCGTCGTCGAGCAAGCACTGATCACCATCAAGGATGGAACCATCCAGAGCGTGCAGGCGGGGGCGACCGCCCCTGAAGGTGCCACGATTCTCCGGGTTTCCGACATCACGCCGGGAATGATCGATGCCAACGCCCGCATCGATGTGGCGGATGCCATCGATTTTCCGGGAGAGAGTCCTCGACTGCAGATTCTCAAGGCGATGGGGCTGGAGAAACACTATCACGGTGGTGACGTGTGCCCCTGTGGAACCGTCTGTCCAGCACTGACCTTGCACGTCGAGGAAGAGATGTGTCTCTACTGTGGCTGGCCAGACCACGATCCCCATCCGCATGATCCGACCGAGGAGATGATCGAGAGCCTGGTCAGCGGAAATCGAGCTGCCGGAGTGCCAGCGCCCAGTGGAGTTGTCAACGAGCAATCGAGTGAGGTGGTCCCGCAGTTCGAAGTTCTCGATGCCCTCGATCAGGGATCGGACGATTTCGATCGGCTGCTGCGTGAAGGTGTGACCACCGTCTATGTCAGCCCCGATTCGTCGGCGGTGATCGGCAGTCGAGGATCGATGTTGAAGACGGGGGGACCACTCGCATCCCGATACATCGGAGCGGGCGCGGTCAAGGGCGTGCTGGGCAGCGATGCCTATCGCTACGGATCGCGAAATCGAAGTCCGTTCCGCAACATCGTGAGTGTCTACACCCGCAGACCCGACAGCCGCATGGGAGTGGCGTGGGTCTTCCGGAAGGCGTTTCACGACGCATTCCTGCGAGCCAATGGAATCGACCCCACCGGTGCAGACACGTCGAGCCCTGAAGCGTCGCGGGTTCTGTCGCAGGTGCTCGCCGGGGAGATCCCTCTGCGCATCCAGGCACGAACCGCTCCCGACATCGAGACCGCGTTCCGGCTCAGCGGAGAGTTCGGTCTGAACTTCATACTGGAAGATCCGGTCGAGGCCTGGAAACGAGTCGACCTGCTCGCCAGTCGTGATGTCGATGTGGTGTTCGGTCCCGTTTACGACAGCCCCAGCGGCATCCTGGCAGGTACCAACGAGAGTCGTGATTCCCGACTCAGTACCCTCCGGGATCTGATCGAATCCGAGGTAGAGGTGTCGCTGAGTGCTCAGGATCTGAGGGGTGAGGAGGGTCTCGCCCGCCAGGTGATGCTCGCCATCCGCCACGGGGTTGATCCGCGCCAAGCACTCCAACTGGTGACACAGAATCCTGCTCGTTTACTCGGTATCGAGACGATGGTGGGAACGATTGAAGCAGGAAAGAAGGCGGACCTGGTTGTCTGGAGCGGAACTCCGTTCTCGTCCCTCTCAAGAGTTGAAAAAGTTCTCCATGAAGGAGTGATTTCCTTCAATGCAGGTGGAGGATTGAAATGATCATGAGGATCCCTGGAGGCAAGCAAGCGATGAAGCTGAATAACATGAAGACACTCCCACTGGTGATTGCCGTTTTGGTCACCATTTTCGTCACCCTGTCCGCCGCCGAGGCGACGGAAAGGGGCTCGAAGGTCGCATTCACCGGAGGTACGGTGATCACCGTCTCGGGACCGACCATCGAGGGTGGCGTGGTTCTGGTGGAGAATGGAATCATCACCGCCGTCGGCGATGGGGCAATGGCGATTCCCTACGATGCGATGGAGGTCGATTGCACCGGCATGACCCTGGCACCGGGGTTTGTCGATCCACACAGTGCTGACGGGCTAGATGTACCCAACGAAAATCTTCCCTCAGCCCCCTTCGTCGATGTCTATGACGCCATCGATCCCTCTCGTTTCTTCTTCGAGGATTCTCTGCGCAATGGGGTCACTACCATCCATGTCATGCAGGGCAATAACTGCGTGGTCGGTGGGGTCAGTCGAGTCGTCCACCCCATCGGTCTTTCCCCGGATGAGATGACGAGTATGCCTGGTATGGCGCTGAAAATGTCAACGACTCCCAGGACGGGATACGAGAGACAGCGCCAGCTTGCAGAGTTGCGCGAGGTGTTCCACGAACTCGATCGCTGGCGACAAGATCTCGCCGAGACAAAGTACGAGATGCACGCAGAGAAGGAAGACGATGTCGATCCACTGCCTCCTGAAGAGGCGCGGAGCAAGGGGATGGAACTGATCGAGGACGAGGATCTGGACGATGCACACCGGCATCTCTCCTATCTCGAAGACGGTAGGCTGGGAGCGTGGATTTACTGCGGAGCTGCCACCGATGTGGCTCCTGCTGTGGCTCTGATCGAGGATCGTCAGTGGCAGGGACGGGCAGTCCTCGTCATGGGAGGGGATTCTCACCTTGCCGTGGAAGAAATCGCCGAGGCGGACTTGCCGGTGGTTCTCGGTGCCGAGATGATCTTCCGCAAGCGTGATCCCATCACCAGTGACGTGAAGGAGACCTTCATTCCAGCGGTCTACATGAAGGCCGGGGTGAAATTTGCGATTCAGCCGGCTCGTTCCAATGCCATGCCGGAGAGATTCCTCGGTTACCAGGCGGCTCGCCTGGTCCGCGCCGGTCTCGATCCGCAAAAGGCACTGCGCAAGATCACCCTGGGTGCCGCAGAGGTGTGCGGGATCGCCAAGCAATACGGTTCCATCGAGTCGGGAAAGATCGCCAACCTGGTGATGTGGACCGGCAATCCTCTCGACTTCAACTCGTGGGTGCAAAAGGTGTACGTCGAGGGAATCCTCGCCTACGACCGCGAAAAAGATGCACGCCTCGAGAAGTTGTTCCCCGAGGTGGAAGAAGAGCCGACGCCGCCGACTCCTCTCGATGGTGAGGCAGCAGCCGAAGAAGGAGCTGACTCCGAGGGAGAGGGTGCTGGAGAGGGTGAAACCGTCCCCGGCGATGAAGAGAAATCGGGCGATAGTGGGGAACCGATCCAGGAGAGTTCGGAAAAGAAGGATCAGTCCGACGAGGATCCGCCAGCGAAGGAACCGGATGGCAGTTCCACGGATCAGCCGGCGGGGGGAGGTCGCTAGGATGCGTTTACCTGTGATCCTGACGGGGATCTTACTGCTCCTGGTTCAGCCCGTGCAATCGGCTCAGGCAGCCGATGGGTTCCTGATCCGCGCGGGCACCGTCCACACTGGAACCGATGTCATCGTCGATGGAGCGGTGGCGGTTCGCGACGGCAAGGTGGTGCGTAGCGGACCGTGGCAACAGTTATCCGAAGACGAGATGCTGTTCGATCTGCCGCTGATTCACTGGCCGGATGCCTACGTGACACCGGGCTGGGTTGCCGCTTCCAGTTCCATCGTCGCTCCCCATACCGCACCGGAAAATGTCTCTGCTGCGTTCCAGGCAGCGGATGGTTTCGATCGCTACGGGGACTATCGCCCACAGCTGGAAACGGGTGTGACCAGCGCACACATCAGTCCTGGAGAGCATCGGCTTCTCAGTGGACAGGGTGCCGTGGTCAAGCTGGTCGGTAGCGCACATCAGCGAATCCTGAGTCGCACGGCCGATCTGTCCCTGTCGATTACCGATGCGGTCGACAATCCCAGGCCGCTGCTCGAGATTCCCTTCCCCGCATCCAGTGATGTAGCCATCAACGCTCCCACTCCTCAGAGGCCGCGCAGTCGCATCGGAAGATTGCTGGCACTGAGTGAGGCGATCGGAGCGGCGCAGAAGGATCCAGCAGAGCACGAGATCCTCGCCACCGCCTGGGCTTCCGACCTGCCGTTGCGGATGGTCGCTTCCCGGGCCGCCGAGATTCTGGCTGCGATCTCCTTCATGCGTGGCAAGGATCGTCCCGGATACATCGTTGGAGGTGAGGAGATCCAGGAGGTTGCGTCGGCTGTGACGGCCGCCGGGATTCCTCTGGTGCTTCGAGTTGCTGCTCCCAAGGGAGATGTCGGTTTCAACGATGAGCCGGTTGAAGGGCTCGACAGATGGCCTCTGCTGGGAGCGGATGCGATGGTGGCCTTGGCACCACCAGGCAATGATCTCGGGCAACTGCGCTGGGCACTGATGGAAGTCGCCGCCCACATGGAGGATCCAAACGACTCGATTCCACTGGTCACCTCGCATCCGGCACGGATCCTCGGGGTGGCAGACCGTGTAGGAGAACTGAAAGAGGGTTGCGACGCAGATCTCGTCATCTGGAATCGTGGACCATGGAATCTCTCTGCCCAGCCGATGGCGGTCTATGCCGATGGTCTTCGTGCATGGGTTCCTCGCCAGGAAACTGCCACGGTGATCCGTGGTGGAACCATCTGGATCTCGCCAGATCAGCGGATCGAGGATGGTGAGGTGCTGATGGAAGATGGCAAGATCGCTGCGGTCGGTCATCGAGTTCCCCATCCACCCCATTCGAGGGTGGTGGACGCCGGTCCTGATGGATTCATCGTTCCCGGTTTCATCGACAGTTACGGACACCTCGGGTTGCGCGGAGACCAGGCCTCGGCGGGAACCGGAGATCGACTTGGCCGGATCATCGGAGCCGCCGATGCGCCGGAACATCGTGTCGCCAGGGCGGGCGTGACCTCCCAGTTGCTGACCCCCAAGCGATTGCAGCGTGGGGCGGGCACCGGAGTGATGGTGAAGACCGCCGGGCGCACTCGCTCCGACAGGATCGGTAGCGATGTCACGGCCCTGCTTCTCGAGGTTGGTGGTCATCCAGACGATGCACTCGATCGAGTGAAGATGTTGCTGGGACAGGGTAAGAAGTACCTCGATTCGTGGACCAAGTACGAGAAAGACCTCGCGGAATGGAAGAAAAAGAAAGCTGCGGGGGAGAAGATCGAGAAGAAGGAGGAGGTGGAGGAAACGGTCGTCGAAGAGAGCGGCCCCGATCCTCTCACCGGAATCTGGGAACTGTCCATCAGTGGTGGTCCGATACCGGAACCGGAGGAGGTGAAACTCTCCATCACCTTGCAAGGCGACAATTTCGAGGGGAGGGTCATCGACCCTGCGCCTCCGATCCCGGTGCGGGTCGTGGGAACCCTCTCGGGAACCACCATCGAGGGATCCATCGAGGTGGAAGATGGGGTGCTCCCCGAGAAGCCGAGGATCAATGCCGAGTTGACGGGAGAAGACTCTCTCACCGGCACCATCTCCATCTTGCAGTTCAATGCTGATGTGGTCGGCACCCGGACCAGCAAGGAGGCGAAGGCTTTCAAGGTCGAGCGTCGCAAGAAGCGCGACGAGGATGGCCGTCCCAATCCTCCACGGGTGAATCTCGCACTGGAACCTGTGAGAGCGGTTCTCCAGAAGGAGATTCCCGTCGTGGTGACACCGAGTGGCCTCGACGTTGCGGCAGCGGTGATCGATTTCTTTGCCGAGAACAAGATTCCACTGACGGTGCGCCTCGGAGCGGACATGTTCTATTACAGGGAGATGCTCGCAGAGAAATCGGTGTCGGTGATCCTGCCGCCGGCGGCGACCAACTCCCTGAAGGATGAAGAATTTGCGCCCGGTTCCTTTCTCAGTAGAAGCGGGATCAATGTCGCCTTCCAGAGTGTGGCGGCGGACGGTGCCAGGATCTTGCCGAGGAAAGCACTGGAGGCGGTGGAACGGGGTATGGGTGCTGATCAGGCACTTCGAGCCCTGACCACCGGCGCAGCGGAGGCGCTGGGGAGTTCCGACACCGTCGGCTCCATCGAGAAGGGCCTGGATGCGGATCTGTTGATCTGGGATGGACACCCGATGGAGACAGGAAGTCGTCTCAAGAGGGTATTCATCGGTGGAGAGGAGGTTCCTCGATGAGGAATTGCACGATGTACTTACTCACCGTATTGCTCTGTGGTGCGACCGGCTTCCTGCCGCTGGGGGAGGCTGTCGCTGCGGAGACGATGGCGTTCCGGGTCGGCAAGGTGGTCACGATGGATGCCGAGGACCGCGTGATCAACAACGCAGTGGTCATCGTCGTCGATGGCAAGATCACTGCGCTGGGATCTCACAAGGATGTGGTGATTCCCGACGGGGCCACCGTGATCTCGAAACCCGATCTGTGGCTGGTCCCCGGAATGGTGGAGTGCCACAACCACACCGGTGGATCGAGTCCCGATCTTCACGATTACGTGTACCTGACCAATCCTGGACTGCGCACTCTCGAGTCGATCGTTCCCGATGGGATCGAGATGGAGCGGGCACGGGCCGGCGGAGTGACGACGGTTCTGACGATTCCAGGTAGTGGAAACAACATGTCAGGCTTCGGTACGATCCTGAAGACAGCTGGAACCGGTACCGTCGAGGAAGCGGTGTTGAAGGCCCCCGGCTCGCTGAAGATCGCCCAGGCAGGTAATCCGGAACGGTACTTCTACGGGGTCGGTCGTTCCTTCATGAATTTCAACACCCGTCAGACGCTGCAAAAGGCACAGGATTACCATCTCGCCCGCACCGCATGGGAAGCGGGAGAGATCGAAGTAGAACCGCCCAAGGATCTTCACTGGGAGGAGTTCAGACCACTCTTTCGCAGGGAGACGGTCGCTTCGGTTCACACCCAGATGTATCAGGTCCTGATGACCACGGTGAAGATGGTCGCAGGCGATTTCGGGATTCGAACGGTGCTCGATCACTCCACCTTCGACGCGTGGAAGGTCGCTCCCCTCGTCAACGAGAACGAATCGATCTACACCATCAATGGGCCGCGCCAGATCCACTTCGATCGCACTCAGCGTCGCATCATGGGTAACGCCGCACGCTGGTGGCAAGGTGGGGTCAGGCAACTGGGGATCAATACCGATTCGCCGGTGATTCCCCAGGAGGAACTGTTCTACCAGGCTTCGATGGCTTGCTACTACGGCTGGACGCCGTACGAGGCCCTCAAGGGAGTGACCAGAATCCCTGCAGAGGCTCTGATGATGGATCATCGTCTTGGAAGTATCACGGTCGGTCTCGACGCAGATTTCTGCCTGTGGACCGGGGATCCCATCGATCCTCGATCCGCCTGTGAACTGACGGTGATCGACGGCAAGGTGACCTACGATGCCAGCGGGAAGAGAGTCTTTTGATGATCCACTTCACCCTGAAGCGTTGCTACTGCCTGGCACTGTTGCTTCTCGTCTCGGCGGCGACTCTACCCGGATCAACGCCACCGGTTCAGGCGGACGAAGATCGAGTCATCGTGATTCGGGCTGGGCGGGTCATCACCGGTACCGGTGAGATCCTCGAGCCAGGTGAGGTGATCGTCGAGGAGGGGAAGATCACTCTGGTCGGCAACCAGCTTGAATATCCCAGTAACGCCGATGTCATCGATGCGGGGAACCAGACCCTGATGGCCGGCATGATCCTCGCCAAGTCGACCTACGGACTCGCTCCCATCTCCCGCAATGGTACTCACTGCGACTGGTCACCACTTCGCCAGTTACGCGAATCGGAGATGCCCTGGGAGGATTTCCTGGAGTGCGGATTCGTCGCCACCACGCTGATTCCCAGTGGATCCGGATTCCCGGGGCATGCCGTGGTGGTTCATACCGCACAGGAGAGCAGCGACCGGGTCCTGAAAAAGGCTGCGTACCTGCCACTTTCAGGGAGAAGTTCTTCCGGGATCTACTCCTCCGTCGATAAGGCTTTTGGTGCCGCCCGCGGCGAGATCGAAAAGGTCAAGAAAGCGCGGGAGAAGTGGGACAAGGAGCAGGAAGAAGCGAAGAAAAAAGCGGAGGAAGAGGCCAAGAAGAAGCCTGACGACGCTGCTGCGGAGAATCCAGAGAAGGACGACAAGAAGCCAGAGAAGAAGGAGTTCACTGCTCCTCCCATGAACCCTGCAGTCCTCGAACTGGTCAAGATCATCGAGGAGAAGAGCGATGCATTGCCGATCGTCTTCGAGGCGTCGACGCCGGGACTGATCCTGCATCTCGACTCTGCACTTTCCAGGGTGGAAGAGTTGAAGGATCGGGATCCACTCGATCGCTTCGTGCTGTCGACCAGTCGAGGAGTATTTCACGAAGTGATCGAACTCCTGTCGGAACGAGAAGCCACTCTCTTGATGCCTTCGGGCCTGAGTGCACTTCCGGACACGTATACGAGAATCCACATGCCAGTGGCATTCTCTCGAAGTGGTTGCAGATTGATAACCCTGCCGAGGAGTGACAACCTCGCAGGGATGCAGGAGATCCCCGGGAAACTCGCCGAGATGGTGAGGTACGGGCTCAGCGCAGAGAAGGCCATCGCGTCGGTGACAGCGGAACCGGCCAGATTCCTCGGTCTCGAGAAGGAGATGGGTACGGTGGAGCCGGGCAAGCAGGCTCACTTCGTACTCTTCGATGCGGATCCGCTACAACCGGGTGCCAGGGTGATGAAGACGATCATCGCCGGTGAGGTCGTATGGGATCGAGAGGATCGCCGATGAACCTGAAACTGAAATCATCTCTACTGGTGCTGGCAGTCCTGTTCCTGGTCACGGACATCCCGTTCGGTGCCCGGCTCTCACTCCAGGTCGCCGGCGTTGCCGAAGCACAGGATCCACCGCAGCGCAGACGTCGTGGCAGGAGGCCTCCTCCTCCTCCGCCAGCTCCCGAGCCCCCGAAAGAGGAGATCGAACCGGAGGAACCGGGTGGTGAGTACCTCGCCATCGAAGGCGCAACCATCCATACCGTCACCGGACCGGTGATCGTCGCGGGCACGGTCCTGTGCAAGGACGGAAAGATCTCCTCCTTTGGAGTCGATGTACAGATACCTGAGTCCGCCGAGAGAATCGATGCCGAGGGGTACCATGTCTACCCTGGTCTCGTTGCTTTTCGTTCGAGTGGTTTGGTGGGATCGGGAGAAGCGGAAAAGACGCAGGATCCCTTCTCGCTGGGAACCGCCATGGGTCTCGCCGCAGGAATCACATCGACCTGGAATGGCAGTCGCGTCACCAAACTGATCCGAGGATCGGTAACCGACCTGACGCTACGCCGGAAGAGTTTCACATCGATCTCCTACAGCAGCAGGAATCCACTGAAGAAACGTGAGTTTCGCAGGGCACTGGAACGAGTTCAGGAACACCTGCGGGAGCTAGAGCGCCACCAGGTCGAGAAGAAGGAGAATCCGGATGCGAAGGCACCGGACGAGAAGTGGATTCGCGGGGTCTATTCGGTAGCGAAGGGCCTCATCCTGGGAGAGACGGTCGCTCTCGTTCGACTCAGCAAGATCTTTGATATCCGGGAGATGTGCACGCTCGCTCGCCGATTCGGATTCAGCCTCGTCATCGAGGGGGCAGAAGAGGCGTGGATCGATCCCGGAGTGATTGCACGCTGTGGAGCATCGGTCGTGCTGACTCCGAGGGCACGAAGAGATCGCGATGAGAGTCGCGGTTCCGACAGTGGCACCAGTATCGAAAACGCTCGAATCCTGCACGAGTACGGCGTTCCCATCGTGATACTCCCCGGGTCGACCGGGATCGCCATGTGGGGATTGGCTGGCAGGGACCTCGCTCACTTACCACTTGAAGCTGCCTTTGCGGTGAGGGGTGGTCTTGCAGAAGATGTGGCTGTCGAAGCGATCACCATCGAGCCCGCGAGGATCCTCGGTGTGTCCGATCGAGTCGGTTCCATCGAAGTGGGAAAAGATGCCGATTTCATCATCTTGGATGGGGATATCCTTTCATACATGACACACGTTCGGTGGGCCGTGATCGATGGTCAGATTCAGTACGACAAGGTCGAGGAAGGCCTCCTCGATCACATCCGTCCAGCAAGTGAAGAGCAACCGGAAGTACCTGATGATCACTGGCCTCGTCGACTCGGTGATCCTCTCTAGGTAAAAACGATTCCAAACTAGCAATCCTGTCCAACGCTATCGAGCGGCCTCGCGGTGGATTGACAGAATCGTAGCGGACGGAAGGATGGATGGAGATCGACCACTCCCTCCCCCGGGAGTTTCCATCCCTCGTTCCGAAAGTCTTGTCGATGCGTGCTGCGCCCCACAATTCATCTCTTTCAATTCTGTACCAGGGGCTCACGGTACCGATTCTCCTCATCCTGTTGTCGGGAATACTGCCGGGGCAGTGTGCCACCGGGACCGTGGAGATATTTGGCGTCAGCGGTGGTGACTATCTTGGAAGATCGGTCGCCATCTCGGGCGGGCGGCTCTTTGCCGGTGCCATCGGAGACGATAGTGGAGGCATGCTCAGCGGTAGTGTCAGGGTCTTTCGTAAGTCCAGCAGCGGATATCAACTGGAACAGCTGTTGACAGGAGAAGTGACCTCCGAGTTCGGGGCATCTCTGGCGGTAGATGGAAATCGAATGGCAGCGGGTGCCACTGGAAACGGCTCGGTGGTGATCTTCGAGCGTGTTCAGCAGACCTGGACGACTGTACAGGTACTTTTTGATCCGGGAGCTCAGGTCGCTGATGGCTTTGGAAGCAGTGTGAAACTTGCAGGTGACACCCTCGTGGTGGGATCACCTAATTTTGAAACCGGAGCAGGACCGGTCGGTTGCGTGACGATCTGGAAACTCGATTCCGCGGGAGTGTGGGAGTTCCATGACAGATTGCTCGCCTCTGACCGTGTCCCCGGTGATCAGTTCGGAACTGCTCTCGATCTGGATGGCCCTCATCGACTGATCGTGGGGGCCCCAGGTCGTGATCATCTCGGGCCCGACACCGGCGCTGCATACTACTTCACGGGCACCGCTGGCAGCTGGATCGAGGAGTTCTCCATCGGTTCAGGGGCAGCGAACCCGGGGGATCGTCTCGGTACCTCGGTGGCAGTGTCGGAGGACCACATCCTGCTGGGAGCTCCCTATTCTGACCTCGGTGGAAGTGCTGCCGGCGCGGTGGTTCATTACCATCGCGAGGGCCAGGTGTGGGTCCTGGGGCCGTACCTTCTGCCCCCTTCCGGCGCCAGCGGCTGCGCCTTCGGTGCCATCCTCGATCTGGACGGCAATCTCCTGTCGATCGGAGCTCCGACCGATACGGGAGCAGAGGCGTTTCCCTCCGGTTCGGCGTCGATCTTCCGCTGGCAAGGTGGCTGGCAACTGCTCGATGTCCAGGTCGGGAATCCCAGTTCCTTCCTCGGTTCTTCCGTGGCCGTGCATCGAGGTGTCGTCGTGATCGGCGCGCCCTTCGCATCTACCAACGCTCCGGCGGGGGGCAATATCGTCGTGAAGATCTACGGAGATACTGATTGTGATCAGGACGGTGTTTCAGACGCCTGCTCCATCGCCGCAGGAAGTGATTCAGATTGTGATCTCGATGGGATTCCGGACGGTTGTGGAATCGGGATGGGAGTCTCCGAGGATTGTGACGGAGATGGAATCCCGGACCTCTGTACGACACGGGATGGAATCGTTGCCGATTGCGACGGGGATGGCATTCCCGATTCCTGCGCAGTTGCAGCGGGGCAGGTTATGGATTGTGATGGAAACGGCATCCCGGACCTGTGCCAGGTCGACTGCAACCAGAACCTGATTCCCGATGTCTGTGAGATCCTATCGGACGGAACCCTCGATTGTGATGCCGATGGCCTCCTCGATAGCTGCGAGCTTCTCGAAGGCAGCGAGGAAGATTGCGACGACAATGCCGTCATCGATTCCTGCGATCCGGATTGCAACGAAAATATGATTCCAGACTCCTGTGATTTCCTCGCCGGGAACGCATTGGATTGCAACAGTAACCACATTCCGGATTCCTGTGACCTGGAGATGCCCAGCAATGATGTGAACGGAAACGGTGAACTCGATGAGTGCGAGATCCGATTCATCCGTGGAGATGCCGATGGGGTGCAGGGGATCCGCCTCGCCGATGCCGTGTTACTGATCGGTAGAGTGTTCGGCGAGAACTCGATCCCCGGTTGCCTGGAAGCGGCGGATGCGAATGCCGACGGTTCTCTCGACATCAGTGATGGTATTTCACTGCTTTACTATCTCTATGCGGGAGGCACCGCACCTCCGCCACCATTCCCCGATTGCGGGATAATTCCGGCAGGGGCATTCTTCCCTTGCGATGATCATCCGACCTGCCCCTAGAGGGAGACGATGTCACCACTACGGATCAGGACCACCTTCAGGTCGATCTGTTGCGGATCGATCTTCCAGATGGTGTTCACGGCCTGGCGGTAGCTTTCGAGCTGCTCTCGGTGCCTGGAAGCGGTCTCGACAGCATCTCCAGCGATCCGGTCAGTCTTGAAATCGATCACCTCCGCTGCCACCGGCAGTTGATCGTGAAACCGTAGTACCAGTCGATCGATGATTCCGCTGAAGAGTGCCCCGTCCATCTCACAACTGAAGGGGATCTCCCGCTCAGCGACGATCTCGTCTCCCTCCTGGCAACCCAGTCGATTTCGCGCCGACTGCAGATCGAACAGATCCTTCACGCATTCCTGTTGAAGGGCATGGCGAACGATTTCGATCGACTCGTCGAAGAAGTGCTGGATGCGTGGTTCCTCTTTCAGCATCACCTCCCGCAATTGATCGGGCTCTTCAGCTCCCCATTCGATCTGTTCCATCGCCAGGTGAGCGAGTGTCCCCATCGAGCGGGCACGGAACGAATCATCTGTGGTGAAGAAGGATGTGGAATGCGAAGGTGTTTTCGAGGCAGCCTTGGCTCGACCTGTCAGCTTCGGGATCTTCACTTCCTTCGCTGGCTGGTGCTGTTTTCCCTGGACGCCTTTGATGGAGAGAGGGTCTCCCTGTTCGTGGAGAATCGTTCCAGCAGTCAACGATCCCTCCTGTCCGAGAGTTTTCCAGAGCAAGTGGGCGGAGGACGCCTCCGTTAACTTCTTCTCGGAGGGGATGATCATCGTCAAGGAATGCCTGGCACGGGTCATCGCCACGTACAGGACACTCAGTGATTCCTGTAACCGAGATCGCCGCACTTCTCTGTGCATCTCCGGATAGGGGCAACCGAGCAGCGTGCGATGTGCTTCGGCGACGTATCGACTGATCAGTTTCGAGTCGGTTGTGTCGTCGACCTGAGATCGTTCCAGCAACTTGGGGAGCACCTTGAACCAACCCGCGGCAAGTTCGGGAAGGATCACCACATCTCGGCCAAGCCCCTTGGCCTGGTGCACCGTCATCACCTGAACCGTGGATCCGGTAGGGGAGGCGAGGCGGTGCTGCCTGAGGTGCTGGATGAGGTTTTCGAGGCGACTTCCTCGTGCATCGTGAATGCGGATCTGTTCCATCATCTGCTGGAGACGAGTTCGATCCTCCGGGCCGCACGATTGGGCCAGTTCGCTCACCAGTCCAGCGATGGCGTCGGAGATACCCTGTTGATGGATGCGATTTCGAAGCGTTTCAGCCACCTCCACTGCGACCTCCCGCTGCAGCCAGTCAGCGGCGGGGAATCCGCCGATCTTGGCGGCAATATCGGGTAGGGGGGATGAGGCGACAGCAAGTCTCATGGTGGCATCTCCGGGGTGCTCCACCAGTTCCAGAAGAGCAACGATTCTTCCCACCGCCGGTGAATCGACCAGCGGATTTCCTCCCTCTTCGCTGGCATCGATGCCTCGTTCGCGCAGGGCAGCGACCAGGCGTGCGATGTTCTGATTCTTGCGAACCAGCACCGCGATGGTCGCCTCGGGGGCAATCCCTCGCACCCGTTCCACCTCCTCGATGGCATCGATGTAGGGGGCGGCTTCTCGGGTTCGATCTTCATGGTGCTGGGCGACCTTCAGGACCACATGTCCCGGAGTGTCACCGGGTCCACCGGTAGCGGTGAAGTGATCGTGGAAGTTCTCACACCAGCTGGAGACCGCATCACGGTCTGCAACGAGCCAATCGGCCGAGGGCAAGGTACCGAACACCGAGTTGACCGCCTCGAGGATCTCCGGCGATGAGCGATAGGAAGCTTCGAGAGTTTGATCGGATCCGGGAAGCAGGTACTGCTCGAGGTGATCAAGGACCTCGGCACGGCCTCCGCGCCAGCCATAGATCGCCTGCTTCGGATCTCCGACGCAGAAGATGCTACGACCGCCGGCGGAGTCGCTGGCGATCTCCTCAACAAGTGGGCGTATGGCAGCAAATTGGAGATAGGAGGTGTCCTGGAACTCGTCGAGGAGGAGATGCTTGGTCGTGGCATCGAGTCGATAGAGGATGGTGTTTGCCGATGCGAGGACTCCGGCGATGACCAGTACCTGAGGAATGTCCTGAAATGCGACCCCTCCCCGGGCCCGGAGACCGAGGCTTCGGAAGTGATCAAACCTGGAGAGTAACTCTCCGGTCGCCTCATTCTGGGTCCGGATGATCCGGGAGATCTGCGCTCGGGCAACCGCTTGAACGTACTCCATCACCGTGAACAGATCGCCGGAGATGGGGACTCCATGGAATCGATCCTGACCGGCAAGGACCGCCTTGCCGATTCCGGATTCGAACAGGTCGAGGGGGTCGAAGCGTTGTGGATCCTCGAACCAGTACGACAGTCCATCGAGGGCTTTGCGCCAGTTCTTGTGATCGGTTCCTGTCTTTGTTTTGGGACATTCCACCGATTGCAGCAGTTGTCGTGCCTGGTCAAGATCGGCTTGAGGTGGGGCCGGGATCGGCTCCGGGTTGTGCCATGCATCTCGCGGAAATTCCAGGTACTTGGCGTGGCCGAAGGAGACGATTTCCTGCAGTTGATCCGCCACCTGGCTGGAAGATTTCCCTCGATTCAGTCGGTGCATCAAGATCCGTGCATCGGCATCGGTCCCGTTCGAGAGCAGGTTCTGAATCGCCCCGGTCTGTACCGCATCGAGCTGAGTATTATCGAGGATGGTCCAGCCCGGCGTGAGCCCACACTCGAAGGTATGAGCCGTTGCGATCCTCGCAAAGAAAGCATCCAGGGTGGAGACGGTGCACAGGTGTAACTTCTCGAGGAGTCTTCGAAGTGCCGCTCCGACTTCATCGGAGGTGGGCCGTGAAAAACCGACAGACTCCAGAGATTGTTGCAGTTGTTCCAGCGACTCCTTGTTTCCAATCGCCTGCAGCATCCGGATGAGCACCCGTTCCATGATCTCGCCGGCAGCGAGGCGAGTGAAGGTGACGGCGAGGATTCCAGAGGGATCTTCCCCCGCCACCAGCAATCCGATGAAGCGGCTGGTCAGTTGATGAGTTTTTCCAGAGCCGGCGCTGGCTCGAATCAGGAGATGAGGTGAGAAGGTCATCTCGGATCCTCCTCATCCTGCTGCTCGTTGATCCCATCGAGACGGGCGGCTTCTTCGACGGTGACTCCCGCCAGCGCGCGATCCCATGGGGTTTTCAACATCGATAACTGTACTTCGCCCCCCTGGAGGATTCCCGAGACCACTTCCTTTGCCAGCGATCGGGCATCATCGAGGTCGTCTTCGGTCCAGTGAGCCATCTCCACTCCGGTGCGGGCGGCAGTGTCGGGGAGCAGGAAGTAGCCGACCTCTACCGTCGAGTTCTCATCGAGACCAGGAATCCCCAGTTGATCGGCGAACTCGAGATAGAGTGGCAACTGCAATTTCACCCATCTCTTGTTGTTCTTGGTTCCCCTGCGGTGCTCCTTATCGGGTTGCTTCCCGGAGTCGCCGCTCTTGTAGTCGAGCAGTCTCCAGAGCCGATCTTGCTCATGAAAATCGATGCGATCGATGCGGCCGGTCACACCCAGTTCACCCTCGGGAACGGTGATCCGACATCGATCGGAGTCGAGATCGACCTCCGCATCGACGATTCGCCAGCCCAGTGCTCGCTGTTGAGCCTGGCTCGTCGCCCACGCATCGAGGCGAGTTCTGGCCAGTTCCAGCTGGACCGCCACCGCAGCCCGTGCGGGAGTGGCAATTCGCTGCGCTCGGTAACGATCGAGCAGGGCGTGAAGGACTTCCCGGATGTCACCCTCGTCGGTGAGATCCCGGACTGCAGGATCCTTCCCGTATTCTTCCAGAACGTGATGGATCAGGTTGCCGAACTCGAGGCGATTCAACTGCAGATCTCGATCGTGGCACTCCCTCAACTTCAACTGGCGGTTGAGATGGAACAGTGCTGGATCCTCGATGTAGTCGGAAAAGGCGGTCACGGCGATGGAGGGTGGATCGGGGGCGAGGATCACCTTCGGGACTCCGAGCGACTCAGGGCTCTCCGTCACCGCACCACGGTCGGGAAGGTGCAAGCGGCTACGCTGATCCTGATCGAGGAATCGAGCAAGCCTGTCGAGTCCATCGGGACCCTCGAGAAGCAAGCGACTGGGGAGAAGCGGGTTCCCTTCACCATCACGAGCGCACAGGGCGATGATCGTCTTGCGACGTGGCTTCAGCAGCGAATGCAGGATGTGGGTGTCCCTGGCATATTGCTGGCGAGGTCCCGCCAGACCCAGCTCTTCACGAACCCCGTGAGGGAGCAATGAATCACCAGGCGGGGCAGGGGAAATCTGACCCTCGGAGAGACCGGTCACGATCAATACCTCGGCGGGATCGAAAGGAAGTTCAAGCCAGCCCAGCACCGCAACTCCATCGGTACCGTGACCGTCTGCAACCCGCGTCTCATCGAGGAGGTCGGCGAGGATGGCGATGACATCAGCACCCGACATCGGCTGCGAATCGAACTTGCCGGCGACCCGTAACTGATCCACAGCGGAGATCAACTCGCCGAGACCTGAGCGGGGTAGTGCTGGTTGCTTGAAATCATCGAGTCCGACCAGCTGGCCGAGGCACTCGACCAGTTGATCGATGCGATCGGTGCAACTTCCGTTGCCCGTGCGCAGCGGTTGCAGTGCTTGCTCGATCGTCTTCACCGCCACAGGAGCCTGTGGATCATCAGCGGAGATCGGTTGTCGTCTGGAGGACCAGCGGTCGATGCTTTCGAGGGGATCGATGACCTTGCCGTGGCGATCGGTGTCTCCACTGAGGTTTCTGAGGATCGCTGGATGGCGTGCCATCGCTGCGACGCTGTGGCTGGAGCCCGACTCCACCGCGGTTGTCAGGTCGACGAGCAACCTGCCGCAGGAGGTCGAGGCGTGACGAGTCCCTCCGGCGATGTGAAGGGGTACCCCACAATGGCGAAAACTCTCCTGTAACCACGGCAACATTTCCTGGTGTACGAGGCCGATGGTGACTCCATCGGGATCCCCGTCGGGGCAGTTGTGGTCGATCTCCTGCAACAAGGTGGCGGCCAGTGCGCGCGGTTCATCGGCGACCAGCAGGTCTGCGGGGGCGGGACAGGGAAGCGCCTCCCACTGCTCCGGGATGGGACATCCGAAGTCATCATATCTCTCCGAATACTGTTCCCGATTGTCGATCCACACCTCCACGGAATCGAGTTTCTGGAGCCACTGCCTCATGCGGGAGGGGACCTCCAGGATGCCGATGAGAACCACCTTCAGGTCGAGGTCGCAGCCATCGGAGTCGAATGCTCCCGCTGCGGTGAGGCCGTGGCCCTGCAATCGTGCCGATCGCAACGCCTCGATCCGCTCCACCGCTCGCAGTCTCAGTGCTGCCGCCGGATCGTGGGGGGCAGCCAGTTCTGCGGCCTGGCCCAGCGTCACACCGTCTCTTCTCAGCTCGTAGCTGAGATGAGCCAGCAGCTGGGCGAGGGGGAGTAGTGCCGAGGTGGGGAGGTTGTCTGGATCGAGTCCCAGCAGTGGCAGCAGATCGGCGGGACACTCACGAATCGACTGGACCCAGGCGATTCGATCCTCCAGACCGGAGGCGAGCGGGTACCGTGAGGCGCCGCAGATCTCCTCCAGACGTCCATGGGTGGCGATGCGAGGAGGGAGTAGACCGTAGCCACGTTTCGCTGCCGCATCGACCAGCAGGCGCCGGAGGTGGCGCCCTGCCTCCCGTCCCGGCAGGATCACCAGCAGTCCACGCAGATCGAGGGGGCCGTCGCCGCCCTGCTCTACTCCGGAGAGGAGCAGTTGTGCCGCATCGCTGAGAAAGGGTCCGTCCCCTAGAAATCGCCGCTTCACGCTCTTCAGCCCCCCTGAATCGTTGAAAACTCCGCAAAAGTTGCGGATCTCCCGTCGAACGATACGCTCCGCAGATCGCATCCTGACAGCAGTTCCAAAGGTGCGGTCTCAGGAAGTCTGCGTCAACCCGTGGAGCATCGTGGCCTGGGACCCCCTTGGGAGGTAGATTCTGGGCATGAGTTCCCTGAATCCGCCCTCCTATGGTTTCGTGATAGATAACCGCCGATGCATCGGATGCCACGCCTGCACCGTGGCGTGCAAGACGGAGCACTCCGATCCGGTCGGGGTCAACAAGACCTGGGTCCAGTATCTGGAGAAGGGTGTTCATCCCCGAACCGAGCGGGCGTTCCACGTATTGCGCTGTAATCACTGCGAAAACGCACCATGCGTGGAGATGTGTCCGACCGCGTCACTGACGGTCCGAGAAGATGGCATCGTCGATTTCGATTCGAGTCGCTGCATCGGATGCAAGGCGTGCATGCAGGCGTGTCCCTACGATGCCATCGACATCCACCCTGAAACGGGAACCGCTACCAAGTGTAATTACTGCGCGCATCGTGTCGATGCCGGCAGAGAACCCGCGTGTGCCGTCGTCTGTCCTGCCAATGCCATCATCACCGGCGATCTTTCAGACCCGGAGAGTCCCATCGCCACGCTGGTGGCGAGGCAGCCGACGATGGTCAGAAAACCGGAGAAGGGGACCGGTCCCAAGGTTCACTACATCGAAGGGCATCGGGAAGCACTCGAACCGCTCTCCAGTCACCGTTCGGTCCGTACCCTGTGGGGCGAGCGTCCCCGAGATGCGACCGATCCTCCGGAGGGAATGGAGCCGGCACTGGAACGAGGTGCTCCACACCGCACCTACGACATCCAGCAGAGACATGCGGTCAGCTGGGGCTGGAAGGTGAGTGCATACCTGTGGACGAAATCCATCGCTGCAGGAGTGGTGATGGTTCCGGCACTGCTGGCACCCTTCGAGAGGAGATCGTTGATCGATGCCTCCCTCGGTCTCGGTTGGATCATTGCACTGATCTTCCTGGCGCTCACGGGCGTATTACTGGTGGCGGATCTGAAGCGTCCCGAGAGATTCCTGTGGGTGATGCTCAGACCTCAGTGGTCGTCGTGGCTGGTGAGGGGGGCATACGGCATCAGCTTCTACGGTCTGGTGGTCACCATCGGCGCACTGTCGGTGGGATCCAGTTCCGACTCGACGGCGGCAACGGTGTTGCTATGGCTCGGGGGAATCGGCGGCACCTTCGTGGCGATCTATACCGGCTGGCTCTTCGGCCAGGCGAAGGGGAGGGATCTGTGGCAATCGGCACTGTCTCCCATCCACCTTGGATTCCAGGCTCTGGTGGCGGGCGCTGCCATGCTGTTGCTGGTGGAGCCGACGGTACTGGGAGATCTCCGCGGATTCCTGGCGATGGTACTCCTCATCGAACTCCCATTCATCCTGCTCGAGGTGTTCGGAAAGCACTCCACCGAGGCGGCGCGTCGTGCAGCCCACTCGATGACGGTTGGAGTTCGAGGTGCTTGGTTGTACCTGGGCGCCGTCGGTGCGGGACGTGTGCTCCCGATCTTGCTGCTGTGGTTATCCGGCGGTGGGGAATGGGTCCACGGTTGTGCAGCACTGCTGTCCCTGATGGGAATCGCCATCTGGGAACATCTCTGGGTCGAGGCGCCGCAGCGTCTCCCGCTGGCTTGAGGGGCGACCACCATGTCGAAGCAAAGCTGGATCGAGAGTCTTGCCGCAAAACTGGGGCTGGTCCCCGGTAGCAGTTCCACCGGTGAGGCAGATTCACATGAAGAAGAACTGAGAAAGTACCCGCCCTTCGAGAAGTGGCTCGATCTGGAAGAACAGGATGCCGGTCGCAAGACACGCAAGATGGCGATGGTCCCGACCACCTGTTTTAACTGCGAGGCTGGGTGCGGATTGCTTGCAACCATCGATGTGGAAGAGCAGGAGATCGTCCGTATCGAGGGAAATCCACTGCACCCAGGGAGCCGTGGTCGCAACTGTGCCAAGGGCCCTGCGACCCTCAACCAGGTGAAGGATCCGGAGCGGATCTTGCAGCCGATGAAGAGAACCGGGACCCGTGGAGGCGGTGAGTTCGAGGCGATCTCCTGGGACGAGGCACTCGATGACATCGCGGGGAAGATACGAGCTCTGCTCCAGGAGCAGCGTCACGATGAGGTGATGTACCATGTCGGTCGGCCCGGTCACGAGGGGTCGATGGAGCGGGTCCTGCAGGCGTGGGGGGTCGACGGCCACAATAGCCATACCACCGTTTGCTCGGCATCGGCCCGTTGTGGTTATCAACTGACCTGGGGATTCGATCGGCCCGCACCCGATCACGAGAATGCCCAGTTGATCCTGCTGATCAGTGCCCACCTGGAATCGGGTCATTACTTCAACCCTCATGCCCAGAGGATCATCGAGGCGAAGGAGCGGGGAGCCAGGATCATCTGCATCGATCCACGCCTGTCGAACACCGCTGCCTGCGCAGACCTGTGGTTACCGACACGCCCAGGAACCGAAGGTGCAGTGATCCTTGCGGCACTTCGCCTGCTGATCGTCAACGGTGGTATCGACATGAAGTTTGTCGAGGACTGGATCGATTGGCGTGGATATCTTCAGCAATTGCATCCAGGGGATCCACTGTCGGCGGAGACCTTCCTGCAGAGATTTGCGCAGCACCTGGAGCAGTACACTCCGGAGATGGCGGAGCAACTGGCGAACATCGAGGAGGGCAGTGTCAGGAAACTGGCGGAAGAGATCGAGAGGGCCGGGCCGAGGCTGGCAACTCACATCTGGAGAAGTGCTGCCAGTGGCAACCTGGGAGGGTGGCAGATCGCCAGATCGATGGCGTTGCTGACCGCGTTCACCGGTGCCCTCGGACATGAAGGGGGTACGTCTCCTGCGGGCTGGAACAAGTTGAAGCCTTCCTTTTTCTCGATGCCAGATCATGGCAAGCGCTGGAATGAACTGATCTGGCCACGCCAGTACCCGATGTCTTTCTACGAGATGAGCCACCTCCTGCCACACATGGTGGAAGATGGAGTCGGCAAGATCGGGGTTTACTTCACGCGAGTCTTCAATCCGGTCTGGACCTATCCCGACGGGATGTCGTGGATGGATATGCTGAAGGATGAAGAGAAGGTGGGACTTCACATCGCCTTGACTCCGACCTGGAACGAAACGGCACTCTTTGCAGACCTCGTGTTGCCGATGGGACATTCCACCGAGAGACACGATGTTCAGAGTCAGGAAACCCATTCAGGCAGGTGGATCTCCTTCCGACAGCCGGTCTTCCGCGCTCTCGCCAGGCTGCAGGGAAAGCCGAGCGAAGATACGCGCGGATTCAACGCGGGCGATGTCTGGGAAGAGGATGAGTTCTGGATCGAACTGTCCTGGAGAATCGACCCCGATGGCCAGCTCGGGATTCGAAAGCACTTCGAGTCGCCGTATCGACCTGGCGAGAAGGTAACGGTAGAAGAGCAGTATCGTTACATGTTCGAAAATGACATCCCGGGGTTGCCAGAGGCGGCGGCCGAGAAGGGGATGTCTCCCTTCGAATACATGTCGCGAATCGGAGCCTTCGAACTTCCGGAAGCAACGCTGGCGAAACACGAGTCCCCCGTCGACATTCCCGCATCCGCGAGTGTCACCGTCGATTCCACCAGTTCGGTGGCGAGCATCGATGGCAAGGTGGTGGGGATTGCCGTGGATGGTGCCATCCGGGAGGGCTTTCCCACCGCCAGTCGTCGCGTTGAGGTCTACTCCAGCATGCTGGAGGAGTGGGGATTCGAGGATATGGCCCTTCCCGGTGCTCCCGAGAGCCACGTCGGACCCGATCAACTGGACCCCGCTGCAGGGGTCTTCGTACTGGTCCCGACCTTCCGATTACCCACCATGATCCACTCGAGGTCGGCCAATTCGAAACATCTGATGGAGATCTCCCATGCAAATCCGGTGTGGATCCATCCTGACGATGCGACCCATCACGGAATTGAAGATGGTTCGCTGATCAGACTCGAGACGGAGATCGGTCACTTCATCAACAGGGCGAGGGTGACCGATGGGATGAGACAGGGAGTTCTTGCCTGCTCTCATCACATGGGACGCTGGAAACTGGAAAACTCACCGGGAGAGAACTGGGGTAGTGCGACGGTTCGATTCGAGGACTTGCCTGACGGCAGCGTTCGCATGAGAAAACTCCCGGCCGAAGGCGCGGCGAGTGGTGGCGATCCCGACAAGGAAAGAACCTGGTGGGATGAATCAGGTGTTCATCAGAACCTGTGCTTCCCGGTACAGACCGATCCGGTCAGTGGGATGCACTGCTGGCATCAGAAGGTGACCTTGAAGAAAGCAACGGCAGAGGATCAATATGGCGATGTGGTGGTGAATCCACAGCGATCACGGCAGGCCTACCATAACTGGAAGAAGATGGCGCGGCCTGCAAGCCCCGAGCAACACGGTGGAATTCGCCGGCCACGAGGACTGCCTAGACCGCTGGCGCGGGATCCTCAGGCATACCGGTTTTCTCGGGATGAGACGAAGTGATGCAACCTATCGCTGGTGAAGGACGATGAGATGACGGACCTGCTCGACGGTTTGCCGTTGCTATGTGAGACCCCTCCGGAGTGGGGAGAGATCGCCATCGCGAAGCTGGATCAGGTGCTGGTCGATCATGCCTGGTGTGAGTTCAAGGCCGCCAGCGCAGGTCTCGGGATGATCTCGAGATTTCCCGAACACCACTCTCTCGTCCGTCCGATGATCGCACTGGCCCAGGAGGAGATGCTGCACTTTCGGCAGGTGACAGATCTGCTGGAGCAGAGAGGTGTGGAGCTTGGATCGCCCACTGCCGACCCCTATGTCAAGAAATTGAGAACTCTCGTCTGTGCCGAGGGAAGCGGTCTCGGTGGAGTGGGGGATCAACTGATCCTCAACGCCTTCGTCGAGGCGAGAAGTTGTGAAAGATTCCGTCTGCTAGCTGAGATCCTGACGGAGCTGAAACCGGATGAGGGAGATCTGTCGGAGTTCTACCGACGATTGGCGGAAGCAGAGTGGCGCCACTGGGAGTCGTTCCGGGATCTGGCCATGACCCTTTGTAATCCTTCAGCAGTGATCGACAGGATCGAAGAGGTGGCCCGTCTCGAAGCACGTATGCTGGAGTCGCACCCACTCGAAGCGCGGATGCATTAGGGGGAAGATGTCGAGGGAAGTTGTCGTCACCGGATGTAGCCGCGGAATCGGCGCGGCACTGGTCGCTCGCTTCATCGAGATGGGGATCTCCGTTGCAGGGTGCGCGCGAAGTGTTTCGGCGGTGCAGGAACTGGGTTCCGATCCTTCCTTTCGAACCCTCGATGTCACCGATGATCGAGCGATGCGACAGTGGGCCAGTGATCTCGAATCGGCTGGCAAGGTGCCCGACCTGGTCATCGCCAATGCGGGGGTTCTCAATGAGCCCGCTCCCCTGTGGGAAATCTCAGCGGACCAGTTTGACCTGGTCGTCGATGTGAATGTGAAGGGAGTCGCCAACACTGCCCGAGCATTTCTACCATCGATGATTGCCAGCGGCGGAGGAGTCTTCGTGGCCCTCTCATCCGGCTGGGGTCGTTCGACATCGGAAGGTGTTGCACCCTACTGTGCATCCAAGTTTGCCGTGGAGGGGTTGGTGGGGTCTCTATCCCAGGATCTCCCCGAGGGAGTCGTTGCAGTTGCGCTCTCTCCAGGAGTCGTCGATACCACCATGCTGGCGAGGGCATTCGGACCACAACAGGCTTCGCAGGCGGTGGATCCGTCGTCGTGGGCACGTGAGGCGGCTGATTTCCTGCTGTCGATCGGGCCGCAACACAACGGGGAGAGTCTCAGCTTTCAGCGCTGATCAGTTCTCCTCATCTGCCTTGTCGGTGGAGGAAATCTTCGCCAGTTGTTCTTCGATCCATGCCTCCATACGCAAGCGCAGTAAATCGAGCGGCATCGACCCTTCCGCCAGCAGATGATCATGAAACTGGCGGATATCGAATGCGATTCCGAGACGAGTACGAGACTGTTTGACGAGATCCTGGATCTCCAGTTCTCCGATCTTGTAGGCGAGTGCTTGACCGGGCCAGGAGATGTATCTATCGACCTCTGCTTCGACATTCTTGCGAGTGAGCGCAGAGTTTTCGAGCATCAGGTCGATCGCCTGTGTTCTTGACCACCCGAGCTGATGTATTCCGGTGTCGACCACCAGTCGAAGGGCCCGCCACATCTCGTAGGAGAGTTTCCCGAAGCGAGAGTAGGGATCCTTGTAGAAACCCATCGCCTCGCCGAGTGATTCGGAGTAAAGCCCCCAACCCTCGATGTATGCCGTGAAATGGGTAGTCGTTCGCCATCGAGGAAGACCTTTCAGTTCACTCTGAATGGCGAGTTGAAGATGGTGGCCCGGCATCGCCTCGTGCAGTGCAAGTGCTTCCATCTCGTAGATGGGACGGCTGTCTAGATCATGGGTGTTGGCGTAGAACCAGCCGGGCTGGCTCCCATCCGGTGGTGGTGGACGATAGTAGGCAGTGGTGGATCTGGCAGCCTCGAATGCGGGTATTGCCCTGACACCGTAGGGGGCTCGGGGTAATCTGCCGAAGAGGCGTGGAAGCATGGCATCGGCACGCTTGCAGATATCCCGGTATCCCCTGAGAAGTTCCTCGGGATCATCATGGTAATAGGTGGGATCGGTTCTCAGGTGCTGCACGAATGCGGCGAAGTCACCCTCGAATCCAACCTCTTCGATGATTTTATCCATCTCACCACGGATGCGCTGTACCTCGAGGATCCCCGTCTGGTGAATTTGCTGTGCAGTGCGGTGAGTGGTGGTGTGACGCCGGATGCAATGTCCGTAGTAGTCATCTCCGGTCGGGTAGTAGAAGCAAGCAAACGTCTGGCGAGCCAGTGGAATGTACTCCACTTCCATGTATTCCTTGAATCGGTTGAACGCAGGTTGTATCTCCTCACCGATGATGCGAATTGCTTCCTTCTTCAACTGTCCCTGGCGCTGAGGAGGAACCAACGAGGAGAACTCCTGAAACGGCTCGAAGAAGAGCGTTTGATGCGGTTCGGTGTCGGTGTGGCTGACGATCTGATCGATGACACCATCCAGTGTCACCGAGGCGGGCAGGAACCCCATCTCCACACCCTTGCGGAGCATCTCCATCGTTTCTTCCAGTACTCGAGGAATCTGTTGGAGGCGGGAGAGATAGGCCTCGTAAGAGCGGGGAGTATCGAAGGACATCCTGCTGGCGAGCATCGGTAGCCACACCTGAGGGCCTCGACGCTGATTGACGGGCGTGTACTGCAATCCGATGCGAACCCCTTCGATTTCGATTTCGAAGATGCGAGCGAGCATCTGGGCCTGCTGACGTGCTTCACTGGAGACGAGGGAGAGATCGATCGAGCGGATGTGATCGAGCATCGTGAACTGAAGTTTGAGGTCGCGTTGAAGCCTTGCGATTCCCACCGAAGGGAGGTGGAAATCCGCCTCCCGTCGACCATGTCGTGAGGCAAGAAGCGGATCGTTGGCGAGAAGTTCATCCCAGTATTCCTGGTAGATCGTATCCAGCGCACGGAGAGCGGCCTGTTCGGGGTTCGCCACCTCCTCCTGCTGAGCAGGTAATGGGGCGGCGACCAACCAGGAGATGAGCAAGAAGGTGCTGACAAGGGGCAGACGAATCGACATGTCAAACCGTCCTATCGGTGGGGCCACGGGCACCGGTTCAGGGTACACGATGATCGCATTGGAGGCAGCGAGGGGAGATCAGTCTCGAGGATCGCTACGGGGAGGGTCTCCCGAGGTCGCCAGGACACCCGCGATGTCACCGGCCTGTTTCTCGAGAATCCTCCTGGAGGAGAGGTCGAACCGCTCCCGGAATTCATCCGGGAAAAACCGACCGAGTTGTTGCGTGCAACTGGTGATGGAGGGGCCGCTGAGTGATTCCTGAATCGGCCTGTGAAGGCGACTGTCTTGCCACTGGAAGACGCCGAGGAAGATGATTCCCATCAGCAAAATGGCGATGGAGGTGCCCATCAGCCCTCCCAGAACATTATCGCAAAAGCGCAGGGTTCGGTCGAAGAAGGAGCGGAGGATCACGGTACTGAGAAACGCAACGCCTGTGCAGGTGCCGAAGATCAGTGCACCGGCGAGGATCTGGGTGGGGAGGGGACCGACATCCGCTCTCACGGAATCGAAGATGGAGTTCAGGGAAAGTGGTACTGCAAACTGACCGGCAAGCAGTACCCCTGCAGCGGAGCCGAATAGAATCGCAGTGGATCTGTAAAATCCAACCCCCACTCCGGTGAATATTCCGGAGAGGAGTGCCAGGATCACCACGAGGTCGATCCAGTTCGACTGCATCCAGGCATTCTGGAAGGTGGACCAGCTGGCGATTTCCGCCATAGAAATTGCCGGGAACTGCGTGAAGATGGACATCACGTTTTCCCAGGGGATCAGCATTTCAAACAAACTTCCGTGATCTCTCCCGTCGGCGTGAATCCAGCATCTCGCAGGTGTCAAAATTTGTCAAGAGTCCCTGGGGTCTTCCACTGCTCGGATATATGGCACTGCAGTGGCGAGATGGCCTTCTTGGGGCTAATGTCGGATACGTGAGAAGGGGAACTACGATGCTGGACTGGTCTCAATTCACCGTCTTGATCACCGGTGCAAGCGATGGAATCGGGCGAGAACTCGCTCTGGAAATCGATGCCCGTGGAGCAGGTCAGTTGATCCTGCTCGGTCGAGATGTTGGCAGGTTGAAGTCGGTTGCCGCCAGCTGTCGATCGAAGACACGCATCGAGGTGGTGGATCTGACCTGTTCTGAGCAGGTTCAGGATCTCTTTCAACGACTCGATTCAGTGCAGGTGGATGTACTCATCAACAATGCAGGGGTCGGTGTCGGTGGGGTATTTCATCAGGATCCTGATCCTGATCGACTTTCTGCAATGATCGATCTCAATTGTAAATCCGTCATCGATCTATCTCGTCACTGGTTGCCGGGGATGATCGCTCGTCGTAGAGGACATCTACTCTTCGTCGGGTCCCTGGCGGGTGTTGCCGGAGGCCCGGGGTTGTGCGTTTACTCGGCGACCAAGGGCTTCGTGAATCGTTTCGCCGAGGGGTTACGATGGGAACTTCATGGTAGTGGAGTTCAGGTCAGTCTTCTGGCCCCAGGCATCACCAGTACCTCATTCTTTCAATCTGCTGGGATTCCCGATGAACTGGTCCGATCAGGGAGTATGTCTGCTTCAAGTGTGGCAAAAATCGCCGTGCGTGGATTGGAGAAAAACCGTGCCAGGATCGTCCCGGGGATACGCAACAAGATACTACTCACGCTACAGGGATGGGTTCCACGATCGATAGTAGGAGCGATCTCTCGCCGGATCTTTCGACCGTTGATGCGAAAGATTGACTAACGACGAGTGGTGGGTAAGCCTCGCGAAGACCACCCGGGGAAGGTGATGTTTCCAAGGACATCCGTTTCACCGATGAAGCCACCACGCATATCGTGAAGATTGGTGAAGCCTTGTTCCGTGAGGAGGTCTGCCGCCTTCTGCGACCTTCCTCCCTTCTGACAACCCAGGATGATTCTTGTATCGGGTTCCAGAGATTCACAGACATTGTCTACGAATTCAGGATTCATGCGAATCCCGACACCGCCTTCTCCGCGAATCATCACGGGAATGTTCCTGGCATTGGGGACGTGCCCCTGAGAAAACTCCTCCGGCATCCTGACATCGAGATAGATGTACTGTTGATCCGAGTTGAGAAGTTCGTTGGCGCGATCTGGATCGATTCGTTTCACTCCCATGAATGCCTCTCCTCGCTTTATTGATGCCAGTGTAGGCGGCGGCGGAATACGATCGAGGTGGCCGAGACAATCCCTGGTGAGTCCACCTTGCTCGAGAACTGTCCCCCAGGAATCCGTGGTGAGTCATGGAGAAGTCCTCCCCCTCCAGACCTCTACCCGAATCTCTCATCGCCTAGCCTCTACCTACTCTAGCCTCTACCTACTCCGTGCATCGTCGGACCGGAAGGGGTGACTGTCAACCCGTGGGCTCGGGGGGGATTGAAGGTTTGGTGCGGCTCAGCCGGGTCAATCCGATCCAGTTGACGGCCAGATGGGCTCCGATCGCTCCGGGAAGGCCTGAAAGGTCCCAAAGAGCGAGGGCTCCCAGGGCTGCACCGGCCAGGATGGCGATCAGGGGCCATGCGGAGAGTCGGCGATCCCCGGTCCAGTGAGCCAGTCCGAACAGGATACTGGTGAAGAACCACCCGAGGATCGGCTGCAGAAACCCCCTGAAGAGCAACTCCTCGGCGAAGGAGGAGAGCAGCGCGAGGATCAAAATCTCCATCGGAGTGCATCCCTCGAACAGGTCCGCCAGCCCCTTTTCCAGCTGTCGTGCTGCAGCCCACCAGCGCTGTATCAATAACGATAACCAGGCCACCACGCAGCCAATGCCGATCCCCAGTGAAAATCCGACCAGGATACTCGGACCATCGTCGGGAATCGGTAGGGGCCGGTCCGACAGGGCGATTGCGCACACCGAGAGGAGTCCCATCGAACCGTGGAACAGGAGCGAACTCCTGAAGATCTGCCTTGGACTCCCTGGATTCCTCATGAAGGCTTGCGACTTCTTTCCTCAAGAATCTTCCTGGCGTTACGGATCAGACCCTCGTATCCGGTGCGAGTCACCGGTGTTCCAGCATAATTGTCGAGCCAATCCTGTCGACTCATCGAGGCGATTTTCTGTGGATCTTTGGGGAGATCTCGCGGTTTCAGCTGTTCATGCACTGGCGGTGCGACTCTCGCCGGTCTGGTATTCCAGGGACAAACTTCCTGGCAGATGTCACAACCGAGGAGCCAGTCGAAGAGTTGTGTATCTTCTGGAAGGTCTCCCCTGTGCTCGATATTCAGATAGGAAATGCACCTGTTGGAGTCGAGGACACCCGGTTCCACAATTGCAGAAGTGGGACACAGATCGATGCAGCGGGTGCAGGTTCCGCAATGATCAGCCTGAGGTTCAGTGGGCTGGAAGGGGCGATCGGTGACGATCGATCCGAGAAAGAAGTAACTGCCGATCTCCTGGTCGATGACCATTCCATTTTTGCCCACCCAGCCAATCCCGCTGGCAGCGGCCCAGTCTCGTTCGACGATTGGTGAACTGTCCACGGTGTACCAGGTTTTCCACCGGGAGTTCTCTCCTACATGGTCAGCGAGTTTTTCCAGCATCGGTTTCATCACCCAGTGGTAATCACGTCCCAGGGCATACCTGGCGATTCTGGCCTCTCCGGGGTGTTCTGTTGCGGAATCGTCATGCGGAAGGGTGACCACGATGACACTCCTGGCTTCGTTGACCGACAGTCTGGGATCTAGCCTTCGCGACAGATCCTTGGTGAGCCAATCCATCGTTGCGTGTCTTTTCTTGTCGATCCAGTCGAGGAAGACGTCGGCGCGTGGGGAAGCACCTGCCGTTGCGACACCGAGGGAGTAGAAGCCGATTTCACGGGCAACTTCGGTCAATCGTTTGGTGGACTCGAGTTGACTATCGCCGGAATCCGGATCCGCCACGAGATTGCCCCCTGAAAACTGGAAAGTTCTGCGCAAGGCCAGTCTATCACATCTGTTTCGAAGAGAGGAGAAACCTATTACTACCGTGGGGGTGGTACCCTATCGGCACATGAGGAAGGGAGGAAGAATGATGAACATGTTCAAGCTGCTCAGAGTTCACCACTGGGTGAAAAACCTGTTCATCGTTCTGCCAGTCCCATTCGCCATTGCGTCAGGATCTGAGGTGCCATGGGTTCAATTCGTGTGGGGTCTCTTTGCATTCTCCCTGATCAACTCTTCGATCTATTGCCTCAACGATGTTGTCGATGAGAGTCGAGATCGTCTACATCCTGACAAGATGCATCGCCCGATTGCGAGTGGCTCGGTCGGTCGGAAGCAGGCGATCTATCTCGCCATGTTCTTGCTGGCGACTTCCTGGCTGATCCTGATCACCGAGATCCGATCTCCGGAGGCGATGTGGATTACAGGGATTTACCTGCTGTTGAATCTCATTTACTCGCTGTGGGCCCGGGATGTCCCCGTCGTTGATGTCGTTTTCCTCGGTACCTTTTTCTCATTGCGGATTCTGTTCGGGTGCGCATTACTGGCAGTCATCGCCAGCCCTCGGCTGTTACTCTGCGGTACCTCGATTGCCTTGCTCCTGGCCATGGGCAAGAGAAGGGCTGAACTGGAAGTGGATCCGGGTGGGGATCACAGACGATCTCTGAGTTGGTACAGCGCGGAGTCGATGTCGAGTTGTATTCGGGTACTGGCATTCCTGATAGCCCTCGAGTATGCGGAATATTGCTGGGTTTCACCCTGGTTCCTCGCGGGGCGTTGGTGGTGGAGTCCGGTCCCCGTTTTGATTGGACTCTGGTATTACCAGTACCTGATCCTGATCAAGAGGGATCGACGGTCGCCCGTTGAACTTTTTATACAATCCAGATGGATCCAACTGATATTGATCATCTGGTGCATTTTGATCGCGACGAGCATTCGCTGGTGAGATGAGAATCTTGCCGAACGGATGCGATGGAGACTGTTGCCTGGCAGGAAATTCAGGAAATTCAGGAAATTCAGGAAGGGGGCTGGGTTTGTCCCGAAAGTACTCACGATCCGCCAGGGGTTTTGAAAAGCCAATGTTGCCATCGATCTCAACCTCCAGATCTTGATCTTTCCTGCTTCATTTCATACAATGACAGCCGGTCAGCTGGCGAGATATAGTCCGCTGTATTGTTATCGATGAGATTTATATTTGTCAGAGACACTGCTCAGGAGCAAACCAGACGCTTCCGCATCGACAGATGTTGTTCGGTGCTTGATTATTTAGAATAGGTGCAGTCAAACTGCTCTACTGACGCATTATTTCAGCTTGAGTTTGATTGTTATTTGGAGTGAGCACGAATGGAATTTTTTCACAATTCATCTGCAATAAACCTCAAGGATCCGTGGCTTATCGTCGGATGGCCAGGAGTCGGAGGTGTGGCATCTGGAGTGGTTCAAACTTTGATCAAGAAGTTTGAATCTGAATTACTAAGAACGCCTGACCCTGATCCTGAAGCGGAACTCGAGGATGTGACGGTACGAAAGGGAATCTGCTTTCCTGGAAGCTTGCCACGGCTGTCCTTTTTCGTGGCAAGAACGGGGGGAGCACACGATCTGGTGATCCTACGTACCACACATCACCCTGACGAAGGTGGTCTGAAACTGTGCAAGCGTGTGATCAGTTCAGTGCTGAACCTTGGCGTCAGAAAAGTGGTATCCTTCGCAGCTCTTCACAGCACCATCGATCCGCGGGAGCCATCCCCGGTGAAGTATTGCACCCCATGTGTTTCCACGGCAGATACGATGCGGAAAGGGGGCATGGTTCCCTTTTCTTCCGGTAGTATTCGTGGGCTCAATGGCTTGACGATGCTGGCTGCACAGGAACTCGGTGTTTCGTCCTTCTGTCTGGTATCGGAGATTCCAACTCTGGGGCTACAGATGGTCAATCCAAAGACGGTGAAGGAACTTACCTCTCATTTCGGCAAGATGATTGGCGTGAACATTAACCTCGAGGATCTGAATGGACAGATCGAGGCGGTTCAGGAGCACATGCTCGATGTGCAAGCCAAGTTGATCGGAGAGAACAGGGCTCTTTCAGAAGATTACCGATTCTCTGCTTCGCCAGGACCATCCTTGAACCTGGATGAAACTGACCTTGTCGATAAGTTGTTTCGAGATGCAGAATTGAACCGTTCCAACGCGCCGTTACTCAAGGAGGAACTTGATCGTCTTGGAGTGTTTCAAGACTACGAAGATCGCTTCCTGGATCTGTTCAGGGAGTGCAGTTAGCTCGTAGTTCCTGCTCGGTGCTACAGTCCTGTCAACGGCACAACTGTTGTCCGGAGGTCAAAGCCCCTCGGCGCATCCCAGGGTGTCATCTGTCCAGTCGATTCCCGCATCCGGGAAGGGGACCCACGGTCCCGGTCCGTCGAGGAAAAAGTAGTACAGAAGGAAGATCGCATCGGAGATGTCGGATACACCGTCATCGTTTGCGTCTCCTGCATCCATGCACGACGGAAGAGGACCACCGAGAAAGGTGTAGTCCAGATGGAAGATGGCATCTGCGAGATCGACCAGTGAATCCATGTTCACATCACCCCGGATGAAAATGGGTTCAGGGGGAGGAGGATTTCGGACCTCGATCTTTCCCTCGAGCAGCTCATCAACATTCACTGAACTGGTCCCGAATACGAACATATTCATGATAGGCGGATCGCCGAATCCGTCTTGCGGAGTAAATGGAATGTCCTGCTCATCTACGGATGAGTCGATCTCACCGATGAGGTAGGCGATTTCCTGAGGGTATCCAAGAGAGGGTACTGTTTGCCCTTCGAAGGGAGGGTACGCATCGAACAGGACTCCACAGATGATGGTTCCTGAAGTGGTGTCTACCTGTTCCTGTACGTATTCCGCCTCGATCGATCCTACCAGGGTTCCGTAGACATCGACGACGAGGCTATTGATCGGCGCGCTGGAGGGGAATCCAATCGAGAAGGAGTACCCACCGATCAGTCCATCCCAGTTTCCTTCGACGGGGAGCGAGAAACTGCTTCCCGGTTCCACCTGGATGGTGCTGACTCTGAGCATCGTATCCTGCGCCTGGCCGACACCGCACAGGATCCAGCTGGTCAGCAGAAGCGATAGCAGCGATCGCCTGATGTAGCAGAAAACCGTTGAGGAATCCCTGGTCGGATCGCAGTCATTGGTCGAACTGAGCAAATTCATCACACCCCCGGAAGCCAGGCGGGCAAGCTTGGTTCCAATCCACCAGAATTACTACCTTGAGGAATACCAGCGGATAAACTGACGATGACCTGAGCACCGTGCTATTGCAGGCCATCCCCCTGATGATAACCCCTTAGCAGCGAGGCTCAAGCACCCTGGCTGACCTGGGTGGAGCAAATACACGCTCCACAGGCCCTGACAGGACCTCCTGAGAGGACTTGTCGTTGGGGCGTTCCAGATTCAAGATTCAGACCGGGGTAGAATCAGAAAGGGAGTGCTCCATGTCGGATCTGCAATCAATTGGTGATCTCTATCGTCGTGCGGCTCTGCGACAGGAGCAGATGCGTCAAGCGATAGGACGTGGATTGACCCTGGCCGAGAAGGTGTTGCTGGCTCACCTCGGTGGAAATCCGGTTGCTCTTCCCGAGCGTGGAAAGGAGTACTGCGATCTCCTTCCAGACCGAGTTGCGATGCAGGATGCTACCGCGCAGATGGCGATCTTGCAGTTCATGCAGGCTGGTCTCGATCAGGTTCAGGTGCCCTCCACCGTCCATTGCGATCACCTCATCCAGGCACGCCACGACGCGGATCAGGATCTTGCCACTGCGGAAGAGGTGAATGCGGAGGTGTATCGATTCCTGCGAAGTTCATCCGAGAAGTATGGAATTGGCTTCTGGAAACCTGGATCAGGCATCATCCATCAGGTGGTTCTCGAAAATTACGCGTTCCCTGGTGGATTGATGATCGGAACCGACAGTCACACCCCCAATGCCGGTGGGCTCGGGATGCTGGCGATCGGAGTCGGTGGGGCAGATGCTGTGGATGTCATGGCTGGATTACCCTGGAACAGCAAGTGGCCCGGAGCCATTGCGGTTCACCTGAAGGGGACCCTGTCCGGCTGGACAGCTCCAAAGGATGTGATCCTCAAGGTGGCCGGCGAGTTGACGGTCAAGGGAGGAACCGGAGCCATCGTCGAGTACATCGGCGAAGGTGCTAGGAGCATATCCTGTACCGGAAAGGCCACGATCACCAACATGGGTGCGGAGATCGGAGCGACCTGCTCGGTGTTCCCGTTTGATGAGGCGATGGCGAATTATCTGACTGCCACGGGGCGTCAGGATCTCGCCGAACTGGCGACGGAACATGCGGATGTCTTGCGTCCCGACCCTGAAGTGGAGGCGGATCCAGGATCCTACTACGACAACGTGCTGGAAATTGATCTCTCCACCCTGGAGCCACACGTGGTAGGACCACATTCACCAGATCGAGCCCGTCCCATCTCCGAACTGGGAGATGAAGCTCGAGAAGAGGGCTGGCCACTGGAGATCAGTGCAGCATTGATCGGCTCCTGCACCAATTCTTCCTACGAGGACATGGATCGAGCTTCTGCAATTGCAGACCAGGCATCGGAGGCGGGTGTAGATGCCCGGACCAGGTTCCTCGTCACGCCGGGATCGACCCAGGTGTTCCGAACGGTGGAGCGCGATGGTCAGGCGGCCTCCTTCGAGAAACTGGGCGGCACAGTCCTTGCCAATGCATGTGGTCCCTGCATCGGTCAATGGCATAGGGATGACATGGAAAAGGGCAACTCCAACAGCATCGTGAGTTCCTTCAACCGAAACTTCCCGGGACGTAACGACGGGAATGCGCAGACACTGTCATTCATCGCCAGTCCGGAGATCGTCACGGCATTCGCCATCACCGGTCGGTTGGATTTCAATCCGCTGGTGGATCGTGTCGAGGCTGAAGATGGTGAGAGTTTCATGCTGAAGGTACCCACCGGCGACAGTCTCCCTCCTGATGGATTCGTGACGGATCTGAGTGGATTCGTTGCACCTCCTGCAGAAGGGTCCGGTATCGAGATCGAGGTCGACCCTGACAGTGAGCGGTTACAACTGCTACAACCGTTCAATCCCAGGGAAGAATCTGAATTCGTTGGAATGAGAGTGCTCTTCAAGGCGCGAGGGAAGTGCACGACTGATCACATCTCTCCTGCGGGGCCATGGTTGCGATTCCGTGGGCACCTCGAGAACATCTCGAGAAATATGTTTCTAGGAGTGGTGAATTCGTTCCACGATTCTCCAGGTCTCGGTCATGACGCCCTGAATGATGATTCGAGCGCAGCGCTCCATGAGATTGCTGCGAATTACAGGGACTCGGGATGTGGCTGGGTTGCAGTCGGCGATGAGAACTATGGCGAGGGTTCAAGCAGGGAGCACGCCGCGATGTCGCCCAGATTCATGGGTTGTGGTGCAGTGATCGTTCGCTCCTTTGCGCGCATTCACGAGACAAACCTCAAGAAGCAGGGAATCCTTGCGCTGCGCTTCGTGGATGCCTCCAGCTACGATCTGGTTCAAGAGGGGGATGTGATCAGCATCGAGGGGCTCGATGAGTTTGCTCCAGGAAGTGAATTCATGGTGACCTTCCAGCATCGCGACGGGTCTTCCGATCGTGTCTCCTGCAGTCACACTTTCAGTGATAGTCAGGTGAAATGGTTCTGGAAGGGCGCTGCTCTCAATACTCTCAAGCCCTGATCCAGGTCATCTCGATCGCTGGATCTCGCACACACTCCCGGCAGTGATATCCTTGAATCCAGGGATAGATACCGGGAATTCGGGAGTCTGAATCGATGTCAGTTCCCGGCTGGGAGTACACCATGAACAAGTTCTTGTGGATGAAGTCAGTTACCACGCACAGTGGTGTCATGGCGATCGCAATCTTGATGTCATCGCTAGCGATCACATCGGTCGTGGCACAGGCGCAGCAGGTTGGACTGAGCACATCGACCAGTGATTCCGTTCAAGCGCCAGGCGATCTGTTCGATGTGGAAATTTCCCTCGAGAATCTGGATCAGATGTCTATCCAGGGGATTCAACATGTCATCTCCTGGGATGCAGCGACTCTCCAGTTACTTTCCGTGACTCTCCCCGATGCGATTCCGTCCGCCCCTCCCATCTTGGCGATGGCGTGGAATGCCCCTCCGCCGGCGGGGCCCGGTGGGGACATCGGTTGTACACAGTGGTGGGATGGACAGGGAACCGAGGCCTTCAGTCTCGGTCTGGTTCTCGATGGTGAGTTCACCGGGAGTTCAGCAACGCTGGCAATCCTACACATGAGAGTGAACAGTTTTGCCACGACTGGCGAATCGGTCCTCACTGCACCTGTTCCCGATCTTGCGTGCGGCTGGCTAGGACCGTTGACCACCGACCCCGCTGGCGAGGTGCTTCCTACCATTTCAAACACGCTGACGCTGACGATCAGTGATGTGCCGCCGCCGATCGCCTTTACCTGTGCTGAAGCTGCCGGAACTGCATATCTCTCGTGGCAAGATGGAGGTGCCTACGATTCCGTTCAGATCGAAAGAGACGGAGTGATCATCGGTGAAGTCGCGGGTTCCACGGAACTCTTCGAGGATTCGGGATTGCTCATCCCTTCGGAAGCTCACTACCGTATCCGAGGTGTCTCAGGAACGACTCCATCAGTGGCAACGGAATGCACGGTGGCCATCGACGGAGCCGTTGAACAACCTGCTGGCATATCGTGTATCCAGAGCGGCTCCGGTGTTCTTCTCGGCTGGCAAAACACACTTCCTTACCAGGTAATCATGATCACGAGGGATGGGGATCCACTTGCCACGATAGCGGGTACTGCGAGCAGTTACCTCGACAGCGGGATCGGCCTCGAAGGCCTGATTGAATACGGAGTGATCGGTTCTCTGGGCTCACAAGACAGCCAGCCAGCTACGTGTCAGGTCGATATCGAACCACCGGACCCCTCCGTCGTCTTCATACGGGGTGATACAACTTCAGATGGGCAACTCGATCTCTCCGATGGAGTGATCACACTTCAGTACCTGTTCCTGGGGGGCGAGATACCGTGTGCATCTGCTGCGGATCACGACGATAGCGGCTCTCTTGATCTTGGAGATGCGATTTCATTGCTCTCCTTTTTGTTCATCGCTGGCCCACAACCTGCACCTCCATTTCCTCTTCCTGGAATCGATCCAACTGCTGATTCTCTCCCATGCGCAGTTCCCTGTACCGATCCAGCATGTTACGCAAACACTCAAGGAGATGAATGTGAGTCTGCTCCGCTTGTCGGCATGGGAGATACCATCTTCGACACCACCAGCATGACCACTTCTACCGATCTCTTCACCGTAGGGCAGTGCTCCGATTCACTACTCGGAGATGTTGAGCAGGATATCTGGCTGAGTTTTGTCGCCCCGGCCAGTGGCCAGGCTACCTTTTCACTCTGTGACCAGGTCTCTTTTGATTCCGACATCGTTGTATACGAGGGCTTCTGTAGATCGATGATTCAGATCGGCTGCAATGGAGATGGGGACGGGTGTGCGAATTTCACATCAGAATTATCGAATGTACTGGTCAGTGAAGGAGCGAGTTATCTGATTCGCATCGGAGGGTGGGGATCGCTGGAGTACGGCTCAGGGACCCTCACCATCACCATCGATTGAGCCCAATTTCCCGAGAGTCTCGGAGAGTTGTGACGTGATCGCGACCTTCACAGCAGATGGCGTACCGCGCTTGCCCACCGATCAGTTTCGTGATGGTATTCCAGTTCTCTGGGGTTTCGCCGGGGTAACTCATGGAGATCAAACCAGAACCAGAGTCCGATTCAAGATCGCACTCGATGCTGTTCATCGCTTTCGACATTCCGTCGCCTAGTGCCTTGAGGAAGGCTTCTTTTCTCGTCCAGATATCGAAGAATACCTGGAGCTTTTCAGAATCCGGGAGTTTCTTCCATCGCTCCAGTTCGCCTGCACTGAAGCAGCGGACTGCCAGTTGATCGACAGCGATGGAGTCTCTGATCAACTCCAGGTCGACGCCGATACGGTTCTCCAGGGTAACCACGACGATGGCAAGAGAAGCAGAGTGTGCCAGGTTGAAGGAAATCGGTTCCGAACCGAGGCCAGGCTTCCCGTGATCTCCGATTTCGAAGTTCAGAGCACTGGGGGCCTTCCCGAGGTAGCGCGAGAGGATCCTGCGCAGGCCAGCACGGGCGACTGACGCTCGGATGCCGATCTCGGGAACGACGCCACGGTATTGCATCGTTTTTTCATGTGGAGGGAGCCACTCCGTCAGCATCTCTATTCGATTTGGCGATTCATCGAGGCGGAAGGGCCAGATGTCGATGGTTTGTGTGCTCAACTGAGAGGCGACGGTCATGTCGTCTGAGATGCAGCGTGGTAATGGTTCTTGCATAGTTGTTCTATTCCCTCTGCTGTCGTTACCCTGGGCACCCAGTGCAGGTCATTTTTCGCAGCGGAGAGATCAAACCAGTGACTGGTTGATAACTGCCGTGCGCTGAATCGAGTGAGTGACGGTTCCCCGTGGACTCCAGGGATCTTATGAATCCATTCCAGCAAGGTAGCCACTCCGTAGGCCAAACCTGGAGAAATCGACGGAAACTGATCCCGGATATTCAATGACGACAAGATACCCGAGATCAGTTCACGGGGTGGAGTCGGTTCTCCGTTAGATATGAAATACACCTTCCCACAACATGCCTTACTGGTCAAAAGTGCTTGCATGGCGGCGATATGAGCATCGATGGCATTCTCGATGTAGGTCGCATCGATGAGAACACCTGGCCGATCGATCCAGCGCAGGGTTCCCGCACAGGCCCTCTCGGCGATCCTGGGGATCAGGTGACGATCTCCAGGTCCCCACACCAGATGAGGTCTGAGAGCAACTGTCGACAGTTGTGTGTCATTTGCCGCCAGGACTTCTCTCTCTGCCATCGCCTTGGTCCTGGGGTAATGAGCGAGAAACTTATCAGGATAAGGGGTCTTCTCATCGATACCCTCCTGATCGTGTCCGTCTAAGACGAGACTGGGAGTGGAGGTGTAGATGATTCGTGTCAGCCCCTCGAGGGGGCAGGCGTGGTTGACTTTTCGGGTGCCGATCACATTGGTACGGTGGAAATCGATGGCGGGTCCCCAGACAGCTGCCAGCGCTGCGACATGAAACACGACGTCACAACCGTTGGCGGCGCGTTGAACCGTCGCAAGGTCTGTCAGATCACCCCGAATCGTCTCGATTCCAGCAGTCTCCAGAGCAGGATAATCACCTCGCTGAAGGGTGATGATGTCGTGCCCAAGGCTCTTCAGTCTTGTGGCGAGGACTCCTCCGATGAATCCACCTGCACCGGTGACGAGTATTTTCATCGAAACACCTCACCTGCGGAGATTCCAAGGGCTTCCCGATCGATCTTGGCGTTGTGGCGAATGTCGACGGGGAAGGGGCCTGGAAAGAAGAAGTGATCGATCTGATCGGCACCCTTCACCGTGCTGCCGATCTTCTTCAACTCCCTGATCAACTGGGCCTCATCGATGGGTGAGGAGGGTGCCTTCTCGATGCACAGGATTGGCACCTGTTGACCCTTCTTTCCTCTTCCTACCAGTGCGCTGCGTCGAACCGAAGGATGGACGTCGAATACCCTTTCGATGGCCACGGTGTGCAGATCACCAGAGGCGGTGCGAACCACCTGGCTGTTGCGCCCTCGAAACCAGATTCGACCGGTGGAGTCGAAATTCCCGAGGTCACCTGTGCGATGCCAGTGAGTTCCATCGCTGTCGATGAACTTGTGTATCTCATTTGCAACGGAGTCATCGAAGTAACTCCTGGAAACGATATCTCCGCTGGCCCAGATTTCACCGGCCTCTCCATCAGCGACGCAGGAACTGGGTCGTGGGGGGGTGGCCTCCGGGCAGATTCGAATCTGAACCCCTTGCACCACCGATCCGACGCAGATACCGGCGCCGAGGTCGGTCTCCCGACGAGAGTCGAGGAACTCCTGATGTCCGATGCAACACAGTGGCATCGCTTCGGTCGCGCCGTAGGGAGTTTCGACCCGTGTCTGTGCCGAGAGAGAGGGGAGCAGTTGTTCGATCTCCTCATGCCGGGCCGGTGCGCCGGCGCTGATGATCCTCCTCAATCCCGACATCGATCTCGAGTTTTCACGGAGGTATCTCGACAGGTTTCCGAGCAGGGCAGGGGAGGCGAAGAGGCTGGTCACTTCGAATCTATCGATCAGATCGAGGAGGTGTTGAGGATCTGCTTCTGCGGGGCGAGTGAAGTCCATCCGGGGTACCACCGAGGTCATCCCCAGAGCGACACTGAAGAGACCGAATAGGGGAAAGGTGGGAAGGTCAACTTCTCCCGCCTCGATGCCATGAATCCTGGCGATCCAGTCGACCTGGGTCTCGATCAATCGTTGATGAGAGATGGAGCCCTTGGCGGGACCGGTACTCCCCGACGTGAACAGGATCGCGGCGGTTTCATCGCTCTCGAGGACCGGCTCGGTGAAGGGGACGTTCATCTCCTCCTCGTCTCTCAGTCTTTCCAGTCTACGGGTAAATGGTGGGATCCAGCCGTTTCCGACACTGATTCGATGCTTCACGGATGATGATGCCCAGCGCAGGAGTACTCGAGCACGGTGAGCCCTGGGCACACCGATGAAGGCCTGCGGATTCGCGCGACCGAGACAGCGTCCCAATCCAGCGATTCCCATTCCAGGATCGACCAGCACCGGTGGAGCTCCGATTCGCATCAAGGCAAATGTGCAGACGAGGAATTCTCTCCCCGGAGGAATCATCAATACGGTGCGCATCCCCCGGGTGATGCCGGCACGGACAAGAGCATGGCAGGTTCGGTCGACCAGCTGGTCGAGTTCCCGAAATGTGCGTTTTTGCCAGTTCCGATGCTGGAGTTCCCACACGGCAACTTGATGCGGTCTTTCTCTTGCCTGGGTACGTAGCCGACTGGCGACTCCGATCGCTGGAGAATTGGATTCGATCACAGCAGGCATCGGCTCACCTTTTTTCTGGCGACCGATTCCCGGAAGTTACGAATCTCCGTGATCACTTCCTCGGGGGCATCGTCGAGGAGCAGGTGGCTGCAATCACTCCACTCACGCCAGTGAGCTGTCGGAAAGCGTCGGCGCCACTCCTTCAGGAAGTCGACGTCGAAGACGGGATCTCGGGATCCCCACAGGAGTAGCAGGGGATGCTCGGAGAGTGCAGCGAGACCCGCCTCCACTTCAGCGAGGGTATCCCACGATGGATCCCCTGGTTGCAGCGGAATGTCTTCCACGAAACGGTGCACCGCCAGTCTGTTGTTCCAGTTGTTGTATGGCGCCCTGTAGCCGGCACGATCTGCCCGGGACAGTTTGCGACGGCTGGTCCCGATGAACAGGGTTCCCAGTACAAATGCATCGAGACCTCTGACCAGGAACTCGCCGAGAAAACTACGAGCGGGACGGATGATCCACGGAAACGGTTTTCCAGCGGGCAATGAAAATGCTGCCGTGTTCATCGCCACCAGCGAGGAGAATCTGTCGGGATTGCGTCCGGCGGCACCGAATCCGATGGCTCCTCCCCAGTCGTGTGCGACAAGGGTCGCTCCCGATCGAATGTCGAGATGGTCGAGTAATCCTTCAAGATCATCGATTCTGTTGGCGAGCCGATAGTTATAGTTCTGCGCCGAGGGCTTGTCGGAAAATCCGCAACCGATGTGGTCGATTGCGATGACCCTGTTCGATCTCGACATCCTGGTGATCAGGTGCCGAAAAAAGAAGGACCAGGTCGGGTTCCCGTGGACACAGACGATGGGATCTCCCTCGCCTTCATCGATGTAGTGCATTCGATGACCTTCACCTCGGTCATACCAGTGACTCTTGAACGGAAATTCCTCATCGACGAATAGACGGGTCATCGCCACTCCCAACCGATCATCCGACAGACCAGGCCACTACCGATTCCAAGAAAAGCCACTCGCTGCTGTGCTGACAGGAAGCCTCGTTCCTCAGCGATGGCAGCGGTCATCGGGATCGATACAGTACCCATGTTGCCCAGAAATGGGTACGAGATGAAATCGTTATCCGCCGACAGGCCGAGGGAGGGGAGGATTTCGTCGCGGTGGGAGGATCCTACCTGGTGGCAGATGGTCCGGTGAATCTCCGCAGGAGAGGTGTCCAGTTGACTCAGGAAGCGATTCCAGGTGCGAATACCCAGTTCGACGCCGTGACGCAGTACCGCCACCGAGTCCGTCTCCATGTATTCGATGCGGGCCGCCAGATCTTCACTCTCCTCGTCACGTCGCACTCCCCAGCGACACAGGTCGAACCAGCGCGCATCGGTACCCTGGGTGCTTCCCAGGTAGCGGGGACCGTCGCTGGAGATTCTCGACGAGACCAGTAGCAGCGCCGCTGCACCCGACCCTCCGGTAAGAGTGGCGAGGGACGGAATAAATCGTTCCATCGTCGGTTCCTCGAGTAATCGTTGCTCTGCAATCTTCACGATGTCCCGGGCACTTTCACAGCACACAACCAGAGCCGTGTCGATCCGACCCAGTCGAATCGCATCGGCCGCCAGTACGATTCCGTCCATGGCTCCAAGGCATGCATTCGAGATGTCATGCAACTGCACATCCCGTGGCAATTCGAGATGAGCAGCGACGGCAGCGGCGGTGGCAGGCTCGAAGGACTCCCTGCAGACACCGGTGTAGGTCAACTGGTCGATGGATTCGAGGTCCAGGTTTGCACGCTCCAGCGCTACCCGGCAGGCACGTGCAGACATCTCGGAGATACTGGTACCTTCGGGCCACCATCTTCTCTCCCGAACACCGGTCAGTTGTTCCAGCTGACCCGGGGCGATCCCCATCGAACTCCATGCGGGGGCCAGTCTTGTTTCGATCTCATCGCTCGTCACCACCACCGGTGCCATCTCGATGCCGATGGCAGCGAGATGAACATCGTATCCAGCGTCGGGTCTGGTAGGTGTCATCGAAGTTCCCTCTTCTGTACGGAGAAATCTTCCATCGAGTAGATGGGCAGGTCATCGACGAGCAACATCCCGTCTGCCAGCAAGATTCCTCGCTCTGGATCTTCTTCCTTGATGTTGGCTTCCACCACCACCCTCTTGCGGTCGGGGATCACCTGCCCGCGATAAGTCCAACGATGGGGAACACCGACAGCGAGAGTTCTCGGCAGCCAGGACCCCTCTCCCCATCGTTCGCGGGCGACCACCTGCAGGAGCTGGAGCATCGACTCCAGTCCAAGGCTACCGGGCCACACCGGATCACCATGGAAATGGGCACGGAAGAACCAGGCATCTCGGTTGACGTCGATTCCACCACGGATGAAACCGAGGCCTGCCGTCCCACCCTGTGGGGCGTAGAACTCGACATCCTCGACCATGCGGAAGGAGGGCCGGGGACCATCATCTCGCACCGGAACCTGGAACGCTTTTCCTGCCAGAGCTTCACGAGGTGGAATGGTCCTGGCCACTGCCCCGGGCAAACCAACCTGTTGAGCCAGTGCTTCCGGTGGGAAGAAGCCGAAGTAGGTGGTTCCACTGTAGATGGGCCCGGTCGAATCCCGGACCTCGAGATCGAAGTGCTGGATCCACATCCCGGCGGCGAAATCCGCCTTTGTCAACTTGACCTCGGTGGTGAGCAATCCAGTACTTCGATCGATCGCTTTCAGTTGCTGACCATCTCCACCGAGGTTTCTGAACTGTAATGGACCATCATCGGTGAGTGCAGAACCGATGTAGGCAGCCAGCCAACCACAGGGCTGGAGTGCGATCTCGAGCAGTACGGCAAAGGGCATCTCTCCCTGGCCACCTGCATCGAAGTACCAGGCGTCTTGCGGAGCATGGTACTCCGCTGTACATGCTGCACCAGGTTCGATCACCCACGGCGTACCTTTGACATCGACGATGCGATCGAGGAAGCAATATGGAGGCCCGGGTAATCTGGCGATGAAACGATCTTCGTCGAAGGGCAGGTAGCGATCTCCGAACGCCCTCGATGGACGACCTGTTGCGAACTCGAGAATCTGCTGATGATCGTACAGTGTCGCAAGTTGCGAGCCGATTGCAGGTGCGTCGCCGCCACCACCGGCAGCGGACTCGGGAATCGACCGCTGTTCCTCGCTGCTGGCAACTTCCGTGATCTCGGCACCACTGGTCCAGATCTGCTCGATCCGTTGCCGGGTCAAACCGACAAGTCTCAGCGACATCCCCTCCATCTCGACGATCGGTCGCCCATCGGCGAGCATCGTCGCATCGGTGATGACGTAGGGTTCCGGCTCGAAGCCGATCTCCTTCACCTGCACGTCGTAACTGACCCTGGCGGTCTCTGGCAGTACCTGTCCGCGGCAGCGCAGGCGACCCGGGATTCCCGTTACAGGCATCGGAATCACCTCGTCATCTTCCCCGACCCAGCCCCATGCGCCTAGAAGCGTCCGCAGGGTGTGGAGACAGCACTCGTACATCAGGGTCCCTGGCATCACGGGATCATCACTGAAGTGGCAGGTGAGAAACCAGTCGTCGGGATGGATGGCGAGTTCTGCGACGACTCTTCCCAGTCCCCAATCACCACCACACGGTTCCAGGCTCGTCACCTCATCCAGTAGCCTCATCTTGCCACCCGGTAATCTTGCTGGCGATCGGAGATCGAGTCGGGAGAAGCGGCTTCCGTAGGCACCGGCGAGGTCACCCTTGCGCAGCGCATCGACAGCATGGTCGGCGAGACGTCGGTGGTCAGTTCCGGCGGGAGGATTCCACCCGGCGGGAGAGATGGCCTTGGCTCGAGGTCGATGGGGAGCGTGAACGATTCCCCGCCCCGAGGCGAGTTCCTCTTCCGAAAAGAAACCAGCACATCCGTCACGCATCGAGATCAGGGGAACTCCGTCGACCGAACCCTCGAAATGAAAGCGAAACAGAAGCGTCTTGTCCTGGCGAAAGAACTCATCGATGTGAATGTCGTAGATGATGGTGTTGCCGGCTCCAGGAAGCTCGTCATGGAAGATGACCTGGGCATCGAGGAGTCGATAGACGGAGAGGCCTCGGGTATGAAGATCCGCCCCCAGGTATGCCGACAGGAACAGGTCCGCCTGTCCCGCCTCCACCGCGATGCAGGTGGGGATTCTTCCCGCATCCAGGTACCAGGCATCGGGCAGGATGTCATGGGCGGTGACGATGCGTCCCGGTCCCAGGGAAAGAGGTTCCCCTTCCAGTTCGAGGATGCGGTCGACCAGCATCAACGGCTCGTCGGGAAGTCGCACCCTCGATGGAAAGTGATCGGCGGCGGCATGGTCGGGCCCCAGTACCGGTCCCACTCGCCCACGAGCGAATTCGAGGCACTGGTCCCGATCGATCAGAGGAGGATCTATAACCTCAGTTTCGTGCTGAAGTGGTTCGATCTCGATGTGGCCGACCGATTCGGTGGGTTGCTGAACATCACCCTTCCAGCGGGCACTGAGTTCGGAGCGGAGCTGGCGTGCTCGATGTAGTCGGCCCTGCAGAGACATCCTGGTGGTGGGGGAAGCAACGGCAGCTTCAGGGATCGGCTCGATGGTCGGCGAGACCATCGACTGGTCCCTCTGCGGTGCTGTTTCGGTACTCACCGCAGCCGTTTCTCTACTCGGGACCGATCGAGGATGCAGTGGAGGGATCGCCGTGATCGGTCGAGTGGCAGGAAGGGGCGGCACGATCATCGAATGCCGGCCGTCCTCGATCTCCAGGCTGTCGATGGAGGTGGCCGAGTGGGAGGAGGTCCCGAGGAATGCAGGAAGATCCACTGCCACACGTTCTGCGATGCAAACCGCAAGGATGCGAGCGAGGGACAACTCCTCATCCTCTCCCCTCCAGAAGAGAGGAAGGGTGCGCTGCGGCAATCCTGCCAGCGCTTTTCTGGCGAGTCTCGAGCAGGATGCACCTGGCCCCGTCTCGATGAAGATCCTCGACCCTGATTTCCAGAGCTTCTGGAGAAGATGGGGGAAGTGAAATCCCTCGGTAGCCTGCTTCAGTAGTGAGTCAGCGATGGCGTCGCTGTCTACGGGCAATTCCTCTCCGGTGGCGGTGGAGTGGAGGATCACACCACGGTAGGGAAGGTGGACAGGCCAGTGGTGCAGTTCTCTGTATCTGCTGGCAACTTGCGACACCAGCGGACAGTGGACGGAGGTGACTCCGTGGAGCCAGATGGGAGTCCACCCCCGTTCTTGGCACAGCATCTCCACCTGTTGTGGATCTCCACCGATCACCGATTCTGTCACGGCGTTGACCACCAGCAGGTAGATCCTCGGGTGCTCCTCGATGGCCGCCTTGATCTCCTCCGCAGGAGCATCGATCACCGCTGCACCCCAGGGGGCTCGACTGCCGACCGGGAGGTTCCACGCTCGCGCCGCTGCACGGTGCTCCCCAGCGAGCCAGTGGCTGAACAGATCATCATCCTCGAGGCGCAATTGCATCGGGATTCGATCTCGCCATGCACGCAATGCAAATAGCATGGTGGTCTCGCCGAGGCTGTGTCCGACCGCACGTTGTGGCACTATTCCGCATCCGAAGAGCAGGTCAGAACCGATGCAGCCGAGGTTGACCTGCGCCAGGATGGCATCCCTCGGATCACGCGGTAGCGGTGCATCCGGGCGCCAGCAATCGGGAGTTCCGAGCCAGCGAGACAGGTCACCGGAGGTTCGTGCTCCGTGGTCGGTTGCGCCGGGGTATCGAGCGAGTAACCGCGCTCCTGCGCCGGGATAGAGACTTCCCGATCCTGGATAGAGAAAGGTCACATCACCGGAGTATCCGAGGGGGGGATCAGACGAGCGGTGTATCTCCCAGCCTGGGCCCTTCAGTTCGATTGCATTGCCACGCAACAAGGCTGGTATCGAATCGATCGCCGCAGGCAGTTGATCTTGAGACTTGAAGACGATGGTGACTGCTCGTGCAGCGTGTGGAAGCCTTGGATGATTCTCCAACCACTGTCGGGCAAGGGAAGCACTGCTTGCAGCAGATGAGGGAAGCATCTCGGAGAGTTCATCGGCGAGGGATTCGATGGAACGGGGATCGGCACCTTCCAGACTGATGACACCATGGGTTGGTTCCCCACAGCAGCGTAGCTGGGGTTTCTCGTCGGTCTCGAGGCGGGGAACCAGCTCTTCAGCAGAGATCACCATCGCCCCGCAATCGCCGAGCCTTCCGCTGTTTTCCACGAGGATCCGTCTTCGGTCGGATCGATCGGGGACCCATGGAACCGGGGGCTGCTGATCATCAGCGGGGAGCACGCTCCAGTGTGCTGCGCAGATTCCCTGGAGCATCGATAGCAGGAAGGAACTGCAGCCGGAGGAGGCCAGTGTTGCGGGAAGGGTCACCTTCCAGCCGGGGCGCCCTGCCAGTTCTCCAGTGCGACTGTTGATTTCGTCGTTGCAGAAGAGATCGATGCAGTCGCCGGTGATGGAAGCGTCTCGAAGCGCCTTCAGTCGAGCTGTTTCCCTGATCGAGGAGGAAAACTCCTCTGCCGCCAGGTTGCCACCGGATGCGCTGCCCAGCCCATCGATCGTGGCGATGATCGGACCATCGACATCGGTCACATCAGCGAGTCGTTTGAGGACGAAGGCCACGGCAGATTCGGTGTGAGGGGGAAGGAACTCGTTGGCATCGAGGGTGCGGGAGAGGATATCCAGTCCCAGGTCAGCGGAGGCAGCCAGCGCCACGTCGACGACGCCATCCTGCAATGCCCTGACCGCCATCTCCACCGCTCGATATCCCGATGAATCTTCAGAACTGACGGTGTGTGCCGGGCCTCCGGCATTCAGGTCCCGTGCGATGCGACTCGCTGCGATGCTGCCGAGGGCACCCATCACCCTGTTGGCATCGAGTGGCGGGCCCGTCTCATCACGAAGAAGCTCGATCCATTCGTCCACTTCATCTGGATCGGCATCGATTCCAAGTTCACGCAGCCAGTGTCGGGCACGATCGGGCATCATCCAGCGCAGGTGGAAGAAACTACTGCGAGGATCGAGTCCCAGTCCCACGAAGAGTCCACCTCGTTCACCGAGGTCAGCCAGCCTTGCACCGGCAATCGCTTCTCGTGCCACGTCCAGTAGTGCCAGCTGCTGCGGAAGCATCTCATTCAACTCGGTGGGTGGAATTCGAAGTTCGACGGGGGATGCCCTCAGCCTTCCGCAACTCTCTCCACCGGTGAAGTCCAGCTGTCGTTCCTTGACCCAGCGGGCTCCGGGGATTCCCAGGTCACCGGGCAGTGGTTGCGGTGGGCTGTCGATCGGTTGTCCAAGAAGTGCAGGAGCCACCTGATGAAGGTGGTGATGGCGACCGGCGATGGCACCGATTCCGACGATGGCGATCGGTGATGGAGTCGTTACCGGTGTACTGACCGAGATGGTAGGGGTCGTGGGTTTCACCGCCTCTTCCACCAGCAGGTGGGCGTTGATGCCTCCGAATCCGAATGCGCTCACGGCGGCGCGCCTCGGTGCACCGGAGCGACGCAACCACGCCTGTGGCTGCCGTGGAATCCGGAAGGGGGAAGAGTCCAGTTCGATCCCCTCGGGGGGCGATTGGTGGTCGGGGTGACACGGGATCTCCTCGCGATCCATCGCAAGCAACACCTTGATGATTCCAGCAGCGCCGGCGGCGGTGAGGGTGTGCCCGATATTGGCCTTCACCGATCCGATGGCACACTGTCCAGGTCGCCAGGAAGGGCCTTCCCACAGTTGCATCAAACTTCTCAGTTCGGTGGCATCGCCGACCGGGGTACCGGTGGCATGGCACTCGATGTAGTCGACCTGATCGGGGGTCCATCCAGCATCTGCGTATGCGCTGCGCATCGCCCGCAGTTGTCCCTCACCGGAAGGGGCCAGCAAACCACCCGCCATGTCATTGGAGAGACCGATACCACGAATCACGCCGAGTACGGTGTCACCATCCCGGTCCGCATCTTCGAGGCGTTTCAGGAGCAGAACTCCCGCGCCTTCACCGACGATGAGTCCCTGTCCTCTGCTGTCGAAGGGTCGGCATCGTCCCTCTGGAGAGAGAGCCTTGAGCTGTGAAAACCCCATCTGGGTAAAGAGGCAATCGGGTCGAGAGACTCCTCCTGCCAGGGCTGCATCGCAACGACCGGAATCGAGGTCGCGACACGCCTGGGCGATGGCATAGAGAGAGGATGCGCAGGCGGCATCGAGGGTATAAGCACCACCGCGTAGCTGCAGTGCTCGCTGAAGTGCAGCTGCTGGCAGGGCTGCGTCGAACCGATCGAGTGGATGACAGCGAGCAGTTCCCCGTGGACGTCGATCTTCTCTACCCTGTGAATCGAGGACCAGTTCTTCCAGGGTGTCCCCGATGATCGCCTCCGCCATGGCGGAGTAAGAATCGGTGGGTAAGAGCAACTGCCCGAGAATCACGCTGGTCCTGTCGCGATCGAGGACATCGAGGTGTTTCCTTGCTGCTTCGACTCCGGCGATCACGGCAAGTCGCGCCGAGGGATCGATGGCACTGGCAAGTTCCGGGTCGAAGAAGCCGAGGGGGCCCTCCGGGGGGTCGATGAAACAACCCCGGTCTGACCTGACTCGATCCGATTCAGGCTGGGCACCCCCGAGAGCCTCGGTTCGGTTCAGGGTCCAGCGATCGTCAGGTACCTGCCTGGAAGTGTCTCGCCCGTTGCGGATCACGTTCCAGAAGGAATCCGGATCTGGAGCCTCCGGATATCGCAAGCCGTATCCGACAACTGCCACAGCTTTCAAGGGTGGGCTTCTTCCGTCAACCGGTCACGGCGGAATGCACTTCTCAGTGATTCATCGATGACCACTTCGATTCCTTCCAGGGTGATGGCAGGGGAACCGGAGCGATTGAGGATCTCGGCCCTGGCACGGGCGAGAGATCCCTCTCGCCAGTCGATGCGAATTCGCGTCTCCAGCAATCCCGAATCGAGGGGCTGGTGCACTCTCAGGCTGGAGATGGCACAGGGTAAGCATGGCTGTTGATGTGCATGAGTGGACCACAGGATCAATGCCTGGAAGGCGGCATCGATTCGCAGCGGGTCGATGATCCACTGCGCATGGTGTGTATCCGAGATCCACTCGCTGATGGTCGGTGCAGCCGACGAGCGGATGGAAATGCTGTCCGATTCGATGGGAGACACCATCTGAATCGAGCGGAAACTGGGTCCATGGAAGAGATCGGTGGAGTAATCGGGAGCACAATTTTCCTGATAGCGAGGCGAGTCCAGCACCGATCGAGCTGGCTGTCGCACCCCCAGCAAAACCTCCGATCGGGCGTGAAGACGACCTCCATCTCCGGTTGCCTGGATCTGTACCGGTACCCTCAACAGTGACCCCTCTGATCGAGGTGTGCCGGTGGCCAGCACGATCTCTCGCTCCTCGAGAGACTCGAGAATGATCCCCTTGAGAATCCTGAACTGATCGACACCGTGCAACTCGAGACCAGGATGTCGGTGGATCGCTGCACCTGCACACCACTCGAGAAGGAATGCGGCGGGAACCACTGCTCTTCCATCGAGTACATGATCCTTCAGTGCCGGGATGGAGGAGGTGGAGAGTCGCATCGTCTGGACCGTCTCCAGCACTTCCTTCACCCCTGCGCTGACCACCTCGGTGGCATCGATCGGCGGAGAGGATTGGGGTGTGTCCGACTTCTTCTGCTGTGGCATCGGAACGGGTGCGAAGGAGATGAGTTGATCATCGGTGGTGAATCGATCGAGATCGGTGTCGTCTGGATCGAGTGGAGCCACGACGATGCACTGTGGTGGCAAGGCCGATTCCATCTTGTCGACAAATAGCTTCGCTCCCTCTCGCAGGGGGATCAGTTCGATACCCTCCGCATGGAACAGATCGCGTAGCCCCTCGTCGACCATGCCACCAGCCCAGGGACCCCATCCGATGCTACGGACGCGGCACCCAGGACGTCGTGCTGCCTCGAGGGTGGCGAGACGATTGAGGAATTCATTGGCAGCAGCGTAATCGATCTGGCCCTTGCGACCGAGGCGAGCCGTGGTCGATGAGAAGAACGAGATGAAATCGAGTTCTTCATGACGGCAGATGTCCATCAGATGGCGGGCAGGGTCGACCTTGGTACTCCACACCCGGGCAAATTCTTCGTCGCTCTTGTCCTCGATCCAGTGATCGGCGAGGACTCCTGCGCCGTGCATGATCCCTCGCACCGGGCCGTGTTGACCTCGGGCCTCTTCGATGGCCTTCTCGAGCGCGCTTCGATCGCGCACATCGACAGATCGATAGAGGACGCGACAGCCGATCGCTTCCAGTTCTTCGATGGCGGCTGCAACGCCACGACTCTGGCGGATGAGTTGGGCTTTCTTGCGGATGCTTGCCGGGGTATGTCCTGGCTGTTGACGCTGGAAGAGGTGCTGTTCCAGCTGATCGTCGGCAATCTCTCGAGCCCAATCCGGCTCGCTTCCGGGAGCTGGAGTCCTGCCCAGAAGCAGAAGAGGTGGGCGATAGCGGTGAGCCAGTTCGGTGACGCAGGCAGCAGTCACACCTCTTGCTCCTCCGGTGATCACCACCAGTCCGTCCGGGCGCACCAGCGGAAACAACTGTTCACGAGTGGGGGAGGTCCTCAGTTGAACGACGACTCTTCCCTCCGGTGCCAGCCCCACCTCGATGCCCTGTCCTCCCAGCAGTTCACTGATCAGCAGCGAGGCGGCCTGCTTCGGTGATGGGATGGTTGGCGACAGATCGATCGATCGAACCTCGATCTGCGGCCACTCCCGGGCTGCACACTTCGCCAGACCCGCAATTCCAGCCATCGCTGGATCCCCTGATCCCGTTGTGACAGAGGAACTGCCGAGACCGAAGTGTCCGTCGAATCTCTGGACCAGAGCGACACGAGGAGTCTGGCCCGTTTCCGATCGCTGAAGATGTTGTCGAGATTCGCGCAGCCAGCGGAATGCACTGGCCACCGCAGCATCTGTGGCGGATCGATCATCGATGATGATGATCAGTCCCGAGATGTTGCGGTCTGAGATGTTGGGGAACGGCTCCTCGATGTTCCCGAGCGGCAGATGATTGCTGGTGAATCCCCTCGAGGTGAGATTCTGGACCAGTTCCGATGCCAGAGCGGTGTCGTCGCAGACGATCTGCCACGGGAAATCGGTATCGGCTGACGGAACTGACGCTACGAAATCACCTTCAGGCAGTGCCACCGCTTCCGCCTCGAGCAGCACCACAGGCTGCGAATCGTGCGATTGAGGATGCGATGACGGAGATACGATTGGTGACGGAACTTCGTGAACTGAATCTTCGATGGTGGTCGCAGGTGCAAGATCATCGGTCGCTGTCGGAGTCGTTGGCGATTTCGTGGTTGCAGTACTCGTGGAGTCGATCAACCAGGCGACGATGGCGTCGATGGTACGAAGGGTGCCAAGTAACTCGGGTGGTATCGTAGGCAGATCGGGTCGTCCTTCGCGCAATGCCGAGAGGATTTCGACCCGCTTGATGCTGTCGATACCGAGATCCGCTTCCAGGTCGAGATCACTACCGATCGCCTCGGCGGGATAGCCGGTCTTGTCAGCCACTACCTGGACGATCTGCTGATCGAGGAGGGTGACCGACTCCATCTCCGATTCTGCAGCCGGTGCATCCACGGTGCTCTCGCTTTCTCGAGGCAGTGGGCTCGCATCACTCTCGACCTGTGCAACCGGAGTTGGTGAGGATTGTTGATACCAGTCGACGATGGAATCGATGGTTCGCAGAGTTCCCAGCATCTCGGGGGGAATGGTGTCGAGATCGGGGCGTACTTCTCGAAGAGCCGAGAGGATCTCCACCCTCTTGATGCTGTCGATGCCGAGATCCGCTTCAAGATCCAGGTTCGATCCGATCGCCTCGACGGGGTAGCCGGTCTTGTCGGCGACCACCTGGCAGATCACTGGTTGCAGTGGATCTCGATCCTCCTCAGGTGGCGGTAGTTCCTCCATCAGCGCGGTTCGATCGACCTCTTCAGCTGGCGTGGAAGTGTGCTCGCTGCTGTTGCCATACCATCCGGCGATCTCCTCGATGCTTCGCAGTGTGCCGAGCATCTCGGGGGGGATCGCCTGTAGATCGGGTCGCCGTTCTCGCAATGCAGAGAGGATTTCGACCCGCTTGATGCTATCGATGCCCAGATCACTCTCGAGATCGAGTTGAGTCCCTATGGCAGTGGCCGGGTAGCCTGTCTTGCTGGCGATCACCTCGATGAGATCGGCAGAAAGTGCTGCGATTTCCACATCTGCCTGGCCGGACGGTTGCGATGGAGAGGGGAGTTCCGCCGAGGTCGAGGCGACCTCTTCGACGACGGGGGCAAGGGGAAGTTCCCTCGGCTCCGGGATGTGCGCGGATGCCTTTACATCTTCCAGTGACGATTCGAGTACCTTTTCTGCGGCACTCTGCGCATCGGCGAGATTCTTCTGCATCTCCAGAGCACTCTCGATGGCATCCATCAGCGCTTCCTGCGATCGTTGCAAGGCCGGTGTCGTCTCCCGGGGCAGCGGCGAAGTTACGCTCTCGACGCTGTCCTTGACGGGAGCAGGAGCTGCCACCGATGGAGCGTCCGCTGGCGCTTGCTCCCGTCGAAGATTGGCTCCACCGATCATCACCACCATCGCGTTGTCAGCCTCACGGACGTGGGGATCCCAGCCCCGTAAATCGACCTCATGACCTTCCACCGCCAGGCGGCCGATGGCACGGGCGAGATCGGATCCATCCGGTTTCGACTGATCGATCGAGAAGGCACAAGCATCTGACGAGCAATCCTTGATGATGGCATCGACGAGCCCTGTCAGTACCTGCCCTGGTCCGACTTCGAGGAAGGTGCCAGCCCCACGACGAAGCATCCCCTCGATCATCTCCAGGAACTGTACCGGTCGAGCAATCTGATTTGCCAGCAACTGGCGCGCTTCAGACTCATCCGAGGGGTACTCACCGCCACTGCTGTTGGCGAAGACCGGTACTGCCGAGTGGTGAATTCTCGCTCTCTCCAGAACCTCTTGAAAGGGGACCGCCGCGGAAGCGACCTCGGGAGAGTGGAAAGCTGCAGCCACCGGCAACTTTCGATGGCGAATGCTCTGCTGTTCCAGAACGTTCATTGCCAGATGAATCGACGCATCGGTACCGGACAGTACCGCCTGCTGTGGAGCATTACGATTGGCGATGACCAGGTCCGGGCAATTCTGCGCGACGAATCGTTCCAGTTCGCTCAGCGGAAGTGCGACTGCGAGCATCGAACCTGCATCGGGACCGCCTGCTCTCGCCATCAATCGGCCACGGAAGTTGGCAAGTTGATGGAAGTCTGCATCGCCGAGCCTGCCTGCGGCAGCCAGTGCAGTGAGTTCGCCGAAGGAGTGTCCTCCAAAGATGTCGCCGGTGACACCAAACCTGTTGAGGGTCCGGTAGAGACCGAGGCTCACCGCCCCCAGTGCGGGTTGTGCGATGTCGGTCATCCGCAACTGGTCCTGTTGCTGCTGGATCGTATCGTTCCAGCTTCGAGGTGGGTAGATGTAGCGTGCCAGGCCACGATCCTCCTGTTGGCTCCAGAAGACACCTTCTGCGTCATCGAGAACCGCCATCATCTCCGGAAAGCGACAGGCGATCGGTCTCAGCATGTCGAGTTTCTGGGAGCCCTGTCCGGGGAACAGGATGGCGAGCGATCCGCGCCGGGGCCCATGATTCCGATCGATGCCTGTCGGAAGGCTCCAGCGTGGGGAGGACTCCGCCTCGATGCCATCGATCGCCTGCTGCAGACGTCCCGCTGCTTCGGAGGTATCTGCGGCGATGATGCTGATTCGATGGGGATCTTCAGTCTGGAATCGGGCCCTGCTGTTTTGGGCCATCACTGCGATCTTGTCGGCGTTATCGGAGTGAGTGACCTCTGTGACCGCTCGCTTCAGC
>CAYPPQ010000001.1:16225-157994 GCA_964412635.1 uncultured Planctomycetia bacterium | reverse complement strand
CCCCGATCGCCGCTCGCCCGGGGTCGCGGGGCGTCCTGCCGAGCAATCTGGGGCCCGCCGCGCCCCATTCACGGGGGGATCCGGTCCACTACGTTTCCAATCCACCTGGAGTCAGCCGCGACCGCCAGCAGCACCTGATCGATGCCATCGGCGATCTCGATCGACTGCGTGGTAGCGAGACGATGGATCCAGAGGTTGAAGCAAGGATCTCGCAGTACGAGCTGGCGTTCCGGATGCAGGTGTCGGTTCCTGAACTGATGGATATCTCCGATGAATCCGCGGAGACGCTGGCGATGTACGGTGCCGTTCCGGGGGATGGTACCTATGCCAGCAACTGCCTACTGGCTCGTCGCCTGGCGGAGCGGGGAGTCCGCTTCATCCACCTGTACCATCGTGGCTGGGACCATCACGGCGGACTCAAGCAGTACATGAATACCTGTTGCAACCTGTGCGACCGTCCCACAGCCGCACTGATCCAGGACCTCAAGGCGAGAGGGATGCTCGACGACACCCTCATCATCTGGGGAGGCGAGTTCGGGCGCACCCCGATGTCGCAGGGGGGCGGGGATGATCCCGGACGCGATCATCACATCAAGGGCTTCTCGATGTTCCTGGCTGGGGGTGGTGTCCGTGGTGGAGTGACCCATGGCGCTACCGATGAACTGGGCTACAACGCCGTCGAGGATGTGGTTCATGTCCGTGATCTTCACGCCACCATGCTGCATCTACTGGGGATCGATCACGAGCAGCTGTCGGTGAAGTACCAGGGGCTCAATGCCCGTCTCACCGGTGTCGAGGAGGCGCGGGTGGTGAAGGAGATCCTCGCCTGAGGATCTCCTTCAACGTCCCCATCGAATGTCGATCTAGAAGCGCGGGTTCAGATCGACGGGCATGCGCGCTTCCACCGTGAATGCCCGTTGCGAATCGATACGTAGCAGGCGAGCCAGGTAGGGTCGCAGGTCGATTCCCGCTGCGGCGAGTAGTTTCAGGGCAGGGAAGTCGATCCAGTCGATCCCCTGGCGAATCGAATCTCCACCGCCGCCGCCGAACAGCTTCAACATGTCCATCGGATCGGGTGCCGTCGGTCGGTGCACGATGTTGGTATCTTCTGCCAGTTGTGCTTCCCGGATGGCGTGAGCGATGGCGTCATCGAGGGTTCCGATCGAATCGACCAGTCCCAGGTCGACCGCCTGTTGCCCCGACCAGACGCGACCACCAGCGATACCACGGACGGTGGAAGCGGGCAGGCTACGACTCTCGGAAACACGGTCGATGAAGTCGACGTAGACCTCATCAACCAGCGCCTGCAGACGAGAGATCTGTTGCTGCGACCATGGGCGGTCGGGGAACATCATCATCGCTGCATCATCGAGAGCTACCGGGTCGACATGGATGCCATATCTCTTCAGCGCCGGCCCGAAGGAGAGCTTCATGCCAAAGACGCCGATGGAACCGGTGATGGTTCCTTCCGTCGCATAGATGGGACGACCGATGCAGGTGATCCAGTAACCGCCACTGGCGGCCAGGTTGCCCATCGAATAGACGACCGGCTTCTTGCGAGCCAGATTTTCAAGAGCCACCCGGATCACCTCGCTGGCGGTGGCCGATCCGCCCGGAGAATCGACGCGGACCACAACCGCTGCCACCGAGTCATCGTCGGCGAGGGCATCGATTGCGTTGGCAGATGGCTCACTGACCATCGAACCGGGAGAGGCGGTATCGCCGTCGACGATGGTTCCAGACAGGTGTAGGACCACCACCGAGTTCTCGGGAATCTTCTTCTTGCGGCTGGGTGTGAACAGTTCGGTGAAGATCTGGATCGGGTTGGTCGGACCGCTGCGTAGTTTGCGGGCTCGCTTCCACTCGACACCGCCGTCGAGAATCGCCTCCACCGTCTGCTCGAGGGTTCCGTGGTCGGCAAGGGTGTCGACCAGTCCCTCCGAGAGTGCTTGTTCCGGTGTGAAGGAACGCAACTTCTGGAAGTCACGCACCTTCTCCTGTGTGATCCCTCTTCCCGAGGAGATCTGCGCCAGGCTGAAGCCGTTCATCGCCTCCAGCATGTCGGTGTAGTGTGAACGCAGGTGATCGCTCATCTGCGGAAGGGTGTAGGGTTCCACTGCTCCCTTGAAGTCGCCGACGCGAATGACGCTCGCCTCGACCCCGAACAGATCCATGGCGGTCTTGAAGTGAATCGGCATCATCGCCGGAGAACTGAGATCGAGGCTTCCGGTGCGGGTCATGATGATGCTGTCGCAGGCAGAGGCGACGTTCATCAGCGGAGTGGTTCCATTCTCGACCCATGCGATGCACTTCTTGCCGTGATCCCTGGCATTGTGAATCGTCGTGACCATTCGACTGACCTGCGGCATCGAGAAGGCTGTTCCATCACCGAGGTCGAGGGCGATGACGCCGATCGACTCGTCCGATACCGCATCATCGATGGCGTTCATCAGAGCCGGGAATGATCGTTGTGATCCCCCGCCTCCCATCAGGATGGAATTGATGTCGAGGCTTTGCCCCGGATCGGGATGGTCTGTCCAGGAACCTTTCAGTTCGAACAGCCTGACGGTGGTGCTGGTAGCAGCGGTGGTGTCATCGACGGTGGGGGCAACGGGATTCAGAATCGAACCCATCAGACCCAGGATCAGCATGAACGGCATCGACATCGTCTCCTACTTTCATTCCTATCAGTGTTTGCGGGGAGTGGATGATATGCCGTTCGTTGACGACGGAACATCGATTTCCGGGAGGAAATCGCAGCAGATCGCTGTATTCTGGGGCGAGTCACGACCAGATGTGACAGGCGGCACCCTGAAGGTGCCATGGAGAGGTGCACGATGATTCACAAGATTCCAAGATCGATCGCGTTCGGAATCTGTCTGCTGATCTGTTCCACCGGTTTCGCACAGGATCGTGCCGAACTGGAGAAGCGATACGAGGAGAAGCGCAAGAAGAAGTTCGTCCAGCACATCGAGTGGGTCACGAACCTCGAAGAGGCGAAGAAGATCTCGCGAGAGAAGAACTTGCCGATTCTCGCCTACTTCACCAGGTCCTACGCGCCATGAGGCCCCTGCGATTTCATGGAAGAGGGTCCTCTTCTATCAAAGTGGTGGGTCAAGGAGAGCGTGAAGTTCGTACCGTACCTCAACATCTCTGCCAGGCTTGACGACAGGCCGGACCAGACCCGCTTCGGAGACTACGGGTTACGAGGGTATCCATCGTTCCTCTTTCTCGACAGCTCTGGAACCTTGTTGCACGGCAAGGAACCTTACTGGAGACCCGATTCGCCCCAGGAGTTGCAGGCGGGGCTCGAAGAGGTCGAGTTCTACTATGCGCTGCTGAAGAAGGTGAAAGATGATCCAGACGATCGGGTGGCTTCCGCTTCATTGACGCTGTGGCAGGGGATTCTCAATCCGATCGCCGCCGATGTGACCGAGATGGATGCCGCCATGCGGGTCGAAGGTGTCGATGGGGATCTGATCGAGAAATGGAAACTACTCCGCACCGACACCCGCTTCCTGGTCTTCTTTGACCCTTATCGAGAAGCCTTCCGTAACAAGTCCGATGATCGCCAGAAGTTTCGCAAGGCCGCCATCGAGGGAAGCTATGCGATGTGGAAGGAAGGGGTGCGACCCACCGATGAGTGGATCCGCCCCTTCGTGGTACTCAGCTTCGATGGTGCCGTCGAGGCGAAGGACGTGAAGGTAGCGGGAGAATGTGTGGAGCAGTACGAGGAGTTGTACGGTCTGATCGATCGATTCCTCAAGACGATGAAGGCTCGCTACGAAGTGCTTGTGGAGTCGACCGGCTCTGACGAGGTGGGATCAGTCGGTGGTGGTCGGTAGCAGGCCTGCCTTGCGCAGGGTGTCCTCCCAGCGCGCCTTCTGACCCGGCTCGAAGCGAGCTTCCAGGACGATTCCCTCCTCGAGGAACTCCTCGTGGTCGACCACTGCCAGGGTATGTAACTTTGCCGCCAGATCGGAGCGGGAATGGGGGAGATGGTATTCCCCCGATTCCTGTCGCTGGCGAGCGATTTCGAGAACCTGGTTCACTACCTGATCGACACCGGTGCCGACGGTGGCACTGATCACGAATGAGTTCTCCTGCTCCGTCAGCAGGTGCTGTATCTCGATGCGTTGATCATCTTTGACCCTGTCCAGCTTGTTGAAGAGCACCAGCTTCGGGTGTTCCTCGCAGCCGATTCGCGCCAGTGTTCGATCGACCGATTCCATGTCGAACTCGATGGATGGTGACGAGGCGTCGACGACGTGGAGGAGCAGGTCTGCCTCCCGCGCTTCCATCAAGGTGGCGTGGAAGGAGGCAACCAGGCCGTGGGGCAACTTGCGGATGAATCCGACCGTATCGGAGAGCAGCACATCGAAGGGGACGTCGAGGCTCCAGTTACGGGTGCTGGTATCGAGAGTCGAGAAGAGACGGTTTTCGATGAGCACATCGGCTCCGGTGAGTCGATGAAGAAGTGTCGACTTGCCAGCATTGGTGTATCCCACCAGCGCGATGCGGAACGAGCCTTCCCTCGACTTGTGCTGGGTGTGGGCCTGTTTTTCGATCTCTTCCAGTCGTCCCTTGAGGATGCTGATCTTCTTGCGGACGATGCGGCGGTCCGTCTCCAGCTGGGTTTCACCGGGTCCGCGGGTGCCGACCGATCCACCCTCCATCCGGGAAAGGTGGGTCCACATCCGGGTCAGGCGTGATTGGGAGTACTGCAACTGGGCCAGTTCCACCTGTAACTTGGCCTGATGACTGCGGGCATTTCGGGCGAAGATGTCCATGATCAATTCGGCACGATCGACCACACGCAGTTCCGTCTTTTCCTCGATGTTGCGACCCTGTCCCGGTGAGATGGGATCATCGACGATGATCAGCCCCGCTTTCAGGTCGCGGGCCACCTCGCTCAGTTCTTCCAGTTTTCCCTTGCCGACATAGGTGCCCGGATGAGGGCGATTGCGCTTCTGCAGAACGGTCGCAGCGATGCGAACTCCTGCGGTGTCGGCGAGAGCAGTGATCTCTGCCACCGGGTCGACCGTTGTCAGATGCAGGGACGGATCCCCGGGCAGCAGCGCCTTGAGGACCACCGCCACCTCCCGGTTATCGTCGGCGGCGTTCGACAGTAGAGGTAAGTCGAAGGATTGCTTCGCCATCGAGGGCGTACCCTTCAGTCAGGATCTGGGGGATCGACCGAAATCCGTGCCGGAAATCGGTCCAGGTCTTCCCGCCGCAGAAAACCGCGCCATCGGACTCATCCAGGGTATCCGAAGCACTTCCATCGGACCAGCGAGGGAGCATGAATCTCCTGTTCCTTCGATGTCGGGTGGGCAAGGCCGCTCCAGTGGTTACGATTCGCCTGTCCCGACGGCGGGACTGCGGGTGGGGGTCGCTTGGGTCGAGGTAGGTCGCAGGAACATCCAAACCGGATCGGCTGGCTCGATGGAGTCCCCCGTGATGAGAAGCGGCTGCTGGAGTTTTCCGGCGTCGAGATTCTCCAGCGAGATCGTCAGCGCCTGGTCCTGAGAATTCCGGCGGCACCGAGTCGCCCGGCACTCATCGCGAAGATTCACAGGGAGCGAGATCTCGCCGCACGCCTGCGCAGGAAACTTGGCTGGGGGCGTGCTCGCCTCGAGTGGCACAACCTGATGCACGCCGAGGCGGGGGGAGCATCGGTACCGAGACCGGTGGCGCTTGTAACCCATCGAGACCACGACATCGTCTTCCTCGAGTACCTGCTCGATACGGAACTGTTTCCACAGCACCTGGAACGATACGAGGGTGCGCCACGGCGGGCGATGTTGCGTCGCCTCGGTGACTGGGTGGCAGAAGTGATGCGTGCCGGGGTCGACGCCCGCGATCTCCACACCGGCAACATCCTGGTGCGGGGATACTCGGCGGACCTCGCCTCGCTGTGGCTCATCGATCTCCACGACGCCTGGGTCGGTCACGGTGTCCCCGATCATCGCCGCACCGCCATCGTGAGGCAGGTGGCGGCGGCACTCGGTGCCGCTCGCGCCGGTGAAGATGTTCGCCACTTCCTCGAGGGGTGGTGTGAAGGAGCGCGCAACCGTGGCCTCGACGCATCGTGGGCGGTCGGCCCTGCTCGCCAGGATGATGGCATCGGCTGGGCGCAGATCGAACCACGACGCCTGCAGGAAACCCTCGAGGCAGCGGAGAAATCGGAGATCGAGCGTCGTCGCCGTCATATCTCCCGTGCCCTGCGCCGGGGAGAGCATCACAATTCGATTCCGGTGCGGGATGTGATGGAGGTGAGGCGTGGAGCGGGGCCACGTAATGCTCCTTCCTCCCACGGACCGAGGGCGGCGTGGTTCGGGGATCGCATCCTGCAGACGGTGTGGCACCAGAGGCCCCAGGCAGCACTCTTCATCCCGGGAGGCGTTGGCAAGGCAGATCATGTCGTCGAATGTGCTCCGAGGGGGGAGTCGCTGGCCAGTTGTCTCGCCGCCGAGCCGCAGCGGAAACCATCGGTTCGAGGTGCCGCCATCATCGATGCGGTGCTGTCGACGATGGCTCGCTACCATCACGAAGGGATCCAGCTGGTGGGGGCAGACCCGCACCACTGGTTCATCGAAGAGCAGCGTGATGGAATCGTCGCGCTTCCCGATCGCGCTTGCATCCGCTACCCGGGTCGTCTCACCGCCGGCATGAGGCTGGCGGATCTGTTGCAACTGGCGGCGATCTTCGATGGCACCGTCACTCCATGGCACAGATTGAGGGTGTTGCGCAGTCATCCGGAGTTCGGTCGCCTCGCTCTTCACCGTCCGGCACTTCGGTCGCTGGCGTGGCACCTGGGCGATCTGTTCGCCACCTCATCCTCTCGTCGTCGAGAGGTGGTGAAGGTGCGCCCCGTCACCGACATCGATGCAGAGGTCAGCGCCCTTCACCGTCTCAACCAGGCTCATGTACCAGAACTGGGTGGGCTCGATGCCACCGGCTTCGATGCACTGTTGCGAGGGGCGTCCTTCCTGCGGGTGGTCGATGGGGAAGATGCCGACTCTCCGTCGGCGATGCTGGTGGGAATGCTCCCCGACGACGACTACGACTCTCCCAACTTCCGCTGGTTCTGTCGTGGCTTCGAGAACTTTGCCTACGTCGATCGCATCGCCACCGCAGCTCAGGCTCGCCGACGAGGGGTCGGTTCAGCACTGTACGCGGTGATGGAGGCGTGGGCGCGCAGGCGAGGACTCTCCTCGATGGTGTGCGAGGTCAACCTGCAGCCACGCAACCAGGACAGCATCGACTTCCACCACGCCTACGGCTTCCGTGAGGTAGGCCAGTACATCGGCCGCGGCAAGCCGGTGATGATGATGCAGAAGCAACTGCAGGATTGAACCGTTGAGAATCTATCCCGGGTTGGCGTAGCCGATGGTTCCCTGCGAGACCCGTGCGCCGGCGTTGCCGGTGGGTTGACCGCCGTCGTCCGCCTTGGCGTGGATGATGACTGCCCTGCCGATGATCGGGTTGTGCGCTCCATCGAAGGTGACATTGCGAATCATGATGGAGTAGCTGGAGTTTCCATCGGCTCCCGCGGTGAGGTTGCCGAGATCTCCGGCATGACGGATGTCACTCTCGGGCAGGGCATGATCGTGCCCTTCGGGGTTGTAGTGTCCTCCGGTGCCCTTGCCATCATCCTTGCGGAGATCGCCAAACTGATGGATGTGGATGGCGTGATCGCCGGGGGTGAGCCCTGCGATGTTTGCAGTGACCATGATTCCATCGTCGGTGCCGGTGAAGGTGACGGTTCCCCGCGCCTCGTTGCCGGCGGTGGGGGTCATCACTGCCACCAGAACCTGCCCGAGCTGTCGCTGGCTGTCGACTTCCGCCATCTTCTGATGGGCCTTCTCGTCCATCGCCTGGGTCTGGCTGTGGTCTGAATGGTTGTTCTCGCAACCGGCGAGGACACCGATCAGCAGGGCCAGGGTGGTGATTGGAATCTGTTTCAGAATTGTCATCTGTTCTCTCCCTTTCGAGGTGCTTGGCCGACAGCATCGAGGGGCGAGGGGCTGACATCCAGTTCCTAGTCGAACTTCTCCTCCATCGCCGCTACCATGCCGGGTATGCGTATCTCAGCGATTCTGTTGCTGCTCTCGATGGCTCTTGTCCTGATCTCGATGGCATCGGGCGGATTGCTCGCTGCACCCTCCCAGGAGGATCCTGCGGCGGGGCCCAATCGCAGTGACGAGCCTCCCATCGAGCACTTCTCTCTGAAACGTGCGGTCGCCTTCGCCGATGCAACCGCCTTGCAGTGGGAGCAGCAGCGCGACTGTGTCACCTGTCACACCAACGGTCTGTACCTGGTGGCGGCGGCGAGGGTGGCCCCCACCAGTGGCGAAAATCGTCGGGCTCGTGAGTTCACTCGCAGTTACCTGAAGCGCTACGTGGTGGAGAAGAAGGAACCCTCGGGGCAGAAGGGGGCGGTGGAGGGACTGGTGGCGACCACCTGCTTCCTCGCCATCAGCGACATCGGCACCGACGGGAAACTCTCCACCGAGACTCGCAATGCTCTCGATCACATGTGGAGTTTGCAGGATGAAGATGGCGGCTGGAGTGCCTGGCTCAAGTGCGGCTGGCCCCCCTTTGAATCGGATGATCACTTCGGCGTGACGCTGGCGGCGGTGACGGCGGGGATCGTGCCGAAATCGTATCGAGAAACCACTGCAGCTGCCGCCGGGATCGCGCGTCTACGAGGATGGCTAGGTGACAACCCGCCGCAAAACCTGCACCACAAGGGGATGATGCTGTGGGCTGCGTCGGGCCTCGATGGACTGGTCGATGACGCGACGGGAAAGAAGTGGAGTCGTGAACTTCTCGCAGCACAACGCTCCGATGGAGGCTGGAGATTGATCGACCTGGGGGCGGGGAAATGGAAACGCCCTGAAGATGTCGACGACAAGTTACCCAGCGATGCCTACGCCACCGCTTTTTCCATCTTCGTACTTCGTCAGATAAAACTCTCTGCGGATCATCCGCGCCTGAAACGGGGGCTACAGTGGTTGCGTAGCAATCAGCGAGAGAGTGGCCGCTGGTTCACCCGTTCTCCCCGGCGCGACGGCAAGCACTACATCAGCCACGCTGCGACGATGTTCGCCATCCTGGCGTTTCACAGCTGCGGCGAGCAGATGTGATCTTCACCTTGCGGTGGCGGCTAGCGTTGACGAGGAACTGTGGGCCCAGTTCAGTTCCGCAGCGATGCCGTCGATGAGCCGTTTCTTCTGTTCCGACTTCTTCCCTCCACCGGTCAGCAACGGCCAGGTGTAGGTTTCGACGGCGATGTGGGGGGCATCCTTGCCACGGCGTAGCGCTTCGTTCAGCAACTTCTCCGCTTCATCGCGGGTGGTGTGTAACTTGCCGTGCTTCTTCTTCGACAGCGGAACATGAAAGTGAGTTCGGATCTCGGAGATGGAGGAGAGATCCTGCTCTTCGATCTCCTGCAGGTCAGAGAGACGGACGGTCGACCCGTCCTTCATCTGGATGGCGCTCTGGTGCAGGTATCGTGGTTCGATGTGCTGGAGTAATTCCCGATACGCTGCGGGGGAACGACCCGGATTCGGTAACGCGATGGCGCTGGTGATGTGGACCTTGCCGACGAGGATCCCGGCGCGATCGAGTCGTCGCCAGTCCTCTACCGGCGAGCGGAACAGTACCGCCGAGTGACAGGCATCGAGATTGACGGTCCAGTGGCGCCGCAACAATCCCTCTGCCCGGGCCTTGTGGCAACCCAGTTCCCGGGCCAGATCGGGGGAGCGGGGTCGCAGGTGGTCGGTCCAGAAGGCGATGACATCCTCGGCGCACTCGAAGGTGGTATCCGGCTCCGGTTCGGCGTTGAGAGCGATGTGGATGCCGGTTTGACGCTCGATTCGCACCAGGTGTGCGATCACCTTCATGTATCCCATCGCCATCTTCTCGTGGATGGCGGTGCTGTTCCCCGCGGCGCGGTAGCCGCCGCCGAGGGTCGAGATGGTCAGGTGACGGGCAGAGGGAGCGATGCGAACCATCACATCGGCGATGCGACAGGTGGTTCGTGCCCGATCGACATGGGCCCAGGATGGCAGGTAGACCTTCTCCTTGACCCGTTCGGCGTGGAAGTCCTTGAGAGGAAATGCGTTGACGGTGTACAGGTGTAGATCGAGATCTCGTAGATGATCTCCCACCGATTCAGCGACTCCCTTGCGAGATAACTGGCCTGCAAGAGCTTGGCCGATGTGCGGGGCGATGGCGAAGGGCTCGCCGGCACAGACGCTGTCTTGTACAGGAACCACGAAGTCATCGACGGCGGCGAGCAGGTCTCGCACCGTCAGCGCCGGGTGTGCATTCATCTCGTAGCCGAGGGGATGCTCGTGTCCTCCGTTGTGGATGAACACGGTATTAGGGTGCTCCGGTTTTGGACATGACGCTGCCGGAGACTCCCTCGATGGTGCTGTCTCCCAGAGGAATGCCGTACATCGTCAGGTTGCCCTCGATGCTCTGCACCGTGATGCCGTTGCGGCCGTCGATTGCCCTGACATTTCCGCTGATGTAGCGAATCTCCAGCGATCCAGCCTTACCCCACACCTCGACATTGCCACTGATTTGCCCGATGGAACAGTTTCCCGCCCCATCGCGAATCTTCACATTTCCCTCGTAGCCGGTGACGCTACACGGTCCGGAGCCGCTGGAAATATCCAGCTCTCCTGCCCCGTCGATGACCTCGATGGCACCGTGGAGGCTGGTGATGGAGAGGGGGCCCCGGTAGCCGTGAAAGGCGATGTCTCCGTGGCTATCCTGGATGTCGAAGGAGAATCGATCGGTGGCACCGGCAGGTACCTGCACCGTGAGGTGGACGAGGCACTCCTCGCTCCCCTGCAGTGCGGGTTCGACGATGCGAACCCGCGGTCGAATTCCGGTGGGGCGATCGATGGCGATGCGAACCGCATCGGTCAACTGTCGAGCGCGCTGCAATCCGGCGGCACGGATCACCACGTCGGCGGAAAAGACGATCTCCGACCGATCGGGATCCTCCGTCACCGTCAGCGAACCGGGTCCACTCATCAGGACCAGTTTCTCGAGGGTATCGATGGGCAGCGTCGCCGAGATCTGCGTCTCCTTCTCGGAGGAAGCGGTGCCATCTTGTCGGGGGGGAGTGGTCTTCTGCGGCTCCACTACAGTCTCCGCCACGATCGGTGGTGGCGCCGGCTGTTCCTCGATCGGCGGTTCCTCCATCGGCTGTGCAGTCGTCTCCACCACCACTGGCTCCGCTGTCGTCTTCACGATGATCGGATCGGGGAGCGGCGTCTGTTCGGCGATGTCGGTGATCTGCAGCAGGGAAGTACCGCCACGTGGTTCTTCCACTGCAGGTGTATCTTCCACTGCACGAGTAGAGGTCTCGATCGTCTCGGCGCCATCTTGCCGTGCGATGGCGGGGGCGACCCCCGCTGCCAGGTAGATCTCCGGTGCCTCCACCACCTCAGGGGTGACAGGAGTAACGGGGCGTGGATCGGGAGCAGAGCCGCAACCTGCCACCAGAGCGCAGCAGATGCAGTATGGGGTCAGGGAACGGATGAATTGGCGTACGGGCTGACTTGGCATCGAATTCCTCTCCTCACGATGATCGACCGTCCCGCAGTGTAGCACGGGGGAGAGGAGGGAAGCGAGGGAAGCGAGGGAAGCGCTCCCTCACGGCAGATGAGGGATAGAGGTTCCGGAAATGGAATGGAGATGGGGTGATCTTGCCCTGAAGCAGTAGATCGGTGACGATGTGACCATCTCGGAAGGGAGTCCGATGGCCGATCTGGAGCAGGATCTGTTGGCATGGAGGGAGGATTTCAGCCGTGTTCGCCAGGAGGTGGGCAAGGTTCTCGTCGGACAGGACGAAGTGGTGGAGACGGTGCTGATCGCGCTCTTCGCCGGTGGGCATGTCCTGCTGGAAGGGGTGCCCGGTCTCGGCAAGACCCTGCTGGTCAGAACCCTCTCAGGAGCCCTCGATCTGCACTACTCGCGCATCCAGTTCACCCCTGACCTGATGCCTGCGGATATTACCGGCACGAGGATCGTCAACGAGGATGAATCGGGCAGAAAAGCGTTCCAGTTCGAAGCGGGGCCCATCTTCGCCCAGGTGGTTCTTGCCGACGAGGTGAACCGTGCGACTCCCAAGACCCAGTCGGCTCTGCTGGAAGCGATGCAGGAGGGAGAGGTGACGGCGGGTGGAGAAACCCACAGTCTCGAACAGCCCTTCATCGTACTGGCGACCCAGAACCCCCTGGAGATGGATGGAACTTATCCTCTCCCCGAAGCGCAACTGGACCGCTTTCTCTTCAAGGTCCAGGTGCCATTTCCAACTCGAGACGAACTGAATCAGATCCTCGTTCGAACCACCGGCTCGCAGCAGAACAGCACCTCCTCGGTCCTCGATGGTCCAGCGATCTTGCGCCATCGAGAGCGTATCCGTGAAATCGAAGCGGCCTCTCACGTGCAGGACTATGCGGTGAGGCTGTTGCTCGCCACCCACCCCGGAGCCGATGAAGCTCCGGAGGAAGTGACTCGCTGGGTGCGCTACGGAGCCAGCCCCAGGGGTGTGCAGTCACTGCTACTGGGAGCGAAGGTGAGGGCCGCCCTGGCAGAGCGGGTTCATGTCTCCTTCGATGATGTTCGCAAGACCGCTCCCGCCGCTCTCCGTCACCGCATCCTGCTGGGATTCGAGGGAGAAGCGGAGGGGATCACCACTGACCAGATCGTCGAAGCGGTGCTCGCCGGCGTCTCCGATGTGGTCGAAGATGGTGCGGCCATCGGATGAGCCCAGCAGGCGAAGAAGAGAAGCCGCTGCTCGATGAGGACTTTCTGGCCCGTTGTGGCAAGCTGGCTCTCTTCTCTCGCAAGGTGGTTCACGGCATGCTCCGTGGCGAAAAACGATCGCGACGGCGCGGGATGTCGACCGAATTCGCCGACCATCGCGACTATGTCGTCGGCGACGACCTCCGTCATCTCGACTGGAACATCTACGGGCGACTCGAGAAACTCTTCATCAAACTGTTCGAGGAGGAAGAGGAGCGCAGTGTCGTGCTATTGCTCGACGCATCTGCTTCGATGGCTTGTGGTGAACCGGACAAGTGGCGCCACGCTCGACAGGTGACCGCTGCCCTCGCTGCAGTGGCACTCGCCTCGGGAGATCGAGTTCACCTGAGAATTCTCGACGAGGAGTTGCGGCCGACCCAGGGATCGTTGCGAGGAAGTGGCAACATCCTGCGGATCGTCAAACTGCTCGAGGAACTGGAGGTCGGTAAGGGAACTGCCCTGAATCCTTCACTCAGGGCACACGCAGCATCGGCGCCATCGCGGGCGATCCAGATTCTCATCTCCGATCTGATGGACCCGGCAGGGCTCGAGGAACCGCTGCGCCAACTCGCCGGTCGACGGGCGGAGAGCTGGGTGATCCACCTGCTGTCCGGCGACGAGGCGGACCCGCAGCACATCGGTGATCTACGCCTCAAGGATGTCGAGGAGGGAACTCATGTCGATGTCAGTTTCAACGATCGAATCCACGAGACCTACCGATCGGTGCTGGCCGAGTACCGCGCAGAAATTCGACAACTATGCTCGCGCTTCCAGATCCAACCGATCGAGGTGAGCAGCGCAATCCCATTCGATCAGGTGGTACTCGAGATGCTGAGGCAGAAGGGGATGCTGGCATGAGTTTCGGCGCACCGATGATGCTCTGGCTTCTGCTGCTGCTACCGGCGGTATTGATCCTGTGGTTTCTGAAGATCCGTCGTACACCCACTGAGGTTGCAAGCACACTCCTGTGGCGTCGCGCCCTCCAGGATGAGAGGGTTCGCTCGCCGTTTCAGAAGTTGCTGCGCAACCTGGTGCTGTTCCTGCAACTGCTTGCGGTATTGCTGGCGGTGCTGGCGATCGCTGCTCCCCAGGGTGGGTCGGGTCAGTACACATCGAGACTCAATCTGATCCTGGTCGATAGTTCGGCGAGTATGAATGCCATCGAGATCGACGGCAGAAGCAGATTTGAACAGGCGAGAGAGAGAGGTCTGGAGATCGTCGATGATATCTCGGGTGAAAGAGGCATCGTCATCGGCTTCGGAAGCAGTGCAGAAACACTGACCCCCGTCACCAGCGATCGATCGGTTCTGCGCAAGGCGATCTCCCGCATGACACCCGGTTCCGGAACCTCGACATTCGAAAATGCCCTGGAGATGGCGCTCTCCATCGCTCGCCAGGATTCGGTGGTTCCGATGCAAGATGTCGAGGAACCGGAGGATGGAGAAGAGGAGCAGCTGCGGCAGCAGATCGATGCGCGAATCTTCGTCATCTCGGATGGAGCGATCCCGGGCTGGACCGGCGATCCGATTCCGGTTCCGGTGCTCCTCGAGAGTGTCGGGGAGGTGTCCAGTAACAGCGGTATCGTCGCTCTGGCTGCCCGCCGTGAGTTCTCCGAGGAAGGGGACCTGCGGGTCGTGGCGGAGATTCGAAACAGCGGAGACGAGGTCATCTCCGGCGAGGTGAAGATCCTGCTCGATGGAGAACCAGCGGCAGAGGCGCAGAGCAGGACCCTCGAGGGGGGCGAACGGTGGACGCACTCCTTTTCACTGCTGGGCGCAGGAGATCACGAGATCGAGGTGCTGTGGAATCCTCAGGGAGGGGATGCCCTGTCTCTCGATGACAGGGCATGGCTGGTGGCGGAACAGCCGCGCACCATCAAGATTGCCAGGGTCGGAAAAGCAAACATCCTGCTCGACGATGCGCTTGCGGTGATCCCGTCTGTAATCATCGAGCCGCTGACGCTGGAACAGGTCGATCCCGAGACGATCGGTGAGGAATTTGATGTGGTGGTGTGGGATCGAGTGATTCCTGAAGTGCTCCCGGCAGGCCCGGGGCACCTGGTGCTGGGGGCGCAACCGCCGCAACTGTGGCCCGATGAAATCGAACAGGTATCTCAGCCGCTGCTGGTCGCCTGGAGGAGAGATGATCCGCTTCTTCGATACAGTCAGTTGACTCCCATCGACGGAACCATCGTGAAGAGCTTCCCGTTGCCGCAAAGGGACGGGGTGAGCCCCATCGCCGAGTGTCGCGAGGGCGCACTGATCGCTCGGTTCATCGAAGGAGATGTACGAGGAATCATCCTGGCCTTCGATGTCCTCGATTCTCCATGGCCACTTTCAGCCTCCTTCCCCTTCTTCATCGAGGCAGCGATTCGAGATCTCGCACGAGTGGGAGGTGGAATCTCCGGTGGACTGCGAAGCGGGGATCTCATCGAGGTCAATGCCGGAGGTGGGGTGTCGGTTGCCAAGCGGATCTTCCCTTCCGGCGCAGAGGAGGATGGAATCCCCGTGCGGTCCGGTGGAATCATCCGGGTTCCTGCTGGCGAGGAACTGGGAATTCATCAGATGAAATGGCTGCAGGGGCAATCGGAGGAACAGGTGTGGAACCACAAGCGAGTCCCGGTCAATCTACTCTCCCCTGCAGAGAGTTCCATCGAGCCGATGCCAGCCATCGCTGGAATCGAAGTGGGGCAGGAGCGGGAAGCGATGGGGTTCTGGGGCGTGGCCAAGCAGCATTACTGGCCGTGGTTCCTGGCATTCGCCCTGGGATTGATGGTGGTGGAGTGGATCGTGTTCCATCGCCGATGAGGATGGCTCGAGATGAACGAGATGAATAACAGGAGGACTCGATGAAGTTGACGATCTACCTGGCTGGACAGATCCATGACGATTGGCGCGGCCGACTCGCCGAGCAAGCGCAGCAGAAAGGGCTCGATGTGGAGTTCGTCGGACCCCAGGACGAACACGATCTTTCAGACGCCATCGGAGAGAATATCCTCGGAGAGCAGCAGAGTCCTCGCTGGAAGGATGAAGTCGCATCTCAGGTCAATAACTTGCGCACCCGAATACTGATGAATCGATCAGATGCTGTCGTGGCCCAGTTCGGAGAGAAATTCCGGCAGTGGAATGCAGCGATGGATGCAGGAATCGCAATCGCCCTCGACAAGCCACTCATCGTGGTGAGGGATCCTTCATTGCATCACGCATTGAAGGAGGTGTCCCAGCGCGCCCAGGTGACTGTCGATAAGCCGGAACAGGTTCTGGACGCGCTGGAATACGTACTTCGATGATCAGATCAGTCTGATGCTTGCTTGATCTGCACTCCCGTGCGGACCTTCTTCAACTCGTTTTTCCACGCTCCCGACCGCGATCCCCGGTTGTCAAAGTTTGACTGGATGACATTTTGAAGGTAATCGCGGACTTCAAGGTTCTTGAATTCGGAACCGAACTGTCCGGCGCCTGCCGCATCGGGGGTGATGTCGACCTGACCGGTGGGACTGGTTCCTCGGAAGAAGGCGTAGTCACTGGTTCCCCTGCGGGCGATGACGGTGGCGGAAGTTCCACGACTCTCGGAGATGTACAGGCCACGGCGATCGGTCGAACCCGATTGAATCGCTCCCTGGTCGAGAACCCTGACCTGAACATCGGGGATCAAGGTGTCGATCACCGGATCGATGGACTGGATGCGGAGGGAGCCCTGATTGTCCTCGACGACCAGTTCCATCTGGTTGATCAGAACAAGTCCGGATGTATGCACATCATTGCCTCGCACGATGATCAGATACGCACCCAGTTCATCGATGGGGAGTGTGACCATCTGATCAACCTTCATCGCTCCACCACCTGCACCGATCTTGCCGAGTTCGACGGTGCTTCTCACGGTGGGTGAAATACCACTCAGGTTGACCTCTGTGACACGAGAAAGATCCTGCTCCCTCAGTGCGAGGGTCATCAGATTGACCTTGTAGGCGAGAATCTCTGCCTCTTCGATGTTTCGGTAGCGTAGTTCGATTTCGACCGTCTCACCTGGTCGGAACTCGGAGATCTCGTCCAGTTGCAATTCCCTGGCACGAAACCGTGCCAGCGATGCGGCCGCATCCTCGAAGAGATCGGAGACCTCCTCGTAGTACTTCTTCGCATCGGTGGTTCGATTCGCTGCATGATGGATCTGTCCGATGATGTAGAGGGCGAGCTCACGATTTTCGCTGGGGCGTGTGCCGCCGGCGGGAGTGCTGTACTGGGCATCGGCGATCTTCTGCAACAGTTCGAGTGCCTCATCTTGCTGATTGAGGGACCACAAGGCGACAGCCCTGGTGTAGCGGAATGAGTCGAGATGCTGGGAATCGCGGAACACCTCGGCGAGGATTCCCGAAACTTCCGCTGCGCTTTGCCAGTCCTGTAGATCGAGGAATGCACTGACCAGGTTCAGCCCTGCATCGGAAGCGGTTGGGTCATCCCCATGGATGTAGAGGAACTGTCTGAGTATCTGGATTCCGAAGATGGACAGCTGTGCAGGACTGATTGCCAGGTTCCTGGCACTGGCTTGCGAGGAGAGTGAGAGCGCCTGGTCTGTAAGGGTCTGTTCCGCCGCAAGGACCGGTGGCAAATCTGGATATTCCATCACCAGTCGAAGCAACAACATCAGCGAGGCCTTCTGATTCCGTTGCTCCAGTACTCCTGCTACCTGCAGGTCTCTTCCGAAGGTCTCCTGCATCACTGCAAGGAAGATCTGAATCGACCGCTGATGCTCACCAAGAATTCGATATGCCTCACCGATGCGGATGACATTCTCGAACTCGATGTTGAGGTCGGGAGCTTGTTCCTTGAGAACTTCGAAGAAGGACACCATGGAAGCGTTGTCGCCTGCCTCGATGGCGCTGAGAAGGAGGATCCTTGCCACCTCGATCTTGCGGTCGTCACGCAGGTAATCCTTGAACTCATCCCAGAGACCGGTGAGCAGTTGGCGGGCCGGGCGCCAGCGCTTTGCTTGCCAGTGGATCTGAGCGCGGTTGAAGACTTCATCCGGTGTTGGACGGTAGTCGTCTTCGCTCACCAGTCCCCGGGAGAGCACCGTGATGGTCCTCTCCGATCCGAGACTGATCTGCGATGGATCGGAAACACTGCGGAGGATCGGTGGGGGTATCCTGTACTGTCCGGGAACGGTGCCAACCAGCGAGTAGTCGATGTTGAAGGCATTCCGTGACCGTGTCCACAGTGTCAGCAGGTTGCCGTCGAGGTGCTGGTTGTCAAAGTGCCCACGAAGACTTCCCTCGACCATGCTCATCCCCGCAGGAATGACCAGATCGAGCTTGTAGTACTCGTGAGCAATTCCTTTCGGAGCTGGTTTGACCTGCAGTGAAACGCGGGTGCTTTCACCGAGAGGTAATTGTGTAACGTCGTTGTACCAGATCCCTGGATCAGGCAACTTCTTGCCGAGGCTGGAAAATCCGATGTTGATCTGTTTTCCGTCGAGTCGGGGTTGAGATCTGAGATATCTATTTTCTCGAGGAATCAACTGGTCATCGGTGACCGCTGGATATCCTTCACTTCTTCCCGAGAGGAGCGCGGCCCAGTTCGGATTCCCCTTGCCGCTGCTTTCCAGACGAATCTCCACGACGCCCGGTCCGTCTCCCAGTTCGATGGTTTCATGGGAGGAAGGTTGATTCGGATTGACCATCATCAAAAGGCGAGGTTCGCCATCGATGAACACCTCGACTTCACAGTCGGTGGCGGCTGGAACCGATTCTCCCTGGACCGTCGCGAGTGCCTCCAGTGCAAGACCTGCTCCACGGCCATGATGCCACGGACGATGGTCCTCGAGCCACTGCACACTCGATTGCAATTCCGCTGCGGAGATGCCCGCTTCGCTGCAGGCGTGCAGTGCCATGGCAGTGATCACCAGGTCGAAGCGATTCCAGTTGTGCTCCTTGCGGTCGGCGTGTTCTCCAGACCATGAACCATCACTCTCCCGGCGATCGAGCAGCGTTCTTGCCACATCCCGCGCCATCGGGAGTCGCTTCATCTGAATCAGGGCGCCGGTCAGGTAGGAGAGGGAAGCAGAGGAGAGTTTTGTACGAGAACGGTGCAGTCGGTTGGCCGTGCCGAAATCTCCCGAGTTGGAGCAGGCGAGTGCGTAGAGGAGTTGAACCTTGATGTCGTCTCGACTGGATTGAGTGGAGCGGAAGTTCTTTTCGAGGAACTGAATCCCCTTCTGGAGAACCCGTGCAGGGACTGAAAACCCCGATTGATTCGCCCTGGAGAGGGCGATCATCACCGAAGAACTGACCTGACTGATCGACGAACCGCCGACCCAGCCCCATCCTCCATCGCGATTCTGGATCATCGAGAGTTCACCGATGAGTCCCTCGATTCGCAGCCGGATTCGTTCTCCCTTTTCCGCAGGAATTTCTACCTGAACCTTGTTCGCCTTGTTCAGGACGGCGAGGGCTCCTCGTAAGTTCGCAGCGCGCGTCGCGAGATCAGGATGAATGCTGTGTCGCTGGTGTCCCGGCGAGTCTCCTGCAGCGAGGTCGATGAGAACCTGATCGAGGCTTGATCCGATCCAGATTTGAAGGGTTCGATCGAGCCATTCGCTGGTCTCATCATTATTGGGCTGCGGGAGTCGTACCTTCCGGGTGACGCTCGAGTCGAGTGATCCACCACTGGTACCGATCGCCTGCAGTCCCCAGGGCCGAACCGCAATGGTTCTCACCTGCCTTATCGTGCGGCTGTCTTCCCCTTCACCTACTTCCAGGATGATCTCGATGGGCAGGGCCGGATGCTCTGGAAGCGGTCCCACCATCTCCAGAGTTACTTCCTGCAGACCATCGAGAAGAACGAGGTCTGAACTGACCTCCATGGCCCCGTCTCCGCCACCAAGTCTTACCGTGAGTGTTCCCTTGCCGCGAATCCCGGAAGAGTTGGCGATTCGTATTCGTGGTTCAATCTGATCTCCTTCCATCGTGCTGGAAGGAAGGATCGGATCGACGGAGATCTCGTCCCGGGCGATGAAACTACTGGTTTCATTGCCGAACAGATCATCGGACCCGATCGCCTGTGCACGGATCCTCCAGGTGGTACTGCGTTCAGGAGCGATGAAGGTGACTGTCGCCTTTCCATTCTCATCGGTGATCAGGTCCCCTTCCCAGTGGGCGGTGAATGCCTCGAAGGAGATCCCGGAAGAACTGTCACCAGCTTCACGACTCTTCCCTTTCCGGTTTCTTCGAGTGCTGGCACCTCCCTTGGCGGACAACCCCCCGCGACCATTGCGGAAGCCAAAGGCACCACCACCCCCGCCACTGATTCCATTCCCGTCAAACGACCTCTCGTCGGCCATCTCAAGATCGGACTCTTCCAGTGAAACATCAGATCCAAGCGAATAATGATGCATTCCAGCCTGCGGAGGGGAGGGCATCGCTGACAAGGTTTGCCCGACGATCATGCGTTGACTCTCACGCAACAATGCCAGCTCACCGAGAGCATCTTCGTCGAGGAGCGTCTGCTCGATCTGTTCGGTGATGGCTTGGTAGCGAAAACCACAAGATGTTGCTGTTTTCACCACGCCGCTGGCCGGTTGACGTTGACCATCTGCAGCGACGAGGTCGCGGAACCAGCCGGGGTGAAGGTCATCGACGGATACATCAACAACCGCCAGGGCCACTTCTGCAGGAATCGGTTCCCCCTGCAGATTTCGAGTGATCACTTGCAGTTTCACCTCGGAACCGGGAATTACTGGCTCCGACGGTGAGATCACTTCCAGCTGGAGATGTTTCCTGACCCGCAGGAGTACATCCGCTTCATGCAAGGTAGCCTTGTCCATCATCGAGAGAGTCACCGTGGCCTCGGGATACATCTCCATCGCCACATCCAGACTGACAGCATTCTTGCCCTCCTCCAGACCGATGATGCGGTAGTGCTGGATTCCATCGCCGATGATCGTCAGAAGAGCAGGACTATCGGGGCGGGTGTTCTGAACATCGAGTTCTATTGATTCGCCGACATCGACCCTGGTTCTCTCGACGAGCCAGATCAATCCCCTCTCTTCATCCTCACCTGACACGGTGAGATTGGATGTATTGCTCGCAATACGGTTGCCGATTCGATCGACGCCTTCGGCAACGATCATGAATCGCCCCGAATCATCGAGAGGTAATCGAACTTCTCCCTTACCTTCACTACTGGTTTGGAGCTCTCGGGATTCGATGGTGTTTTCAACCCAACGACCGCCAGTGCGGATCGTTTCGACCAGCCTCACCTTGATGTCTCTCTCGACTGGCTGACCCGCCGCATCGGTGGCGGTGATCACCACCGGTACCGTTTCGCCGACGATGTAATCTCCGCTGGAGCGGGGCAACTTGAGGGACATCTGCCACATCGAATCGGCCAGAGTGACCGTGGTCGATGCCTGAACCCCGTATTCCTGGATGATTGCGTGGAAGGTGATGCGGGATCCAGTCTCGTCGCGAGTGTCCTGCTTGATCACCGCCTTACCACTGGCATCGAGCGTGAATGTTTCGGAGTGACCGTCGTTGAAGGTCACCAGTACATCGGTTCCCGCAAGAGGTTCGCCGTACCAGGTACTTGCCGAGATGGTCGCCTCGACTACTTCTCCCCGTACCAGTACGAGTTTTTCAGATTCGATGCTGAGGTCTACCGGGAGAGGTGCGAAGTTTTCCACCAGGAAACTCTGTCGGCCACTGGCAGCATCTGGACCCGACAACTGGATCGTCCAGTTGCCGTGAGGAGCATCGATGGGCAGTACGAAGGAATCACTAAGAGTCCCCGCTTCACGGAAGGTCGCGGTGCTGCGAGCCACATCGATTCCACCTGGGGTCAGAACCGAGACGCGACCCTGTTCTCCGGCGGGGCTGTACCAGAGACCGGTTTTCGGATCGACTTCCCGAACGACGGCTCGCCAGTGCACCGTGTCGCCGGGGCGGTAGGTGGCTCGATCGGTCAGAAAATTGACACGCGCAGTTCTTCCCGATGGGAAGAGTGTAGATGATAGATCCAATCCGGTGACTGCGGAGTCACCACCACGCAGTGCCAGTACACGGACATCGTCATTGAGGTCTTGCTTGTCGTAGCGTACGCGAACAGTACCGTCGGAGCCGGTGACCACCTCCTGTAGCCGGAGATTCTCACGTGGCTGTGCATCGTTGTAGTTCTCGATGGCCAGCAGTACATCGACGCCCTCTGCGGGTTTTCCCAGGAGCATATCCTGAGCATAGATGAGCACCTCTCGTCTTCCCGCCTTGACGATGACATCGATGTCGCTTCTCACCACAAGGGTCGTCGATTGCAACTTCTCGGAGAGGACCATCACGGCCCAGGTTCCTGATCCTTCCACCGGCAGTTCCACCATCTGGTGGCAAGGGCGGTACTTGGAATAGTTATCCACCTCTACCTCGATCGATTTCCATGGATCGATCAGATCGAGGTCGAGCTGTTCCACATCATTTCGTGTGTAGTACTTGCGGAAGTAGGATTCGATGTCGAGGGGATAGATGCGGACCTCGACCTTCTCGATATTTCTCGTATCGAGACTGAAGGCCGCAGGCTGATCCGATCGGATCAGACCGGTGGTTTCTATCTTGAGGCTCTTCTCGGTCAGCTCACCGAGGTACTTCCTCGCTTCACCTTCGGCGGGAGTTCCGAAACAGGCCTTGTATGCCAGGATCGATTCTTCCAGCTGGAGCAGCTGTTTTTCGAGGATGATTCCGATCTGCAGGCGCGCGTCAAATCCCTCATAACTATTCGGGTACTTGCCGCTGAGTTTCTTGAGCTGGTCGATGCTGGTCTGGAAGAGTCCCCTGACGGTGACGGCTTCAGTATCTTCCAGTTCTTCCAGCATCCTTCCGTCGAGGATTCCAGTCGCTTCGGTGGAGTAGGAGACTGCACTTCGGTAGAGGAGAGATCTGGTGCGATTATCGAGGGGGTACTGTTGTGCGAACGATTGAATCGCAGCCCTCGCCTCACTCCAGCGCGAATCGTCGAGAAATCTGCTGCCGATGTCGGAGTCGATGGTGATGATCGCGGTCTGCGCTGCAGATCCGTCGGGACCATCGGGGGCTCTTCGCAGGTACTCCAGAAATGCCGTGCGTGCTTCTGGCAAACGATTCATCTGTTGCAGGAGAGTGGCGACATTGAACTGTGCCGTTCTCTTCAACTCCGCGAGGAGTGCCTGATCTCCATCGATGGACTCCGATATGAAATGTTTCCAGTGCTCGAGGGCTGCTTCAGACTGTCTGTTTTCTCGCAGTAGCTCGCCGATACGAAACTGGGTGCGGATACGCTGTGGATGTCCGGGTGCGTCGGTGACGAATCTCCGAAGAGCAGCGATGCCCAGGTCCAGCGTCGAGAAGGTGCCGGCGATGTTGAGCAGTGCGTCTCCGCGAATCGCTGCCAGTGATCCGTCGCTGTCGTCCTTGAACTGATCTTTCCACGGTTCCTCCCCGGCGATGCAAGAATCGATGGTTGCGATCAACTTCTGGAATCCACGTCGTGCCATGACACCACTCCGGGCACGGCTTCGGTTCAGCATCACCTTGAAGACGTTCTTGCCGGCGGATTCTCCCGAGATCTGCGGATCGAAGAGAGCGAGGTAACGATCTGCCACTTCAATCTTCTGATTGTTGTGAATGTTCATGTTGCTGGCGCAGCGATTCAATCCCCACAGCGCCTTTTCCAGCGTTGCCCGTGGTGGCATCAGATCGGCTGCCTGGTTGTAGAGGTTAAACGCTCTCTGGTACTGGGGAGCAGGTGGATCGGGAAGGTTTGGATCGGGTTTGGCGGAGATTCGATCGGCCACCTCTAGCAAGATGACAGCCAGTTCCTCGATTCGATCTCCCGATCGAAGTCGGGTGGTCTCCTGTTCGAGGATCTTCTGGGCTTCACCGTAACGATTCAATCGCATGAGGATCTGGCTGCGTCGCAGGCGACCCTTGTGAAACCAGTGACTGTCAGGGAATGCACTCTCGAGGGCCTTCAACGCCTCGTTTGCTTCCTCGAAGCGGTTCGCCCGCTCCAGGATCACAGAGCGATAGAAGAGCCAGTCATCGCGACGGCTTTGCATCTCTTGCTCGAGGCGATCGAGTAATTCAAGAGCGGGTTCGGTGGAGTTCTTCAGAAGTGCTTCTCGCAACTCCTCCGGAACCGGCATTCCGGGCACTGGCAGTCCAGTACCCTGCTGGGCACAAGCCGTGATGGTGGTGCCGAGGATGCAGCACGCGACCAGAAGTAAGATGGAAATTCGATTCGAGGTTGATTTCGACATCGTTCCTCCGTTCAGTTCCAGAGGTTGGGCCTGAGGATCGGATGCGGGAAGGACTCACCAGGCAATGGTAGAACTCCAGTACTGAAAACCGGAGTTCGGACTTGTTGTTACATCCTAGTCGCTCGCATTCGATGAGCAAGCGGTGCAAACAGATGTGAACAACCTCAGTTGAGGTCATCCATCCATCAGTGTGAGGATCTTTCCACGGATCCCAACGGTGCACTGGGCTTCGACGAGAAGGTCCCTGTGCTGGTCGATGGCATATCCACTCCATTTGAAGTCGAAACCATCGCCGATACGCCTCAAAAAAGATCCGGTATGCCACGGTCTGGTTGGTGGATCCCTGCGGCTCGGTCCCAGCAACAGGTGAGTCAAACCACGCGGCTCGAGATTGCGTCTCACCGCCTCGCTCAGAACTCCCAGAGGAATGTGTCCCTGGTGCTGCCCGATGTTGGGAGTCCCTGCGAGCCTGGCGATCCAGTTTCCGAGAGGAGATTCGGGAACCACCTGGCATGACCACGGACGATTTCCTCGGGCCCTGACCAGCGTCTCCAGGTTGCGGAATTGATCACCGGAAATCTCGACGGGAAACCAGTCCTCGCTGCCGGGGATGGAATCCGCAGTGATGGCGAAGACGATGCGTTTCTTGACACCGTCGCAATCTGCCAACCACACTCCTCCGAAGAAGGATGGATCATTGGGATCGTCGGGGTTCTCCTTGACCTGGCCGAAGGTGAATCGTCGATCCGATCCCTTGCGGCCCGTCTCGGAAACCCTTCCGAAACTCCAGTCCTTTCCACCATCTCGAATGCGCATCTTCTCCAGTTCTCGATCGAGAAGTGGATTCACGAATCCGGTGCGTTGTTCCGTGGGTTCGTGGAGGCACAGTTCCACCAGTTGCAGTGTCGTTCGCAGGAAGCAATCGGCTTCGTCGGGGGAGAGTCCACAGCCTTCGATGCTCGGGAGTGCCTCGAAGCAGGCGACCAATTCCTGGTGCTCGGAGTCATCGAGGATGCCCTTCTCGAGGGCGTGCCTTGCGATGAGCTGGGCGACCTCCTGAGGCTTCAGGTCGCAGGTTCCCGATAACCACCTGTCAGGTCCCACGTCACTCCGTTCCTGCGATTCACCGCGTCTCGATTCTGTCGCATCTGGCCACCAGTTGCATCTACTTGTACGAGATGTCCCTTCCAGATTTCGCTGGCAGGGTGTAGACCGGGGGGAGACTCGTCGATTCACACCTGCGTGGATCGACTTCGGTGGAAGATGGAGAGGAGGCCCCCTGAATGGACAGTCCCGACGCTTCTTCCATGAATTCCTCCGCAGCGACTCCCCGTGAGATCGATCCCCAGCCGGCGGTCAGCTGGCTGCAGGGGCAGTCTCCCCCGCGATTGATCGATGTTCGGGAGGAGCAGGAGTTGCTCTCCGGCAAGATACCGGGGGCGATCCATATCCCCCTGGGGCAATTGCCAGCGGTGGCCACCGAGCCGCCGCATCCGGCTCTCGAGCAAGCGCTGACCCCGGATGAATCGTTGCTGATCTACTGCGCCAAGGGGATCCGCTCGTTGAACGCCGTCGAGTGGCTTCGTCAGCAAGGTTTTGACAACTGCACGTCACTACGGGGCGGAATCGCTGCCTGGCTGAAGGAGGGGCATCCCATCGATGTTCCGCAATCCCGGTCCGGCCTGGATGCTGCCGATCTGCAGCGGTACGCCCGCCACCTGACGATTCCCCAGGTGGGGGTGGAGGGGCAGGGCAAACTGCTGAAGGGGCGTGTCCTGGTGGTAGGAGGAGGTGGACTCGGCTGCCCTGCTGCCCTCTACCTCGCCGCCGCAGGAGTTGGCACCATCACCATCGCAGACGATGACGTGGTGGAGATGTCGAATCTCCAGAGACAGGTTCTCTACAGGGACGATGAGATCGGTGCGCCCAAGGCGATCGCTGCGGCGAAATCGCTGCAGGCGTTGAATCCTTCCATCGTCGTGAAGGCCCACCCGCAACGGGTGACCCGCGAGAATGCCAGCGAACTGATACGCAATCACGACGTGGTACTCGACGGGGCAGACAACTTCGAGACACGATTCCTCATCAATGACGTGGCGCTGGAGCAGCGCAAATCGGTGGTCCATGGCAGCGTCTATCGATTCGAGGGACAGGTCAGCGTCTTCGAGCCACACCGAGGTGGACCCTGTTTTCGCTGCCTCCATCCGCAGCCACCGCCGGAGGGAAGTTGCGCCAGTTGCGCCGAAGCGGGGGTTCTCGGCGTGATGCCGGGCATCGTCGGCACCATCCAGGCTGCTGAGACGATCAAATTGCTGCTGGGAGAGGGCACCTCCCTGAGCGGCACCCTGCTGCTCATCGACATCCTGGCCGGCTCATTTCGGCGGATCGAGCTTCCAAAACGCGATGTTTGTACATGTAAGTCACTTTACCAGGAGTGACAATCATGTTTGTAATCTAAATAATGCAGATATCTGATAATAAGTATATTGCCTCCAGTCAATTTAGACAGTTTACTGAATGGGCTTATATTGTTTGGAACGAATAGGATCCTCGCCGCAGCAACTCCGGAAATGCTGCGGTGGGGCATTTCCTGAGGAGTATTCAAGTGAGGAAGTTATTTATCGGGCAGGCAGTTCTCTGTCTGCTCCTGTCTACCCAATCGATTGACGCCCTGGATGATACGGTGCTGCTTGCAGGTCGCTCCGATTCGATTCTGTTCGACCCCACCATGAGCATTCAGCCAGGGGGAGTGCAGCACTTCTCCTTCTTCTACAGCGATCCTTCCAGCAATATCGCGGGATTCACCATCACCGCCTGCTTCGAGGCGCCGCTGGTGGCGTTGCCGGGGACCTTTTCCATCGCCGGGACCGTTCTCGACGATGTCGATGCGGAATACGTGAGCTTCCAGGCCGATAATAATGACGACGACGGCGACGGCAGAGAGATCGTCATCGGCATCCTCATCGATGCCTTGCCTCCCTTCGATGCCCAGACCGCTCCCCCGACCTTCCTGCCCCAGGAGATCGGCCGCTTCGATTTTTATGCTCCGGAAGAGATCAGTTGCAGTGAGTGCTATTCGATTCAGTTCTGCGATGGAATCAATGGAACGGGAACCGTTCTGCTATCGAACAAGGTCGTCATCGATAACCAATCGATCAGCCCGGCAGGGTATTACGACGGGCAGGTCTGCGCGCCGGCAAGTGCACTCTTCATTCGAGGGGATGCCAACAATGATGGCATCTTTGACGTGGCAGATTCGGTGTTCATGCTCAACTACCTCTTCAGTCATGGACCAGAGCCGCCGTGCCCGGATGCAGCAGATGCCGACAATGACGGTCTCATCAACATCACTGATCCGGTTTTCATGGTTCTCTACATCTTCGGTGTAGGCGTGGCCCCTCCTTATCCATTTCCAGAATGTGGACTTGAAAGTTATCCAGATGTCGACTTCCTCGATTGTCTGGTATTGAGTCCCGCCTGCCCGGTATGTCCTTGAGGAGGTGAAATGAAGTACTTCGTCATCACCTTGTGCTGCATCGCGACGCTTCAGGCGGGGGAGAGAGCTCACGCTCTCGATCGGCTCGTTCCGGCGGTGTACCCGACCATCATGGAAGCGATGGAAGATGCAGTCGATGGAGATCGCATCCTCGTCAGTGCCGGAACCTACAATGAACACATCAGTTTCCTTGGCAAGAAAGTGGAACTGATCGGTGTCGATGGTTCCGCCGGCACCATCCTCGATGGTGCGGGCCTGTTCAATTGCGTCATCCGCATCGATACCCCCGGAGAAGGGGCGGTGGTCTCTGGCTTTACCATCCAGAACGGCTTTGGAACCTCTTGCGGATTTCCTCTGGGACTGTGCGGGGGCGGGATCCTGATCACTGCTGGATCACCCCGGGTAAACCAGTGCGTGTTGGTGGCAAATAGCGCATCCCGTGGTGGTGCACTCCACTCGGAGTTCGCCTTTCCCACCGTGGAGAACTGTACCTTCCAGGGGAATTACGCTTCCCAGGGTGGAGCGGTATCGATCCATGGGGGTTTCGCCACGGTGAACCAGTGTCAGTTTCTCGGCAATGAAGCGTATGGCTGGGGTGGTGGCCTCTCTGCCGACTTTGCAGAGCTATCGATGTCGAGCAATCACTTCGAGAGCAATCAGTCGGAGTCGGGGGGCGGTTTCTTCATCACCGAATCGATTGCCATCATCACCGGCTGCACCGTATCGAACAACGTCGCAGTGGACGAAGGTGGTGGAGCAGTACTGGATGAGTTCAGCACCGTTCAATTGAGCCAGAGCGATTTCAGTTCCAACTCGGCAACCACCGGCGGAGGGCTGGCGGTGACGCACTTCTGCGATGCAGAGGTCGAGGATTGCAACATAGTCAACAACACTGCCAGCCTCGATGGCGGAGGAGTGTACTCCTTCGAATCCTTCGCGAAGTACCGTCGGTTACGCGTTCTCTCCAATAGTTGCGGGAACCAGGGTGGTGGATTTTATCTGCGCTTCTTCGCCGATCCGTTACTGGAAAATTGTCTCGTCCAGTACAACTTTGCGACCGTATCAGGAGGTGGAATCGCGTGTGTGGAAGGAGTTTCTGCAAAAATCGTCCATTGCACCGTCGATAGCAATACAACTTCCGGCAGCGGAGGAGGAGTCCGTGCCGAATATCTCTCCTATCCCGAGGTGATCAATTCGATCCTGTGGAGGAACAACGCCACTCGTGAGACGGCAGCCTCTGCTGGCGATCTCGCCGGAATCTCGCTGGTTCATGTCATCCTGCAGGGTGCTGATCCCGATGACCCGCTGGTGATGCAACTCGATCCCGAACTGGACGACTTTGGATTTCCCGGGGAGTGCTCTGCAGCTATCGATGAGGGAACCGATCAGGTGGCAGATCTTCCACTGGAGGATCTCGATGGAGTCAGCCGTCCTCAGGGACAACGCAGGGACCTGGGAGCGTTCGAGGTGATCGGTGGCACCGGCCACTGCTTCATCCGGGGCGATTGTGATAACGACGGTGAGGTAAACATCGCCGACGCATTCGAAGCGTTGGGATACCTTTTCCAGGGCGAGTCGATCGAGAACTGCCCAGGCGCCTGTGATTATGATGATGATGGCTGGGTCACCATCGCCGATGTGATCGCGGTCCTGGTTTACCAGTTCCAGGGCGGATCACCGCCGGCGCAGCCGTTCCCCGATCCAGGACCCGACAATACCGATGGCCAGGCACAGGAGTGCTGGATCCTGGGACCCTAGGCGAGGATGCCTGGAACCAGCTTTCCGTGCACATCGGTGAGGCGGAAGTCCCTGCCCTGATAAGGGAAGGTGAGCCGTTCGTGGTCGATTCCCATCAGGTGCAGAATTGTCGCCTGTAGATCATGAACTCCGACAGGATCCTTGATGATGCGGTAGCCCAGTTCGTCGGTGGCTCCGTGAACGTGCCCCTTCTTGATTCCACCGCCGGCCATCCACATCGAATAACAGTGGGGGTGGTGGTCCCTGCCGAGGTACTTCGATCCGTTCCGCTCCTCGTTCATGGCAGTCCTCCCGAATTCACCGGTCCACATGACGATGGTGTCATCGAGAAGGCCACGCTGGCGTAGATCACGAATCAGGGCGGCGATGGGTTTGTCGGTCTCGGCGCATTTCTTCGGCAACTGCGTGATGATGTCATCGTGGGGAGCGGTGCCGTGGGTATCCCACCCCCAGTCGAACAGTTGCACGAAGCGTACGTCCTGCTCGACCAGCCGCCTGGCCAGGAGGCAGTTGTTGGCGAAGGAAGACTGCCCCGGGTTGGCGCCGTATTCGTCGAGGACCGACTGTTTCTCCTTCGAGATGTCCATCGCCTCGGGCACCGATGTCTGCATGCGGAATGCCAGTTCATACTGCTGGATACGGGCCAGCGTTTCCGGGTCTTCATCCCTGCTGGCGGCGATACGATCCAGTTCACTGATGGCATCGATGGAGCGTCGTCGGCTCTCTCTATCGATTCCAGGAGGGTTGCCCAGATACAGCACCGGATCTCCGCTGGTTCGGCACTGAACACCCTGATGAACTGACGGAAGAAAACCAGATCCCCACACACTCTTGCCAGCGCTCGGTGTCTTGTCTCCCGAGACCAGGACGACGTAGGCAGGGAGATCCTCGTTCATGCTGCCCAGTCCCCATGTCAGCCACGACCCCATCGAGGGTCGCCCGAATCGAGGAGAGCCGCTGTAGATGAACAGCTGCGCCGGTGCGTGATTGAACTGATCGGTATGCATCGAGCGAATCACGCAGATCTCGTCAGAGACTGAACTCAGATGGGGAAGCAGTTCGGAAATCTCCATGCCATCGGTTCCTGTCGAGTGGAACTGGTAGGGACTGGCAAGGATCTTTGGATGCCCTTTGATGAAGGGGAAGATCTCTCCCTCCATCAGGCTTTGTGGGCACGGCTTTCCATCGAGGGCTTGCAGTCCAGGCTTCGGATCGAACAGTTCTTGCTGCGGTGGTGAGCCAGCCATGTGCAGGCAGATGATGCGTCGTGCACGGGGAGGAAAGTGGGCGGAGGAAGTTCCTGTCAGCGGCTCTCCTCCGAGAAGATTCGTTTCTCCCAGCAGCGAGGAGAGTGCCATGCCGCCCACTCCAGCACCGATCTGACCGAGAAACCAGCGGCGAGTGATCTCCTGATGACCTTCCAGATGTAGTTGAGAAAACTTATCCATCATCACCCTCTCACCAGTAGTTCGTCCAGGTTCAGGAGGACATTGGCGATCAGCATCATCGTCGCCGCGACGGTGGGATCCTGTCCCTCTTCCAGCTCCCAGCGACCGCCTTCGAGGAAGGAAGTGGCGGATTCTGGATTCGTTTCGAAGGCGATCCGTTGTGCATCGAAGAGTTCGAGTAGATGGGCTGTTTCCGCATCGGTGGGGACACGACAGGTCGCTCTCTCAAAAGCGACGGCGATCAACTCGCCAGGCTCTACTCCGGTGGTTGCGGTGAGAGCGATTCGAGCCAGTCCTGCTGCGGCTTCGATGGCGACCGGATCGTTGAGCATCACCAGCGCCTGCAGCGGAGTATTGGTCCTGATCCGCCTCGACTGGCACACGTCTCTGGTCGATCCATCGAAGGTCAACATCGTCGGATAGGGGGCAGTTCTGCGGAAGAAGGTGTAGAGACTGCGGCGAACTCGATCCTCGCCTTTGCTCTCCTTCCAGCCGGCTCCGTTGTAGACCACCTGCCAGATGCCGTCCGGTTGTGGTGGGAAGACAGGGCGGCCAAATCGTTTCCGTGAGAGGACACCACCGATGGCAAGCGCCTGATCTCGAACCATCTCCGCAGGCAATCGAATCCGCGAAGCATGACTCAGCAGTCGATTTTCTGGGTCGATCCTGCGCTGGATCTCGGAACTCTTCGAGGAGCGACGATAGGTGTTGCTGGTGACGATGCGACGAAGCAATGCCTTGTGACTCCAGCGATCTTCCTGTTGCCAGGTCACGGCGAGCCAATCGAGCAGGGCCGGATGGCTGGGAAGTGCTCCCTGGGTTCCGAAGTCCTCCAGCGTCTCGACGATTCCGGTTCCGAACAGTTGCTCCCACACGCGGTTGACATGAACCCGTGTCGTCAGCGGGTTTTCGGGAGAGGTGATCCAGTGAGCCAGCGCCAGCCGATCGCGCCCACTTGCTGGCTCCAGCGGCGGAAGGATCTGCGGTACATCCGCCTCGGCGGGTTCTCCCGGAGCGAGATAGGAGCCTCGCTTGAGGATGAAAGTGGATCGAGCCTGGTCTTCAGGAAGGCTGGTCATGATGGGCACCGGTACGGCGCGCGACTCGATCTGGTTCAGATGTTGAAGTGCTTCATCGTACGGTCGCTGGTGCGATTCCAGCTTGCGAATTCCTTCCGGCGACAGGTTCTTCAACCACCAGATCCGCAGTTCTTCATCCTTCAGGCCTTCGTCAACTCCGGCAGCGAGCATCTCCTTCACGGGAGCATCGAAGAGATCGGATGGAGCAGCACTCCAGCGTTGCAGGAAGGCTTCGTAACTGAAGAGATCGGCGCGTTCGGTCGGCAGGGTGCTGCTGCGGCGCACACCTCCCCATTCGATCTTGCCGCCCACCTGGGTCATGGCGATTCCGCTCACCCGCTTGCCCGCTTCGATGCCGATCGATGTCGCATCGACTTGCAGTTGCACCCAGTCGCCGGTGGCGGGGAGATCCCCCTGGCGCAGTAGCGATGGACTTCCATCGACTCCGTGGGAGAAGGCTGCTGCACCCCAGTATCCCCGATGCTCCCACACCGTCGCATCGTCGAGGCGCACCTGCAGAATCATCGACTCGGGTGGCTCGAGGATGCGCGCATTGACGATGTAGGTATCTCCCTCGGCGGCGATGTGAGGGTGTAGGGACTTCTCGAAGAAGACCTGTCGAGTCTGTCCCGCCGGCGCACTCTGCGAGATGATCTGGGCGACCTGCTCCGGTGCATCTTCAGGGGCGGGTACCCACGGCCACCGCTTGTGCTGCCCATCGACCAGTTCCTGGCACAGTGGCGGCATCTGTCCGCTGAACGCGATGACATCGAGTGAAGAGGAACTGACGGCGGGCTGTTCCTGATCGGGGATCACCAGTTCCCTGGCCGCTTCGTCGAGCCGTGTCAGCGTCTCCTTCACCTTCTCCTCGGCGGCAGGAACCAGTTCTCTGTCGAGGATTCCCAGCACCGAGATCACCGGATGCTCGTTGTTGAGATCTGCATCGGAGGTTTGATTGAAGAAATCGTAGAGCTGGTAGTACTCCTTCTGCGTCAACGGGTCGTACTTGTGGTCATGACACTGGGCACAGTTTGCCGTCAACCCCTGCCACACCTGCATCGTGGTGTTGACCCTGTCGACGACGGCGGCGACCCGGAACTCTTCATTCTGGGTTCCACCTTCATCATTGGTCATGGTGTTGCGATGGAATGCGGTGGCGAGGTGATTGGCTTGCGATCGATCGGGGAGGAGATCTCCCGCCAGCTGTTCGATGGTGAACTGATCGAAGGGCATGTCGGCATCGAAGGCCTGGATGACCCAATCGCGCCACGGCCAGATGTTGCGGTTCCCATCCTGCTCGAATCCCTTGGTGTCGGCGTACCGAGCCAGGTCGAGCCACAGGCTCGCCCATCTTTCCCCGAAGGCATCCGATTCGAGTAACTCCTCGATCAGTTGCTGCCAGGTCGATTGCGGATCGTCCTGGTACTCGCGAACGAAGCGGGTGACTCGCTGTGGATCTGGCGGTAATCCGATCAGATCGAGGTGAAGACGTCTCACCAGCACCTCGGGAATCGCCTCCTCGCTCCTCGGTAATCCCGCTTCCTCGATGCGCCTGTCGATGAACGCATCGATGGGGTGCTGATCCGGGGATGTGAGGGGTGGAGCGGTGGCAACTGGCTTGCGGAAGCTCCAGTGCTCCTGCCAGGTGGCTCCTTCATCGATCCAGCGCCGTAGCGTCGAGATCGACTCCTCCGTCAACGGGGTGCCATGTTCCGGTGGCGGCATCCGATCATCTGGATCTTCACTGGTGATACGAAGAAACAGGTCACTGTCTCCGGAGGAGCCTGGCTCGACCACCGTCAGGAGATCTTCCTGCCTGTCGAGACGTAGATCCGCCTTGCGAGTCGCGGCATCGGGACCGTGGCAGGGGAGGCAATTTCTCGACAGGATCGGTCGCACCTCGGAAGTGAAGAGGGAACCACCCTCCTCGCCGGGATCGACGGGGACTACCAGGAGTAGCACTGCAGCGGTGACGACGAGCATCCGTTTCTCCTACCGGGGAACAGTGTAAACCCAGATCCGAGACGACTCCATCGTGGCCTGTTTGCGGTCGGTCAGGCGAAGAGCCGATCGTTTTCCGGGTGCCAGCAGAAGATCTGGTATGCGGGCAGCAGTCTCTTCCACTCCGAGATGACCCGTTGTTCGAAACCACCGGAGGAGATGAAGACATCTTCCCTGTCGAATTTCTTCTCGACATGAAGCCAGTGTTCTCCCGGAGTGTAGCTCTTTCTGAATTCAGCCAGCTCCAGGTCGTCGATGGTCTCACATCGCCTCGTCTTGCGATGGTCGTGGATTCTCAGCTGGTATCCCTTGAGGGGTTGCAAGGCACTGGCGATGTTCGGTCTCAGTTCCTCGTCCCCCAGCAGCCGCTTGAGGTTTTCCCCGTCCCACCAGGCCTTCTGGTGAATCCGCAGGGCGATGGTGAGTCCCGCTTCATCGATTTCCTGGGCGAGCATGGCGTGAATTTAATCGGCTTCGAGCTCGGCGTCGATCTCGGCACCGAGTTGCGACTTCAGTACTTTTCGCTCCTGATCTCCCCGGGAGAGATAGGTCCACTGGCTGGCCACGCGGAATCCGTTGAACTTGTGGGGGTGGTGGAGACTGGCCCTCGAGGTGAGAAGGAAGGGAGGCTGTGACAGTGCAGCGACACCAGCCTTTCCCAGCTGGTCGAGCTTCTGTCGAACCTCTAGCCTTGCGTCATTGAATTCCGCTTCCTTCTGTGCGCTCTCGCGGAAGCGCTCGAAATCTGACGGGAAAAAGACTACCTCTTCGCTGCTCATCGCTTCATCCCTCTCTGGAATGGTCCACATCACTTCTGGGGCCGTTGCTGCCACAGCCCTCACCATATAGGGTATTATCCCAGCAATGCCTCGTACAGGTCGGATTTTGCGACATGAGGCACAATCAGGAAGGATCTTGTCATGTCGAATCTGAGCGCTTTCTCCCTCAAGGACTGGATCGATGAGCACAGGCATCTGCTGAAGCCGCCGGTAGGGAATCAGGTCGTCTGGGAAGATACCGATACCATCGTGATGATCGTGGGGGGCCCTAACAAGCGAAAAGACTTCCACATCAACCAGACCGAGGAGTTCTTTCATCAGCTGGAGGGGGACATGGTCCTGCGCATCAAGGAGAACGGGGAGTACCGCGATGTCGATATCCGCGAGGGAGAGGTGATGCTGCTCCCGCCGGGCGTGCCGCATTCTCCACAGCGGGGAGCCGATACCGTCGGCATGGTGGTGGAGAGAAAGCGATCGGAAGAGATGGAAGACCAGTTCGTGGTCTACTGTGATGCTTGCGATGAACTGGTCTTCCATTCTCAGTTCCACCTGGTCGACATCGTCCGCCAGTTGAAACCGTTGATGGAGAACTTCTGGGCCGATGAGGCCAACCGCACCTGCTCCTCCTGTGGGGATGTCGTCCAGCCATCCCAGGCCTAGTAGCAACTCCCGGGGGAGGGTCCTTGTCGCTGAAGATCGATTTACACACACACATCTTGCCGGAGCAGTGGCCAGATCTTGCCGCGCGCTACGGCTACGACGGTTTCGTGTCCATCGAGCACCATGCACCTTGTTGCGCCCGACTGTGGAAGGATGGCAACTTCTTCCGCGAGGTCGACGACCGTTGCTGGAGCCCCGCACGAAGACTCGAGGATTGCGACCGTCACGGAGTCGATGTTCAGGCTCTCTCGACGGTTCCGATCATGTTCAGTTACTGGGCGAAGCCAGCCGATGCCCACGACCTGTCCCGATTTCTCAATGACCACATCGCCGAGGTGGTGAAGGATCGGCCCGATCGCTTCATCGGTCTCGGTACGGTTCCGTTGCAGGATCCGGATCTCGCCATCCAGGAGATGGAAAGATGCGCCGAGGAACTTGGCTTCCCCGGCCTCCAGATCGGCACTCATTGTGGCGAGTGGAACCTCGATGCGCCGCAGCTGTTTCCCTTCCTCGAAAGGGCACAGCAGCTGGGGGTCGCCCTCTTCATCCATCCGTGGGATATGCTCGGCGCCGATCGGCTTGGCAGTTACTTCCTGCCATGGCTGGTGGGGATGCCGGCAGAGACCAGTCTCGCCATCTGCTCCGTCATCTTCGGATCGGTTCTCGATAGACTTCCCGATCTGAAGCTGTGCTTTGCCCACGGAGGAGGATCCTTCCCGGGAACCCTTGCGAGGATCGAGAAGGGCTATCACGCCCGTCCCGATCTGTGCGGTGTTCATGGTTGCTCCCCGCCGCGGGAGTACATCGGCCGCTTCTATCTCGATACCCTCGTTCATGACGCACCGTCGCTCGACTTCTTGATCGAACTGGTCGGCTCCGATCGACTGGCACTGGGAACCGACTATCCTTTCCCTCTCGGAGAAGATCATCCAGGCAAGATGATCGAGCAGATGAAGACGCTGACCGTTGAAACACAGGAGAGGCTGCTGGCAGGAACTGCCCTGGAATTTCTCGGACTCAACGCCGAGATGTTCGAGGATTCCTCCGCTGCCTCCACTTGATCGGAGTTCCGTTTCCATGACACGACAGGAAGCCATCGATCTGGATCGCGATGATCCGCTCAGCCACTTCAGGGACAGGTTTCACCTTCCCCGTGGTGAAGATGGAGAGCCTCTGATCTACTTCTGCGGGAATTCCCTCGGCCTGATGCCGATCGGTGCGATGGAAGATGTGACGAAGGAACTGGAGGACTGGCGAGATCTCGCCGTCGGGGGGCACCTGCAAGGAAGGCGTCCGTGGCTGCCTTATCACGAGTTCTTCCGCGAGCAGGGGGCGCGGCTGGTGGGAGGCTGCGCGGGAGAGGTGGTCTTCATGAACACCCTGACGGCGAACCTGCACTTCCTGATGGCATCCTTCTACCGTCCGGAGGGGCCAAAGAGCAAGATCCTCAGCGACTCCCCGGCATTTCCATCCGATACCTATGCACTGCAATCGCAGATTCGCTGGCACGGACTCGATCCTGCCCAGGAGTTGCTGGTCCTGGCACCGCAAGGAGGCGAAACGAACCTGCGCGATGAGGACATCCTCGCTGCCATCGACGAGCACCGGGATGAACTGGCGCTGGTGATGTTCTCGGGGGTCAACTACTACACCGGGCAAGCCTACGATATCGAAGCCATCGCTGCCCGCTGTCAGGAACATGGCATCGTGCTGGGCCTCGATCTCGCCCATGCCGCCGGCAACATCGATCTGAAGTTGCATGATCATGGCGTCGATTTCGCGGCGTGGTGCAGCTACAAGTACGGCAACAGTGGTCCCGGTGCGGTGGCGGGTGCCTTCGTTCACCAGCGCCATGCCGAGGACCAGGATCTGGTCAGACTGGCGGGCTGGTGGGGCAATGATCCCGCCACTCGATTCAGGATGGATGAAAATCCGCACTTCATCCCGCAACCGGGTGCAGAAGGATGGCAGGTGTCGAACCCACCGATCCTGTCGATGGCTCCCCTTCACTCTTCCCTGTCGATCTTCGAGGAGGCGGGAATGGAAGCGCTACGGGAGCGGTCGCAGAGGATGACCGGATACCTTCAGCAACGGATCGACAGCATCGGCTCCGATCACTACCGGATCATCACGCCGCGAGAGCCGCAGCGCCGTGGGGCGCAGCTCTCCATCCAGGCGGTGGGGGATGCCAGCGCGCTGCAGGAGGCACTCCAGGGAGCGGGAATCATCACCGACTTCAGGCCGCCCGATGTGGTGAGGGTGGCTCCGACTCCTCTCTACAATCGTTTCGAGGAGATTCACAGGTTTGTCGATGTCCTGGCCAGCGTTGCCAGCTCCTGAACTGAATTTAGAGGAGGAATAAGATGTCTCTCCCTGCGGTGGTCGTGGTCGGAGGAGGATTGACCGGTGCCCTGGCGGCACTGGCACTCTCTCGGGCTGGACACCGTGTCGATCTCTACGAGAGACGGCCCGATATCCGTGAGGCGACATTGATCCGCGGCAGAAGCATCAATCTGGCCATCTCGGTGCGTGGACTGACCGCGCTCGATGGGGTCGGGCTGCGGGAAAAGGCGCTGTCGATGGCGGTCCCCATGCGTGGGCGGCAGATGCACGATGATCACGGCACCCTCTCCTTTCAGCCCTACTCGGCGAACATCGAGGAGAACATCTACAGCATCTCCAGGGGAGAATTGAACCGGATGCTGATCGAGGAGGCGGATCGTTCCGATCTGGTTCAGTTGCATTTCGACAAGCGCTGTACAGCTATCGATGCAGAGAAGAACAGGGTGACCTTCGTCGATGATGGCACCGGAGAGACCATCGAAGCCACGGGGGATCTGATCATCGGTGCCGATGGAGCCTATTCCCAGGTTCGAGGTGGGTTGATGATCGGCGACCTCTTCGATTACCAGCAGTCCTACCTCAGTCACGGCTACATCGAACTGTACATCCCTGCGGCAACAGACGGCGGTTTCCAGATGGAACGGAACGCTCTACACATCTGGCCGCGCGGCTCCTTCATGATGATCGCCCTGCCCAACGACGATGGATCCTTCACCGGAACCTGCTTCTGGCCGCTCCAGGGAGAGAACTCCTTCGAGGCGCTGAAAACGACGGAGCAGGTGCGTTCCTTCTTCCAGCGCTGGTTCCCCGATGTCCCGGCACTGATCGAGGATCTCGAGGATCAGTTCCTCGCTGCCAGTCCCTCCTCCCTGGTCACGGTGAAGTGTCGCCCATGGGTGGTGGGGAACACCGTCCTCATCGGCGATGCGGCCCACGCAGTGGTTCCCTTTTACGGACAGGGGATGAACGCAGGATTCGAGGATGTTCGAATCCTCTGCGAGCAGCTCGAGCAACATGAAGGAGACCTGGCTGCCGCCCTTCGTGAATACGAACATCTTCGGATCGAGAATGGTCATGCCATCGCCGATCTTGCCATCGCCAACTTCGAGGAGATGAAAGATCACGTGGCGGATCCAAAGTTCCTGCTCGGCAAGAAAATTTCGAATCTGCTGCAGAAATTGTTGCCAGGCTGGTACCGTCCCCTCTACTCGATGGTCTCCTTCTCCAACACCCCGTACGCGGAGGCGGTGAGGGTGTATCGGCGACAGAAGAGAACGCTCTCAGTTGTGTTGTTCTCGATGATGGCGATCATCCTCATTGCGGTGATCTGGATTGTGAGGAATCGATGACACTCACTTATCACGACTACCTTCAGATCGGCAAGTTACTCGATCTCCAGGAGCCCCGAAGCGATCCTCCCGAGCATGATGAAACCCTCTTCATCATCATCCACCAGACTTACGAACTGTGGTTCAAGCAGTTCCTGCATGAGATGGATCGAGCCGAGCAATGCATGTTGGATGGGGAACTGTGGGGGTGTATCGCCACCCTCAAGCGGATGAGGATGGTGATGAAGACCCTCGTGCAGCAGGTCGACATCCTCGAAACGATGACCCCCGTCTCCTTCGTTTCCTTCCGTGATCGCCTCGATACCGCCAGCGGTTTCCAGTCGGTGCAATTTCGCATCCTGGAATTCCGCCTCGGTCACAAGCGCAAGCAGATGCTGGCTGGAATCAAGGAGGGCGTTCCTCTGTATGACGAGGTGGTGGCGGCATTCGAAGCGCCGACGATACAGGATCGCTTCCACCAGTTCCTCGTCGGCATCGGTTGTGATCTTCCCGCCGAGGTTCTCGAGCGAGATGTGAAGGAACCGCTGGCACCGAACCCGTCGATCCAGGAGGAGTTGCTACGCATCTACCGGGAGCGACCCGATGTGACGGTGCTGCTGGAACTCCTCACCGACATCGATGAGGGGTTGCAGGAGTGGAGATACCGCCACGTGAAGCTGGCAGAGCGGACCATCGGCACCAAGATCGGTACCGGCGGAAGTGACGGCGTCGAGTTCCTCAAGAAGTCGCTGTTCCGGCCGATGTTCCCCGATCTGTGGGCGATCCGTTCCAGGATGTGAGGAGAGTCGTGAAGTTGATCGACATCTCTCCAGCACTGACCCCTTCCATCGCGGTGTTCCCGGGCGATTCTCCGCTGACTCGTGAGGTACTGCTCGATCTGCGAAACGATGACAACCTGACCCTGTCGACGATGCGGTCGACGGTTCATGTCGGCAGTCATCTCGATGCCCCCAGCCACTACGATGCCGATGGAGACACCATCGAGATGGTGGATCTGCAGCGCTGCATCGGAGAGTGCGAGGTGATGAAGATCGATGTCGAGCGGGGAGGTCAGGTCGAGATCGACCACCTGCCGGCAGCGCCTCGTAGCGAACGGTTGCTGCTGTCCACCGGCACCCATCCCGACCCTGAGAAGTGGGGGGGCGATTTCGCTGGCCTCGCCCCGGCACTGATCGATCACCTGGCCGCGCAGGGGGTCCGGTTGATCGGGGTCGATACTCCCAGCGTCGATGTCTCCACATCGAAGGAGTTGCCCTCCCACGATGCGTGTCGCCGACACGACATCCTCATCCTCGAGGGGATCGTGCTCGATACGGTGGCGGCAGGACTCTACGAGTTGATCGCCTTGCCGCTCAAACTGACCGGCTTCGACGCCTCGCCGGTGCGGGCGGTGCTGAGAGAACTGGGTCGGTGAAGATCGCAGCAGCCCGTTTTTTCAATCTCCTGATGATCGTCACAATCCCGGTGATCCTGTTACTGGAGATGTGTCTGCTGGTATGGCTGGCACTCGAGACCGAGGAAATCCCGGCAGAGCCGTGGGCGTGGTCGGCGATGGTCAGTTGCGGTCTGCTGGCGATCATCTTCACCAGCTGGCAGATCCTGCGATCTGACAAGGGACCAACCGATTCGCGAATCCTGCTGACTCTGACGGCGGCAGTCATCCTGTCGATGCTGCTGACCCTCTCAACCCTGCGGATCATCTGAACGCACGATCTACGGCAGGCGCAGTCGGGTCGACTGTTGTGGCTGGATGAAGATCGTTGCCGACGCCGGTCCACCATCGAGTTGCGAACGGATCTCGTATTCCCCGGGGGCCAGCGTCACGCGGCACGAGCCCCGTGGGCCGGTGGCGCGCTGACTCCAGGCGGCGGGCAGATCGGGAGCAGATAACGGTTCGATGGTGAAGGGGTGGTTGGTGAGCAACTCTCCGTCGAGGCTGACCAGCGATACCGTCACTTCTCCGGCAGGTTGCAGCAGTGCTTCGACGGGCACCGGATGATCGACGGGACCGGTGGTGAAGAAATAGGGTGTCCAGCCGCGCTGGTAGACGACACCGAGTCCACCCTCCCTCGGCCACCAGAACTCGTCGGCATTCTCGGTTCTCTTCAGTGGCGACAAGGCGCCGTCCTGTGCGATGCGATAGACGGGGGCAGACGCCGCATCGGGTCGGGCGTATTCGTCTGCTGCCTTGCTGACCTGGACCAGCAATCGACTCGCTCCGGAGAACTGGAACACCTCGCTGGTGGCTCCGGAAACATCGAAGTGAGCTCGTGGGGCAAAGACACCTTCTGGCTGACCGAGAAAGACCCATCTGTACTTTCCGTAGGGGATCCCGTCGATGTAGAAGCGTCCCGTTTCATCGGTGATGAAGGAGAAGGGGCGAGGTCCGAAGAGGCTGCCCTGCATCCCCGACAGCGGAGATCCATCGGGACCGATCACCAGTCCATCGAGGGTTCCTGTCTTCAACTCGATGACGAGATTGGTATCTTCCGTGAGTTCCATCTCGACGGTGGTTCCATCGCCGTTGGCCTCCCTCGAGGTCCAGATGAAGCGCCAGAATCCCGGGCCAGGAAGACGAGTTTCAAAGAGCCCTCTGCTGTCGACGGGAAGTGACGCCGATGCCTGGGTTTCCCGACACCAGGTTTGCACCGTACCACCCTCGACGGGGATTCCATTGCGCAGGACTTCCCCGAGTACCTGGATGGAAGGGCCAAGCTGGAAGACCACTTCCCGCTCTTCTCCCTCGCCGATCTCCATCTCTCTGCGGGCCAGCACCCGGGTCCCCGATCGTAGTGAGATCAGATGGCGTCCCGCCAGCAATCCACCCAGTCGGAGGGCAGGCTCATCGAGAGATTGTGGAGGAATCTTGACGGAAGATCCCAGTTCACGGGGTGTTCGCGCCTGCAGCATGCGGATCTCAACGGTTGGATTCTCCGGCAGTTCCAGATCGGGAGCGATCATCGAAACCCACACGACACTCTCTGGCGAGATGGCGAGAAACAGTTCTTCCGGATGGGCATCGGTACTCGACTCTGCATCGGAGAGTAGATCCGGTCCCCAGTGCCATCGTGCTGTGGCGTAACCGGCGCAGCGTACGGTGATCCAGGCCCGATCACATACGGGAAGGTCCACCGCGAACTCGCCTCCCGCTCTGGCACGGGAATGACCGAGGGGGCGAGAACCACTGATGTCGCGGAAGGCGACGGTGGCTCCCGGGACGGGAGAACCGGTGGAGACATCGAAGACCTGACCGGCAAATCTCATTCTGGGTCCGGCGACCACCACCGGTGTCGTGACCTCCGGTTCGGTGGACACCACCCCGGTTGGATCGGTGCTCTCGGTCTCGCCGCTTGTGCCTGCGTCCTGCACCACTCCCGGTGTCGGATCGATATCGGAGGGCATCATCATGTAGCTGATCACCAGGATGATCAGACCGACTCCGATGAGAGAGATGGGAAGAGCCTTACCCTGGACGATGTTCAAGTGACGACTCCTCAACTGCGCGGGGCGTACACGGTAACCTTCAGTTCGACCGCAATGGGAGTCGGTAATGCACCCACCTCGACGGTGGTGCGGCACGGCCGTGTCTCCCCGAAATACTGCTCGTAGACCCGATTGAAGGAGGCGAAATCCTTCTTCATGTCGGTGAGGAAGACGGTGACATCGACCACTTCCTCCCAGCGTGCTCCCGCATCCTCGACCACCTTGCGGACATTCTCGAAGCAGGAACGGCACTGGGTCTCGATACAGTAGTCTACGATGTTTCCCCCTGGATCGAGGGTTACCCCCGGAATCTCGGCACTATCGCGCGATCTGGGGCCGACTCCGCTGAGGAAGATGAAATCCCCGGCCCTGCGGGCATGGGGGTAAGGGCCCACCGGCTCGGGGGCGCGGTCGCTCATCGTCACGTCATTCATCGGCTCGGTTCCTGTCCTCTGGAGTCAAAACGGATGCAGACATTGGTCGGTTCCTGGAAGAAGGCGAGTGAGTCGGTTCCCCCTTCTCTTCCCAGGCCACTCTCCTTGACACCTCCAAAGACGGTGCGCAGGTCTCTCTTCATCCAGCAGTTGACCCACACCGTTCCCGCTTCGATCCGTTCCGAGACGCGCAGGGCGCGATCGATGTCGCGGGTCCAGATGCTGGCGGCGAGTCCGTAGCGAACGCCGTTGGCGATCTGCAGCGCTTGCTCCTCGTCATCGAAGGGGATCACGGTGGCTACCGGTCCGAAGATTTCTTCCTGGTTTGTCGTCGAGGTGGGATCGAGACCTCGAATCACTGCCGGCGACAGGAAGTAGCCATCCTGGCAACGGCCGGCGGGTGCCGCCCGCTCTCCGCCGCAGAGGATTTCACCACCCTCGTCCGACGCGATCTGCAGGCATTGCTCGACCTTGTCACGATGTTCGGCGGAAACGAGTGCTCCCACCTCGGTGGTCTCTTCCAGCGGATCCCCGATGGTCATCCGCGAAGCACGCTCGACCAGTGCTTCGGTAACCTGGTCGGCGATGCTCCGCTCGACCAGGATGCGCGAACCACACAGGCAGATCTGTCCCTGATTGGAAAATGCAGCGCGGGTTGCTCCCTCCACCGCAGCTTCCACATCGGAGTCGGCAAAGATCACCGTCGGGTTCTTGCCACCCAGTTCGAGTAGCGTCTTCTTGAACCCTGGTGCCGCAACCGAGGCGATGGCGGCGCCGGTGGTTGTTCCCCCGGTGAAGGAGAGTGCGGGAATCTGCGAGTGTTCGACGATGGCGGCTCCCGCGGCCGGTCCGGTGCCGTGGACGATGTTGAGAACTCCCGGCGGGAATCCCGATCGCTGGGCGGCCCGGGCGAGCAGGTCGGCGGTGACCGGTGTGATCTCCGACGGCTTGCCGACGACGGTACAGCCCGCGGCAAGTGCCGGGGCGATCTTCCAGGTGAACAGGTAGAGGGGAAGATTCCACGGCGAGATGCAGCCTGCGATGCCGACCGGCTTGCGGATCGCTACGTTCCACAGGTCGTCGCCGGGGAGTCGTGTGCGGTGTGCCTCTTCATGCTGGTAGCGGGCGGCGCCGGCGAAGAAACGTAGATTTGCCGCGGCCCTGGGAATGTCGATGGTGCGGGCGGCGGCGATCGGTTTGCCGTTGTCGATGCTCTCGGCGCGGGCAAAATCGTCGAGGTCTTCCTCGATGGCGCCCGCCAGTCGTTCCAGATGGTTTCCCCTCTCCTCGCTGGAGAGATTTGACCAGTGATCAAGCGCACGGCTCGCCGCATCGACGGCACCATTGACCTCATCGATGGCGCCGGAGGCGATGGTTCCCAGCACCTCACCGGTTGCCGGTTCGATGTTGGTCAGGGTTGCACCATTCGCAGAGGGAATTCGTTCCCCGTCGATGAAATGCAGGACCTCGCTGAGGCTGGAACGATCCATCGTGATAGCCGTACCCTTCCCTGGTTTCGATTCTAGATGAGGTTGAGTCTTCCGCCATCCACTGGCAACGAGACCCCCGTGATGTAGGCGGCAGCGGGTGAGCAGAGGAATGCCACGGCGGAGCCGATCTCATCGGCACAGGCGAGTCTTCCCACGGGGATCGAATCGATCCAGGTTGCCTCGACCTGTTCGACGGTGGTTCCCTGCGCCGCAGCTCGCTTCTCCATCAACTGGCTCAATCGAGAGGTATCGGTGAAGCCGGGCAGGACATTGTTGATGGTGATGGCATCGGGCCCCAGTTCCTTCGACAGCGTCTTGGCCCACGAGGCCACTGCGCCGCGGGTGGTGTTGGAAACTCCCAGTCCGGCGATCGGTTCCCTCACCGAGGTGGAGATGATGTTGACGATCCTGCCGTAGCCGCTCTCCTTCATGCCGGGAACCAGCGTCTGGACCAGGCGATGGTTGCAGACCAGGTGCCGTTGCATCGCTACACCGAACTCATCCGCCTGGGCGTCAAAGAGTGGTCCTCCTGGCGGGCCTCCGGAGTTGTTGATGAGGATCTGGAAAGGACCGTGCTCATCGATGTGAGCCTGTACCGCCGAGGTCAGCGTCTCCGGTTCGTTGAAATCCGCGACGACTCGCGTGTGACCTGAACCGGGCAGGGTTTCCAGCGCGGCATCGAGGTCGGCTTCGTTGCGGGCACAGAGTGTTACCCGTGCGCCGATGCTGGCGAGTTGTCGGGCGCAGGCGAGTCCGATCCCCTGACTGCTTCCACATACCAGTGCCTGCTTGTCGTCGATCTGTATTTCCATCGCTGGTTTCCGTTCATTCAATTTTCAGGACTGCATCCCCCAGTGCCGAGGAGATCGGTTTGACACCCAGTCCCGGTGCGGGCGAGGAGGCCATCCGTCCGTTGACTCGCTTCGGTGCACCCTCGGCGATGGGGACGGTGACGTAGGAGTTGAAGTCTGTTGCGGTCAGTAGTAACTCCGGTGGGGTGGAGTGTGCAAGGTGAGAGATGGCGGCGGTGACGATGTCACCTCCCCACGCATCCTCGATGGTCATGGCGATTCCCATCTCGATGCACAGATCACGCGCTTGCCTGGCTCGGGTCAGTCCTCCGAACTTGGAGATCTTGATGTTGACCGCGTCCATCGCCAGGTCGGCACCGGCACGCATGAGGATCTCGAGTCCATCGATCACCTCGTCGAGAACGAAGGGGTGGTCGCAATTGCGTCTCACTGCCAGGCATTCCCTGTAACTCTCGCACGGCTGCTCGATGGTCACATCGAGATCACGAACACCCCGAACCACTCGCATCGCAGAGTGCTGTGTCCAGCCGGTGTTGGCATCGGCGATGAGCAGATCGGTGGGCTCGAGGATCGATCGCACCTGATGAATCCGTTCGATGTCGACATCTGGATCTCCGCCGACCTTCAGCTGGAAGCGGGTGTACCCCTCTTCCCGGTATCGGTGCACCTTGTCGCGCATCGCCTCGGGAGCTTCCTGGGAGATGGCTCGGTAGAGAACGAAGTCATCTCCGTGGCTTCCTCCGAGCAGGGTGCTGATGGGAACTCCACACGATTGACCGAGGATGTCCCAGCAGGCGATGTCGATGGCAGATTTCACGTAGGGATGACCCTTGAGGCAGGCATCCATCCGTTGATTGATCTGCAGCAGCTTGCACGGATCCTCTCCGATGAGCTGCGGTGCAAGTTCGGCGATCCCGTTCCGGGCTCCCGATGGATAGGCGGGCAGGTAGAAGGGGCCGAGGGGGCAGATCTCTCCGTGACCGGTGATTCCCTCGTCCGTTTCGATCCGCACCACGGTGCTATCGAAAACCTCCACCGACTTTCCCCCCGACCAGCGGTAGGAGCCCTCGACCAGAGGCAGGTCGACCTGGTAGACCTCGATGCGACGTATCTTCAAAAATCCTCCAGTGCTCCGATCCCTGACCTGGAAAGTGCAGATCCTGACCATTGGCTTACCACGACCCTTCAGGCGGGGCCAACCGTTCCCTTGTAGATCGCCGCAAGGGGGCCAATCTCACCGGGATGGCGGACAGGTCGTTTCTTGTGAGACCTGCAGATCCGTGCTGTCATCCGGAATCGAGAGAGGTAGGTACAACGATGGATCGCAGAACCTTTGTCACCTCCGGGCTTGCCGCTGGCGCCGCCATGGCCCTGACAGGCCCAACCTGGGCGCTGGGAGGCTCCCGTTCCGATGAGATCAGGGTCGGGGTCGCAGGTATCCGTAGTCGTGGTTGGTCCCATGTCATGGGGCTCCAGAATCTCGAGGGTGTACGGGTGGTAGCCCTCTGTGATGTCGACAAGGGGGTGCTCGAGAATCGACAGCGTGAGCTGAAGGAGAAGGGGATCGAGACCGATATCTACCGCGACTTCAGGGATCTCATCGCCCGTGATGATATCGACGTTGTTTCCATCGCAACTCCCAACCACTGGCACGCCATGCAGACGGTATGGGCCTGTGCTGCGGGCAAGGATGTCTACGTCGAGAAACCGATCAGCCACAACGTTCGTGAGGGTCGATTGATGGTGGAAGCTGCTGCACGACATGGGCGTATCGTTCAGACGGGTACGCAGTCCCGTTCATCGTCCGCCATCCGCGATGCCATCGCCTGGATGCAGGCCGGCAACATCGGCAAGCCGACGCTGGCGAGAGGACTCTGTTACAAGCCCCGTTCATCCATCGGCAAGGTCAAGGGTCCACAGCCTGTTCCGAAGGGAATCGATTACGATCTGTGGGTCGGTCCAGCACCGATGAAGCCGCTGTCCAGGGGACGATTGCACTACGACTGGCACTGGGACTTCGACACCGGCAATGGCGACCTGGGAAACCAGGGGATTCATCAGATGGATCTTTGTCGCTGGGCTCTGGGTTACGAGCGGATGCCGGACCGCGTGCTCGGATACGGTGGTCGGTTTGGCTACGACGACGACGGGAACACGCCCAATACCCTGATCTCGGTCCTCGACTATCCAGAGGCTCCCATCATCTTCGAGGTGCGGGGATTACCGAGAAATCTGGCGGCACAGAAGAAGAACTGGGGTGGCAGCATGGATCGCTACCTCGGCATGTCGATCGGAGCTGCCATCCACTGCGAGGAGGGAACGCTGTTGCTTCCCAACTACTCCAGTGCTCGAGTCATCGATCGTTCTGGTCGGGAGATTCGCAAGTGGCAAGGGGCACAGAATCACTTCCAGAACTTCATCGACGCGGTGAGATCGAGGGATGCTTCGACCTTGACCGGAACGGTGGAGGGAGGGCACCTCTCCAGTGCGCTCTGTCACCTCGGAAACATCTCCTTCATGAGAGGTGAAGCGGTGTCCCCGGGACAGGCGGCTGGTCGCATCACCTGGCCCACCACGGCAGCAGGAGATGTCGAGCGAATGGTCGGGCATCTACGCAGCAACGGGGTCGACTTCGAGAGCGCTGGAATCGTGGCGGGCAAGGTTCTCGATTTCGATGCCAGTAGCGAGCGATTCAGCAACGATCCACAAGCGAACAAGATGCTGTTCAGGGCGGGTCGAGCCGACTACGTCTTTCCGGAAGAAGCCTGATCGGTGACCGGCGACGAGGTTCCATCTCTTCATCGACGTGAACTGTTGAAGAGATTGGTGTCGGCAGGGGGGGCACTCACCGTCGCTCCACATCTGCTGTGGGCCGATGATTCCCCGTCACTTCGGCCGGTGAAGTTTCGTTTCGGACTGGTCACCTACCTGTGGGGGCAGGATCTCAACCTGCCGCGGCTCATCGACAGCTGCGAATCATCCGGTCTGGAGGGTGTGGAGTTACGCACCACCCACGCACACGGCGTTGAACCGAGCCTCGACAAGCAGCAGCGGCTCGAGGTGAAGAAACGATTCGAGGATTCCAGCGTTAGCTGCGTCGGAATCGGCGGCAACGAGAAGTTGCATCACGCCGATCCGGACCGCCTGAAGGCGGCGATGGATACCACCCGGCAGTTTCTCCGCTTGAGTGCCGATATCGGCGGCAGTGGGGTGAAGGTCAAACCCGATCACTGCCCCGAGGGGGATCAACTGGAGCCGACCATCGAGCGGATCGGCAAGTCACTCCTTCAACTGGGCAAGGAAGCTGCGGAGATGGGGCAACAGATCCGACTGGAGGTCCACGGTTCGTGCGCTCCCCTGCACCACATCGAACGGATCCTGGAGATCGCCGATCATCCGGCGGTGGGAGCGTGCTGGAACAGTAACGATGGCGATCTTGCCGGCGAAGGGATCGAGGCGAACTTCGCCCGGGTTCGTCACAGGCTGGCAAGAACCCTTCATGTACGGCGACTGGATGAGAAGCGATATCCGTACGGAAAACTGTTCCAGTTGTTGAGGGCGGCGAAATGGGACGGCTGGATGCTGCTGGAGGCTCACGATCGACCACCGGAGGCACGGGTCGAAGCGTTACGAGCGCAACGAAGCTATTTTGATGCCCTGGCTGCGAAGTAACGGCGAAGATTGCCGCACCGCATCCGGTATCAGCACGGCCAGCACAGCTCGAGGTGATGTCCTGGGAGCCAGAAACGGTGTCGATGAACTGTAAACAGGGGGAGAAGTGAGCCGTTGCATCGGCGAGCCCCCTCTGCCCCCTGCACATCCTGTCTGATAACATTTGGAGGTGGCGGATGTGCGGATTGTCCCCCCACCGGAAGGAGAGTTGGACCCGGTGATTTCCTTCAAGGTACTGCGGTTGTTTGCTCCGTTGCTGCTTCTCGCTCCGTTGCTGCTCCTCGATCATCCGGTGCGTGGGGATGACGGCCCCCAGGGTGAAAAGGCTCCCGAGAAGGTCAGCTTCTACCAGCAGATCCGCCCCATCTTCCAGGCCAACTGTCACGGTTGTCACCAGCCCGCCAGGTCCAAGGGCAAGTACGTGATGACGAAGTTCGATCAGTTGATCGCTGGTGGTGGTGACGAAGCGGCGATCATCCCACATCAACCGACGGAGAGTCTGTTGATCGATCTGATCACTCCAGTCGATGGCGAGGCGGAGATGCCTGAAAAAGGTGATCCGTTGCAGCCGGAGCAGATCGAATTGATCGCACGCTGGATCGCCGAGGGAGCGGTGGACGACACTCCCGCTGCTGCCATCGAGAAGTTCGATGTGGATCATCCGCCTCTCTACGAATCTCCTCCGATGGTTACGGCGCTCGACTACTCTCCCGATGGACGGTGGTTGGCTGTCTCCGGATACCACGAGGTGTTGATCCACGATGTGGAGAAGAAGGGGATCGTCGAGAGACTGATCGGGATGTCGGAGCGCATCGAGTCCATCGCCTTTTCCCCCGACGGCAAGAAGCTGGCGGTGACAGGTGGCTTGCCCGGAAGAATGGGTGAACTACAGATCTGGGACACCGACAGCTGGAAGTTAGCCCTCTCGGTTCCGGTGACCTTCGACACCATCTACGGGGCCAGCTGGTCCCCCGACAATCGTCTGGTTTCCTTCGGCTGCGGAGACAACACCCTTCGCGCCATCGATATCACCACCGGTGAGCAAGTTCTCTTCAACGGTGTGTCCTCCGATTGGATTCTCGATACCGTCTTCTCGAAGGACGGGAATTACGTGATCTCGGTGGGTCGGGACATGACAGCAAAGTTGACCGAACTGAAGACCCAGAGGTTCATCGACAACATCACCTCCATCACTCCCGCAATCCTCAAGGGTGGCCTGGCAGCGGTCGATCGCCATCCAGCGAAGGAGGAGGTACTGGTGGGAGGATCCCGGGGCACGCCGCAGATCTATCGAATTCACCGCGAGGTCAAGCGAGTGATCGGGGATAACTCCAACTTGCTGCGATCCTTCGATTCGATGCCCGGACGCATCTTCGGCATCGAATACAACGCCGACGGAAAGAGGATCGCCGCAGGCAGTAGCCTGGATGGGAAGGGACACCTCTCCATCTACAGCAGCGAGTTTGACGGCACCCTCCCGGCAGGGATGAAGGGAATCCTCGAAAAGGTATCGACCAGTAGAAACGCTGCCGAGAAGAAGAAGATCGAGGAGTTCCACTCTAAGGACATCGAGACGCTGGCCACGGTAGAGTTCGATTCTCCCGTCTATTCACTCAGCTGGCATCCGCAGCGAAGCCAGATCGCAGTGGGAAGCGCGGATGGATTGATTCGCTTCGTCGATGGAGAGAATGGCAACCTGTTGAGGGTGGCCCTGTCGGTACCGATGCCCGCAAAGGGGAAAACGAAGCTGGTCGCGCTGGTAGCCGATCCTCCCGCCATCGAGATCGATGAGAAGTACGGATACCAGCAGATCCTGGTGACGGGATTGCAGTCGAATGGTCGCTCCGTCGACCTGACACATTCCGCCTCTTATAACCTCTCGGATGAAATCGCCACCATCGAAGGCGGTCTGATACGACCGAAGAGGGATGGTACAACCACCCTATCGGTCACCCACCAGGGACAGTCGATCGATGTTTCGGTGCGGGTGAGTGGCCGCAACGACGACTTCCGTCCCAGCTTTCTCCGGGATGTGAATCCGGTCATCTCGAAGTCGGGCTGTAACGGCGGGACCTGCCACGGGTCGAAGGAGGGGAAGAACGGATTCAAGCTATCGCTGCGCGGTTACGATCCGCTCTTCGATGTGCGGGCATTTTCTGACGATCATGCCGGCCGTCGCATCAACCTGGCTCAGGCAGGTGACAGCCTGATGCTACTCAAAGCCACCGCAGCGGTACCTCATGAAGGTGGACAGCGGTTCCACGCCGATTCCGATTATTACCAGATCCTTCGTGACTGGATTGCCAGCGGTTGTCAGCTCGATGTGGAGGTTCCAAGGGTCAGCAAGATCGAACTGGCTCCGACGCAACCGGTGGTCCACGACATCGGTGGTCAGCAGCAGATGAGAGTGACCGCTCACTACGACGATGGCTCGACCAGGGATGTCACTGCTGAGGCGTTCATCTCCAGTGGAGATACCGAGGTTGCCAGCTGTGATGAAACGGGAAGGGTCACGACCCTGCGCAGGGGAGAAGCGCCACTGCTCGCTCGATTTGAAGGAGCCTACGTCGCTACAACCATGACCGTCATGGGTGATCGATCGGGATTCGAGTGGGAGGCACCTCCACAAGGTTCACCCATCGACTCGCTGGTGGTGGACAAGTGGAAACGGATGCAGCTGCGGGGATCGGATCTGTGCACCGATGAGGAGTTCGTGAGACGGATCCATCTCGACCTGACCGGATTGCCACCGGACATCGAAGGGATTTCGGAGTTCATGGAGGATTCGCGTCCTTCGATGATCAAACGAGATGCCTTGATCGATGATCTGATCGGATCGGATTCCTATGTCGTTCACTGGGGCAATCGCTGGGCAGATTTACTGCAGGTCAACAGCAAGTATCTCGGCAAGGAAGGTGCGGAAGGGTTCAGGAACTGGATACACGAGGAAGTCGAGGAGAACACACCCTACGATCAGTTCGTCTGGAAGATCCTCACCGCCAGTGGTTCCAACAAGGAGAATCCACCCGCTTCCTACCACAAGATTCTGAGGACTCCCACGGAGTTGATGGAGAACACCACGCAGTTGTTCCTTGCCATCCGGTTCAACTGCAACAAGTGTCACGACCATCCCTTCGAGCGGTGGACACAGGATCAGTACTATCAACTCGCAGCTTACTATGGCCAGGTCGAGTTGAAGAAGGATCCGGCCTCCGGTGACAAGAGAATCGGCGGAACGGCAGTGGAGGGAAGCAAGCCACTCTACGAGATCGTCTCCGACGGCGAGAGTGGTGAGGTGGTTCACGAAAGAACCGGTGCGGAGACCGTTCCGGAGTTTCCCTACGAGGCGCAATTTACTGCCACCGAGGGGGCAACCAGGAGAGAGCAGCTGGCTCGCTGGATCACATCCCCGGACAACCATTACTTTGCCAGGAGCTATGTCAATCGAGTGTGGGGGTATCTGACAGGACTCGGTCTGATCGATCCCCTCGATGACATCCGTGCCGGAAATCCTGCTACCAATCCACAACTTCTCGATCATCTGACCGGCGGTTTCATCGAGAGCGAATTCGATGTGCAGCGATTGATCAGCGAGATCTGCAAGTCGAGAACCTATCAACTCTCCATCGCTACCAACCAGTGGAACCAAGGGGATCAACTCAATTACTCCCACGCAATTCCTCGAAGGTTGCCCGCCGAGGTCCTCTTCGATTCGATCCACAAGGTTCTCGGATCGACGACCAGGATTCCCGGGGTTGCGGAGGGGACGAGAGCAGCAGCACTGCCCGATGTCGGGATCCAGTTGAAGGACGGATTTCTCACGACGCTTGGACGAGCATCGAGGGAGAGTTCCTGTGAATGTGATCGAACGGAATCACTCGGCCTCGATAGCGTCATGGCTCTGGTGACGGGACCGACCGTCGATCAGGCCATCAGCGACGACAAGAATGCCATCCGGGCTCTGGTCGACGAGCAACCCGATGATGGCAAGTTGATCGAGGAACTGTACCTGCGGATCTTGAACCGGCCAGCCACCGAGAAAGAGGTCGCTTCGTTGAAAGCGATGTTCACGGAAATCGATACTGATCATGCTTCACTGGTGGAGGAGTACACCCACTACCAGCAGGTTGCCGCGACTCTCCGTCAGGAGAAGGAAGAGGTGCAGCAGGCAGATATCGCCGATGCTCGTGCCGAGGTGGCTGCCTACACCGAGGAGATCGCTCCTCGCGAAGCAGAACTCGACAAGAAGCGTGACGAGGCGATCGCTCTCGCCAGCGCGGAACAGATCGCCTACGGCAAGACGATCCCCGAGAAGTTGCTGACCTGGGAAGAGCAGAAGAAGGGGGAGACCCGCTGGGTTCCCCTGCAACTCGAGAACCTCATCGCATCGAGTGGAGCCACCCTGACCATCGAAGACGATGGCGCGGTCTTTGTTTCCGGGAAGAACGGAATGGGGACCTACACCTTCACGGCACCGGTCGACCTGGAAGGTGTGACAGCGATCCGTCTCGGAGCCCTTGCCGATGATCGCCTTCCAGGTCGAGGGCCCGGGAGAAATGAAAATGGCAACTATGTTCTCTCCGAGCTGGAGTTGATGTGGACTCCGGCACCGATCGGAGAGGTGGAATCTGAATCGAAGAAGATTGCACTGCACAATGCCAGGGCGAACTTCAGCCAGACCAACTACGAGATTTCAAAGGCCATCGATGGAAAGGTCACCAATGACGGCTGGGCATCCAGCCCTCAGCTTGGCGTCGATCGTATCGCCACCTTCGAGTTGAAGGAGGTGATCGGCGGGGCTGGATCGGTGTTGTCCTTCACGATGCATTACAAATTCGATGCTGGCCATACCATCGGCCGATTCAAGGTCTGGGTCACTACATCCCAGGTTCCCGTGACGATGGGATTGCCAGATGAGATTGCCGCCATCGTGGCGGTGCCCGAAGGCAGCAGGAGTGACCAGCAGAAGGTGCAACTTCGTGACTACTTCGAGTCCAACGATCCGAAGGCGATCGAGTACAAGAAGAAGCTGGAAACGGCCAAGATGCCGCGGCCCGTCGATCCCGGACTGCTGAAGTTTCAAGAGAAGCTGTCGAGGGTTGAGATGAAGTTGCCGCCGGATCCCGAACTGGTGCGACTGGAGAGAGCGATGCAACTGAGCGAGCAGCAATTGAAGAGCCGGAGGGTTACTCTCGTTCAGGATATCGCCTGGGCGCTGATCAATAACCCCGCGTTCCTGTTCAACCGCTGATGAATGGCTAACTGAGAGGTGCAGAGATGCTGAGAGTTCCTGGTGATGACTGTTCCGATCTTTGTGATTCGGAGAACATGACCCGTCGCGATCTGATGAGGATCGGTGGCGCGGGCTTTCTCGGATTGACCCTCGGGTCGATCTTCGAGATGCAGGCGGTCGCTCGTGAAGCTGTCAAATCAGCACCGGGGTGGGCCAAGGCGAAGAGCATCATCATGGTCTATCTACAAGGTGGACCGAGCCACATCGATCTCTGGGATCCAAAGGAAAATGTCCCGGACAACGTGAAGAGTGTGTTCGATAACATTCCAACAAAGATCCCCGGAGTTCACTTCACCGAGTTGTTGCCGAGACTTGCTCAGGTCAACGACAAGATGACGATGATTCGCTCGATGAGTTACACGCCAAAGGGGCTGTTCAATCACACCGCGGCGATCTATCAGATGATGACGGGATACACCACCGACAAGGTCAGCCCCTCGGGACAGCTGGAGCCGCCAAGTCCCAAGGACTTCCCCAACTTCGGTTCGCAGCTGGTGCGGATGCGTCCGCCCGAGGCTCCGATGCTTCCCTTCGTGATGCTGCCGAGACCGTTGCAGGAGAGCAATGTCGTCGGCAAGGGGGGGACCGCAGGATTCCTCGGCAAGGCGTACGATCCATACCAGTTATTCCCCGCCGGTGATGATCTGAACATGTCCAAGATGGACAAGCTCAATGTCGACGACCTCTCGATGGCTCCGGGTGTCTTCGCTCATCGACTTCAACGACGCGCGAGGATTCGGGATGCCATCAACGATGCGATGCCCGGGATCGATAAGGCGGTCGAGGATTACGAGTTGAACGAGTACTACTCCAAGGCGATCAATCTGATCGTCTCGGGCAAGGCGAGGGAAGCGTTCGATCTCGATCAGGAGTCCTTCAAATTGCGGGAGCGCTACGGTCGCAATACCTTCGGTCAGAGTTGCCTTCTTGCAAGGCGTCTGGTGGAAGCGGGAACCCGGGTCGTCGAGGTGATCTGGCCCAAGGTAGCCAACTCCGATAACCACTCATGGGATGTTCATGTCGATCTCTCCAGGCGGATGAAGAAGCAAGCGGCACCGATGCTCGATTCTGGACTGGCGACCTTGATCGAGGATCTCGATGATCGTGGTTTGCTCGATGAGACGCTGGTGGTTGCTGTGGGTGAGTTCGGTCGTTCGCCGCAGCGTGGAGTCAGTACTTCAGGGAACAACAATACCGATGACGGACGAGATCACTGGCCCTATTGCTACACCGCCTGTCTTGCGGGAGCGGGGGTCCGTCGTGGTTACGTACACGGGGAGTCGGGCGAGACTGGATCTGCACCGCTCAGTGATTCGGTCCACCCGAGAGAACTGCTCGCGTCGATCTATCATTCCTTTGGAATCGCTCCGGATACGATGGTGCTCAATCACCTGAAGCAGCCTCGCGAACTGGTCAAGGCAGAGGCGGTGCATCAACTCTTCGAGTAGAGGGTCATCGAGCAGAATGGTTGCTGATTCTCATTTTCCGAGAATCGCTAATCGGCGGCTCTCTTCATGTTGAAGACCATCGCGCCGCTCTCCTCGCCACCTTGAAAACTCATCCAGTTGGTCTGGATGTTGTTCTCATCGATGAAGACCCACTGCGCCTCTCCCATGTAGAGATCGCCTGGATCTTGAAGATTCGAGACATTGGCGGTCACGAACGAGACGCTGTCGTCGGTGATCTCGTTGGCGAACAGATGTGGTTGATTCCGTGCAGCGCAGTAATGCGTCATCCGCAACTGAGTTCCATCCAGAAAGATGACCGAGACCATCTCATGGGGTGTGCCAGCGAAAACCGTTTCGACGACGGAACTGCCGTTTGCGATGGTGCGATAGGTCACCGTCGAGGGCGGCATGTCGGCAGATGCGGAAGTCGAGATCCACTCCCCTTCCAGCTCCTTGAACATGGAAAACAGATTTTCCGTGGTCTTTCCGGATGAGGTGGTCAATGGAACCGTGTTGCAGCCACCAATCAACAGCACCAGGAACAAGGACAGCGGTTTGAGGTGTTTATTTTTCATTCCGGAACAGTATCACGAGGCGATTTCGACTGCGAGGGGGCGGATCGATCATCGATCTCGATCGTTACCGAAGCGGCTGTTGATCCAGGAAGTGATCTTTTCGAGAACTTCCGGTGCAAATGTTTCCTCGATCTTGCCGTATTCGGAGGGAGCTCCTGTAGCACAGTGCTGGAAGAGATGATTCAGATCGGGGAAGGTCACCGTCTCGAAATCGCTGTTCCCGCCCTTCTCCAGTGCCGCTGCGATGGCATCGAGGTTTTCCTTGCAGGGGACCTGTAGGTCGAGGGATCCGTTGACTGCCAGTACCGGTACCTGCACTGCTTCAAGTGATGTGGTCGGGTCGAAGCGGATGAACCATTGAATCCACTGGTTCGACATCTGCTGAAGGATGGAATCTCGTTCCGCCGGGGAGAGTTCTTCCTGTTCTTCGAGAATCTCAGAAAAGAGGTCCCTCTGTTCAGTTGAACTCAACTGTTCCTGAAGCACGACATCGAAGAGTTTCCTGTTGAGGGCGAGGCCCGCCTGTAACTCCTCTTCAGAAATTTCTTCGACCTTGGAGATCAGTTCAGCCTGACTCAATAGCAAGCGATCGCCTCGTACGCCGGTACCGGCGAGCATGACGATGAACGCCACTTCATCTTCGTCTTGAGCGGCAAGGGGAGCGATGACTCCACCCTCGGAGTGTCCGATCAATCCGACACGTTTGGCGTCGATCTCCGCACGGCCTTGCAGGAAGCGAAATCCACGAAGTGCGTCGCCGACATGATCGAGGGTGGTGTCGTCCTTCGGGTTGTCATCGGTGGTGGTGCCTCCCACACCGCGGTCATCGACACGTAGAACCGCGACGCCGTTGCGGCTGAGATGATCCGCGATGACATGGAATGGCCGGTGCTGGAACAGCTCCTCATCGCGATTCTGTGCCCCGGATCCGGAGATCAACAGGACCGCAGGGAAGGGACCTTCCCCGGCAGGGATCGTCAGGGTGCCCGAGTGAACAATGCTGGTAGCAGGATTGCTGTAACTGACTTCTTCCATCTTGTAGGGAAAGGGAGGAACCGGGGTCTGGGGGCGAAGCAACTCGATGACCTCGTTTTCTCGCGTCAACTCGATGTCAAATTTCCCCCTGCCCTGGAGCATGCTTCCGGTCAACTTCTTGCCGTCTTCAGAGAAGTCCACCAGGTAACTGATGAACAGTTCGCCGACGGAGATTCGTATTCCAGCATCGTCGAGGAAGTCGAGGCGCGTTACCCGCAATTGGGCGGGAGATTGATCGGGGCTGACCATGAAGCCACCGATCTTGCCGTTTTCCTGCCTCGACAGGTCGATGAGGATGCGCAACTCGATGGCGCCGACCTTCAGGGTGCCTTGCCAGGTCCCGACGAGAGAAGCGGCAAGTTTCTCTGGTATCTGCGGGAGAGCGGGCTCGCGAGAGCACAGCAGTTTCAGCTCAGATCCTCGTTGTTTCCACACGCCCTCGAGTTCATCTCCGGAACCGTTCAGGTTGGCCTCGTAGAGTCCTCCAGTTGCTGCAACGGAGATGAGTACCGAGTTCTCCTCCGAGATGGAGACTCCACTCAAGGGTAATCCGAATGAAGATTGAGCTGGAGTATCAACGGTGCCGGTCCAGGATCCGTCGGCGGTTGCTTCGATGTGAAAGATCAATTCAATTGAAGATTCCCCATCCAGCAACTGACCACGCCAGATTCCAGAGAGATCGGAACCGGCAGCCTCGGAGATCGATTGGGGTGCAAGAAAGACGATGCTGAACAGGATGTATCGAAGGGTGAGAGTGAATTTTGATTCAGCAAGGAAGATCATCATGGAGGGTATGATAACGGTACGAGAATTTCCCTGTCAATTGTCAATTAGCCGGCGGAGAAACGGGCCCACGCCTCATCGATCTGTTCTGCGCTCACATCTTCGCTGAAGATGAGGAGCATATGGCGAAAGAAGAGCTGTTCACCGGGAGGGATCTTCATCTCGCCACTGCCCGCAGCGGAGCCCTCGAAATCGTGCTGCCCGAAGGGGTTTGCTGCAAACAGGCCGTACTTTCTGGCATGCCACCAGGTGGGGTGGCCGGGGTTCTCCGGATGATCGAGCAGTGCGACGGTCACCTCTTGACCCTCGACAGGACCGGAATAGGCGACCCAGCGACTCTGCTTACCCCATACCGATCCGCCTGAGATTCCCTCGGCATTGATGGAGTTTCCCGCAGCAACTTGACCGTCGAGTCGAAGGGACGGAGCGAGCCGCAGGGCAAAGGTGCCTTCCTTGGTGTCACCGATGGTGATCGTCTCCGATCCGAGCGCTTCCCACAGGCTCCAGATCTCGATGCTGTGAAATCCTTCCCCACGCCGAAAATCGTAGGTGCGAGTCTCCTCGATGATTGCATCATCCCCGGCGGTCCAGGTGAGCTGTCCACTGAGGACGAGAATATTATCGTCGTCCAGTGAAAACGATTCCCAGTTACTGGGGATCTGTCGCGTGGACTTGCCATGCCAGAAATCGTGATCATCGACCGATCCGTGGGCGATCCAGACTCCGGCGTGGTGTGGGTGGTCCGTCGATTCTCCCGTCCCGGGGTTTTCCAGCGGAAAGCGACGCAACACCATCTCGCCACCGGGAGAGTAAAGGGGAAAGAGACAGGGGCGATCGTGGTCGAGACGCAAGGTTGCCACCATGTTGCATTGGGTCGAGTCCTCCGTCATCACCTGGACCCGATCCCGTGCTTCATTCCAGCGAGCCGAAAAAAGAGGTGGTACCGATTCCTCCCCGACAGGTTCGGTGTTCACGGGATTACTGTTGGGGGTACCGGAGCAACCGATCGAGATCATCACGATGGTTCCGAGCAGGACGAGATGGATGGTGCGGTGTAACGATTTCGAGGAGAAAGAGGCGGTCCACTTCACGAAGAACTCTCAATCGTCTTTCTTGGTGGTCTTCTTCTTGGTGGTCTTCTTCTTGGCGGTCTTTTTCTTGGCGGCCTTCTTCTTGGCGGCCTTCTTCTTCGCCTTCTTCTTGGTCTTCTTCTTGGCAGTCTTCTTCTTCTTCTTGCCCTTCTTGGCGTCTCGTTCGCGCTTCGCAAGGATTCTCTGGGCAGCCTCCGAGGAGGAGACGGTGGCAGGATCCATATCCTTCGCAAGGGTGGCGTTGGTCTCGCCATCGGTGGCATAAGGACCGAAGCGGCCGTCCTTGATCTGGATCGTCGCACCATCCAGTTCCACGACATTTTCGAAGGTCTGGATCGGTGGTTTGGCGGCGGCGCGTCCTCTTCGCTTCGGTTGGGCCAGCAGTACCCTGCAGCGTTCTTCCTGGATGGCGAAGGGGTCGTCCCCTTCCTCGAGGCTACGAGTTTCTTTGCCCGCCTTGATGTAGAGGCCATAGCGACCGTTGTAGACGCGGATCTCGTGCTCGCTTCCCTCTGCATCGACAAAGGTACCGCAAGGGCGCCCCTCCTTCAGGAGCAGTAACTGGATGGCAACCTCTGCAGTGACATTCTGTGGCTCCATGTCCTTGAGTAAGGATGCGAACTCGGGTTTCTCTTCCGACTCGGTCGATCCTCTCTGGACATAGGGACCGAAGCGGCCGCTCTTGATGTAGATCGGCTTGCCAGTGGCACTGCAGTGCCCGATCGGTTCATCCTTACGCGCTCCTGCTTCGAGGACTTCCGACACCTTGCCGGCATCGAGTTCATCGGGACACAGTTCCTCTGGAATGTTGCCGCGAATCTCTCCCGATTCCAGATACGGTCCGTACCTGCCGACGCGGAGAATCACTTCCTGATCGCGGAATTTCCACGGATCACCGCCTCCGAATGGCATCGGGAAGCGGCAGATCTGTGCCGGATCGATTTTTTCCAGTCCCATCTCGATCAGTCCCGAGAGACCCGCTTCGCCATTTCCTGACCAGAATTTCTCCAGGTACTTGCGACGGTCCTGCTGGCCCTTGGCGATCTGATCGAGATCGTCTTCCATCTGCTTCGTGAAGCTGTACTCGACGAAGTGGGTGAAGTGATCCTCCATCAGTCGGACCACTGCAAAGGCTGTCCAGGTCGGTACCAGCGCCTTGTTCTTGCGGAAGGAGTAATCAGCGGATTGAATCCGTTCGATGATACTCGCGTAGGTACTCGGTCGGCCGATCCCTCGCTTTTCCATCTCCTTGATGAGACCTGCCTCGGTGTATCTGCCGATCGGTTGAGTCCGGTGCTCTTCCGGATTCAGATCGGAGATGGAAACCTCATCGCCGACGGTGACCGGAGGCAGGATGGTTTCCTTGGAACCTGTCGGATCGACTCGCAGGAACCCGGGGTCATCGATGACGGTTCCCCTCGACTGGTAACGTGCCGCATCGTCGTGATCTTCCTTGACCTCGAGGATGACGGTGCGTCCCGTTGCCGGCTTCATCTGCGTTGCGATGGTTCTCTTCCAGATGAGGTCGTAGAGACGGTTCTCATCCTCACCCACCTTCGATCCAAGCTCAGAGGGATCGACAAAATCGGCGGGGCGGATCGGTTCGTGTTCTCCGCCGGCATTCTCCGACAGAGAACCGAAGTTCCTGGGAGCATGTTCCGCGGCTCCGAAGCGTTTTCCGATCAGATCCTCGATCGATTTCATCGCTTCGGAGGAGAGGACGTAGTTGTCGGTCCTCACGTAGGTGATGTAACCCTTCTGGAACAGTGCGTTCGCTGCCCGCATCGTCCTGGCCGGCGAAAATCCGAGGCGGTTACTGGCTTCCTGCTGCAGTCCACTGGTGATGAAGGGGACCGGCGGCTTCCTCTTGTACGGCTTTTCTTCCAGGGACGAGACGCGGAATTTCGAGGATGAAAAACGCTCCTTGAGGGACTCGGCATCCTTCTCCGTCAAGATCCGACGATCGGAGGACTCTTCCTTCAGTTTACCGTCATCTCCGAAGTCCTTGCTCTGGGCAACGGGCTGACCGCCGAGGTCGAGTAATTTGCTCTCGAAGGTGTCGTCGGAGTTGGTCTTGAACTGTGCATCCAGATCCCAGAACACCGCCGGGATGAAGACGAGTCTTTCCTTCTCACGATCGACCAGTAGGCGAATCGCAACGGTCTGTACTCGCCCTGCGGAGAGGCCGTTGGCGACCTTTCTCCAGAGCAGATTCGAGACGGGGAAACCGTACAGCCTGTCGACCATGCGTCTGGCTTCCTGAGCCTCGACCAGCAGCGTGTCCAGTTCTTCAGGTTCGGCGATCGCCTTCTCCAGGGCACTCTTGGTGATCTGCCCCAATCGGAGTCGCTTGACCGGCATCGATTTCTTTGGCTTCAACACCTGCAAGAGGTGCCAGGAGATCGCTTCCCCTTCACGGTCCGCGTCAGTGGCGAGATAAAGTTCTTCCGCTGACTTCAGCACCTTGCGGATATCACTGACGGTAGATTTCTTGTCGTCGTCGAGGACGTAGATCGCCTCGAACTCATTGGTGATTCCGGTGACGACCTGGTTCTCTTTCAGGTCGGATGGAACCTGACTGGCTTTTCTGGGTAGATCACGGATGTGGCCGACACTGGCGGCCACCACGAAACCCTCGCCGAGGTATTTTTCGATGGTCTTCGCTTTGGTCGGTGATTCCACGATCACGAGCCGCTTCGTCATTATTTTCGGCCCTTTCCCCCGTCTCCGGCGCATGGTCAGGAGTAGTGCTGAGGTACCGTTACCCGGCATGGTGTCCCGGTTTCAACCCATCTTTTCAATCCGGGGGCCGATCCGGGGGGCTGGAATATCGTTGAAACCGGGTCATGCTGTGAAAGAAACCGCTCAGAGGGCAAAAAAGAGAATTTCTCTCTTGAGGGCCCCGGTGGCGCTAGAAAGTGCGACCCCGTGCCCGAACTGCCCGAGGTGGAGACGACCCGGCGGGGAATCTCGAAATTGATCCGCGGCTGCCGGATCGAGGAAATCGTGACCCGTAATTCACGGTTGCGATTGCCGGTACCCGGTGATCTCGACGAGAGATTGAGGGGGGCTGTTTTCGGCGAGACTCATCGTCGAGCGAAGTACCTCCTGCAAGAAACCAGTGGTGAGACACTGCTGATTCACCTGGGGATGTCGGGCAGTTTGCGAATCGTCGAAGAGGGCGATGAATATCGACGTCACGATCACGTGATCTGGTATCTCGAGGGGGGAAGACAGATGAGGTATCACGATCCCCGGCGCTTCGGAATCGTGACCCTCGCCGGTGAGTTCCCCGAACAGCACGCACTGCTGAAGGATCTCGGTCCCGAACCACTGGAGCAGGAGCAGCTGGGAGAGTTGCTGTTCGAATCATCGAGGAAGCGAAGTATAGGGCTGCGTGATTTTTTGCTCGATTCAAGAGTGGTGGCGGGAGTCGGAAACATCTACGCAAACGAAGCGGCCTGGATGGCAGGAATCAGACCGGATCGGTCGTGTGGGCGAATCGCCCGGGTTCGATACCAACGACTCGGTGAAGCGCTACAGACGGTTCTCTCCCGAGCGGTCGATCAGGGGGGTACCACCCTCAAGGACTTCGTGCAGCCAGATGGGGAACCTGGCTACTTCCAGCACACCTTCGAGGTGTATGGCAGGGAGGGAGAGTCCTGTAGCCGCTGCGAGGGCGGGATCCGCAGGGTGGTGAAGGGAAACCGCTCCCTCTTCTTCTGTGGTGGTTGCCAGCGCTAGGTTCCTTGACGGGTCCGCTTCACAGCGGGCCGGTGAGATCCTAGAATCATCGTTCAGTATCAAGAAACCCAGGCCCGGGCGAAGTCCCGGTCGGCAGGAGCGACTCAGTGGACAAGATCAAGGTGGAGAATCCGGTCGTGGAACTCGATGGCGATGAGATGACCCGGATCATCTGGGAGTTCATCAAGGATCGGTTGATTCTTCCGTACGTGGATGTGGATCTGAAGTACTACGATCTCGGTATCGAGAGCAGGGACGCCACCGATGACCAGATCACCATCGATGCGGCAAATGCCATCCGTGAGTACGGTGTCGGGGTCAAATGCGCGACCATCACTCCCGACGAGGATCGGGTAGAGGAGTTCAACCTCAAGAAGATGTGGAGATCTCCCAACGGGACGATCCGCAACATCCTGGGCGGAACCGTATTCCGGGAACCCATCATCTGTGAAAACGTGCCGAAACTGGTCCCAGGCTGGACCAACTCCATCGTCATCGGAAGACATGCACATGGAGATCAGTACAGGGCAACCGACTTCCTCGTTCCCGGTGCTGGCACCTTGTCGATGACCTTCACTCCCGCAGAGGGGGGAGATGTCCAGAACTACGAGGTGATGCAGTTTGAAGCCCCCGGTATCGCCATGGGGATGTACAACCTCGACGAGTCGATCAGAGGATTTGCCAGAGCCTGCATGAACTACGGTTTGCAGCGAAAGTGGCCCGTCTACCTGTCCACCAAGAACACCATCCTCAAGGCCTACGATGGTCGCTTCAAGGATCTGTTCCAGGAGGTCTTCGAGGCGGAGTTCCAGCCAGCCTTCGAGGACGCAGGAATCATCTACGAGCATCGTCTGATCGATGACATGGTCGCCTGTGCCATGAAGTGGAATGGCGGATTTGTCTGGGCTTGCAAGAACTACGATGGAGATGTGCAGTCCGACACGGTGGCGCAGGGATTCGGTTCCCTCGGCCTGATGACCAGCGTGCTGATGACCCCGGATGGCCAGACGGTAGAGGCAGAAGCTGCCCACGGCACCGTGACCCGGCACTTCCGAGAGCATCAGAAGGGCAATGCGACCTCCACCAATCCCATCGCCAGCATCTTTGCCTGGACCCGTGGGTTTGCACACCGAGCACGCCTCGATGGAAATGACGATCTGCGCGAGTTTGCCGATGATCTCGAGGCTGTCTGCATCGAAACGGTCGAGTCGGGACACATGACGAAGGATCTTGCGATTCTCGTCGGAGGAGATACTCCTTATCTCACCACCGAGCAGTTCCTCGAGAAACTGGATGAAAATTTGCGAGCGAAACGGAGTCAGTGACCACAGAGAAATGAGATCGCCACGTGAATCAAGATGGGATGTCCCAGCAGCGCTGGGATAACACACACGAGTACATCGATCGTCTCTTCAGTGATGACTCGCAGCGCTGGCAGGAAGAGGATGCCGCCGCTGAGGAAGCTGGACTTCCTGCCATCTCCGTGGGATCTACGGTGGGTCGCTGGTTGACACTTCTCGCCGGAATCAGTCGTGACGGCGGAGCGCGTCTGGTGGTCGAGGTGGGAACCCTCGGCGGGGCCAGCGCCCTCGCCCTCGCTGCTGGGATGGCGCCGGACGGACGATTGATCACCATCGAGGCGAGCTCCGAGCATGTCGATTTTGCCAGGCAAGCGCTGCACAGGGCCAACGAAACTCGTGTCGATGTGCGTCTGGGGACCGGGCTCGATCTTCTCCCACAACTGGTGAAGGAACTGGGTCCAGGCAGTTGTGACCTGCTCTTTCTCGATGCGATCAAGACCGAGTATCCCGGGTACCTCGAGGCGGGATTGCCGCTGCTCCGATCTGGCGGCCTGATCGTTGCCGACAATGTACTCGGATGCGGCGGCGGCTGGGTTCCCGATGGAGTCGAGGATGAACCGAGCCGGGTCGCCATCGATCAATTCAATCGAAGCATCGCGGCGAACCCTTCCCTGCAGGGGACGATTCTACCGATGCGACAGGGAGTTCTGATCGCAAGGGTTCTCTGAAGGTGGCTGCCATGCAGATCGGATACATCGATACCCATACCGCCGGCGAGCCGACCCGGGTCGTCATCTCCGGGATCCCCGATCTGGGCTCGGGATCGCTGGCCCAGCGCTGTGAGGAGTGGAAGAAGAGCCATGATCCACTGCGCCGCGGCATCGTCAGGGAGCCAAGGGGTCATGAGGCGATGGTCGGTGCCTTGCTGCTGGAGAGTAGCCTCCCCGATTGCCACGCCGGGGTGATCTTCTTCAACAACGTGGGAACCCTTGGAATGTGCGGACATGGTGCCATGGGGGTGGTCGAAGCATTGCGCCACCTCGGTCGAATCGACTCGGGACACTGCAAGCTGGAGACTCCAGCGGGGGTGGTTGATCTGCATCTCGAAGATGATGGAGAGATCTCGGTACAGAATGTCGTCAGTTATCGCACCGAAGCCGATTGCACCGTCACCCTCTCCGACGGCGAGGAGGTGGTGGGGGATATCGCCTGGGGGGGGAACTGGTTCTTCATCGCCCGCTCTCCAGCGATCGCCGTCACCCTCGAAAATCTCGCAGAGCTGACGTCGGTTGCCAGCGACATCCGGGAGCAACTGGTGGATCGGGGCATCACCGGAGCGGCAGGAGAGGAGATCGATCACATCGATCTCCACGAACCGCTACCCGCAGATGAGGGAGCGGGGGTGCGCTCCTTCGTGTTGTGTCCGGGGAAGCAGTGGGATCGATCGCCGTGCGGGACCGGGACCAGTGCCACCATCGCCTGTCAGCACGCACGCAACTCGCTGGCAGAGGGGGATCAGTGGACACAGGTCGGTATCCTCGGAACCCGTTTCACCGGCACCTTCCGGCAGGTGGAGGGGGGGATCGCCCCGACGATTCGTGGACGTGCCCATCTGTGCGGTGAGGGGACCCTTCTCTTCCAGGAGGAAGATCCATTCCGACATGGCATCGACCTGTAATCGATCCTGTCCTATTCTCTGACGGGAGGTAACGTGCGGATCGCCATCGATGCCACTGCAGCTTGTACTCCTCGTCCAACCGGGATCGGTCGTTACACCACCCAGCTGGCGAGGGCACTTGCGGACCTGGGGACTTCACTGACCCTGGGAACCCGCTGCTCTCATCTCCATCGCCATCGCCACCGACTACGCATTCCTTCCGTGAAGAGGTTCTGGATCCAGGAACCGTGGTGGCCACCGGGTGGTCGATCGGATGTGATCCATGTCACCGACTCGAGGGTGCCTCGATGGAATTCTCCCAGGGTCGCGACCCTTCACGATGTCGTTCACTTGCTTCCAGAAGAGCGAGTGGGGGGGTCGATTTCCACTGCGCAGTTCCGAGCCAAGAAACTGGAGGCGTATCAGTCGGTAGCCACCGATTGTCACAGGATCATCGCAGTCAGTGATACGACCCGCCGAGATTTCCTCGATGGAGTCGATTGCGATCCGGACAAGGTGGTGGTGGTTCGCCACGGGATCGATCCGTTGTTCAGACCGGTCGAGCGTGATCGAGCCGATCGCTTGCTGCAGGAACGACAGATTCCATCCGATGCTGTCATCTACGTCGGAGATCTGTCGAAGCGAAAGAACATCCGGGGAATGGTGCGGGGGTTCCTGGCGGCAGAGCTGGGAGATGTGCCCCTCGTCATCGCCGGCGATCCAACATTCGGTGGCGATGAACTGATCGACTGGATCGATGAGGTGGGAATGGGCAGGGTGCAGCTGGTGGGTTGGCTCGGCGACGATGTTCTTCCTGCCCTCTACTCCAGTGCTCGTGCGCTCCTCTATTGCACTCATTACGAGGGATTCGGGCTTCCCGTGCTGGAAGCGATGGCTTGTGGCACTCCGGTGGTGATCTCTGCCAGCGGCGCAACCCCGGAGATCGCTGCTGGAGCTGCGGAAACGTGTCAGCAGCAAGATCCGCAGTCGATTGCACAGGCACTGCACAGAGCAGTGGGACATGACACCGATCGAAGAAAGAGAGCGATGGAGTACGCCGGTACCTTCACCTGGCAGCGATGTGCCACGGAAACTGTAGAGGTCTACCGACAGGCGGTCATCGCCAGCGAGGTAGGACGATGAAGGGCAACATCAAGGTGCTGGTTCTGGGTGCCGGGATCGTTGGCGCGTGCTGTGCGAGGGAACTGGTCAGAGCCGGTGCTGAAGTGGAAGTACTCGAGGCGGGTGAGGCAGCGGGAGTTCGGGGAGCCACCGCAGCAGGGATGGGTCACATCGTCGTCAACGATGGGGACGAAGCGGGGATGCGACTGTGCATCCTCGGAAGACAGATCTGGCGTGAAGATTCTCCCATCACGACTTGCCCCGATGGGTTCATCGAGTCGGGCACGTTGTGGATGGCGGAGGATGAGGAATCCTTCCGTCAGCTGGGCGAAGCATCGACCAGATTACAGGGTGCAGGAATCAACACCGAGATGGTCGACAGCGCACAGATTCTGGAGCTGGAACCTGCTCTCGCTGCTGATCTGGTCGGCGGCATGAGAGTTCCCGATGACGGTGTCCTCTATGCTCCGATCGCCACCGCAGCGGTGATGGAGGAGGCGGTCAAAGGGGGAGCGAAGCTGACCTGCGGAGTTCGAGTGATGCGAGTTGAATCGAATCGGGTTCACCTCGAGGACGGACTCGTCAAGGAGGCGGATGCCATCGTCATCGCCACCGGAATCGATGCGCTCGATCTGTGTCAAGAGACGGGGGTCGAGGTTTCGATTTTCCCAAGAGAAGGACAGCTCGCCATCACCGCCCGGGGAACCGGAATCCTCTCCCATCACGTGGTGGAGGCGGGCTACCAGAAGGGTGCTCACGGCAAGGTGGAGGAGGCGGTGGCGTGCGCGATCCTTCCCCGCTCGACCGGCCAGCTGTGCATCGGTTCCAGTCGATCCTCGAGGAGTACCGGAAGCGTCGATCGACAGCTGATCGATCAGATCATCGAGCGGGGAGAAAGATTCGTTCCCGGTCTGTCGGGCCTGCCCATCGTCCGCACCTGGTGCGGTGTACGGGCGGCAACCGGTGATTCGAGGCCACTCATCGGCCCGTTACCGGCAGTTCCGGCGGTGTGGATCGCGGCGGGATTCGAGGGACTGGGGATCACCCAGGCCCCCGCTGCGGCGCAACTGATCTGCTCCTCGATCCTCGGTCAGGCTGCTCCCATCGATCCGCAGCCGTATGATCCAGCCAGGGTGGTGGCCACTTCTTGATCCCTGCCGATGTGTCGGCACGATGGTGAGGGGGGTGACTGCCGTCGAGGTCGCCACGACCTGTCGAGATGATCTTCACTGGAGATCACGACCTGCAATCCATCGAAAGGGAGTCCCGTGCGTATCTCGGTGAAGGAACTCGAAGTTGAGATCCAGGAATGCACAACGCGCATCCCCTTTCGTTTCGGGGTACATACCCTCACCGATGCACCGATGGCGATTGCCACCGTCACCGCAGAAACATCGACGGGAACGTTACTGAGGGGATACACCTCCGAGTTACTGGTTCCCCGCTGGTTCGAGAAAAACCTCCTGCGATCGGTGGAGGAGGATATCCAGTCTCTCGTCGATAGCATCTCGATGGCGGGAGATGTATTGCTCGATGGATCCTGTTCCACCGTCTTCGATCACTACTGGCGGATGCTGGAAGATCGGGTTCTGGCAACTCCTGTCACTGCGGAAGATCGCCTGACCCGGGGACTCGGCTGTGCCATCTGGGAAAGAGCCCTGATGGATGCCGCGTGCCGTGGAGTCGGACTTCCCTTCCTTCAATCGCTGGAGGTGGGACTGTTCGGAATCGAACCTCATCGATTTCATCCGCAACTTCAGGACTGGAAGTTCACACCGTCTCCGCTACCGCCAACGATCTCGGTGCGCCACACCGTCGGATTGCTGGATGATCTCGAGGAGAGATCGGATGATTCGGTGGAAGATGGTCTGCCGGTGACGCTGGTGGAGGATATCCGTCGTCACGGCCTCCGCTGGTTCAAGGTCAAGGTCGGTGGAGACCCCGATCATGACCTGGAGAGGCTCCAGCAGATCGCAGCGATCCTGCGACGAGAATCGGGAGACGGCTATCGTGTGACACTCGATGGGAACGAGCAGTACGAAGATCCAGCATCCCTCGCTGCAGTTCTCGACGAACTGAACATGTCAGCAGATGGGGTCGCTTTCCTCGAGGCGATCGTCAGCATCGAACAGCCGGTTCCCAGATCAAAGACCTTCGAGGCGGCTTCTGCTCCGACCGAGTTGTCTCGCCATGGGCCGGTGATCATCGACGAGGCGGACCATGGTCCCGAGGCATTTCCGGAGGCGTTAGGGCTCGGGTACCTGGGAGTCTCATCGAAGAACTGCAAGGGAGTGTCCCGGTCGATCGCCCATCAAGGATTGTGCCAGGCCCATGGTGCAGGAGCGTTTGTCAGCGGCGAGGATTTGACCTGTCTTCCACCGTGGGGATTGCATCAGGATCTCTTGACCGTTGCGGCGCTCGGTTTGACTCACGTCGAGAGAAATGGTCACCACTACTTCAGGGGACTCGATCACCTCACCAGCGATGAATCCTCACAACTACTGAAGGATCATCCCGACCTGTACCGTTCGATCCACAGAGGTGATGAACTTCTCATCGAGAACGGGGTGCTGTGCATCTCTTCACTCGATTGCGAAGGCTACGGTTGTACCGTGCGTCCATCCGAGGGAAGCAGAAGAACGGTGATTGCAAGCCGCATGGAGGAGAAGGGTTGAAGATCAAGTCTCCCAATCGGTATCGGGATGTGGAGTCCTTTCGCGATCACTGGAAGTCGATCGATCCGCAGCTCGATCTCGATGATGAGGTGGAGGCTTTCGGCCCCCTCGCATCCCCCCTCGAGAAGGGCGGCTGGAAGCTGTCGAATCGCTTCGCAGTTCATCCGATGGAGGGCTGGGATGCCCTGCAAGATGGATCTCCTTCGCAACACACCCTCAGGCGCTGGCAAAACTTCGGGGAGAGTGGTGCGGCACTGATCTGGGGAGGTGAGGCATTTGCCGTCAGGGAAGATGGGAAGGCGAATCCCAACCAGCTGTTCCATCACGACGATGATTCGACCTGCCGGTCGCTGGAATCGCTTCTGTCGGCGTTGAAGGAGGGGCACACCCTCGCCGGCGAAGAGGCGCCGAAGGATTCGGTGGTGGGATTGCAACTGACCCACTCCGGTCGCTGGTCTCGTCCCACATCCGACGGTCCAGCGCCGCGCATCGCCTTCGAACATCCGATCCTCGATAGCAGGGTATCCGCCACTAGCGATCAGATCCTCACCGATGGAGAGCTGGAAGCGATTGCCGAGCGATACATCTCGGTGGCGAGGTGTGCGCACAAGGTCGGATTTGATTTCGTCGATATCAAGGCGTGTCACGGCTACCTGATGCACGAACTGCTGTCGGCACGGAGTCGCCCCGGTCGCTACGGAGGTGATCTGCAGGGAAGAAGCCGTCTGTTGCGAGACATCATCGCTACAGTCGCTAGCGAGGTTCCCGGAATCGACGTCGCCGTTCGCATCTCGATCACCGATATGATTCCCTTCCGCAAGTCCACCGGCGGCGATGGGGAACCGGACTGGCCGTCGGGGGAGAGATACGAGCACGGGTTTGGCCTCGATCCCGGGGATCCACGAACACCGCAGTGGGATGAACCGTTCCAGTTGATCCAGCTGCTACTCGATGAAGGAGTCGAGTGGTTCAACCTGACGATCGGATCTCCGTACTGGTGTCCCCATCGTCAGCGACCCGCCCAGTATCCACCCAGTGATGGTTATGCACCTCCCGAAGATCCCCTGGTGGGAGTTGCCAGTCACATCCAGGCGGCCAGGAGTGTACGTCAGCACTTCTCTACTGCTGGTCTGGTGGGAACCGGCTGGACTTACCTGCAGGAATGGCTTGCCGCCGTGGCTCAGCACGAGATCGCTGCGGGTCACCAGGACGTGATCGGCCTTGGCCGATCGATGCTCTCCTACCCGCAACTGCCGAGAGATGTCATCCATGGCCGCGCGATGCCGAAGAAGCTGGTATGCAGAACCTTCAGCGACTGTACCACTGCGCCGAGAAACGGATTGTTGAGCGGCTGTTTCCCGCTCGATGACCACTACAAGTCTCACCCCGCTGCTGCCGAGTTGAAATCGGCCAAGGCGAGGGCGAGGGAGAGGGAATCCCGTTGAGTGATATCGAAGGAGAGACTCCCCGGAAGATCGAACTACCGATGGTGGCCCCCCCCGATCCCGCGGCACTGGCCGAGGAGAAACGGTGGCTGACCACCCTCGATGAGGCACCGATCACCCGTCGATGGGGTGCCTTTCTCAGGCGTGGCGGACCGGGATACCTGCAGAGTTCGTTGACCCTCGGCGGTGGCACGGCGGCGGCCACGTTGCTGGCAGGGGGAGCCTTCGGGTACCAGCTGTTGTGGGTGTTCCCCATCTCGATGCTGCTGGGGGTGGCAGTTCTGTCGGCGGTGGCGCATCAGACGCTGTCCACCGGAAAACGCCCGTTGCCGGCGATCCGTGAGTACGCCGGTCCCTTCTACGCTCATGCCTTCATCGCCGGTGCAGTTCTTTCCAGTGTCATCTGGCACTTTGCCCAGTACGCCCTCGCTTCCGCTGCCATCGAGGACATCGGTGCCGTCACCGGCAATCCGATTCCGCGCTGGGGTGGCGGACTGCTGGTGCTGGCCTGGGCGGTGACCTGGTCCTTCTCCTATGGCCGTTCCCCTGCATTACTGAAACTGTTCGAGCGAAGTATGCAGGTGATGGTGTGGTTGATCGTGCTGTGCTTCGGCGCCGTGGTGGTCAAGACAGGGATCGCCGATCCGGGCGGTTTCTTCTCCGGTTTCATTCCGGGAGGAGTGGGAGAGGTTTACACCCCTGCGGGAGATGAATCGAAGTCGATGGATGCACTCAGCATCGTCGTGGCAGGTCTGGCGGCGGCGATCGGTGCCAACATGGTTTTTCTCTATCCGTATTCGCTGCTGGCGAAAGGCTGGGGAAAAGAACACCGTTCGCTGGCGAGGTTCGATCTGTTTGCGGGGATGTTTCTCCCCTATCTACTGACCACCTCACTGATCGTCATCGCAGCGGCGAATACTTTCGGGCCGGATGGAATCCCGTTCCCGGGAAAGGGATTCAAGCCCGAGCATGCGGCGCAGATCCTCGGGACCACCTTCGGAGCCGACAGTTCGAGAATCCTCTTCGACCTGGGATTGCTCGGCATGGTCACCAGTAGCATCACGATGCACATGGTCTGTTGCGGCTTTGCTGCCTGTGAGACCTTCGGCTGGAAGGTCGGATCGACCCGCTTCCGTCTGGCATGCTTGCTCCCCGCCCCCGGTTTTCTGGGAGCGGTCTACTGGGGGGACATCGCCTTCTGGATCGCACTACCGACCACCATCCTGACCGGGTTCTTGCTTCCCGCGGTGTACATCGGAATCCTCAAGATGCAGCGATCTGCGAGATATCTCGGTGAGGACAGGCCCACCGGCATCCGGGCGCTGCTGTGGCAGGGGTCGATCCTGCTGGCGACCGTGGTGCTCAGCGTTTTCCTGGTGTGGAAGACGGTCACGGCAGTGCCAGGTTGGTGGGAGAAACTCAGCGGATGAAGATCGAACTTGCCAATCCGTTCGGGGATCCGGTCATCATCGAGGACGGGGTGCTGGAGCGGCAGCCAGAACCGCAACCTGCCGCGGCGGTGCGCATCGCATACGCTGCGGCCCACATCATCTTGAAGGACTCCTATCATCAAGAATCTGAAGGATCCGAGGTGTGCGAACAGGTCGACTGGCAACGGACGATGGAATTTCGTCAGCACCTGGCGACCCAGGGTTTTGGCATCGCCGAGGCGATGGACACGGCGCAGCGTTTCGAACTGGGATGGCCGGCAGCGCGTCGGCTCATCGAGGAATGCGGTGCCCTGCAACTGGAGACCGGTTTCATCGCCGGTGCCGGAGCAGATCACCTGGATCGAATCGAACAGGTGCAAACGCTCATCGATGGAGTGGTCGAACAGGTGGGAATCATCCAGGGTGCAGGGGGCATTCCCATCATCTTGCCGATGCCGCTCTTGTGTCACTGGAAGTGTGATGAGGATCAGTTCGTCAGCACCTATCGCTCCATCTTCGAACAGTGTGAAGGCCCGCTCTTCATCCACTGGCTCGGCCCGATGTTCCTGGCGGAACTGGAGGGTTACTTTCCCGGAGATTCTCTGCAGCGAATACTCGACATCGACCCCGAAAAGGTTCGAGGGGTCAAGATGTCGATGCTGGACCACGATCTAGAGGTGGATGTGCGCCGCCGCTGCAGCGAGCGGGATCAGATCGTCCTCACCGGGGACGACTTCCACTTCAGTTCGCTGATGGAAGGGACGGGAACCCACCCGACCAGGTCGGTGTCCCTGGGGGATCGACAGGTTCCTGCCGGAGATTTCAGTCACGCGCTGCTGGGAGTGCTCGATGGTGTTGCGGTACCGGCCGGTCGTGCGCTGAGACACCTGGCGGCGGGGGATGTCGAGGGCTATCGACGCTGGATGGAGCCGTGCGAAAAGTACGGTCAGAAGGTCTTCGAAGCACCGACTCATCTGTACAAGGCGGGACTCGCCTTCACGGCGTGGCTCAACGGACACCAACCACATCCGATGCTGCTGCACCGCATCGATCTGCAACGGGATCTGGATCACCTCCTCGAGGTGGCCAGAAGAGCATCTCTGGCGGGTGCCATCTCCGATGCGGGACAGGCTGCCGAGCGAATCGAACTGTGCCTCGCTGGCGTGCACCGATGAGTGATCCGAAGTCTGTACGGATCAGTGTCGACGGCGCCATCATCGAGGTCGAGGAGGGGATGCAACTGGCCGCAGCCCTGATGGGTGTCGGGGTCGTGAGTCTCCGCAAGTCGGTGGGGGGTGAACCCCGAGGTGCGTTATGTGCCATGGGAGTCTGTCACGAGTGTCGAATCACCGTCGACGGACATCGAGGGGTGAGAAGTTGTCTGGTTCCGGTGCGCGACGGCATGAGCATCGAGACGGAACAGGATCTCACCCCATCTCCGCTGCCGGCGGTGGGCGCGGTTCAACAGCGTCAAGAAGAGGTTTCCGTCGCCATCATCGGCGGTGGCCCGGCAGGGATCGCCGCCGCCTGCGCCGCCTCGGAACTGGGTGCAGATGTCCTCGTGATCGATGAGTCGCCGCAGCCAGGCGGTCGGATCTGGGCCCATCGACGGCACATTCCCGACGCTGCCCGCAGCTGGTTGGCGCGGGCGGAGAAGGGTGGAGTTCGCTGGCTGTCCGGCTACAGCGTCGTCGATGGCAAGGCAGGTGAACTGCTGGCGACCTCGGTGTTGACCGGCGACACGGTGTCGGTGAAGTGCCAGCAGATCATCGTCGCCACCGGCGCAAGAGAACGCTTCCTTCCCTTCCCCGGCTGGACCTTGCCCGGGGTCGTCGGTGCCGGAGCGTTGCAATCGCTGATCAAGGGAGGATTGCAGGTTCGGGGCAAGCGACTGGTGGTGGCGGGGACCGGGCCGCTGCTCCTGGCGGTGGCGCAACTCGCCGTCGAGGAGGGAGCGAAACCGCTCCTGGTCGAACAGGCCTCCCACATCGATCGTCTGCAATTGCTGTTGCCGCTGATCAGCTCGAGGTCGCGGATGAAGCAGGCGATGCAACTGTGGAAATCGCTTCGTGGCGTCGAGAAACTCTCCTCTTGCTGGCCCATCAAGGTGGAGGGAGATGGACGAGTCGAGCGGGTCCACCTCAGGACCGACAAGGGTGTGCGAGTCGAGGAGGTGGATGGTCTGGCGGTGGGATTCGGTCTGATCCCCGAGACGAGGGTAGCCCAGGGACTCGGATGTCGGATCGGAGAAAACGGTGCCGTGATCGTCGATCGCCTCCAGCGAAGTGGGATCGACGGCATCCTGTGCGCAGGGGAGCCGACGGGAATCGCCGGCAGTGATGCGGCGCTGGATAGCGGGCTGGTGGCAGGAATCGTCGCGACGGGACGAACCCCTCGTGCCCATCTTCTCGCCAGGGTCAGGCGTCATCGAGATTGGGGAGAAGCGCTCGAGGCCGCTCACCAGCTTCGCCCACAGCTCCAGCAACTGGTGACTGACGATGTGGTGGTCTGTCGCTGTGAAGATGTGACCTCGAAACAGCTGGCCGGCACCGCTTCCATCCGTGAGGCAAGGATGCTGTGTCGGGTCGGAATGGGCCCGTGCCAGGGACGGATCTGCATCCCTGCGGTGTCTCCCCGCCGTAACGATGGAACCGACTCGGTGCGGCCGCCGTGGGTGACCTCTCCGGGGCGATCTGGCGACTCTTTGTGACCGAGGGATGCCGTGGCCGCTGGATCGGGTATCTTCACGAGGACGTCAAGATCGGAGAGACCCTTGGACCGTGGATCCATCATCATCATCTTCCTGCTCGCCGTGGCGGGTTCACTGTTTGCCGGTCTGTTACAGAGCGGCGATCCGGTGGGTTCTGTCCCGGTTGAATCGGTAGATGCGGTCGGTTCCGTGGTTTCGCTGGCACCTTGCATCACTGCCACGCTGCTGGCGATCGGTGCCGATGATTCACTGGCGATGATCAGTGACTATTGCCCCCCCGTCGAGAATCTCCAGCGAGGTGGAACGGCACTGGTGCCGGACCTTGAGAGGATTGTCCGCAGCGGCAGTCCGACCCTGTTGATTCGTGCAGCGGTCGGTGTCCCCGTGCAGGAACTGTCACAGGTGGGAGATCCACTGATCCTGCCCTGGTCATCGGTTTCACAGGTTGCCGCAAGTATTCGTAGCATCGGCGAGGTGGTGAAGAAGCGGCAAGAGGCAGACCTTCTGGCGAGTCGATTCGAGACGGTGCTCTCGGGTGCTGCTCCCGCCGACGCCCCAACGGTCTTGCTGGTGATCGGTATCGATAGCGGTGGCAGCGGTGGGCCATGGATCATCAAGACCAACTCATTGCACGGGGCTGCCCTCCACGCTGCTGGATACAGCAATGCCATCGAAGATCCTCTCTCCGGTGCGCCGCAAATTTCGCTGGAGCAGTTATTGCGGATCGATCCCGATTTCATCCTGCACCTGGTTCCGGCAAAAGAACCGTCGCAAGAAGCGCGCCAGCAGATCGTCGGTGGCTACGAGAAGCTCACCGCATTGAAGGCTGTTCAGCGGGGCACCATCGGTTCGATACATCACGAGCGCATCCTCGATGAGGGACCGGAGTTGCTCGATCTTGTCGATTCGATCGCCGCGGAGTTGAACCGTCTCTCTCCAGGAGATCGCCGATGGTAACCGTCATCTCCCTCGAGAAAGCGACCGTCAACGGCGGTGAAGTTCCGATCCTGAAGGAGTTGTCACTGGAGGTGGAGCGGGGGCAACTGGTCGCCATCATCGGTCCCAACGGTTCCGGCAAGAGCACCTTGTTGAGAGTGTTGCTGGGTTTGACTCCCCTCGATTCCGGTACCGTGCGCCTCGATGGTGAGGATCTTTCATCGATCAAGTTGTGCGATCGAGCGGCACGACTGGCGTGGTTGCCGCAACAGGGATTGTCGCCGGAACGATTGAGGGTGGAGGATGTGGTGATCGCCGCCCGCTATCGTTTCGAGGAGTCGCGGAAATCTGCCCACGATGCGGCCCGGCGTGCTCTCGAAGAGGCGGGTGCAACGGAACTTGCCGAGCGCTGGATCAACGAACTCTCCGGAGGAGAGAGGCAGAGAGTCGAACTGGCATCGATGCTCTCCCAGGAATCGGGGACATGGCTCCTCGATGAACCTGCCAATCACCTCGATCCGGTATGGCGGGCGAGGACCTTGCGCTTTCTCTCGAATCGGGTTGCCGAGGGGAACACGGTGCTGGTCGTGATTCATGACGTTCATCTGCTCGGTCATGTCGATGGCTGCGATGTCGACGTGGTCGGGCTGAGGCAGGGTCGCATCGAGTGGCAGGGGAAAATGGGGGACGATGGATTCGGGGAGGGGCTCGAGAGGGTGCACGGCATTCCGTTTCAGAGAGCCACTACCGGCAATCGCGAGTTCTGGATTCCCAGCCAGGAAGCGCTGCTCTGATGAATTCTCTGCGATGGTTCCCCTGGCTCCTGTTGTCGATCGGAGTGGTGTTCTCCACCGCGTGGGTTGGACCCTCGCTGGAGGGTGAGGGCGGCGATCTGATTCTCAACCGCTTACGCCTACCCCGTGCACTGATGGGGGCGCTGGTCGGGGCGGTCCTGTCGGCATCGGGAGTGGTGATGCAGATCCTGCTGAAGAACCCGCTGGCGACTCCGAGCACCATCGGAACCACTGCGGGGGCGACCCTCGGCGTACTTATTGCCCTGGTGATGGGGGGTGGGACCACCTCCCTGCTGGGGATCCCTGTACTTCCTGCCGCTGCCTTCCTCGGTGCGCTGGCGGTGACGATGGTGATCGCGACGGTGGCGGCTCGAAACAGCGCGCGTACCGAGGATGTTCTACTGGCGGGAATTGCACTGACACTGGCGAGTGGAGCACTCGCCTCGGGATTGCAGATCGGCATCGATCCTGCTGCAATACTCGGTGCTCAACGATGGTCACTCGGTTCGCTATCGACGGTCGGCTGGAACCGAATCCTCATGTTGCTACCGCTGGTGAGCATCGCGCTGGTGGGAATGCTGCTGCTGATCCGTCCCCTCGAGGTGCTGGTTTCCGGAATCGAGAGGGCACGAACCAGAGGAGTCGATGTGTCACGTACCCGCACGCTCGGTCTCGGCCTCGCTTCCATCGGCGTGGCGGCGTGTGTGGCAGTTTCGGGTCCCATCGCCTTTGTCGGCCTGATCTGTCCTCACATCATCCGGAGATTGCTGGGATCGGCGCCGAGGACGTTGCTGCCCGCCTCGATCCTGCTCGGAATGGTGTTCCTGCCACTGTGCGATGCGGTGGGAAGGGTGATCTGGAGTGCCCGGGAGATACCGGTCGGGGTGGTGACTGCGGCACTGGGCGCACCGGTGCTGTTTCTGCTGGTCACCCGTCGCTCCCGCCACTCCTGATTCGCTGGTCGATCCCAGATGACTTCTTTCCCGATCACTCCCCATGAGGCACGATCTGTATCTGTTCCACACATCGAACCAGGAGGAGACTGATGAGTTCAGCACCGACCCGCTCGTTGACCTGGGCTGGAGTGATGCCCGCAGTGACCACTCCCATCACCGAATCAGACGAGGTCGATCATGCTTTTCTGTCCCAGCACTGTCGCTGGCTGGTGGATCATGGAGCGACCGGCATCATTCCATGTGGCTCTCTTGGCGAGGGAGCGACACTCTCCTTCGATGAGAAGCAGCGAATCTTCGATACCGTGGTTCAGGCGGTGGAGGGAAGAGTGCCGGTGATTCCGGGAATCGCCGCGGCCTCGACGAGAGAAGCGGGTCGCCTGGCGGCCACCGCCAAGGTGATGGGGGCGTCCGGCTTGATGGTACTGCCACCCTACATCCACAAGGGTCCCTTCTTCGAGGTGGAAGTACACGTCGAAGCGGTGATGGCCGCCACCGATCTTCCCTGCATGCTTTACAACAATCCCATCGCCTACGGAGTCGACTTTCCTCCGGGATGGATCGCAGATCTGGCGGACAAGTTTCCCCAGTTGAAGGCGGTGAAGGACTCCAGTGGAGATTCTCGTCGGATCACGGCGGTGCATTCGCTGGTGGGGGATCGACTGGCGCTCTTCGCCGGTCTCGACGACATGGTGGTAGAAGCGGTCCGTCAAGGCGCGGTTGGCTGGGTTGCAGGCCTGGTGAATGCGTTACCGATGGAATCAGTGGTTCTCTTTGACAGGGCGGTTCGAGGTCTCGATGACCCGGCAGTTGCCCGTCAGGCAGATGAACTCTACCGGTGGTTTCTTCCGCTGCTTCGTCTCGACTGCGTGCCAGAGTTCGTCCAGTTGATCAAGCTGGTCCAGAAGGAGGTCGAGATGGGAACGGAAACGGTTCGACCACCTCGTTTTCCAGCGACCGGGGCACTTCGAGAAGGAGCACTTCATGTGATCCGCGACTGCCTTGCCAACAATCCAATGCAGGATGTGAAGGAGAATTGAGATGACGATAGAAGGAGTTCACCTCGTTGCCGGGGAGTCGTTGAGCGGATCGGGATCCCTGCGAGGCTGCAATCCTTCCACCGGCGAGTCCCTCGAGCCCATCTTTGCGGAGGCGACCGCCGAGGTGATCGAGATGGCGGTGAGGGCTGCCGAGGATGCCCATCGATCACGGGCGGCAGACGCCGTCACCGAACGAGCCCGGTTGCTGGAAGCTGCAGCCGATCGCATCGAAGAGAATGGTGACGCCATCACCGCCCGGGGAGTCGAGGAGACCGGTCTTCCCGCGGGCCGCTTCGAGGCGGAGCGTGGGCGAACCTGTCAACAACTTCGAATGTTCGCAAGGGTGCTGAGGGAAGGCCTCTTCACCGAGACCATCATCGAAACGGCACTTCCCGATCGACAGCCGATTCCCCGACCGGATCTGCGTCGGCGGATGCGGCCGGTTGGACCGGTCGCCGTTTTCGGAGCCAGTAATTTTCCACTCGCCTTCGGTATCGCCGGGGGCGATACCGCCAGTGCATGGGCTGCCGGTTGTCCGGTGGTGGCCAAGGGGCATCCGGCTCACCCCGGAGTTTGTGAACTGGTCGGTCGTGCCCTTCAGGAAGCGGTGCGTGATGTGGGGATGCCCCCGGGAATGTTCAGCCTGGTTCAGGGCGAATCCTTCGACGTGGGAGCGAATCTGGTACAGCACCCTTCCATCGCTGCGGTCGCCTTCACCGGATCACGATCGGGTGGGGTGGCACTGTGGCGGATGGCCGCACAGCGGCCGATCCCGGTTCCGGTGTTCTCCGAGATGGGGAGCACCAATCCCGTCTTCATCTTGCCGGAGGCCCAGGCCAATCGGGGACAGGAGATCGCTTCCGACATCGCAGCCAGCGTCAGGCTGGGTGTCGGTCAGTTCTGCACCTGTCCCGGGGTCCTCTTCATCGACAAGGGTGAGGGTCGCGAACAGTTCCGGGATGCGCTGTCGAAGGGACTCTGTAGCGAGCCGGCGGGAACGATGCTTCACGAGGGAATCTCTAACGGCTATGCCGGAACGCTGAAGCAACTGGCGGCTCGAAGCGGGGTGGAGGTTGTTGCCAGTGGACCCGCGAGCCAGGGGAACTGCGATGCCGAGGCATCCCTGCTGGCTGCGGATGCCCGCAGGTTCATCGACGATTCGCAGCTGCAGGCGGAAGTGTTCGGACCGTGCACGCTGCTGGTGGAGTGCGAGAGTATCGATCAGATGCTGGAGACCGCCAGCGTGCTGGAAGGCCAACTGACCGCCACGGTTCATGCGACTACCGGCGAGTTGCAACAACATCATCGCCTGCTCGACATCCTCGAGGATCGTGCTGGTAGGGTTCTTTTCAACGGAATGCCCACCGGTGTCGAGGTCGGAGAAGCGATGCATCATGGCGGACCATGGCCTGCCACCACCGACTCGCGGTGGACCTCGGTGGGTGCCTCAGCGATGCAGAGATTTCTACGCCCGGTGTGCTGGCAGGGATTCCCTGACGAGTTGTTGCCGGAGGATTTACGTTCCGCGGCGACCGGTCCCCGCAGGGATGATGGAGTCTGGTAAGATTCCGGATCCCGATGAACCAGGATGGAAGTGAGTCGGCGCGTCAGCGATTGCCGGTGTGGTGGCTGCTGATCATCGGCATCCTGGGTGTCTCCACCTCGACCCTGTGGATCCGTCTCTCCCAGAGCGATGAGATCGACCTCGCCTTTCGAAGGCTAGTGCTGGCAGCGCCTGTTCTGTGGTGGCTTGCATGGCGCAAGGGGCACAACTTCTCGCTGAAGATCGCCGCCACGCCAGTACTCTGCTCGGGAGTATGCCTGGCGATCCATTTCGGTGCATGGATGGCATCGCTGGCACACCTGTCGGTAGCGACCTCCGTGGTTCTCGTCTATGTCCACCCGGTGCTCGTCTACGCCATCGAGGTGATGAAGAAACAGGCGCGGGCAGATGCAGTGCGCTTCGGTGGGGTGGTGGTGACTCTGATCGGAACTGGGATCCTGTCGGCGGCTGCCGGCGAAGATCGACTGGGAGCGGAGCAAGGAGATGCGACGGTGGGGGTCATCCTGGCCCTGGTAGGATCGTTTTCCTTCGTCGGTTACATCTTCGCCGGTCGTGCGGCGACTCTCGGTCAGCGGGGCGGGGATCGTCTCCCGACGGCGGTCTACACCTCTCGTGCCTACTCGGTGGCAGCTCTGTGTCTGGCGCTGTACCTGGTGGTGATCGACTCTCCCGATGGGAGCTGGGGACTTCGATTGCCAGTCGATGGCACCGAGTGGTTGCTGGCACTGATGCTGGCGCTGTTCCCGACACTGCTGGGACACACTCCCCTCAATGCAGCCCTGGCATATCTTCCCCCTTCGGTGGTTTCGACGGCATTCCTCGGTGAAGTTGCGGTCGCGCCTCTCCTGGTGTGGGCAGTGCTGGCAGAAGTGCCGCCCGTTGCGTTCTGGTGGGGTGGCCCGCTGGTGGTGGTCGGCATCCTGGCGGTGTCTTGGCGTGGGGGAGGGGTTTCGGAAGCGCCAGGTTGATGGGACGAAAATCGTGTCAGGAAGATTGCACCCGGCCCAGAAGCAGGCCGAGGGCGAGCCACAGCGCCAGTGTCAGCCACGGGTTGAACTGGAAGAATACGGGCGCAGCACCTGCCAGGAGCAGACCCAGGATCAACAGACCGATCCGTTTCTGCCGGGGCACAGACCTCGATCGCTGCTCGCTCTCCATCTCGTCGTCATCTTCAGGGAGCATCACCGATGCATATTCGATGTCGCCCGCATCGCGCCAACCGGTTTCCAGGTCACTTCCACAGTGGCGGCAGCAAACCTGCTGAGCATTCAAGGGAGCGTCGCAGTGAGGGCACCTCTGAAAATCCAAACGGGCTCCTCTCCAGTGACCGACGTCATGGTAACAGACCCCAAAGAAAAGGCCCGGAATCCTCCAGGTGGAGAATTCACGGGCTTGGCGGGCTCTGTCTCTGCTGTTACTTGATGCGGATCTAGCTGACGGTGTCTTGCTGCTCGACGACCACTTCGATCTTCCCATCGGTTGCGAGGGAGACCTTGACCATTCCACCACCATTCAACTTTCCGTCGAGAACGAGATCGGCGATGCGGTCCTGGAGATGATCTTCCAGTACACGACGCAGTCCTCTTGCTCCGGTTCCCGGCAGCGATCCCTCGGAGACCAGGAATTGCTTTGCCTCATCCTCGATGTGAATCGTCAGGTTCAATGCTGCGATCCGCGCTTCCAGCTTGGCAACTTCCAGATCGAGAATCTTCACCAGGTCCTCCTGGCTGAATTCATCGAAGACGACGACCTCGTCGACGCGGTTCAGGAACTCGGGTCGGAAGAAGGTCTTCACCGCATCCAGGACGGCATTTCTCGAGGCGGCATCGTCCTCCTCTGATTCACCGAAACCGAGAGAGGAGCGGTTTTCAGCCTCCCTGACTCCCAGGTTGGAGGTGAAGACGACGATGGTGTTGCGGAAATCGACCTTGCGACCGAAAGCGTCGGTCAAGCGACCCTCTTCCAGTACCTGCAACAAGGTGTTGGAGATGTCGACGTGAGCTTTTTCGATCTCATCGAAGAGCACCACCATGTATGGCTTGCGGCGCACCTTCTCGGTGAGCAATCCACCCTCGTCGTATCCGACATATCCTGGAGGCGATCCGATCAGGCGAGAAACGGAGTGCTTCTCCGAGTACTCCGACATGTCGATGGAGAGCAATGCATCCTCGGTTCCAAACAGGAACTTGGCGAGGGCCTTTGCCACCAGGGTCTTTCCGACACCGGTTGGTCCGACGAAGACGAACGAACCCATCGGGCGCTGCGGATCACGCAGTCCGGCGCGGGCACGGCGAGTGGCTCTACTGATGGAGTTGATGGCATGATCTTGGCTCACCACATCTTCGTGCAGGGTGGCTTCCATCTTTCTGAGACGGCTGGCCTCTTCTTCCTGCAGGTTCTGGATGGGCACACCAGTCATCTCCGACACGGTGAAACAGATGCGTGGTGCATCGACCTTGCCGTCCACTTCCTTGGAGCTGGCTTTCCAGTCCTGGATCACCTTCTCCTTGTAGTTTTTCTTGTTCTCGAGGTGGTCACGGATTTCAGCGGCGAGCTCGAAATCCTGGGAGAAGACCGCTTCATTCTTCTCGCGCTGTAACTGGTCGATCTCACCCTCGACATCGGTGAGGTCGGGCGGACGGGTGGTCCGCTGCAAGCGCTCACACGAGCAAGCCTCGTCGAGTACATCGATGGCCTTGTCGGGAAGGAACCTGTTGGAGATGTAGCGTATCGACATGTCCACCGCTGCTTCGATGGCGCAGTCGGTAATCTGGACACGGTGATGTGCTTCAAAGGTGTCACGAAGCCCCATCAGGATCTCCAGGGCGTCATCCCTGCTGGGGGGATCGACGATGATCGGCTGGAAGCGACGCTCCATGGCGCCATCCTTCTCGATGTGCTTGCGGTACTCATCGAGGGTGGTGGCTCCGATGCACTGGATCTCACCTCGCGAGAGAGCCGGCTTCAGGATGTTCGATGCGTCGAGGCTCGATTCGGAAGCTCCAGCACCCATGATCGTGTGGAGTTCGTCGACGAACAGGATGACGTTTCCTGATTCGGAGATCTCCTTGATGATGGCCTTGATACGCTTCTCGAACTCTCCCCTGTACTTGGTTCCTGCAAGGAGCGAAGCCAGGTCGAGAGAAACCACTCTCTTTCGTGCCAGTACTTCCGGCACTGCACTGTCGGCGATCCGTTGTGCAAGTCCCTCGACGATGGCGGTTTTTCCCACTCCGGGTTCACCCATCACGACGGGATTGTTCTTGGTTTTCCGCGACAGGATCTGAATGACTCGCTCGATCTCCTTGTGCCTACCGATGACAGGGTCGAGTCGGTTCTGAGCAGCGACTGCCGTCAGATCCACACCGTTCGAATCGAGAGTCGGGGTTGCGACACCGCTGCGTTTGACGGTGCTTCCTTGTGCCTGATCCACATCTCCTCCAAGCATTCTCTGGATGACATTTTGAAGTCGGTCTTTACCAAGGTCTCGTTCGGACAGGATGCGAGGGGCTTCCCCCTCCTCTTCCCTTCCGAGACCAATCAACAGGTGCTCGGTACCGATGTAGTACTGGTCGAGCAGTACTGCTTGCTCCCGAGCGAGTTCGAGAGAGCGTTTGGCATGGGGGGTATAGGTGCTATCCGAGGACGGGCCGCCACTGTTGGCAGGGATCCTGCCAAGGCTTTCCCGTAAGGCGGCGAGGAGTTCCTCCACCGTCTTGTCGCAGCGGAGAATCGCCTGCACCGCAACCGAGTCCGGCTGGTGAAGCAACGCCCACAGGATGTGCTCGGTGCCGATGTAGCCATGACCGAGGCGTTTTGCCTCATTCTTGGCGATCTGAAGCACCTTCTCGGCTTTTTCAGTGAACTTTACAGCCACGCTGGGCTCCCTCCTGCTATTCACTCCCGTGACGGTCGAGCCGTCAAAGGAGTCTAGGATGCTAGTGCAGATCCCGACAAATCGGGGCATCCGTGGATCGGGGGGATGAGGCGGGAAAGGGTGCCAACCGCTGAATACTCCCGATGCAGTGCCATTCGTGTAGAATCACTCCCCACCGGTGTTGTCATTCCCGCAGCCAGGAGTCGATAGATCCATGTTTCGAAGAATCACCTCTTTCATCCTCATCTTGATACCGCTGCTGGCCTCAGGATCGATCACCGATCTCGATGAGAGAGAGGAACTTCGCTACCTCATCGAAACCGGGCAGTACCAGGAGGCGACCGACTGGGTCGAGGAGGAGCCGGGACAGTTTCCGTTGCTGGAATCGCGGTTGTACAAGGAGACCGGCAAGCGCGATCTGGCAGAAAAATCGCTCTCCTCGCACCCTCGATTCAGCGCTGACGATCCCGACCTTCTGGCAGCTGCGGGGGGACTGGCAGCGGATCGTGGAAAAGATTCCACGGCGGAGGCACTGTTACTCCGAGCGCTCGCGGCGAATTCAAAGCACGTCGAGGCGTTGAGTCGACTCGGTTTGTTACAAATTGATCAGGGAAAGCGCAATGCCGGTGAAAAGCGTCTTCGTTCTGTACTCGATATCTACAAGGAGATGTCGAGAGAAGAAGCGCAGAAGTTGAGACCGGAGCAGTTCGTATGGATGGGTAAGGCGTGTGAGGGATTGAACCGGTTCCGAGATGCGTATGAAGTGATGTATGACAGCGCACTGTATCTCGACAAGAAATCGGTCGCTGCTCATGTTGCCAGCGGTGAGGCACTGCATAGCAAGTACAACTACCCCGATTCGAGAAGTCACTTCAAGGATGCTCTGGAGACCAATCCGCGGAGCGTGATGGCCCTGATCGGCCTTGCTCGTTCGACCTGGTCCGACTTCCGATTCCCGGGAGATCGCGGCAAGACGGTGCAGGAACTGATCGCCAGGGCCACCGTCATCGATCCCCAGAATCCTGCATTGCTGATCCTTCAAGGAGACCTCAGCTTCAGTTCAGAGCGGTGGGATCAGGCGGAATCGTTCTACAGACAGGCGCTGGAGATCGATGGCGGCCATCCCCGGGCGCAGGGGTTGCTTGCGGCGGTACTGTGGTCGACAGCACGGATCGAGGAATTCGAGAAGTTTCAGGAAGAGGTGTCCGCTTCTCACCCCGCTCCTGCGCTCTTTCATGTGACGCTGGCAGAGCGGCTGGTCGACCGCTTCTTCTACAGGGAATCTGCCGAGCATGCCCGCAAAGCGATGGAACTCGATCCCGGAATCCCTGCCTCTCATGCCGTCTTCTCCATCAATGCTCTTCGAAGCGGACTGGAGAAAGAGGGTCGGTCTGCTCTGGAAGAAGCGTGGCAGAAGGATCGCTACAACGTGTGGGTCAAGAACACCAGGACCCTGATGTCGCACATCGATGAGAACTTCACATCCGAGGAAAAGGATGGGCTGGTGATCCGCATGCGCAGAGACGAGGAGCCGTGGCTGATGCCGTATCTTCTTCCTCTGCTGCTCGAGTCGAGAACCGAGCTCGACAGAGATTACGAGACCAAAATTCATCGTCCACTGATGGTCGAGGATTTCTCCGAGCATGCCTACTTCTCTGCGCGCTCCATCGGATTGCCGGGTCTTGCCGCCAGTGGCGTGTGTTTCGGACACCTCGTGACGCTGACCACACCCAATGCAATTCCAGGGAACTGGGGTGCAGTGGCGGTTCACGAGTTCGCCCATGTCGCGACGTTGATCAAGGCGCAGCATCGGATTCCACGCTGGTTCGGTGAAGGACTCTCCGTCTACGAGGAGGGACGTACTCGACCGCGGTGGAGGCGATATGAGCCGCTGCTGATCGCCTCCGAGTTTCATGGCAAGACGATGAGAGGCATCGAAGACCTGCAGGGGGCGTTCATGAGCCCTCGATGGCGCAACGAGATCCTCGTCGGCTACGTGCAAGGAGGATTGATCTGCCAGATGATCGCGGAGAAGCACGGTCTCGGGTCGATCCGCAAGATGCTCGAGGCCTACTCCAACGGTGCCGATACCGAGCAGGTGATCGCTCAGGTGCTGGATCTTTCCATCGAGCAGTTCAACCGCTGGATGTGGGAATGGATCTCCGAATGGGTCGAGACCAGCGGCGTCGGGCCGACCTTTCAGGAACGTCATATCGATCCGTTGCGCCGAAAGGCAGAGGATTCTTCCGGGGATGCGAGAGCGTGGGCGTGGGTTGCCGCGGCGTACCTGGGAGCTTCGCGGAAAGCCGATGCCGAGCTGGCCATCGGAAAGGCGAAGAAGATCGATGAATCGGATGCAGATCTCGCCGCAGTAGAGGGTTGGTTGCACTTTCGGGATGGCAAGGTGGACAGCGGAATCGCATCGATGCGAAAGGCGATCGATGGGAACTCGACCTGGACCTATCGATGTCAAATCCTGCTGGCTCAGCAACTTCGCCAGCGTGGAGATAGCGAAGAGGCGAGAAAATTCTACGAGGCGGCGACAAGCAGAGCTCCGCGATCGGCGAAATCTCCCGTGGGTGGACGATCGCCATGGCTGGAGCTGGCAACGATCCAGGAGGATCTCGGCGATTCAGAGGCAGCCATCGAATCGATGCGTGCCCAGGTGAGAAACGATAGAGATGATGCTCCGTCGAGATTGGCGCTGGCCCAGCGACTCGCCAAGCTCGAGGACTGGGAGGGGGTGGTCGACGCTGCCTGGGACCTTCCCTTCATCTCACCCTATGGAGATGAGAGTCACGCGATCCTCGCCACTGCCTACTTCAATATCCAGGCGTGGAGCAAGGCGAAGCGTGAATTCGAGGCGAGACTGGCGGCGGAAAAGCCACCTCTCGACGAGATCTACCCGGATCTATCCTGGGTTCTGTGGAAACTGGGAGAGGAGCAGGAAGCGATCAAGGTCGCCCGTCGAGCGCTGCGCCTCGTACCCTCTGCAGTGCGCCCAAGGCAGGTCCTGGATGCGCTCGGGGAGGAGTAATGAAGCGACCTGGAGAATTTGTCTTTTACCGGCGGTAAGAGGCTCAATAGAGCCGATTTCTCCACTCCGATTTCCTTGACCTCATTCTGGGCCGTTGCTACCTTCCCAGTCGATGTAGAGGTCGTTTCGCTGGAATCCAGATCTTCTTCAGGGAATCGATCGGGAGTGTGGCGATGACCAGTACCTCGAGTTCCGAGCCTGACAATGATCCGGCAAAGGCGGCGGCATACATCCGTCTTTCGACGCTAGGTTTTCAGGTGGTCATCACATTCGTGGTTCTGGCTCTTGCTGGAATCTGGATCGATGACCAGTTCGATGTTTCACCGTGGGGAACGCTCGGTGGAATCGGTCTTGGACTCGTAGCGATGGTGAAGATCTTGCTACATGAAGGTCAACGGGTGCCGGGCTCGAAGAGTTCGCATGACGTTGACGGGGGAGAGAAGTCCGGAGAGGCGAACGATTGAGCCTTTTCCAGGTTTTTCTCGCCAGGAGTGCCGGGGTCGTGCTGATCGCCAGCGGGATCGCAGCCAAGTTTGTTCAAGATGCATGGGGTGCTGGATCGCTGGTCTGTTTGTCCTGGAGCGCAATCTGGGCGATTGGACTGGGAGTTCTTGGATTCCGAAGTCTTCGAATCACATTGACGTGTTCGCCGCAAAAGATGGCGGGCGAGATGTTGATGGGTGTTGCACAGAGGGTGGCGGTGCTGTTCGCGAGCATGGGTCTTGCGTATCTGATTGCACAGTCCCTCGACATGTCGGGGAATCTTTGGAGTTCGAGAAGCCTACTGGCGACAACATTGCTGTATCTGCTGGTGCTGGGGATCGAGATCGTGACCCTGGCCAAGGCGTTGAATCGGGGAGAGTTGGAGATGTCCGCGGGATTGGCACATGACGATGCCGATCCCCAGGACAGGTGAGTCCCTCCGGGAGATCCGGAGCTTTTGAAAGCGGAAGAGGCAGGTAGATGAACGGGTTGATTCTGACCCTGGCCAGTAGTGATCCCCTGGGGCACGTGCTCGATCACGACCTGATGTGGCTCACCAGCAACATGCAGATCACCAAGCATGTGCTGTTCCTGATGCTGTCCGCTGTACTCTGCATGCTCATCTTCCCGATGGTCGCCGGCAAGATCACCGGTGGAGCCGCCTCCGGAAGTCGATTCATCGGCCTGTTCGAGGTGATCTTGATCTACATCCGCGACGAGATGGCCAAGCCCTTCCTCGGAGAAGACACTCGCAAGTTCTTACCACTCATCTGGACCTTCTTCTTCCTGGTTCTCTTCTGCAACGTGCTCGGGTTGATTCCCGGATCCGCCACGGCGACCGGAAACATCAATGTCACGGCGGGCCTGGCGCTGATTTCATTCTGCGTCTATCACGCAGTGGGCATCCAGAGAAACGGTTTCATCAAGTACATGAAAGCAAACCTGCTGGTAGGTCCTGCTTATCTGTGGCCGCTGATGATTCCCATCGAACTGCTGGGACACATCATCAAGCCATCTGCTCTTGCCATCCGTCTATTCGCCAACATGGTCGGTGGACACATCATGCTTGCGGTGATCCTCGGATTTGCCGGCATCATCTCGGCAGAGAGTCTCCTGATGGGTACTACGATTACTTTGATTTCTGTTGTCAGTTGCGTAGCTCTGACATTTTTGGAACTCCTGGTGGCGTTCATCCAGGCGTATATTTTTGCATTCCTGACGACGGTGTTTCTGTCGTTGGCAATTCATCCTGAACATTAGAATTCTGACACTGGGCCCTTGGGGTCACATTGGAGGGCTTGCCCGAGTCAGGGCGAGCATGAGAAAGGGAAAATAATGGAAATGCTCATGGGAATCCTGAGCCTTGCGGCAGCGGACGGCAGCATGCTTGCCAACGGTATTCTGGGTGCTGGAATCGGCGCTGGTCTTGCAGCCGTGGGTGCTGGACTGGGAATCGGAAGACTTGCAGGTAGTGCCTGTGAGGCCATCGCTCGTCAGCCAGAAGCATCCGGTGACGTCCGTGGTGCGATGCTCCTGACAGCAGCACTGGTCGAGGGAGTTGCTCTCTTCGCCGTGGTGATCTGCTTCATGATCTACAACGACATCATCGGGATGGCTGCAGGTGGGTAACCGAAGAGGCATCTCGAGACTGATCCGGTTCCTTTCGGTTCTGGTTGGTTTCTTCTTCGTCACGACCACGCAGCTGCTCGCTGAGGATGCTGCAGGTGGTGCAAAGAAGGGGCTGCTCGATCCGGATACGGAGACCTTCATCTACACGGTGACGGTGTTCGTGTTGGCGTTCCTGGTCCTGAAGAAGAAGGCGTGGGGACCGATCTCCACTGCTCTCGACGAGCGTGATGACAAGATCCGTGAGTCTCTTGAGGCTGCGGATCGAATGAGAGCAGAGCAGCAGGCTTTTCAGGCGGAACAGGAAAAGGTGCTCGCAAATGCGCGCAAGGAAGCCAGTTCCATCGTCGCCGAGGGCAAGAGGGATGCCGAGGTCGTTCGCGACCAGGTCGTTTCCGAAGCTCGAACGCAGGCGGAGGAGATCAAGGCGAGAGCCCTTTCCGACATCGATCAGGCCAAGGAGAAAGCAGTCGACGAGATCCATACCCGTGCAATCGATCTCTCCCTGTCCATCTCCGAGAAGTTGATCGGCCATTCGGTAACCAGTGAGGATCACGATCGAATCGCCCGGGAGACAATCTCCGAGTACGAGAAGATCAGCTAGGAGTCAGGCATGGCAGCAGGCATCAAACAACGACATCCGGTGGCCCAGGCTTACGCCCGTGCCCTGATGGAGGTTGGTACCGCCAACGATTCGGTGGACCTTTACGGCGAGCAGCTGACAGCGCTCCTGAACGCCGTCGAGGCAGATGCTGACTTCAAGGTGTTCCTCGAGAGTCCCAAGATTCGTCGCGAAGACAAGAAGGCAGTGCTTGAAAAGGCACTGGAGGGCAAGGTCGCAGAGCCGGTCCTCAACCTGGTTCGCATCCTCATCGATCGCAGTCGCCAGGACCTGATCGATGACATCACGAATGCGTATCGGGATCAGAGCGATGAGGCTGCTGGTCGGATCAACGCAACAATCACGTCTGCGGCACAATTGCCGAAAGACGTGCGCGATGCTCTGACTGCAGCGATAACGAAGAAGTTGAACAAGGAGGTGGTCTCGACCGAACTGGTCGACGAAGGCCTCCTGTCTGGAATCACGATCCAGATCGGTGATTTGGTTGTCGACGGTAGCCTTCGCACCCAATTGCGGAAGGTCCGTCAAGAAGTGTCACTTACTCGATTCGGGAAAGACCTGATCGATGAAAATTAATGCAGATGAGATCTCCTCTGTCCTCAAGAAGGAGATCGAAAATTACCAGTCAGACCTCGCAGTAGATGAGGTCGGTACCATTCTCGAGGTGGGAGACGGAATCGCCAGGATCTATGGCATCTCTAACTGCATGGCAGGGGAGATGTTGGAGTTCTCGAATGGCGCAAACGGTCTCGCGTTCAACCTCGAAGAGAACTCCATCGGAGCCGTAATTCTCGGTGAGTTTGCCACCCTCAAGGAGGGTGATGAAGTCAAGAGAACCGGAACCGTCATGCAGGTTCCCTGCGGTGAGGCGCTGCTCGGACGGGTCGTCGACCCGCTTGGCAATCCCCTCGACGGCAAGGGCCCCATCAAGACGGAGCACTACCGTGCGATGGAATCTCCGGCACCTGGAATCGCGGATCGTAAATCGGTTCACGAGCCACTCCAGACCGGGATCAAGGCGATCGACTCGACGATTCCCATCGGTCGAGGTCAGCGAGAGCTGATCATCGGCGACCGGGGAATCGGAAAGACTGCAATCGCCATCGACACCATCATCAACCAGCGTGACAGTGGCGTGATCTGCGTCTACGTGGCGGTGGGGCAGAAGGGGTCGACGATCGCAGGAGTGGTGGACCGGCTCGAGCGCGAGGGTGCGATGGATTACACCATCGTGGTCAGTGCTCCCGCTTCCAGTCCTGCTCCGTTGCAGTACATCGCCCCTTACACCGGTGCTGCCATGGCCGAGTACTTCATGTACAACGGCGGGCATACGCTGTGTGTTTACGATGACCTGTCGAAGCAGGCCGCCGCATACCGGCAGCTGTCGCTGCTGCTGCGCCGTCCTCCAGGGCGTGAGGCATACCCGGGAGACGTCTTCTACCTGCACTCTCGCCTGCTGGAACGTTCAGCGAAGCTCTCCGATGATCTCGGAGGAGGTTCGATGACCGCCCTGCCAGTGATCGAGACGCAGGAGGGTGAGGTGTCGGCGTACATCCCGACCAACGTGATCTCGATCACCGATGGTCAGATCTACCTCGAACCCAACCTCTTCTTCGCCGGTCAGAGACCTGCGGTGAACGTCGGAATTTCAGTCTCGAGGGTGGGAGGAAACGCACAGATCAAGGCGATGAAGAAGATCGCAGGATCGCTGCGTCTCGACCTCTCCGCATTCAGGGAACTGGAAGCCTTCGCACAGTTGGGAACCGATCTCGACAAGGCGACGCAGGCCCAGCTTGACCGTGGATTCCGCATGGTAGAGATCCTCAAGCAGCCGCAGTACAAGCCGATGCCCATCGCCGAACAGGTGGTGGTGATCTGGTGTGGTGCCAACGGACATCTCGACAACCTTCCGGTCAATTCCCTGGCTGATTTTGAAGAGAAGTTGCTCAATCACCTCCGGACCGAGTTCCCCGAGATTATCGATGGAATCACCAAGTCTGGAGAGATGAACGAAGAGGAAGAGGCGAATCTCACCAGGGTCGTTTCTGACTTCAACAAGGACTTCAGTGCCAAACTGCCGCAAGGCTAGCGAGGCGAGGAGATACAGTGGCTACCTCGAGAGAGCTAAAAAATAAGATCCGATCGGTGAATAACACCAAGAAGATCACGCGGACGATGGAGATGATCTCCACCGCCAAGGCCGTGGTCTGTCAGAAGAGGATCGAAGCTACGCAACCATACGGGGACAAGCTCGCAGAAATCCTGCGCGATCTCGGTGGTTGTGGGGATGGGCTTTCCGGTAGTTTTCCCCTTCTCAGGGAGGTCGAGAAACCGGCCAAGGTTGCGTTGTTCATCGTCACGGCCAATCGCGGTCTTTGCGGTGGTTACAACACCAATGCCCTGAAGATGGCTGAGGTGTACATAGACGAGCAGGCGAAAAATGGAACTGCCGTCGATGTCTACATGCTCGGCAAGAAGGGGATCACCCGTTTCAATTACCTTGGACGGGAGACCGCCGAGACGATGACTCAATTCGAGGACCGTCCCACCTTCGAGGAGGCGGAAGCGGTTATCGAGCCGGTGATGGCGAGTTTTGAACAGGGCGAGATCGATGGGGTATCGGTGGTGTTCACGCACTACATCAATGCAGCTCGTCAGGAGCCTGTATTGCGCAAATTGTTACCCATCTCCGTCGACGAAACCGCTGATAGCGACACGAAGAGTGGCGGTGGCGAGTTCATCCTCGAGCCGAGCCCCGAACTGATTCTTGGGCGGCTCTTGCCGCTCTCATTGAAAATGCAATTTTTCCAGGCATTGGTGGAAGCCGCAGCCAGCGAGCAGATTGCTCGCCGGATTGCGATGAAGAATGCGACCGACAATGCCGAGGAGATGGCGACGAAATACACTCAGCTCTACAACCGTACGCGTCAGGGAGCGATCACCCAGGAGATCCTGGAAGTGATCGGTGGCGCCGAGGTCTTGAACTGATTCAAACTGGATATTCCGGCGAGCAGATGCCGTCGGATAAGAGACTGGAGCCAAACCCGTGAGCGATACCGCAGTCAACGGCAAGGTAGTGCAGGTGATCGGTGCAACCATCGACGCCGAGTTCCCGGAGGGACACCTTCCTCCGATTTACAATGCCCTCAAGATCGATCAGGGCGACATCAAGTTGACTCTCGAGGTGCAACAGCACCTTGGAGGCAACAGGGTTCGCGCCATCGCAATGGCGTCGACCGATGGTGTCGTTCGAAACATGGAAATCATCGATTCCGGTGCACCGATCAAGGTTCCGGTAGGAGAAGAGGTCCTGGGTCGAGTGTTCAATCTACTCGGCGAACCGGTCGACAAGCTTCCTCCAGCCGATGTGAAGGAGTACCGACCGATCCATGCCGACGCAGTGGCGTTCGAGGATCTCGAAGCATCGACTCAGGTGTTCGAGACCGGAATCAAGGTGATCGACCTTCTCACGCCGTATTCCAAGGGTGGAAAGACGGGTCTCTTCGGAGGTGCCGGACTGGGCAAGACGGTGCTGATCCAGGAGTTGATCAACAACGTGGCGACCAAGCACGGTGGATACTCCTGTTTCGCCGGTGTCGGAGAGAGAACCCGTGAGGGCAACGACCTGTGGAACGAGATGAAGGAAGCGGTGATCAAGGGAGAGGATGGCAAGGAGTTCAGCGTGCTGGACCGTACCGTCCTGGTCTTTGGTCAGATGAACGAGCCACCGGGAGCGCGACTGCGCGTTGCGCTGTCGGCACTGACGATGGCGGAACACTTCCGCGATTCGTCAGGGTCTGACGTTCTGGTCTTCGTCGATAACATCTTCCGCTTCTCGCAGGCGGGATCGGAAGTGTCGGCGCTGCTGGGACGGATGCCCAGTGCGGTGGGATACCAGCCGACGCTGGCCACCGAGATGGGACAGCTTCAGGAGAGAATCACCTCCACCAAGACGGGATCGATCACCTCGGTGCAGGCGATTTACGTGCCCGCAGACGACCTGACTGACCCGGCTCCTGCGACGGCGTTTGCGCACCTCGATGCGACCACGGTGCTCGACCGGGGAATTTCTGGAAAAGGAATTTACCCCGCAATCGATCCGCTCGCCTCGACCTCCAGAATTCTGGATCCGCAGATCATCGGAGAAGAGCATTACTCGGTTGCGCGTGAGGTACAGAGAATCCTCCAGCGTTACCGCGACCTTCAGGACATCATCGCGATCCTGGGAATGGATGAACTTTCGGAGAGTGACAAGATCCTGGTGGGACGTGCCCGCAGGATCGAGAGATTCTTCTCGCAGCCCTTCAGCGTCGCCGAGGTATTCACCGGATTCCCCGGTAAGTACGTCGAGGTGGCGGAGACGGTCCGCTCGAGCAAGGAACTGGTTGAAGGAAAGTGGGATCACCTTCCTGAGCAGGCCTTCATGTATGTCGGAACCATCGAGGAAGCTGTCGAAAAGGCGGACAAGATGAAGGCGGAGGGCTAGGCACATGGCCGGCACCTTGCACTGCTGCGTCCTCTCTCCAGATGGATCGATCTTCGATGGTGAAGCTTCCTTCGTGGAGGCCCATGCCCTCGACGGGCGACTGGGCATCCTTCCGGGCCATGCACCTCTCATCACCGCACTGGGGGAGGGTCCTCTCAGGATCCGCACCGCTGGCGGAACCGAGGAAAACTGGACGGTTTCCGGAGGCTTCCTCGAGGTGCTCGAGAATCACGTGTCCGTCCTGGCGGAGGGATTGCGCCAAGACAGTTAGTCAAGTCATGAATATATAAGAGTTTATGGCGGTTTCCGGTCGATCGGAGACCGCCATTTTTGTGAAAAGAAATGGCGGTCCCGACAGGATTGTCGGTATCGAAGACCCCCTCTATGCGGGAAGATTGAAGATCATGAGGAATTGCTATTTTTAGTTATCAGGATCACCTGAGGAGGATGGATGAATCGCCTTTTTGTTCGCACTTTTACACCTGTGTTTCTTTTTCTGCTGCTCCTTCCGAGCAGTGACGCCAATGCCCAGTTTTCCAAGCAAGGATTCGTGGCCACCTCAGAGGTAGTGGTAGGTGGCATCCTTGGATCAAATCCAACGATCACAGAGGGACTGAATGCACTGCTTGCCGAGCGCCTTCTGACTTCTCCATTTCTGCTGGAAGTAGAAGGTCTCGACGACCCGACCTACACCAACGACGACAACATCACCCTGAACACCTTCGGGGGATACGATATCGACGGCGATCCGACCAATAATGGCTCGGGAGCCAACCAGTTCGTCATCGACCCCTACAGCCTCGATTCCACCACCGGGGAGCCGATCTCCAGCTTTCCTGACGGGGATATCGTCGACGGTCACCTGACCGCAGGGCCAGGAACGATCATCGTCGGGGGGATTCCCCTCAACGGCCTGACCGTGGAGGCGGACTTCACCCCGGGTACCTTGACTGGAGTCTACGAGTTCCAGAGCACGCCGACCGACGCATTCCTGACCCAGGCATTCCTGGCCACACAGCCAGCGCCTCCGCCCTTTGCCGGCACCCTGGTCGATACCCTCGATTCTTTCGGCATCTTTCCCGATCACGATGCGGATGGGGATGGAGTGAACGAAAGCTACACGGCAGTATTCGAGTTCGGTGGAATTTCCTGCGACCTGTTCTACTCGTACCATCCTGATGTCGATGGATTTGTTGCGACCTCGCAGGTGGTGACCGGTGGAATTCTGGGATCCAATCCGACGATCACCGATGGACTCAATGCATTGCTCGCCAGTAATCTCGAGAACTTCCCGTTCCTGCTCGAAGTTGCAGATCTGGATGATCCCACCTACTCGGATGATGACAACATCACCCTGAACGCATTCGGTGGTTTCGATCTGGATGGAGATACGACCAACAACGGGGATGGCTTTAACGAGTTCGTCATCGATTCTCTCGACTACGACCAGGTCACGGGAGATCCGATTTCAAGCTTCCCGGGTGGAACCCTCGAGGCGGGACACCTGATTGCGGGTCCGGGAACGATTTACGTTTCGGGTATCCCACTCAACAATCTGACCGTGGAAGCCGATTTTTATCCGGGAACCTTGTCCGGTGTGTACGAGTTCCAGAGTACACCGACAGATGCATTCCTGACCCAGGCGTTCTTGCTCACTCAGCCGGCACCACCACCCTTCGCAGGGAATCTCGTCGATCTGCTCGGCACCTTCGGAATCAATCCGGACGTCGATGCTGACAACGATGGAATCAACGAGAGTTACAGTGCTCAGTTCGAGTTCGGGGGAATCAGCTGCAGGCTCTACCACAGCGGAATGCCACCGACCACTGGACCTGTTGAGGACTGCACCAACGGAATCGACGACGATGGAGATTCCCTGGCAGATTGCGATGATCCCGATTGCTTCGCGGATCCTTCCTGCAATGTCGGTGGAATCCAGTTCCGTCGTGGTGACGTCAACTCTGACGGATCCATCAATATCGGTGACGCCGTGAGTCTGCTCGGTTTCCTCTTCTCCGGAGGAGTGGCACCTTCTTGTGATGACTCTGCGGACACCAATGACGATGGATCGATGAACATCGGAGATGCGGTTTACCTGCTTGGTTTCCTCTTCTCCGGCGGAGCGGCACCTCCAGCACCAGGTGATGCTTGTGGACTTGATCCGACCGATACCGATCCACTCGACTGCTTGAGCCCGACCTCGGGCTGCTGATCCAGCACCGGTGACACCGGACTGGACTGTGCAACTCCCTGCCAGGAACATCGGTTCCTGGCAGGGAGTTTTTTCTTGGGGAGAAACGAGTGCTCGCTTGCTCGGCCACCGCTGTCGGCGATGATCGGTATCTGTTCCGGAGAGGATCGAGATATTGGGTCGTACCGAGGGAATTGAAAGCGATCAGTTACTGGCCCCAGGAGTTCAGGATTTCCTGGCCAGTACCATCGCTGAAGCAGGAAGCAACGAGGTCTTCTTTCTGGGCCGCCTTGACCGGGAGTCACAGCTCCACGAGGTCGAGGCGATTGCTCGGGGGCGCTCCTCCGAGGTCCCTGTTTTTCTCTCCCGTGCCGTCGATGAAAACTACGAAGTTCTCATCCACAATCATCCTGGAGGAGATCTGACGCCCAGTCCGGCGGACATGTCCATCGCCTCGGAAGCGGGAGCCCGTCGCCTCGGATTCTTCATCATCAATAACGATGCGACCCGGATAAACAGGGTTGTCGAGCCGTTTCCCGAGCGCCAGGAGGTTGCCGTCGATCCCCAGGAGATCGACGAGATCTTCCGCGATGGGGGAGTGTTTTCCGGTGCATTTCCAGACTACCAGGAACGGCCCGGGCAGATGGCGATGGCGCGATCAGTGGCAGCAGCACTGAACCAGGGAGACATCGCCGCGCTGGAAGCGGGTACCGGAGTCGGTAAGTCATACGCCTATCTGGTTCCTTCGATCTTGTGGGCGGTGAGGAATCGAGGGCGAGTGGTGATCTCCACTGCCACGATTCCACTGGGGGAGCAACTGGTTCACCGCGATCTTCCGGCACTGCAAAGAGTTCTGGGGGTCGACTTCCGCTTCGCCTTGATTCAAGGGCGGGGAAATTACGCCTGTCGAAGAAAGCTGAAGCAGGTGTCGATGGAGCCAGAGATCTTCTCCGAGGATGATGAAAAGGCGAGCTGGTACGCAGATGTCATCGATCGACTGGGAGAGGCGAAACATGGAACCCGTCAGGAGATGCCCGGAGAAGTTCCCGACGAAATCTGGTCTGACTTTCAATCCACCTCCGATCAGTCACTGAAGGCTCGATGTCCCCATTACCGGGAGTGCTACTACTACGAAGCGAGGCGACGATCCTTCGGCGCACATATCGTGGTGGTCAATCATCATCTTCTCTTCGCTGATCTGAAATTGAGGAGGTCGACAGGAGACTTCGATAGCGATCTGGTGATTCCCGGCTACCAGAAGGTCATCTTCGATGAAGGGCATCATCTGGAAGAGGTCGCCTGCCACCATCTCGGGTCAGAGGTATCTCGCCGCGGTTTGCTCCAGGTCCTTGGCCGACTGGTATCGCCGAAGGGGAAGCGGGGATCGAGAGAGAGTGGCCGACTTCCGTGGCTACGTCAGCATCTGTCCAGGCATCACCAGGGCCGCGCCCACGAACTTCTCTCGATGGATGTCCTGGGGCGTGTCGTGACGGTCAGGAAGGTGGTCGAGGCTGCTCTCCAGCGACTGGAGGTGCGGGTTCTCGATTCTGCTCACCTGGTCGGTGAATCGAATGGTCAAGAAGGATCATTCATGGCGAGAATTGGCGATCGCGAGGGGATGTTGCCGTTGACGGTGGTGGCCCCGCCCCTCTCCGATGCCAGGGAGGGGCTCGATGATTTGCTGGGAGTTCTGAAGAGATGCATGGAAGCACTCGAGGATGATCCGTTCGAGCCGGAGATGGAATACCAGGTTGCAGCTGTCGAACTTCGATCTGCACTTCGATCAGTTTCAGAGCAGATTTCGGCCATCGATTTCGTGCTCGGTGCTGGCGGAGGTATTCAGCCGTGGATCGAGATGGCCTCGAAACCGCAGAAACAGGTGCTTGTCCGTGCAGCTCCACTACGAGTCGATGAACTTCTTTCTGAACATCTGTACGGTCCTGTGGGCACGGTGATCCAGACCAGTGCAACGCTGCGGGTGGGGGAGTCCTGGAATTTCCTCAGCGATCGTCTTGGTTGGGACCATGTCGAAAGAGAGCGGTTGCGAAGGGAGGACTTCAGTTCACCCTTCGACTGGCAGAAACAGGTGCTGCTGGGGCTACCGGAAGATATCCCGGAGCCGGGTCGTTCTGGCTACGACCAGCGAATCGCCGAGGTGATTCAAGATGCTGCGAGATCTGCCAGCGGGAGAACTTTCGTCCTCTTCACCTCACATCAAGCACTGAAGCGTACAGCAGAAAAGGTGAGACCAGCGCTGCAGGCGATGGGGATGCCGCTGCTGGCTCAGGGCGACCTTCCCAGAACTGAATTGCTGAGAAGATTTGTCGATTCAGGTCGAGCAGTGCTCTTTGGCAATCAATCGTACTGGGAGGGCATCGATGTTCCTGGGGCGGCTCTCTCCTGCGTGGTCATCGCCAGGCTGCCATTCAGGATTCCACACCATCCCCTCGAGCAGGGGAGGGCGGAGGATCTGGAAGCGAGGGGCAAGAGCCCTTTTGCACACCTGGCACTACCGAGAGCGATACTGGGTTTGCGTCAAGGCTTCGGTCGATTGATCAGGACCCTCGAAGACCGGGGTGTCGTCGTGATCGGTGATGCTCGGATCGTCAACAAACCGTATGGCAAAAGATTCCTCAGCAGCTTGCCAGACTGCCGTCGAGTGCAGGGGTCCTGGGAAGAAATCAGAACCGCCATGGATGCGTTTTTCGTCGCCTCTCAGCTCGATGAAAAGATCCGATGAAGATTCGCGGAATCATCATCGCTGCGGGTGAATCGAGTCGCTTCGGTTCTCCGAAGGCTCTTCTCCAGTTGCACGGAAAATCAATATTACAGAGACTGGTCGATTGCCTTCGAGAAGGCGGTTGCGAGGAAGTACTCGTCGTTTGTGGAGGGTCGCACCGGGAGGTGGTGAACGATGAGGCGAAGAAGTCCGGTGCCAACGTCGTCATCAATGAAAACCCTCTTGAAGGTCCAGTGACCAGCATTCGAACGGGAATCAGTGAACCTGGCGACTGGGATGCGGTGTTGATTCATCCAGTCGATGTCGTTGGCATCGGTGTGAAAGATGTGACTTCCATCATCGATGCAGCCAGCAGTGATGCGGATAGCCGGGTGGATGCGTGGATCATTTCCCATGGTCAACGGAGAGGGCATCCTGTTGTGGTGCGGCGGCAGAGCATCGTCCGTCTGAAAGAAGCGGAGGGGCCGCCACATCTGAGAGCGCTGCTGACCGCACCCGAGATCAAGGTCGAGTACATCGTGACGGAGAATCCGCTGGTTCTGGAGGATGTCGATGATCCGCATGACTGGAAAAGAATATCAGCAGCAATGGAGCGATGAGGCGTTGAAGATCAGCGCATCCGGGCGTTCTTCTTGACCCACTCGAGCTTCTCGATCCAGGTGTCGGGACGGGGCCCTTTCTCCTCGGCGATCCGGTAGTTCTCCGCTGCAACATCGAAAAGCCCCCGGTACATGCTCAGGAGTCCGAGTGGGATCCGGTACTCGACACTGCTCTTGCCATGTCGATCTGCAACCTGCTGAAAGAGGAAAGCGTCGGTGATATCAATGATTTTCATCGGCAGGATGGCGTTTTCCGATGAAAGCTTGATCCAGACATTCTGGCTATCGACACGATCGACGACGCCGCGATCGATCCTGTTCTTGGTGCTGGAGCCGAGCGGGATTCGTTCGAGTGCGACCTCCTTGCCGCTCTCACCCTTCTCGACCAGCTCCTGAATTGCCTCCTTGATGAAGCCATCGAGGAGACTGAAGGCGAGAAGGTCCGATTCAAGTCGGTCCTTCACTTCCTTCACTACCAGTTCTGCATCGAGAGATACAGCGAGACTGATCATTCCCTTGATGTCGCGTGCGAGCGCTTTCTCCTGGTAGTTCGCCCACAGCTCACGATACTTGCTGCTTTCTTCGGTCAATCGACGCTTCGACTCCTCGATTGCCAACCTTTCCCGGGTCTGGATGATGACGTCCCGCATCTTGGTGGCGTCCTCTGCGTTATCGGGGTCGGCATAGCCTTCGATTTCATCGATCAAGGCGAGAGCCTCTGAAAACTCCCGACGGTCGCGGTGGAAACCGATCTTCTGGAAATCCACTGCAAATCTCGAGTCGATTTCCGCTTCCCAGTTGGCGAGTAGTTTTTCGATGTCATTGTTGAGATCTTGATCCTTGCGGGCAGAACTGGGTCTGTCGTCAAGAAGTTTGACCGCTGGCCACAATTTCCCCTCGTTGGCGAGAGCGGTCGCCTCCGCCAGCACCGTACGACCGTCCTCCTGTCTGGAGCGAACGATGTCACCCCGGATCCGGTCCAGAGCATCGCTCATGTCAGCGGAGGCCCTGGTTGCACAGTGGGATTTCAGTGCCTGCTGCAATGCTCTGACCTGGATATCTTGATCCTGTGACAGGATCGATTTGAGCATTGTCTCAGCATTGGCTTCTTCTCGCTCATGGTCGACGACTGTGGCGTCCATACGCAACTTGATCTTCTTTTGATAGATCTCATCGCGGTGACTGGCGATCTGTTCACTGAAACCGGGAGCTTCCTGATTCGCCTTGGAAGCGGCCGAGACGACCATCATCATCGAGATCGCAATCCCTACACCGACTCCGATCTTCGAGATCAGGGTGTTCTTGCTCTGCAACGAACCACGAGAAACTCCGGAGACAACCCTTCGAACGGGAGTCTTGCCAGCAACGGTGGAAGACACCCGTCTCTTGCTTCGGGGAGCACTGACGGATTCATGCGCTTTATCGACACTGGCGTTGTTGAGTGCCTCGATGACCTCTTCTGCACTGGAGAATCGATCGGAAGGAGTTTTTGACAGTAACTTCTCGATGATCTCATGAATCGGTGACGACCTGTTGGCCAGGGTATCGACGGGAATCAGTTCTTCATGGAGGTGTTTTTTCAGGATCTCCTTGGTGCTCTTGCCCTGGAAGGGTGGGCGTCCGGTCGCACAGTGATAAAGAGTGGCGCCGAGGGAGTACAGATCACTCCTCGCATCGATGTTGTCTCCACGGATCTGCTCGGGCGAGATGTAGTGAGGAGTTCCCTTGCGGCGTTCTCCGGAATCGAGATCACCCGCCTCTTCTTCAGCGAGAGCCAGGCCCAGATCGGTGATCTTGGGAACGCCATCTTCGGAGATGAGGATGTTGCCAGGTTTGAGATCCCGGTGCAGAAGGCCTGCGGAGTGAGCGTGGGCCAATCCCTGGGTGACGCACAGGGCGAATTCTCCCAGCTCTCTCTCCGATAGGACTCCTCTGCGCTTCAGTTTCTGATGGAGTGTTTCACCTTCAACCAGCTCCATCGCAAACCAGCAGCAACCGTCAGAGATCCCCGCATCGATGGCATGCACGATGTGGGGATGATTGAGACGAGCAGCGTTTCGTGCTTCGGAGATCAACTGATCAGGTTTTGTTTTCTTGGTGACCGAGGTGGAAAACACTTTCAGAGCGACCGTCTTCCCGAGGGATTCCTGTCGCGCTTTCCACACGGTGCTGGTGGCACCCCTACCGATGTGAGAAATCACCTCGAAGCCAGGAATGTTTTGCGGGGGTACCTTGGTCTCGATGTTGTAGATCAACTTGCTGGATTGCTCCGCTGAAATCAGACCCAGTTCAACAGCGGTATCTGCAGCATCTCCCGTGCCATCTTCGACGATGGTGGCAATCTGCTTGAGGCCATCGTCATCGATGAGGCCCAATTTGCGTGCAGTAGTCAGAAACAGCTGGTCGATCTTGGTCATCTGGAACTCTCCGTCTGTGGCAGAGTATCCCCGCTGCCACGAACAGGATGAGAAGGCTTTCTGAGGGCCGAGTCAACATGGACCGGATGTGGTTCAGCAGGTATGATCCACGCCAGGAATCGGGAAAGGCTGTGGATGTACTTGTCCTTGTTACTGAACACCCTGCTGTGCTGCCTTCCTTCCCCGGAGGTGCCTGGCTGGAACCCCCATGTTGACGCCCAGGTGTCTCTACAGCCCTCGACAGGGGTGATCCACTGGCAGGTCTCAAGCGAGATGTTCGGTCGCCAGTACGAATTCCCGCTGCATTCTGCCCTCACCCCGCAACTGGAATCGCCGGGATCGCTCACCCTCATCGAGGATCTGGAGCAGGGAAGTGGCGCCAGCCTTGACCCCCAGCGGCCCGTCGACAGGAGGCGTTGGCGGGTAACCCTTCCCGAGGATGGGGCGGTCAATCAACGGGTGGTGATCTCGGCAACGGGGATCATCCGGGAAGCACTGGGGCAGGTCGGTTCCGGAGCTGGGCGTTCCTTCTCATCGACACCGGGAACCATCGAGGAGGCAGGAGTGTTCCTGGGGGGGGCGACATCATGGCTCCCCATCCCCGATGGTGTGAAGTTCACCTTTACCCTTGAAGTCGACCTTCCGGAGGGCTGGGTTGCGGTCAGTCAGGGAAGTCGGGTCGAGACCGATGTCGACAGCGAGCGATCCCGGGTCCGCTGGGAGTGTGTCGGCGAGCATCTACAAGAGGAAGTGTTTCTGATCGCCGCGAGATTTCATGAGTACAAGAACAGTACTCCGCTGGTGGAGGTTCAGGTCTTCTTGCGAGAACCTGATTCGAACCTGGCCCAGAAGTATCTGGAAGCGACGATTCAGTACGTGGAGATGTACGATCGGCTGATCGGTCCCTATCCCTACAAGAAGTTTGCACTGGTGGAGAACTTCTGGGAGAGCGGCTATGGGATGCCATCCTTCACCCTGCTCGGACCGCAGGTGATCCGTCTTCCTTTCATCCTCAGGTCGTCGTATCCCCACGAGGTACTGCATAACTGGTGGGGGAATTCGGTGTACGTCGATTACGCTTCGGGCAACTGGTGCGAAGGATTGACCGCTTATCTCGCCGATCATCTGATGAAAGAAGGAGACGGTCGGGGGGCGGAGTATCGACGTGATGTTCTGAAGAAGTTTGGCTCCTATGTACAGGATGGCCTCGACTTTCCACTCAGTGAGTTTCGCAGCCGTCATTCAGGAGCCACCGAGGCGGTGGGATATGGCAAGTGCTTGATGATCTGGCACATGATTCGTCGTCAATTTGGCGACGAGGTGTTCCGGAACGGTCTCCGCGAGTTCTACTCGTCCTTCCGGTACAGGAACGCATCTTTCGATGATCTTGCGGTGACGCTGGGGAAGAGTGCAAAGACCGATCTGAGAGGGTGGATGAACGCCTGGGTTGGCAGAACTGGAGCTCCGGAGATCTTGCTCGAGGTGGAAGCCTCGGATGAACTGTCGACGATCCAGGTTTCACAGGTGCAGGAGCACGATCCATTCCCGATTCACTTACCGGTTTACTACCAGATCGCTGGTGAATCGAAGTGGCAGCAAGAGACACTCACCTTTGCGATCGCCGAGGACACGGTTCCCCGTCACAGGTCTCTCGAGGTTCCCGCTTCCGTGGCTGCGGTGAGAGTCGACCCCTTCTTCGATGTGTTTCGACGACTCGATCGTTCTGAGACTCCGCCGACGATTGGCGACATCTTCGGTGCTTCATCACAGCTGATCATCCTGCCCTCGATGAGTCCGAGGCTCGAGGCGTGGCGAGCGCTGGCCGAAACGTGGGCCGCCGATGGAGATGTTCGCATCGTCCTCGACACCGAACTGGAACAGATCCCGCCCGATCGGGCGGTGTGGATCCTCGGCGAGACGACGATGGGTGTGGCGAGTGAGAGGTTGCGGAAGGCGGTCCTCAACAAGGGGAGTCAGGGGAGATTCACTCTGACTGATTCCCGATGGATACTTCCGACGATGAAACCGCCGCATGAAAAGCCGGGCCTTGGCCAGTGGAATCATTCGGGGATCCAGGTGGCACGGCATCCCGCTGACGAAGATCTCACGGTGGGTTTGATCCGTTGTTACAAGGAGGAAGCGATTCCCGGTCTGGCGCGAAAACTGCCGCACTATGGAAAGTACTCCTATCTGTTATTTGAAGGGGATGAACCGACCAACGTGGCCAAGGGTGAATGGGGAACTGAAACCTCCCCCCTCTCCTGGACGGCAGCGGGGATCACGATTACTGCGCCGGAAGATGCGCGAGAGCCTCTGGCGCGACCGGGTCCCGTACTCGATGCCAATCGGATGATTTCCGATGTCCGTTGGCTCGCCGATCCTCAACGGGAGGGACGGGGGAATGGTTCAGAAGGTCTCCATCAATCGACCCGGTGGGTGGCGGATCGGTTTTCCGAGATCGGTCTGCAGCCGGGTGCGCCGGAAGGAAGTTTCTTCGATTCCTGGAGCGAGGATGAACTCGACGATCGGACCAAGAAGGGTGTGGGGCTTCGAAATGTCATCGGAGTCATTCCTGGCAACGATCCTGCTCTGTCGGGTCAATCTGTCGTGGTCCTTGCTCACGTCGATCACCTCGGTCGCGGTTGGCCCGATGTCAGGGCGGGAAATGAAGGCAAGATTCACCCGGGAGCAGACGACAACGCCTCCGGTGTGGCAGTGATGCTGGAGACCGCCAGGCTGATGGTGGCAACCCATGGTCCAGCACGGACCGTCATCTTCGTTGCCACCAGTGCCGAGGAGTGGGGGTTACGTGGGGCTCGCCGCTACGTCGAATCGATGAAACAGTGGCCTGCCAGGGATGCCATCTCGGTGATCAGTATCGATGCGGTCGGGCGCCTCTCGCAGGGGAGGCTGCTGGCACTGGGAACCGGAACCGCCACCGAGTGGATTCACATCGCCCGTGGGATCGGTTTCACCACCGGTGTCGCATCGACGGCGGTCAAGGATGATCCAGGTGGGTCCGATCAGGTTCCTTTTCACGAGCTCGGGGTACCGGGAATCCAGCTGACCACGGGTCCACACGATGACTATCACCGTCCGGGTGATACGGCAGACAAGGTCGATGCAGAGGGGATGGTGCAGGTCGCAACATGGTTGCGAGAGGCTCTGCTGTACCTGTCGGATCGAGTCGATCCTCTGACCTCGACGTTGACCGCAGCAGATGGAAACGGCGGCAGATCTACCCCTCCCGTTACAGGGCGCAGGGTGTTCCTCGGAACCATTCCTGATTTCGCAGACACGGGTCCCGGAGTCAGGATCGAGGGAGTGGTGGACGACTCTCCGGCACAACTGGCCGGACTGATGGCTGGCGACAGGCTGATTTCTCTCGCTGGCTCCGTCGTCGAGGACCTGAGGGGATACTCGAACCTGCTGAAGGAACTGGAAGCTGGTGACACTGTCGTGCTGGTGATCGAACGAGAAGAGGCGACAGTGGAGATTCAGGTCACACTGAGGGAGCGTTGATCAATTCCAGGTGGTCGCACCTAGACTTCTTCCCGGCCACCGACTCCGAAGTAACTCGCATCCGGATGATGGAAAGCAAGTGCGGAGACGCTAGCCTCTGGATCCATCATGAATCCTTCGGTCAACTCCACTCCAAGATGCTCCAGCGGCTGAAGCAGTCTCCAGATCACCTCCTGCGAGGAGAGATCGGGGCAGGCGGGATACCCGAAGGAATAACGCTTGCCGGGGTACTTGGCCTGGAACATCTCCATGCGGGTCATCGTCTCGGGATCCGGGCGGCCCCAGCTGGCGCGAATCTGTCGGTGGGTTCGTTCTGCCAGTCCTTCAGCCATCTCCACTGCGAGTGCCTGCAACGAATGTGACTTGAGGTACTCCCCGGCGTGCATCCATGCACGAGATTGGTTGCGGACTCCCGAGCCCGCAGTGGTCACCATCATCGCCAGGTGATCACGGGGTCGACCGTCATCGTCTGCAGGGAGGATGTAGTCACAGATGGAACGATGGGGCGATTTCCTCTGACGGGGAAAGGAGATTCTCTCGAGCGGTTCCAGCGAGACTGGATCGTGAATGACGATCTCATTCGAGGTGGAGCTGGCCGGGTAGTGTCTCCACATCGCCTTTGGCATCAGCAACTCGCGCTGGATGACTTCCTCGAGCAGTTCAGTGATCAGGGTCTGCAATTCGAGAGCCTTGCTGTCGCCAGCCTTGAGCTTCTTCTCGAAGTTACCGCGCAGACCCATGTGTCTCCCGTACAACATCTGAGGATTGATGAGAGGGAAAATCTCCCTCGGATCGACCTGGGTTGCGATGTGCAGTTCTGTATCGGGCAGCGTCGGCACCGACTCGATGATGGTGATGGCAGGAGACCGGTCAGGAAGTGTGATCTGGGCAACGGAACTGCTCGTTGCGGTGGATCCCCCGCTGATGATCCGCTCCTGACTGCGCCTCACCTCGGTCATGAAGTCATCACGTCGGGTCTCGTCGAGGATCTCATTGACGATCCTCAATCCATCCATGGCATCGCGAGCATAGATCACCGTGGAATTGATCGCCTTCTGGATCTTGAGAGCGGTGAATTTCTCGGAGAGAGCAGCACCTCCGACCAGGATCGGAAGTTCGATGCTTGCCGATTGCAAGTCCTCGGCAGTCACCACCATCTGCTGGGCAGATTTTACCAGTAGCCCCGAGAGTCCGATGGCGTCGGGCTGATGCTCCTTGACCGCATCGATCAGTTGAGCTGGCGCGACCTTGATTCCCAGATCGACCACTTCGAATCCATTGTTGGAAAGAATGATCTGAACCAGATTCTTTCCGATGTCGTGGACATCACCCTTGACGGTCGCCAGCAGGATCTTGCCGCGCGAAGCGATGTCACTCTTCTCCATGTGAGGCTCGAGGAAAGCGACCGCTGCTTTCATCGCCTCTGCACTCTGCAGGACTTCTGCCACGATCAGTTCATTGTTGTTGAAGAGTCGCCCTACCTCCGCCATGCCATTCATCAGTGGTCCATTGATCACCTCGAGTGGCGCGTCGTAAATCGTCAGGGCGATTTCGAGTGCTTCCTCGATGCCTTCCTTGGTTCCCTCGATGATGTTGCGGGCGAGTCGCTCGGGGATCGGAAGGTCGAGCAGTGGCGATTGACCCTCCGCTGCTACTTTCCTGCCGCGGAAATGCTCGGTGAACCGCGCCACGGGATCATCCGTACGTTGCCAGATCAGATCCTCACACAGTTCCCTCTCCACCTCGGGAATGCTCGCATAGCGATCCATTCTCTCCGAGTTGACGATGGCCATCGTCAGACCCGCCTGAACGCAGTGATAGAGGAATACCGAGTTCAATACCTCCCTGCCCGCCGGTGGCAGTCCGAAGGAGACATTGCTGATTCCAAGGATCGTATGGCAGTGGGGGAATCGTTCAGCGATGGCACGAACGCCATCGATGGTGGCTGCGGCGGAACTCTTGTACTTCTCATCTCCCGTTCCTACGGGAAATACGAGAGGATCGAAGATGATATCGCACTCGGGAACACCGTACTTCTCCGTCAGTAACTGGTGTGAGCGTTCAGCCACCTCCAGTTTGCGCTCCACCGTGACGGCCATGCCATCATCGGGATCTTCATCGATACAGCCCACCACCAGAGAGGTACCGAAACTGCGGGCGAGGGGGACTACCGACTCGAATCGCTCTTCTCCATCTTCAAGGTTGATGGAGTTGATGATCGACTTTCCCTGACACAGTTTGAGGGCCTCCTCGATGACTCGTGAATCAGTGGAGTCGATCATCAGCGGAGCCTTGGTCATTCGATTCAGCATCGGCAGGAATCGCAGTATGTCATCCTGTTCCTCGCGATCGGGGTCTGCCATGCAGACATCGATGATGTGTGCTCCACCACGATCCTGTTTGCGACCGATCTCCGCTGCCTTCTCGAACTCATCGCGAGCGATCAGTTTCTTGAAGCGTCGACTCCCGATGACGTTGGTTCTTTCCCCGACCACCAGAGGTCTCGTGTCTTCATCGATCTGGACCAGCTCGATCCCGGAGATGAGAGCCTGATCGGTGGATTGCCACTGCCGAGGGGCGACCCCTTCGACCCTCTCCACCAGGGTGCGAATGTGCTCAGGTGTGGTCCCGCAACAGCCACCGATGACATTGATCCACTTGTTGTCGAGGAACGGTTGGATGTGGTCGGCGAGAATCTCGGCGGTTTCCTCGTATTGACCCTCCGAGTTGGGAAGACCTGCGTTGGGGTAGACGGACACGGGAAATGCCGACATCTCGGAAAGGGTTCGGAGATGGTCGGTCATGAATCGTGGTCCAGTGGCGCAGTTCATTCCGATGAAGATCGGCTCGAAGTGTTCGACGGAGGTGTAGAAGGCATCGATGGCCTGTCCTGCGAGCATCGTTCCCATCGGCTCGATGGTGCAGGAGATGGCGACCGGTCTCGAGTATCCGAGGTCATCGGAGGCCGCTTCGATCCCGAACTGAGCGGCCTTCAGGTTGAGGGTATCCTGCACCGTTTCCAGCAGCAGGATGTCACAGCCCCCCCGCATCAATCCCCGAGCCTGGACCCTGAAGTGTTCTCTCAGCTCGTCGAAGTCGATCCCTCCAGTCACCGAAAGGGTCTTGGTGGTGGGGCCCATCGAACCCAGTACCCACCTTGGACGATCTGCGGTGGAATGTTGGTCCGCTTCTTCCCTGGCGAGCTGGCTGGCAACGATGTTGATCTCTTCGGCGCGATCCCCCAGATCGTATTCATCGAGAACCAGCGGGGTGGCACCGAAGGTATTGGTCTCGATGCAATCGGCTCCAGCGTCCAGGTATTGACGATGGACGGTCCGGATGACATCGGGGCGGGTGAGTACAAGATTCTCATTGCACCCTGCGAGATCTTCTCCTCCGAAATCATCGGCGGTCAGATCACAATCCTGCAGGGCGGTGCCGGTCGCTCCATCCAGAACCAGGATGCGCTTCTGCATCAGGGCGAGGAATCGCTCCCGGATCTGCTTCTTGTCGAGTTTCAGCGGATTGTCGGACATTCACCAGCCTCCGGGGTGATCTTCGATGCGTATCTGGAAAGTATAGGTCCACAGGTGCCTGTGGGAAACCTGAACGAGTACGGTTCAGGTCATCTTCTGGGGTCGGGAGTGTCACTTCCTCGCTGTTCGAGACGGATCAAGGCATCGAGTATCTGCTGCTGCTGGGCGGCCAGCTGATCGACGGCGCGATCGGTTTGCTGCTGGCGTTGAACCAGCTGTACATGGTTGTCATGAGCGGTCTGTAACTGAGACTCCAGTTGCTTGATCTGATCGAGGAGTGCCTGCTGCTGAGAGGCGGAGAGGGTCAGTTCCTTCTCGAATTGCTCCAACTCGGTGGCGATCCGCGAGATGATCGATTCGAGTTCCTGGTCCAGTGCTGAGCGGTTGCTCTCCAGCTCCTCGCCGAGCGATTCACTGATTCTGGTCAGTTCTTCGCCGAGTGCTTCTTTGCTTTCAGTGAGTTCGTTGTAGAGATCTGTTGCGGTCTGGTCGATCGCTTCGACGGCGGACTCAACCTTGCCACCGAGTTCAGTCATCTCTCCCTTGACTCCCTCCACCTCCGACTCGAGTCCGCCGACGACTCCGTCAATTCGTATCACTTCTCTCGCCAGACGAGCATCCTCCTCGACGAGATCATCCTGCTGTTTCTCCAGGTCATCGATCTGTCGTTGTTGCGATGAACTCGCCCACAGGAAGATGATGACGATGGCTGCCAGCGAAATCGCCAGGAGATTTAGCAGTTTCATCGGAGGATCCCCTTCCTGCTGTAGAAGAGAAGTTTGGCGGTGGGGGTGGGATTCGAACCCACGAGGGCTGTGACACCCTGCCGGTTTTCAAAACCGGTGCAATAGACCACTCTGCCACCCCACCCTGACTTGCGAGTTTCTCTGCGATCGCTTCAGGTTACTCCGACTTGCCATCGTTGCCACCATCATCGGCGGAAGAGTGAAATGATCGGGCTTCCTTCAGCCGTTTCAGCCGCTTTTCCCTCAGGCCCTGGGCAAGATCACGGAGATCCTCGACGCGATCGTGCTCATCGACCACCTCGATACCCAGGATCGTCTCGAAGAGGTCCTCGGTGGAGAGTAATCCACAGGTTCCACCATGTTCGTCAGCCACCATGGCGATGGGATCCTGGCCGCTGGTCAGGTCAGTGAGCGCCTGACGAAGGGTGGCAACCTCGGGAACGAAGCGAATCTCGCGCTGGAAGTGTGAGAGAGGGGTGGTACTGGCGATTCCCCCGATGCTCGCCGAAAGCACCTCCCGCAGCAGGATGTAGCCGGTCACCTGGTCACGGGTCTTGCCGTGAATTGGAATCCGACTGGGCAGCTGACTTCGATCATTTTCGGCGAGTAGATCTCCCACCGTGGCTTCTCGCCAGATATCCCGAACCACGGTTCTGGGGGTCATCACATCGCCGACTTGAATCTCATCGAGTCGCAGGATGTTGCGGTATAGCGCTTCTTCATGATGTTCGAGTGCGCCATCACTTCCTGCCATGTGGATCATCGCATCGATTTCACCCCTGGAGACATTTTCTGCGCTGGAGCGACCGACCAGGCGGGTCAACGTCCCCGTCACCGCCACCGCCGGCTGCAACACCCGGGTCAGTATCTTCAGGCAGATGCCGACGAACCCCGACAACTTCCTGGCGTGCACGGCTCCCAGGGTTTTCGGGATGATCTCGGAAAGGGTGAGGATCAAGAAGGTGAAGACCGCCGAGAAGAAGGCCACCCAGGTGGGGTACTCCTGGGCCACCAGGTACCCGGCAAAGGAGGCCCCCATCGTGTGGGAGATGGTGTTGAGGATCAGGACGGCACCGATGGCATCGTCGAGCCGATCTCGCTTCAACTCCAGCAACCAGCGAATTCCCGCCCCCTGATCGCGACGTTCCTCGAGGCTGGGGATCGACACCGACAGGAGGGTTGCCTCGAGAAGGGAGCAGAGAAAGGAGATGAAGAGGGTGATGGCAATTACGGTGAGAAGAAGGGTCACGGGCATCCGTCCACAAGGAAAGGCGTTGTAGCGGTCAGCATAACCGTTTCCGGCGGTGGGGCAAAAGGGACCGAAAAAAGCCCAGGTCGAGGTTATCGGAACCTGCGCACACTTTGCACTTTACACTTTATAAAGCATGTGTCAGGCTCCTTCCCAGCGTCTGGCCGGGTGATGTTCGCATCCGATCAGCAGTGCCTCATCGAGGGGCAGGGCGATGTCGCAGATGCGCCGATTCAGCGTAATTGGTGCTGTGGCATGGACTCTGCATGGGAGATCGAATCGGGTCCGGTCACTGCGAGGTGACCTCGCGATAAAGAGGGGATTGCAACGGATATGAATACCATCTTCCCGCCGATTCCATCGATGAAGTGGGATCTCCCCTACTGGTTCAGCGTTCGGTTCTTTCCGTGGTCGCCCTGCCGGTGGCGAGGCGTGGTTGCGCCGGAAGACAGGATCACCACGGGTGTATCGCGAACCAATCGAAGAGTACGAAATTACAAGAGTTGGATCGACCGGCTGCAGCACGCACTCGATCGGTCTCGTGGGGTGATTTTCCGGGGGAAAGTGTTCTCGCCGGTGAACGGGTTGTTTCGAAGAGGAATTCTGCGGCCCACAGGGTCAGCTTCGGAAAGAGGGAGTCGATGACGAATCAAGATGCAAGCCAGGACAATGTGGGAGCGGGGCGAAGCGGCCCCCCTGTGGATCTGGCACGCTTCTGGGAAGATCTTGGCACGGGGGGGCGAATCATCTTTGGATTCGGAATCTTCCTGGCGATCACCTTTTACTTCAATCAGAACGCACCCGGGAGTTGGGTTGATATCAACCTGGAAGATCCCGCCCAGCGCACTCAGTTGACTCAACTTCTCGATGAAAACCAGATCGAGTACAGGGTCAACTCCAGTGATGGGATCCAGGTGAAGGAAGCCCAGCAAGATCGAGTGGTCTCGATGTTCGAGCAGCAGGACGTCGCTGACGATGGTGCAGATCCCTACGCCTGGGTGCGCCAGCCAGGATCATTCCTGGAGAATTCCCGTCAGAGAGAACAGCGACTGGAGAGGTCCCAGATCGACAAGCTGGAAGAGGATATCGCCAACTTCCAGGGAATTCGTGCTGCCAGCGTGACCCCGAATCGTTCCGGATCGACCTCACAACTCGGATCAAACCGTCGAATCAACAATATCAGCGTCCAGGTGGATCTCGAGGAAGACCTCAGATCGGTAGGTCTCAATCAAGAACTTGCCAGGACCATCGGCATGCATGTCTGTGGCGTGTACGGAATCGAGTTCGAAAAGATCGTCCTCACCGATACCACTGCTCACCACTACGACCTCGTGAATCCAGCCCTGACCGGTGGAGATATTGCGAACAAGAAGCGCATCATCGAAGGTCATGTCGATAGATATCTGGCGGCGATCTTCGATAGAGATCAATTCCGCGTGGTGGTCGATGTCAGTCTTGCCAGCAAGGATCCCGAGTCGACCGGATACATCGGAGGGGAAGGCCCCATAGTCCCCGGGATTTACGATCTCCAGAAGCAAGTGTCGAGCTACTCACCGATCTCTGCTCAGTTCGTCGATTCCGTGGTGACACGAGCCACGGCTCCGCAGATCCCTGACAACACCCAGATCGATCCGGCGATTGCCGACGTCCAGGAAGTTGCGGTCACCGTCATGCTGGATCGGGCAGAGGTGATCGAGCGAGGAACCTCCATCGCAGATGGCGTGGCAGGAGCGAGTGGCGCAGAAGTGCCGAGCCAGGCGAAGATCCTGAAGGACTTCATCGCAGTCATCGTCAGCGGACTCGAAACTCATCTCAAGGTCAAGATGGGTACAGACTCCGTCATCCAGGCGAGGATCTTGCCGGTCTCCTTCGGGTCAACGGTTGCGGTGGCACCCCCCTTCGTAGCAGCGCCGATAGTCGGTGCATCTGCAGCAGCCGGCACTGGTTCATCCTTCTTCGTCTTCTTCCTCCTTGCCGGAGTGCTTGCCTGCTTCTACATGTTCAAGTTCGGCCCATACGACTCGGTCCACGAAGCCCCGGTGGTGGGATTCGGAGCGACCTCCTTCCCCCGGGAAAAGGTGCGGGAAGCGGTCAACTCGATAAATTTCGAGTGCGAGACGTCAATCACTCAGAAGGCGCTGGCACGCATCGGAGAAATCGAGGTGGAGGATTCCGCCGCCGTGATCCGATTTGTCCTGTCGATGGAGGCCAGGGATCTACCGGGAAGTTCCGTTCTGATGTTGCTGGTGCTGGAACAGTGCCCAAGCCGAGCGGAAGTATTCGATCAGTTGAACCCCGAGGAACTCGCCGCTCTCTCCACAGCGATCAGCCAGGTAACCGAGATTCACAGGGAGTCGATCGCAGACGCACTGGCTGCACTGGATCTGTTCAGGGCAGACGTTGCAGCGGTTGAAGCGGGAAATGGATTTCCGACATTTGTCGGGGCGATTCCGACACAGGTGGAGATCGACAAGTCCGTCATCGATGAAATCCGTTCCAACGACGAAAAGATCGCAGACTTGATCGAGGGTAAGGGAGATAGCTCAAATCCGAGGGAGGTTCAATCGTCATGAACGATGAAGTGTTCTCCAATCAAGGTGAGTCTCAAGAATCGCTGGATGCGCGGGTAGAAGAAGCCCGCTTGAAGTTGGGGGCACTCCAGGTCGCATATGACGATTTGATGAAGAAATTGCTGGCGCAGGGACGCCGCTCTGAAGAGCAGATCAACCTCAGGCTGGAGAAGGCACTGGCAGAGGTAGAGAACAAGAAGAGGGTGGCGGAAGAAACTGGCCACGAGGCGGGCTACGAGGCCGGTCATCGCGAGGGAGTCGAGACCGGTACCTCTCAAGGGCTGCAGAAGGGTCTCGAAGAGAGCCGCCGCCAGTTCGATCAAGAGGTGGTCTCGAAAGCCTCGAAGATCGTGGAGCAGTCGTGTGGGTCGCTCCCGAGCCTGTTCCAGCAAGCGATGGTGGAGTTCGAGAAGTGCAGGCAGTTGACCATCGAAGAAACTCGAAGAGACACAGTGAAACTGGCGAGAGGCATCGCTGAAAGAGTTCTCCGCAGGGAGATCGAAGAACTTCCTTCGGTCGTCGTCGAGAACATCGAACTTGCAGTTCAGCGAATCGGTGACCGCTGCCAGGTCGTCATCGAGGTCCATCCAGATGATCTCACCGCAGTGATTCAGTTTCTTCCGAGCCTGGCACAGAGGTTCGAGGGCGCAGAAGGTGCCGAGGTGGTCGGCGTTGATTCGATCACCCGGGGAGGCTGTCGCGTGAAGAGTCGTTCTTCCAGCGTCGACCTGACCATCGGAACCCAGCTCGATCTGATCGAATCGGCACTGATCAAGGATACACAGGAGAGCGGATGAGTCTTATCGATGCGCTGAACACCATCAACCAGGATCACCTGGTCAGGCTTCGTGGCTCCGTTGCACGGGTTGCAGGAGTCATCGTGGAAGCGGAGGGAATTTCGCTGCCCATCGGTGCAGAGTGCACGATTTTGACGAGGAACGGATCGAGGGTGGTGGCAGAGGTCATCGGGTTTTGTGATGACCGGACCCAGTTGCTTCCGGAGTCCGGGAGTGACGGAATCGCTCCACGTGATGAAGTCATCCACGATGGCGAGATCCCCAGCGTCGAGGTTTCACAGCAATTGCTGGGACGGGTCATCAATGCCAGGGGTGTTCCCATCGACGGCAAGGGCCCCATCGCAGTGGAAGAGAAGAGACCGATCAATGCAGACCCGATCCCGGCGATGCAGCGCCAGAAGATAGATCGTTGCCTGCACACGGGGATCCGGGCGTTCGATTCGGTACTGACGGTGGGAGTCGGACAGAGACTGGGCGTCTTCTCCGGCAGTGGAGTGGGGAAGTCATCGCTGATCGGGATGATCGCCAGGAATAGCGAACTCCCGGTACAGGTGATTGCGCTGGTCGGTGAACGGGGCCGAGAGGTTCGAGAGTTCATCGAACGAGACCTGGGACCAGAGGGCCTTGCACGAAGTGTCGTGGTCGTCGCAACCGGAGATGAAGCTGCGGTGATGCGCCTGCGAGCTGCAAAGGTAGCAACTTCCATCGCCGAGTGGTTCAGGGATCAGGACAAGGACGTGCTGCTGATGGTCGATTCCATCACCAGGGTAGCACTGGCCCAGCGCGAAGTGGGTCTCTGTGCTGGAGAACCACCCACCACTCGAGGATACACCCCCAGCGTCTTCGGAATGTTGCCGAGATTGCTGGAACGAACGGGACCGGGAAAGGTGGGGAGCATCACCGCCTTCTACTCGGTCCTGGTGGAGGGTGATGACCAGCACGACCCGATCGGTGATGCGGTGAGGGGAATCCTCGATGGCCAGATCTGGTTGTCCAGAACCCTCTCCAACAAGGGATGGTTCCCTCCCATCGATCCGTGCCAGAGCAATAGCAGAACGATGAACTCGGTAGTCGATGAAGAGCACCTTCAAGCAGCCAGATCGCTGGTGGAAAAGGTCGCCGTGTACACCGAGATCGAAGACATGGTGAGACTGGGAGCGTACTCGAGAGGGCAGGATCCAAGAGCAGATGCGGCCCTCGATGACATCGGAGAAATTGAAACGCTGCTCAGGCAATCTCCCGAGGAGAAGAGCCACTTTGCTGATACGAGATCGAGGATCCTCGAGCTCGCCGCCCGGCAACGTCAGGAGGCGAACTGATGGCACGGGGAAAATTCAGACTGCAAGCACTGCTGTGCTTGCGAAAGCAGGAGGCCAAGGAGCAACTGAATCGAGTGACTCTCTGCATCAGGGAACTCGAGGAGCAGCGCGAACGGATCGAGCAGACAAGGGATGAGTACAACTCCGTCATCGGTGAATTTCGGCAGGTAGAACAGCTGGGAGGCAGCATCGCCGACCTGATGGTCCACCGCCGTTACCTCGACAAGTTGCGGGGGCTCCTGCAGGACCAGGGGAGACTCGCCGAGGCGATGTCACGAGACCTGGATGTCGTGAAACGGGATGTAGAAGAAGCACTTAGCCGCTGCCGTAGTGTTGAGATGTTGAAGAACAAACATGATGAGGCAGAGGAACAACGAGTCGAGTTGAGTGAGCTGAAGTTGGTCGATGATTTGAACATGACGAGGTTTGCCAGGGAGGTTCAGACCGATTCAGCATGAGAATCGGTCTGGTCCGGGATCCTCGATCGAAAGAGGGGGAATGGAGAAAACGATGTCGAAATCGAAAAGACAGCAGGGCACAGCATGGTGGTGGGCAGCGATCGTCATCGTCCTCATCACCCTGATTGGTCCCGTTGCTGAGGTGCTGGAGGCGCAGCAGTTTCCCGTGCCAGCAACCAGGCAGGTTCCGGCGGCAGAATCGCAGCAGTTTTCTGGCGCGACAGGAACCGTGCAGCCAGATCAGCGTTTTGCCAATGGCGGTGTCATCGGAGCAGAGGGAGTCGTCAGTAACGAGTCAGGACGCAAGATGTTGCAGGCACTGGGGGCGATCCTGGTCATCTCGGGAATCGGTATCGGGGGGTATTTCCTGGTCAGGAAGTATGCGCCGGGAGCGATCCCAGGAACCGATGCTCGGATGAAAGTGATGATGAGGATGCCGGTAGGCAACAAGCAGTCGATCTTCATCGTTCGCGTTGGAGAACGAGTCCTCGTCGTCGGCGCAACCTCGGGTGGAATGCAATGCCTGAGCGAGATCACCGATCCACAGGAGGTTCAGGATCTCAGCTACGGGGTCGCCTTTTCCAGGGAGATCAAGCGGGTGCAGGACCAGGACCAGGACGAGACCCCTGCTTCCGATCGAACTGTCGATGAGTTTTCCGATGAAAATAGCGATGTGAGAAACGAGATCGAGTGGCTCAGGGACAGGCTTGAGGGATACGGCGAGCGAGTGGAAGGAGAGGTCAAGAGTTGATCAACTACCGGAGAACGCTACTTCTTGGAATCCTCGGGGCGATTGTGATCTTGATCGCAACTGCACCCGAAGCGATGGCGTTCACCGATGAAACTCCAGAGGGAAACATCGTCGACAGGGTTCTCAGTGGAGCTCCTGCAGATATCGATGTTTCCATCAAGTTGATCTTCTTGACTACGATCCTGGCGATCGCTCCAGCCCTCTTGATGCTGACCACCTGCTTCACCCGAATCGTCATCGTTCTTGGATTTGTTCGGCGAGCGATCGGAACCCAGGATTCACCGCCCAACCAGGTGCTGATTGGTCTCTCCTTTCTGCTCACACTGGCAGTGATGGGACCGGTGTGGAGCGATATCTACACCAACGCCATCCAGCCATATTCCGAGCAGGTTCCATCCCCGGTGACGGGAGAGATTCCTACCGGATCGGAAGCCTACGCCTACGCCGATGAGCGGATGCGGGAGTTCATGTATCACTCCATCGATGAGGGTGACTTGCTGCTGATGGCCAGGGTCGGTGCACCGGATGCGGTCGCAGCGCACTACGACGAGGACGGCATCATCAGTACCGCCTTCGTGGATGCGCTACCGACAACCGTGATCGTCCCCTCCTTTGTTCTCAGTGAACTTCGAAGAGCATTCGAGATGGGATTCATGATCTACATTCCTTTCGTGGTGATCGATCTGGTCGTGTCAGCCCTTCTCGTCTCGATGGGTATGTTGATGTTACCTCCCATCATCGTGTCGTTACCCTTCAAGGTGCTCGTGTTCGTCCTTGTGGACGGGTGGGGGCTGGTCGTCGAGCAGTTGATGATCTCTACGATGGTGACGGTGGGCGGATGACAAGAATAGACTTCGCCATCGATTTCCTGCAGGGCGCGCTACTGGTTGCGCTGCAGCTCTCCGTCCCCTTGCTTCTCGTGATGCTTGTCGTGGGGATCGCGGTGAGTCTGGTGCAGGCGTTGACCCATCTTCAGGACCAGACGCTGACTCATGTCCCCAGGATCATCGCCGTTGCCATCGCCCTCTTTCTCCTGATGCCGTGGCTACTCGGCTGGGCAACGGATTTCACCAGGGAGATGATCATCGCATCCTCGAACGCACTGGGTGGGGGGTAAGAGAATGGAAGAAGCTCTTCTGATCTCTACCACCTCCTGGACCGGCTGGTTGCTGGTCTTCATGCGCATCGTGGGAGCGATGATGGTTCTTCCCATCTTCTCTTCCCGTGTCATCCCGGTCAGGATCAAGGGTGCAATCGCAGCGCTGATCGCGCTCTGTGTCGCTCCCATCGCCATGGGAGGAGACGCCGGGGGGGATATCAAGGAACTGGGACAGCTGCTCTCCACTCCGATGGTCGGTCTCGTTGCGATCAGCGGTGAACTGGCACTCGGATGGGTTCTCGGGGCAACAGCAGCGGTATTGATGTGGGGAGCACACCTCGGGGGGCAACTGATCGGCCAGGATTCGGGACTCGCCTTCGGGCAGGTCGTCGATCCGACCACCGGTCAGGCCAGCGCTCCGACAGCCACCTTGATGATGATCTTCGCTGGTCTCGCATTCCTGGCACTCGAGGGGCACAGGCTGGTGATCCTCGCCCTCTGTGGCTCCTTTGATTCGGTTCCTCCGGGCATGATGGGTAGCATCCTCTTGAATGGGATCCCGGTGGATACGATCACCCAGGTGACGAAGCAGATCGGTGGGCAGACCTGGATGCTGGGTCTACAGATCGCGTTTCCCGCAGCAGTCGCACTGCTGGTGACGACTCTCGGACTGGGTCTGCTGTCGAGAGCCATCCCCGAGATGAACGTCTTTGCCGTTGGATTTGCACTGCGCACCGGGGTGGGAATGTTCGCCCTGTTCGTGACTCTTCCCTTCATCGCCGATCTGTTCGGATTCGTGGTGAATGGTGGATTACAAGGTTCTCGTTGGATCCTCGATGGAATCGGGGGGAACTGACCGATGCTATTGATCCAGGATCACTCCGAGAAAACGGAACGGCCAACCAACAAGCGGCTGGAAGATGCACGCCTGGAAGGGCGAGTTGCACTGAGCCAGGATCTGGTCGGATCTTGCGTCCTTTCCGCAGGTTTTGGCCTGTTGCTGCTCTTCTCGGGCACCATCGTTTCAACCGTCTTTCATTTCACCCGCAGTTCTCTTGGCAATCTCGCCTCCACGCACCTCGATGCGGTATCGGCCAGTGCGGTGATTCAGGGAGCGGTGGAGAAGGTGTTTGCACTGTCGTTACCGATCCTGCTGTTACTGTTCGCCATCGCTGCGGTGATGACCTGGCTCCAGGTCGGATTTCGAATTCGCCTGCAGGAGATCGCTCCCGACCTGAATCGGATCGAGCCGTTGCGGCAGATCAGGTCGATCGTCGGACTGGATGGTCTCGGCCGCATCGTGTCTGCCGTGTTCAAGGTCGTTGCGGTGTCGATCGTCCTGGTTCCTGGAGTGTGGAACCTGTTGACGACCTGGGGAGCGAGATCAGGGGGCGAGGCGCTGCATGGGGAATCGATCGCAGCGGTGGGAGTCGAACTGCTGAGCCTGATCCTTCAGGCGTGTGGAGTACTGCTCATCATTTCCGCTTTTGACTGGGGATACCGGCGCTGGAACTACAAGAGATCTCTCATGATGACCCGGACAGAGGTGCAAGACGAGAAGAAGGAGATGTACGGAGATCCGCACATCCGACGCAGGCGCAGATCACAGCATTCCCGGCTGGCGAAGAGCAACCAGGTGGAGGCTGTCGACGCAGTGACCCAACGAGCTGGATCCGGAAGGAACCCCCGATGAACGAGTCACAGATGAACACGCTGAAGCCTGAGTCCGGCTGGAGAGCATCGGTGGAAAGAAACCGTGATCTTGCGGTGGTCATCGCTCTCGCCGGCATCCTCATGGCGATCCTGGTTCCTCTTCCAGGTCACTGGATGGATGGGCTTCTCGGCGCAAACATCGGATTTTCGGTCCTGGTGTTGCTCACGGTCGTGTACCTGAAGAAGCCGCTCGAGTTCGCTTCCTTCCCCTCCCTGCTGTTGCTGGCAACGCTGTACAGGTTGGCCCTCAACATTGCCACCACTCGACTGGTGTTGAGCAAGGCGGGTGAGGAAGGGACCAAGGCAGCCGGTGATGTCGTCTACTTCTTCGGAGAGTTCGTCTCCGGGTCGAATGCTGTCGTCGGTTTCATCATCTTCTCGATCCTGGTGGTGATCCAGTTCGTCGTGGTGACCAAGGGTGCTACACGGATCGCAGAGGTCGCTGCTCGATTCTCGCTGGATCGGATGCCTGGGGCGCAGATGTCGATCGATGCTGACCTCAACTCGGGGAGCATCACTTCCGAAGAAGCACAGATTGCCCGGCAAGATCTGGCTCACCATGCAGACTTCTACGGTGCAATGGATGGTGCCAGCAAGTTCGTTCGTGGAGATGCCATCGCTGCTGTCGTCATCACGATGATCAACATCGTTGGTGGATTCACCATCGGGATCTTCCAGTACGGAATGAGTTTCTCGGAGGCGGGACGCGTCTTCACGACGCTGACGGTGGGAGATGGCCTGGTCACACAGGTTCCTGCTCTCTTCATCAGCATCGCTGCCGGGTTGATGGTGACGCGGGCCTCCTCGAGGGGAAAGATCGGCGATGCGGTGGTGGGGCAGCTGTTCGGCAATCCCAAGGCTCTCGTGGTCACTGCCCTGATCCTGGTCGCCCTGGCATTCACGGGCTTGCCGCCAGTGGTTCTGGGCCTCCTGGCGGTTGCGCTCGGCGCCATCGCATGGACTTCCAGCCGAGCAGTTGAGACCGGTAACAACCCGGTCGAAACAGCCATCGCTGCCAGGCACCAAGGTGATGCTGCGAACGAATCCCGTGACAGGTTGCCGTCACCAGTGCAGACGACTCCGTTGTCACAGGTCATCAGCCAGAAACCGATTCGCATCGTCCTGGGATATGGACTGCAGAGTCTGATGGATCCTGAAGGCGAAGGGGTGTCACTTGGAGTACGAATCCAGCAGCTGAGAGAAGAACTTCAGAAGCAACTAGGATTTCATCTGCCGCCAGTTCACGCAGCCGTGCAACTACGGGGGATTTCTCCCGATGAGTTCCAGGTGTTCCTGAGGGAAGTCAGCTGTTACCGCGGATCCCTCCGGGCGCGCCAGGGACTGATCGTGGCGAGCCACCGACGTTCGATCGCCTCCATCGAAGGAGATGCTGTCGATTCGAGCCTGTTCGCAGCGGCTGCGAAGTGGATCTCGCTCGACGAGGCTGGAATGCGCAAGGGACTCGGCTACACCGTCCACTCCGCTCAGGATGTCCTGCTGATCCAGTTGCGGCGGTTGATTCTCGACAACATCAGCGAATTGCTCACCCAGCGGGAGACACGCCGCATTCTCGACGGAGTGCCGCAGGAGTGTCGATCGCTGGTGAAAGATGTGGTCCCGGGCGCGATGAAATTGAGTGAGGTACAGAAGATATTGCAGGGGTTGCTGGCGGAAGAGGTCCCCATCCGGGACACCGAGTTGATCCTGGAAGCACTCATCGATGGGGCTCAGGAGCAATCAGGCCGGCACAGATCGGTGGAAAAAGCGGTTGAAAGGGTCCGGGTGGCCCTCGGCAGGGCGATCTGCGATCCGCTCCTCGACGCGACCGGCAAATTGCACGCAGTGACGCTGGATCCCGAGGTGGAGGCGTTGCTGCTGGAGCATCTGGACGCAGAAAAGTCGCAACCAGAGCGACTGAGGTTGTCTCCACAGGACCATGTGGCAGTGACCCGGTCTCTCGCTGCCGCTGTCGATGAACTGGTCGCCGACGGTTTTCCGCCGCTGATCATCACCGCTTCGGAGTTGCGTGGAACGGTAAAGAAGTTGATGGAGAAGGAAGTGCCTTCGGTGGTGGTCCTCTCCTACAATGAGGTCACACACGGTCTGACCGTGGAAGCCAGGGGGATGGCGAGGATCGGTTCCTGACGGGGATTTGCAGGAACCGCTCTCCTCACGAGTGAAGGGGAAGGTGCTCTTGAACGAGCAAAATAATGTCGGGGAATCGGGACACACCCGTGTCGTGGCTCCCGATTACGCAACAGCTGTACGGATCTTACAGGAACGATTCGGTAGCGACTGGACCGTGGTTCACTCGCGCAAGGTTCGAAGACCGGGGTTGTTTGGCTGGATCGGGTTATCCGATGTAGTGGTCATCGTTCGAACCCAGGAATCGGATCTCTTCGACAACCAGATCGGCACCGTCGAATCATCCAGTGGTCAACTGGCACCACTCGTTCAGGGGGAGATTGGAAAAGAACGGGTTCCCTCCGCTCCTGAGATGGTTCCGGTGACAGCGGGCAATTTCGAGGCGAGCCCGTCGGGAAATGAACTGGTCTATCGACTTGAAGATGCAAAGATCCGCATCGCAGAGGAGTTGAAGTCATACTCCCGAACGATCTCGGGACAGCAACCCTACGAACCGTGGAGTTCAGATGACGAGAGTCATGCGGCTGTCGTCGATGAGGTGCCCCAGTCCAGCGTGAAGATTCAGGATACCTCCACATCGATTCCCTATGACGCTCCCGTTGATCCACTCGAGAAATCTATCTCCTTCGAAGGTGATCCCAAACTGGTCGGAGCGGTGCGATCTCTCTGTGATGAGATCGCTTTCACGGAAACTGCCAGCAACTTCTTCATGGAGAAGATCCTCGCCGATTCAGAGCTGGGGAGTTTGGCCGCTGAACAGCTTCAGGAAGCGGTGACCAGCAAGATCTCCGGTTACGTCATGGACAGGATTCCAGAGGTTCAGGAGATCAGGGCAGGGACGACCGGTCGACCAAAGGTCGTGGCCCTGGTGGGGCCGACGGGAGTGGGGAAGACCACGACCCTGGCGAAACTTGCCGCCCACTTTCAGCTGGTCGAGAAGAAGCGCGTGGGTCTGGTGACCCTCGATTGCTACCGGATCGGAGCCATCGAGCAACTGAGAAGATACGCCGAGATCCTCGGTCTTCCCCTGAGAACGGTGACTCAACCCGGCAACACCGCCGAAGCGATCGAAGGCTTTTCCGATTGCGACGTGATTCTCGTCGACACTGCCGGAAGGAGTCAGAAAGATCAGGAGCGACTCGTAGAGGTGCGAGACCTGCTTGGCGAGATCGGTGAGGTGGAGGTACACCTCTGTCTCTCGCTGGCAACTGCGCCTGAAGCGATGTTCGCTGCGACGGAGTCCTTCAGACTTGTTGGCTATGACAGGATCATCTTCACCAAGAGAGACGAGTCGTACCGGAAGGGATATCTGTGGGATCTCTTCGGTCTTTCCCAGGCTCCTGTTTCCTACGTCACCTGTGGCCAGGAGGTGCCGGAAGACATCCAGGCGGCCACTCGAGACGACATCTGTGAAATGATAGTCCAGGGTCGATGAGAGACCAGGCCTGGCGACTCCGGAAGATGGTCGAGGAAAAAGTCATTCCCGCCAGGGGAAGGGCACGAGTTCTCGCTGTCACCAGTGGCAAGGGTGGAGTGGGGAAGACCAACGTCTCGGTAGGTCTTGCTCTTGCTGCAGCTGCTGGAGGTCTTCGAACGGTCCTGCTCGACGGAGATCTTGGACTCGCCAACATCGATGTTCTCCTCGACCTTCACCCCGGGAAGAATCTGGGTCATCTCATCGAGGGGACCGCTTCCCTCGAAAATGTACTCATCGATGCTCCGGGGGGAATCCAGGTACTTCCCGGTGCCAGTGGTTTGACCCGTGTGGCCGACCTCGGACCCCATCAACGTCAGAGATTGATGGATGCTGTCGGACGGCTCGTCGATGAGTACGATCTCGTTCTCATCGACACTGGCGCAGGAATTTCCAGAGCGGTACTCGATCTTTGTATCTGTGCCGGTGAGGTGCTGGTGGTGACCACTCCGGAGCCGACAGCGGTGGTCGATGCCTACGCCATGTTGAAGGTCTTCACCATGGAGGATCGTCCCCCGAGTAGCTGGCTCGTGGTCAACCAGGTCACCTCCCAGGGGGAGGCAGAGCAGGTAGCAAGCAGGATGATCGGTCTCGCCCGTCAGTTCCTGAGAAGCGAGGTGCGCCACTGTGGAGCCGTGATGCTCGATCCGAGGGTGAGAGCAGCGGTCCGGATGCGAAAGCACTTTTCACTCGCTTACCCGACATGCTCTGCGGCGCGATCGATTCGAGATCTGGCAAGGAACCTCGGACTGGCAAAGAAACGTGAGGGCAGTCTCGGCTTCCTCAATCGTCTGAAAGAGCTGTGGATAGGGGATCTAAACAGGGTGGAACAGCGTTCTCCTTGAGGTAACCACCACACTGCGGTTCGAAAAGGAGAGTCCTGGCACGTGAATTGCCAGTGGCTGCAGGGATTTGAGAGTTAGTTACGATTTCAGAACCCCGTGTAGTTTTAGCAACGGGGCGAACGGTTGGCCTCTGGTGGAAGATAGAAACCAGTAGCTTGAAGAGGAGACTGCTTTGTCGCAGATCGAGTCCGACATGACACGGCAACAACGCCCTGCAAACGCTTCCCTGGTCGGCAAGACCAAGGTGGCGGACCCAGAACTTGAACTGGTGTGGATCGAGTACAAGGAGTCCGGCGATCAGCAACTGAAGAACAAACTTCTCGAGAACTACCTGCACGAGGTCAGGCGTGTGGCAGATCGCCTCTACATGAAACTGCCTCAGCAGGTCGATAAAGAGGATCTCTACAGTGCAGGTCTCTTCGGCCTGATGGACTCCATCGAAAAGTATGATCTGACTCGTGAAGTCAAATTCGAATCGTACTGCTCAACCCGAATCAACGGCTCGATCCTCGACTCCCTCAGAAAACAGGACTGGGTTCCGAGACTCGTTCGCTCCACAGCGAATCGTCTCGACAGGGCGTGGATGGAACTTCAGAACCTGAGCGGTAGAGAGCCGACCGATTTCGAGATGGCAGAACATCTTGGAGTCACCGACGACGAATACGAGACGATGCAACGGGAAGCCGCTGCAGCCTCGGTGATGTCGATCTCCGAGCAGATCTCTGACGACGGAGAATCACGAGCACTGAGGAAGATCGATGTCCTTCACGACAAGAAAGCCAAGGCACCTGACCAGCAGTTCCTCAAGACCGAGATCAAGGATTTCATCCTGAACCAGCTGGAGGGAACGGAGCAGGCGATCATCTTCGGTTACTACATCGAAGGCCTGACGATGAAGAAGATCGGCGAAACGCTGAATTTGTCGGAGTCGAGGGTCTGCCAGTTGCACTCGCGGGTGATGACACGGCTTCGTCAGACCAATGCCAAGCATCGACTCGACTTCATGCAGGAGTGACCTCGCTGGCATCCGGGTGTCTCAGACCGTACTTTGTGCGGCATGAGTCAGCCTTTAGACCCCTCTGAAAACTCGAATCCTGCCAACGCCAGCACCGGTGAAGTGCGACAGTTACCTCTGTGGGTCCTGTACCTTTCGGTGTTGCTGGCCACCCTTTCCATCTCACAACTACTGATTCGCGGTGGTTCACTGGTGGGATTTCCCCATGAACTGAGATACGGGGAGGCGATCGTCCTCGATCAGTCGAGAAGAACCGCCGAAGAACCGGGGCTGTATCCTCCGGTGGGGCAGGAGCCGTGGCTTCTCGATCAATACTCTCCCGTCTATCTTCATCTCACCCGCTGGACGGGGGGTCTCTTTTCCAGTCCCTACGGCAGTGGAAGAGCGATATCCCTCATCTCGACGCTGATCTCCGCATCGATGTTGATGCTGCTGATTTCGAGAAGGTCTGGACTGGCAGCAGGACTCATCTGTGGGGCGACGATGCTGACGATGATGGAGTTTCTCCGCTTCGGATTTCTGATGAGGGTGGATCCTCTCGCTCTGGCATTTGCCATGGTAGGGATGTGGTGTTCATCACATCGAACATCCGCAATGCGTTTCGCCGGTGCCGCGGCCTTCTTCCTGGCGGTCTATACGCGCCAGACCACCATCGCCCTTCTGCTCGTCACCTACATCCAGATGTGGAAGGATGAGGGAAGGTCTGCACTACGATGGCCGGTCGGGTTGCTGGGAACGGGTCTGGTTGCATATGCCATCCTCAACGGGGCCACCGGTGGGGGCTTTCATCAGCACGCCGTGTTGTCGAACCTGTTTCGATTCGAGTGGGATCAAGGTCTCAAGAAAGCTTTCGGCACCTTCATGCCCTGGAGAGCACCACTCTTCTTCGGCCTGTTCCTGGCACTGATCCCCGATTCTGCCATCGGGAAGGGAATGAAAGAGAGAGGTAGAGTTCTCGGATTCCTGGCGCTGGGACTGTCCTGCATCGCCCTGATTCCGGCGCTGCAGGCTTTTCTCGGCGAGCCGATCGCGGAGCGTAAGGTCCTCACCTCCGTCTTCAACGCACACATCATTCTGCTCCTCTATGCAGTGGGGAAGACGGCCCTCTCCCGCGGCGAAGATCAACTGGCGGCGATCAGGATACTGTTCGCTCTCATCACGATGGTGTTGATCGGCCGATTGGGATCCGATCTCAACTATCTGTTCGAGTCCGGTGTTTTGATGTTGCTGGTCTGTGGCGATGCCATCGGGCGCATCAGTCCCAGGCGTGGCCAGATCATCGCCGTGCTGCTGGCGGTGCAAGTGGTGGCAGGGTTCTACCTGAGTGGTCAGCAACTGGAGTTCCAGCCAGAGCGACTCGCGGAGATGCAAGAGCGTCGACGGATACTCGTTCACCTGGAAAATTTCTCCGATCCGGTCCTCAGCGAAGAACCGTGGGCTCTGGCGGAAACGGGTCGTCCGCTGGTGATTGGGCCCTACACCGCCAGGCAGATGTACGAGGTTGGAATGTGGGATGGCGAGGACCTGATCGAGGCCATCGAGTCTCGCAAGTTCACCGCCATCGTTCGGGCCCAGCAACGCGTGGCAGCGGGATATGAGCGAGACGAGAGTGGTGCGATTCTCATCGATGAGACCGATGGACTTCCGCGACCCTACTTTGGACCGTGGACCTTCAACGAGGTGAGATCACTACCGCCGAAGTTGCAGAAAGCCATCGAGAAGAATTATCAACGGGTGCCTCGTACCGCCATGATCGAGCGGGTCACCAAGTACTTCCTCGAAGGAAGAGAAATCTGGCAACCGATTCCTCGCTGACCGACGTGCTCCTGCAGGTGGAGGCAGGAAAATTGGCGGGGGTGCATCGGAATCGAACCGACCTACGACGTTGTTCGCGCCGCACCATGGGTTTGAAGCCCAGGAGGCCCACCAGGTGCCCATTCACCCCCGACGAACCTACGAGTGTCGCCATTCTCGGCCTCAGGATCAAGTTGATGGAAGATCTTTCCGGAACCTCAGGCGATGATCTTGATGGTGACGGAACCTTCAGCGGGCTTCACCTCGCCGATGATGGAGTAGTGCGTCACTCCCTCTTCCTCCATCACCTTGTCGAGATCGCCGATGCGCTGCTGGGAGATGGCCATCAGAAGCCCTCCAGAGGTTTCCGAATCGGTCGCCAGGTCGCGCAGGTGGTCCGGGACATCGGTGGCAACTTCCAGCTGTTCTCCCAGGTGGGCACTGTTCCTGCCGGAGCCACCGGAGATACAGCCTGCCATGGCGAGTTCGCCGGCACCCTCGAGGAGCGGTAGCTTCCGTGCAGAGAACTCCAGGGTGACACCGCTGGCGCGAGCCATCTCGGTGCCGTGCCCACACAGGCCGAAGCCGGTGACATCGGTGACCGCCTGAGCTTCCAGGGCAATCGCCGCCAGGGCTGCGGAGGCATTGAGGGTCGACATCGAGGTGGTGGCTGCCTGCAAGACATCTGCACTGACCTGATCCTTGTTGACCGCAGTGCTAACGCTTCCGGTTCCCAGTCCCTTGGTCAGCACCAGAACGTCTCCCACCTGTGCGCCGCCGTTGGTCAGGATGTTGTTCTGGTCGATGGTACCGGTGACCGCCAGGCCGTATTTGACCTCGCTATCCCTGACGCTATGTCCGCCGAGCAGCGCACACTTTGCCTCGACCATCTTCTCTGCACCTCCTGCGAGGATCTCGCCGAGGATCGACATCGGCAACTCCTCGGGGAAGCCAACGATGTTGAGGGCACTGAGAGGAGTTCCGCCCATGGCGTAGATGTCGGAGAGACTGTTGGCCGCAGCGATCCTGCCGAAATCTCGCGGATCGTCGACGATGGGTGGAAAGAAGTCGACCGTCTGCACGATGCTCCGGTCAGTCCCGGGGATGAGGATCACTCCTGCATCATCGAGGGTGTCCGGTCCGTGCAGGACCTCTTCTCGTGTTGGAATCTGCAGCTGAGAGAGGACCTCGACCAGGTCCCCCGGAGGGAGCTTGGCCGCTCAGCCTGCACAGGAAGCGTATTGTGTGAGACGGATCTGTTCTGCCATCGATCTACTCCTTCCTGATCAGGGAAGGATCCACTCCAGGAGGGATTGCGTCAAGTCAGGCCCCCGAGGCAATCTCAGCGATTCGTGCCGAGATCAGATCGACCTCGTCGTCAGAAATGGTCCTGACATCGAGAATCACCGAGTCATCCTGGATGGTCGGAAGCACCGATGGATCTCCGCTTCTCAGGCGTCTGGCCAGTTCATCGGCGGTGACACCTGAAACGGTGACCTGCAGTGCCCGTGATTCGATGGGGCGGGCGGGGAGTGATCCACTGCCTGCATAGCCATCGTGCGGTTGAATCGCCGCGGTAGTTCCCGCAATCGGCTGAAGAGCATCGAGGAGCAACTGGAGTCGCTGATCGAGTTCCGGTGCCGTTGCCAGCACCCGATGAAGGGCAGGAATCTGCTCGATCGCTTCATCCTCTCCCCTTCGGTAAATTCGCAGGGTTTCCTCCAGGGCGATGTAGGTCATCCGTCCAGGACGCAGGGCACGGTAAAGTGGATGCTTCCTGCAGCGTTCCACCAGTTCCGAGGTGCCGACGATGATTCCCGCCTGGGGTCCACCCAGCAACTTGTCTCCGCTGAAACAGACCAATCCGCAACCGCTGGCGATACTCTCGCGAACGTACGATTCACCACGTTGTCCACGGGTAGCAAGATCTACCATGCAACCGGAGCCCATGTCGTGGATCACCGGAAGCGAGTGTTTCTCACCCACCTGGCAAAGATCCGCAATCTCGCACTCCTCAGTGAAACCGACGACCCGGTAGTTGGAAGTATGAACCTTGAGAATCATCGCTGACTCTGCACCACATGCCTTGTCGTAGTCTGCTGCCCGGGTGCGGTTGGTCGTTCCGACCGCACGAAGACGGGCACCACCCTGTTCCATGATGTCAGGTATCCGGAATGACCCGCCGATCTCCACCAGCTCGCCATTGGAGACGAGTACCTCTTTCCCCTCGGCGAGTGCGGAAAGAAGAAGCAAGGTGGCTCCTGCGTTGTTGTTGACGATGGTGGCATCTTCTGCACCGGTCAGTTCGGTGAGGAGGCGAGCGACACCGTCATCTCGTCCGCCCCGTTCGCCACTTTCGAGGTCGATCTCGACGCGGACCGGATGGCGTAGCGTCTCGATCAGGCGATCGGCAACGGATGGAGGAATCGGGGCTCGTCCCAGTCCGGTGTGAAGAACGACTCCGGTGCAATTGATCACACGACGGTAAAAGGCTCGGTCCTCTTGATCCAGACGAGTCGCCACGCAGTCGATGATCTGATTTTCGTCCAGTTCCGACTCGGTCAGTTCACCGCTGAGAGCACGGGCACGGAGGGTGTCGAAGAGGGAGCGTGATTCGGCGAGAACCTGAGCCCTGGAGTAACGGGCGCACAACTCGACCATCTCTTCTCGCTGGAGCAGACGATCGAGCTGGGGAAGTCGCCTCAGCAGTTCCCCTGTGTCGGGTCGGTTCATCACTTTCCCTTTTTGCGAGCTTTCGCCGCTTGTTGAAGAGATTTTTGATGTCTCACCCTGACCGATTCTGCATCTCCTACCGAGATCAACTCGATTCGAGCCTTCAGGTTCAGGTATGCGAATGGCAGGGTTCCCTCGATCAACAATGGTCTTCCACTGACAGTATCGAACCACACCCTCAAAGTTCCGTGAATACCGAACAGTCCCTCGAAGCGTTTCTTTTCGTTACCGTCGGATGGAACCGGATTGAGTGCCATCTCGATCGCCTCGTACTCACCCTCCTCGACCTTGATCGCTTGCTGGCTTCTGGGATGAACTTCCACGTACCAGCGTGAATCATCGTTGACGACTGGAATGATGAGAGGTCCAGAGGCGAGGGGTTGCGAGGCGGTTCTGGCCACGTAGATGGCCGTGAGTAGGTCGACATAGGGTGCATCGACATCGTGTTCCTTGATGTCGATCCAGTGTTCGTGATCGAGGTCGCCACACTTCTTGTCAGCGCAGTGTGCCTCCTCGGTTCCCCACGGGATGGGGCCCTTCCAGGCGACCTCGGAGACCTGATGCTCCTTGTCGGTACATCCGTCATCGAGGCAATGCACTCTCCTCGAGAAGAAGATCTTCCCATCTTGAAAGCGTAGTTTCTTGGTGTGGTGCTCGGTTCCTCGCTGGGTATTCATGAAGGAGATCGGCTGGGAACTGTCGGAACCCAGGGTGCTGACGATCTTCTGGTCGATGGTGTAGCCGAATCGCTGGCCGAGACCACGGGCGTGGAGGATTTTCTGCTGGTCTTCTCTCCAGGTGGCCAGTTCCAGGTGACCGACCAGCACGCTGGCTCCCTGCCACTCGACGGTGGCGCGGAAAAGTAGCCTCTCTCCGAGGGGTAGAGCGGAGGGGACGATCTGGGCGAGATCTTCGACGGCATACCCCGGCGAGGGGGCGGACTGCTCGGCAGGGGCTTCCTGAGACTCCACGACAGGGCCAGGCGGGGTGCCAGACCCCGTGCCGTCTCCTCCCCCCGGAGAGGATGTGGTCAAAACGAGCAGTACCAGAACTGGTAGCATCTCTACTCCCGTCGCGGACTTGTGGGTCATCTCCAGCAAGGTCCAGCGCCTTCCCCGCTCCGATGGTATACCGAGGGCGCAATTATGCCAACGGCAGAAATGGTGATCCGGGTTCCCGCCTGACTTTCCTATATTTCCCCTGAGGAATTCTGCCCCTGATCGCTTCCCACGTCCTCCCTGAACTCCCATACTGATGATCCGCCTTCGGGCCGTTTTCCGCAGGGTGGTGCAGGATCCGCCGGATTCTGTAGAAATTGACGGGGCAGGGAAATCGACGAGAGGAGAGTCATGCTCACTTCTCGCCGGGTTCCTCTCTCGCCTCAAAGCAGTGATAGCGTTGCGTGAGTACATCCATGAAAGGGGTACAGATGAACAAGGCTGAGTTGGTTGGTGCAGTACAGAAGAATCTCGATGAGTCCAAAGCCGGTGCCGAGCGTGCGGTCAACGCAGTGATCGACGCCATCAAGAAGGGCGTCAAGAAGGACAAGTCGGTTCAGGTTGTTGGATTCGGAACCTTCAGCGTGCGCAAGCGTGCCGCTCGTACCGGTCGTAATCCGCAGACAGGTGAGAGCATCAAGATCAAGGCTTCTCGCAGTGTTGCGTTCAAGCCGTCCAAGACCTTCAAGGACATGGTCTAGTCAGCGGCGATTCGACCAGAAGTCAGATGAGAATCGGGTGCACTTCTCTTCCGAGGAGTGCACCCGATTTGTTTGTGATCACAGTAGATTTTGTGGATCGATATCGAGAGTCACCCGGGTGGAGGACCATCTCGGTTTTTGCTGAACGGCTGCTCGGGCAACTTCCCGCAGCGGCATGCGCTCGACGCACTTCAGCAAGATGTGTTGACGATATCTTCCCCTCAATCGCTCCAGCGGTGCCGGCGCGGGTCCAAGGATCTGAACCTCTGCCAGTTGCAACTTCTTCATCGGTTCGAGCAGTGCCTGGGCACTTTCTCGGGCACGCTGCTCGTCCTCATCTTCACAGAGCAACCGTGCCAGATGTCCGTGCGGCGGGTACTTCAACATCCGTCGCACGGAGTCTTCCTGTTCGAGAAGTTGATCGAGGTCCTGAACAGCTGCGCAACTGAGAGCGTAATGTTCTGGCTGTCGCGTTTGTAACACCACTCTCCCCGGACGGTCGCCCCTGCCAGCTCTACCGGCGACCTGACATAACAACTGAGCGGTTCGTTCTGCCGATCGGAAATCGGGGAGGGCCAGGGCGATGTCCGCATCGAGTACTCCGACGAGGGTCACTCCGGGGATGTCATGGCCCTTGGCGACCATCTGGGTGCCGATGAGGATCTGTGTTTTCCCGTCGCGGAATCGACGCAGGATCGACTCCATGCGGCCGGCACTGGTGACCGTATCGCGGTCGAGACGATCGATTTCTACCCCGGGAAAGAGAGTCAGCAGCGCTTCCTCGATCCGTTCCGTACCCGGAGATCGCTGCTGGATTCCGGTGAACTGGCAACCGGGGCAGCTGCTGGGGATCGGTTTGTGCTCACCGCAGTAGTTGCACTGGGAGCGAGCCTTGCTCTTGTGATAGGTCAGCGGGATGTCGCACTGATCACAGCGAAATCCATGGCCACACTGGGGGCATAACAGATTCCTGGCGAAGCCGCGCCTGTTGAGGAACAGGATCACCTGTTCCTTCCGGTCGAGGGTGTCACGGATCCGATCGACGAGGGGACGAGAAAGCATCCCTCCGCCGCCGGCTGAACGGGTCTCCTTGCGGCGATCGATGATCTCGATGGTGGCGAGTGGTCTGCCGTTGGCTCGCTCGTCGAGACGGATCCTTTCGAAGCGTCCCCGCCGGACATTCTCCAGTGATTCCATGGTGGGAGTGGCGGATCCGAGGACACATGGAACGTTGAGTTTGTGTGCGCGCATCACCGCAACATCTCGGGCATGGTATCGGGGTGAGTTCTCCTGCTTGTACGAGGATTCGTGACACTCATCGACGACGATCAATCCGAGATCAGGAATCGGTGCGAAGACGGCACTCCTCGCTCCCAGGGCGATGCGTACTTCTCCTCGCCTGAGTCGTTCATAGTGTGCCGCTCTCTCGGATGAAGGGAGCATCGAATGCAGCACAGCCACCGGGCCGAGTCTTTCTGAAAATCTTTCGACAGCCTGTGGGGTGAGAGCGATCTCCGGCAGCAGAACCAGCGCTCCCCGGCCCAGCTGGAGTACCTTCTGGACCGCTCTGATGTAAACCTCGGTCTTGCCACTGCCGGTGATTCCGTGCAGCAGGAAGGTCTGGTAGTTGTTCTCCTCGACCGATCGATGGATGCGATCGATGGCATCGATCTGCTGTGGATTGGGTTCGAAGGGAGCGGGATTTTCCCAGGGAGTTTGGTTCGCCCGGGAATCCCCGGGGATCCCGAACTCCGGTGGCAGAGCATCAAAGATCTCGACGAGACCGTGACGCTGCAGTGTTTGAACCGGACTGTTACTGGCGGAGCATTCAGCGACGAGGCGGCGAACCGGCATCGGGTGTCCGTGCAGATGAAGATGCTGGAGGATGTTTCGGCGCAGTGCAGCGGGTTTCCCCACTGCTTCAGGTTCTGCGCTGGCGAGGGAGGCGATGCCCTGGTCGCTGGGCCGTACCCAGCGGATCGTCCGGAGCTTGCGCTGGCGCACCGGTTTCGGCATCGCCGATTCGATCACCTCACCGATTCCGCACAGGTAGTAATCGGCGGTCCAGCGCAAAAGTTCGAGTAACTCCTCATCGATGACGGCACCGTCGGCGACGATGCCCTCGATGGAACGCAAGCGGGAGTGGGGGGAATGGTCGGTGATCTCGACGACCCAGCCGTATCGACGGGTCGGTCCGAAGGGGACCAGGACCGGCGTTCCCGGCTGTACATCCCGCTGAAGTTCCTCGGGGATCCGGTAATCGAAGGGCTCATCGACCGGAATCGGTAGTGCTACACGCGCGATGTGGCTCACACCATCTTCCCCCTGATCCCCGGTACTGGACAAATTCGGGCAATTCCCGGTGATATCGATACCTCCCACGGAACCTTGCGGCAAGGGGCAGGGTTTGCTTGAGAAGAGGGTGCTGGCACGGGATGATGGAGACTGGTGCCCTCTCCTCGGAGTCGAGGGGAGTCCTGAGTAGCAGGGAGACCTGAAATGACCGCGCACAGTGCCACGAGTCCCGACTGGTTCCTCGAAGCCTTCGAGGAGGAGTACCTGCACGTCTATCCACTGCGGGATGCGGCCTCCGCCGAGGGGGAGGTGGCAGCAGCCCTCTCGTGGCTTTCGGTGGCGCAGGGGGACCGAGTGCTCGACCTGTGCTGCGGGGCTGGTAGGCACAGCCACTGGCTGCAGGAGGCGCGAGTGCAGCTGGTTTCCCTCGATCTGTCACAGGATCTGCTGACCGAGGCGAGGTCGAGGCTGGGAGCGCAAGCGGCACTGGTGCGGGGAGATATGCGGGGGATTCCCCTGCCCGCCGAGGCATTTGACCACGTCATGATGTTCTTCACCTCCTTCGGATATTTCCCCTCCGACAGGGAAAACCACTCGGTGCTCGATCAGGTGGCAGCCATCGTCCGCCCCGGCGGCGGATTTCTGCTCGATCTACCCGATCGGAACAGCACCTTCGAGGGGTTAGTCGCGACCAGCAGTCGTCGCCAGGGAGATCTCCACATCGACGAGCAGCGATCGATCACCAGCGATGGAGCGAGGATGGAGAAGCGAGTGACACTGCGGCGCGGAGCGTCACAGCGTCGATACACCGAATCGGTGCGAGTCTACAGTTACGAAGAGATGCACCGGATGCTGACCGCTTCCGGCTGGCAGGTGATCGATTGCTTCGGTGACTGGGACGGAGTTCCACACCGATCGGGGGACACCCCACGGATGATCTTCCAGGCACGAAGGTGTGAGGTGGATTCGTGAAGCAGTACGACTCTCACCCGCTCTTGAAATTACTTCGTGATGGAGACGAGGAGACGCTGGCAACCCTGGGGGTCGTCGGTGGCACAGGAGCCGTCGATGTGGAACGGATCCGCGCCAGCGCTCCCGATCCTGAGCGACGACATCAATTACTGGAGGCACTCCGTCCCCGGTGGCAACGGCTGCAACTTTCGCAAGGGGCTCGAGAGGCGATCGAGCGACTGCAAGATCCGCACACCCGCATCGTCATCGGTGGCCAGCAACCCGCGCTGTGGGGTGGTCCGTTGCTCGGCATCTCCAAGGCACTCGGAGTCTGCATGCTGGCGAGTCGCCTCGAAGCGGCGGGGATCCCCACCGTTCCCCTCTTCTGGATCGCCGACGATGATCATGACGGGGAGGAGCTGGATCCGGGTTCCTTTGCCAGCGGTCACGATCCGGGAAACCCGCACCGGACAGGGCGGGATCCGATCTTCATGAGGACTCACTCGCAGTCGCCACGGGAGCGCCTCGATACCCTCTCGAGGGCGATCGGAGATGCGCCGTATCGACAGGAGGCCGTCGATCTGGCCAGCGGATCCATCGCTTCCACTGCTGCCGAGGAGTACCTCTCCTTGCTGTGCAAGCTGCTTGGAGATCAGCCGCTGCTACCGGTGCTTCCGCGCTGGTTCAGGAAGTTGCAGGTCCCGCTGATCCAGCAGGTTCTGGCTTCCACCGGTGAATACCGGGATGCAATTCAACGCGCCATCGATGAACAGGTTGCGCTGGATGTTCCCGCTCCGGTTCCCGCACCCCGTGGCATGCCGCTATTCATCATCGATTCCGATGGGCTGCGCAGGAGGCCGGAGGAAGTGGGGATGTCGGTCGAGGAAGTGGCCGAATACGATTTTGACAGGATCTCTCCCGACGCGCTGCTGAGGACCGTCGTTCAGGATCAGTTGATCGACCCCGTTGCGGTGGTACTGGGAGCAACCGAGATGTGTTACGCCATCGAGACGCGACATCTCCGGCAAGACAATGACTGGTCACGGCCACAGTGGCTCGCCCGCCCACGCCTGCGACCGATCTCCTCCGATCTGGTACAACAGTGGTCCGATGAAGGTCTCGATCCTTGCGGGCGGGTTGCAACAGCCGATCCCATCGAGCTGGTGCCTTCTCCGCAAGCGCAGCAGCAGGCGCAAGAGATCTCCCGATCGGGAGCACAGTTGCTGCAACGAGTCGAAGCGGTCGCAACCGATGAGCAGGCGACCGAGGCGTTGAGACGGAGGGCCCGCCGACTGGTCAGGAAGTGGAGTGACCAGCTGGCGAGGCTGGAAACTGCGGTGGAGGGTGGCTTGCTCCATGGTGTCGAGGCAAGACGGCAAAGGGTGTCGTCCCTGCTGGAGAAGATCTTTCCCGGCGGCGACGAGCCGGAGAGAAGTCGCAATCTACTCGACCTGATCGCTCACCAGGGTCCGGATGTGATCGAACGGATGCGCAAGCATCTCGAGGGAGAAGCTTCTCCCTGGGATGGCGGGATTATCGAAGTGGAGCGGTCGCAAGAGGTGAATCGGGAGAACCATGAATTTCAACGATGAACAAAATCTGGACCTGCTGGTGATTGCAGCGCATCCCGATGATGCGGAGATCTCCATCGGAGGGACGATCCTGGCGACCATCGCCAGCGGCGCGAAGGTCGGCATCGTCGACCTGACCCGTGGCGAACTGTCCAGCCGAGGCACACCGCAACTGCGAGCGCAGGAGACCGCCCGAGCCACCGAAATGCTGGGGGTTCACTGGCGCTCCTGCCTCGACATGAAGGATGGATCGGTAAGAGACGACGACGAGTCACGGGCTGCGCTGGTGGAAGTGATGCGGTCGACTCGACCGAGGGTCGTGCTGGCGCCATGGAAGGACGATCTGCATCCCGATCACGCTGGAGCAGGACTTCTCGCCTACCGTAGCCTCTACCTCGGTGGAGTTCGTCTCTACCCCGGGGGTGAGACGACTCATCGTCAGCACCGTGCAGCAACTCTCGGCTACTACATGTGCCATACTCCCTTTGAACCGAGCGTGGTGGTTGACGTCACCTCCCACTGGAATCGAAAGCTGGAGGTGGTGAACTGCTACCGCTCGCAGTTCCATGACCCCGATCAGGATGGAGCTCCGACCAAGATCTCTGCACCAGGATTCATGGCAACGGTGGAGGGGAGGGCCCGGACTCTCGGTTCGAGAGCGGGAGTGGAACTGGGGGAAGCGATCATCTGGCAAGATCCTCCGGCGGTGGCGAACCCGGTCGACATGATCGTCGGTGAAGGATTGTCGCCAGATCCGCCCTCGAAATCGGAGCCTCGATGAAGATCGCAATTGCCTGCCACCCGACCCACGGTGGAAGTGGAGTGGTCGCAGCGGAACTGGGGATGAGACTGGCAGCTCGTGACCACGAGGTTCACTTCGTCTCACACGAGCGGCCATTCCGACTCGATCCTCTCACCTCCGGTGTTCACTTCCATGAGGTACAGGTCAGTTCCTACCCTCTCTTTCGCTATCCGCCCTACGCACTGGCACTGGCCAATGAACTTCACCAGGTGGTCGAACGTGAGGGGATCCAGGTGATTCACGCTCACTACGCGATCCCGCACTCGCTGGCGGCAGTACTGGCACGAAACATGGATACTGGAGATTCGCTGAAGGTCGTGACGACGTTGCACGGCACAGACATCACCCTGGTCGGTGCCGACCCCTCCTACACTGCCATCACACGCTGGGCCATCGAGCAGAGCGACCGGGTGACCACCGTCAGCCAGTGGCTCTCCGATGCGACCGAGCAGAAGCTTGCGCCCGACCAGGATCTGACTGTGATTCCCAATGCCGTCGACTCGGAGCAGTTCTCCCCCGATCGAAAGTGCCCACAGTTGCGCGCTCGATTTGCCACGGAGGAGCAGCTACTGGTGGCTCATGTCAGTAACTTCCGTCCCGTCAAACGGGTGCAGGATGTGATCCAGTCCTTTGCCACGGCAGCCAGGGATCTCCCCGCACGGCTGTTGATGATCGGCAAGGGGCCCGATCAGGCTCTCGCCCAGGAGGAGGCGAAGCGTCTCGGCATCGACGACCGAATCTCCTGGATCGGCCCCCTCGATGACATCGCGGTGTTGTTGGCGTGCTGCGATCTGTTCCTGCTCCCCAGTGAGAGTGAATCGTTCGGCCTCGCAGCGCTGGAAGCGATGGCGTCGGGACTGCCGGTGATCTCGACTCGATCGGGAGCCATCCCGGAGGTGGTGATCCACGGTGAAGCGGGATTCCTCAGCGAGGTGGGGGATACCGAGTCTCTCGCTCGAGACAGTCGCAAGTTGTTGACGGATGATGCGCTACGCAAGGAGATGTCGCTGACCGCGCGGAGATTGGCGAGCGAGGTGTTCACCTGGGACGAGGTGGTCAGCAGCTACGAGGACGCCTACTCGCAGGTACTGTCTCCATCGGAGTGAGGCGTGCTGGCCGCATCGCGGGTTTCGCCTAGGCTATGTCCGAGAAGTTCCACTGCATGGGGGATCACTGGCCAGACCGCCTCGAGGCACTCTGCTACCGCACGGGGATTTCCAGGTAGATTGAGTACGAGACTGTCGTCGAGTTGCCCTGCCGTGGCTCTCGACAGGATCGTGGTGGCAACTCGATCCCAGTTTGCCGCTCGCATCTTTTCCCCGAAGCCGGGGAGGAATCGCTGGCACACCACCTGCATCGCCTCGGGGGTTACATCTCTGGGGGAGATCCCGGTACCCCCGGTGGTGATGACCAGGCCACAGGAGTTCGCCAGCGATCGCAACGCCTGGCAGATCGGGTCGAGGTCATCGGGAACGGTGACCATCTCGAAGCGGATGGCGGCAGAGAGCCGCTCCTGGAGCCACTGGCGTACCGCCGGCCCCCCTTTATCGGTGTATTGTTGCTGAAATACCCTGTCGGAGACGGTCAGGATTCCGATAGTGGTGGGCGAGCCGCTGTTCATCTGTACCTCCGCTTCTGATCGTAAATCATTATGGAATAAGGAGAAAGGGGTGCAGGATTGTCCCGGAATGGAGGAGACCCCTGAAATTTCACACCCATCTGCGGGAATTTGCATCTTTTCCGGGGGAATTCTCTCCAGGAATCGTCATCCTAGTGAGAACTCAGGGAAGTGACTCACGAGAAGTGTGAATCAGGTTGTTTCGCACCGTTCCACCTGCTGAGGTGGGGGATCTCATGAAGTCGATTTCGAGAGGGAAGAAGAAGCCGATGCGTATTCTTAGCATGATTCTCGCGCTCAGTTTGGTTGTTACCTCCACTGCCTGGATCGTCGGGCAATCGGTAGAGGGTGCTCGTAGACCTCTCGATGTGCCTTCCGGAGGCGCAGGGGATGACGACGACGACGAAGAAGCACCGGAGACCATCAATTTCTGGGGTGGTGAGTACGAGGGGGACGCCTTCTTCTGGTGTCTCGATAAGTCCTGTTCGATGAGCTGGAACGGTGAGATCGAACAGCTCAAGCAGGAGTTCACCCAGACTCTCAACTCCCTCTCTTCCCAGGCGGAGTTTGGCGTCGTGGCCTTCTCCGAGGGACACATTGCATGGAATCCGACGCCGCAGCGCGCCAATCCGGCCAACAAGGGATCTGCCACCGCATGGGTGCTGGCTCTCAATGCCGGCGGTTGGACCTGTATCGGACCTGCTGGTGTCGAGACTCTCAACATCGCCAACCAGAGTTCGAAACAGATGAAGCAGATGCTGGTTCTCTCGGATGGTGAGCCGTACTGCAACGGCGCCAATACGGCGACGCAGAGCCTGGCAGACATCACTGCTGCAAACTGGCAGAGGATCCCCGTCAATACCATCTACATCGCCACCGACAACGGCGGGATCACCTTCATGCAGCAGCTGGCTTCCCAGAACAACGGGACCTTCTTCCAGCCGCAGTAAGTTGTAACGGGTTTCAATATTGAGACGAGAACGGGCCGGCACCCCAGGGGTGCCGGCCCGTTCTTTCGTATCACCCCCCTTGCCCTGACGACTGAAAACCATTGTCATCCAGTGGTGGGAAGCACTGCTCGAACCGATGATTGGATCGCTGCCGATGAAGAAGGACATCTATTGCTTCGGGGCAGTGGTGGTGGATCTGATCGGTCATCCCGTGAAGCAACTTCCGGCGCCGGGAGATTCCGCTCGCGCTCCCGCCATCGAGGTGGCGATCGGAGGATGCGCTGCCAATACCGCCACTGCACTGGCTCGCCTCGAACACCGTGTCCATCTGTGTGGTGCCGTGGGAGACGATCTCCTGGGAGGATTTCTGCGCCAGGGCCTGGAGCGGGAAGGGGTCGATATCGAGCACCTCTCCATCGAGCCGGAAGCCCCAACAGGATCGACCTTTGTCATCAATGTTGAAGATGAAGATCGGCGTTTCATCTCCGCAACGGGAGCCAACGATGAACCGTGGCCCGCTGCGATCTGCGCAACTCACCTCGAGGATGCTGCCGTGGTCTCCTTTCATGCCTATGGACTCTCCCGTTCTCCGGATGTGCAGGACACCGTGCGCATCTTCCAGCTCGCCAGGGAAGTGGGGGCGACAACACTGCTCGATGTGATCGTGATCCCTGGAGAGGACCTGACCGCGGATCTGCAACAGATTCTTCCACTGGTGGATGGTTTCTTTCCCAATGACGATGAATCGTACCGGTTGACGGGCCGATCGAACCCGGCGGATGCGGCGGCAGCACTGCGAGATCTCGGCGCAGAGACGGTGGTGGTGACCTGCGGTGAGCGAGGGTTGGTCTGGGACGCTCCCTGCGGGCGCGGCTCGCTGGGAATCCTCGAGGAGCACTCCGTCGATGCCACAGGTTGTGGCGATGCCTTTGTCGCCGGCTATATCGACGGCGAGATCGATGGTCTGCCTCTCTCCGAGAAGTTGATCCGGGGATCGGTGATGGGTGCTGCAGCGGTTTCCGCAGCGGGTGCCATCAGTGGTCTTCCTCGGCGCCAGCAGTTTCAGAAGAAGCTGGATCGCTGGATCGACACGGCGAGTTGCGGATAACTTCCAACCGGTAATTCCTGCCGACTGATTCCATCGCTTCAATTTGTCGATTGCTGGCGGTTTCATCCGGTGGGCAACTCCCATGCCCGGAATCGGTCAAAACCCGCACTCAGTGACGGGACAGATCGGCTTCCATGGGGGATCCTTGAATACCGGCGAGACACACCGGCTTCCTCCTCTTCAGTACATTTCATGATGTTGCTTCGTGCTTTTCAGCGGCGAGTCCGGTGGAGGGGTCGAGACGATTCGATCGAGTACGAGAATTGGCGCAACGGCCATCCTTCCCTCTCCACTTGCAGGAGAGCGGCAGGGGGATGGTGTTGAAGCCCAGGAAAGGAGACGGAGAGTGCCGTCCACAGAACTGAATCAGAACCCCGATAAACAGAACCTCGAGAATCAACACCTCGAGAATCAACACCTCGA
>CAYPPQ010000001.1:0-16125 GCA_964412635.1 uncultured Planctomycetia bacterium | reverse complement strand
ACCTCGAGAATCAACACCTCGAGAATCAACACCTCGATGCTGGATCGACCGGGGATTCCAGGGGAACCGAGCTGTTCGATCCACAGGTACCGGTGACTACCACGACCAGAAGCAGTGTGACTGCGATCTTGCTGCTGATGATTCCGATACTCTTCTTCGGTAGCGTGGCGCTCTTCTCGGCAGGTAACGAGCCGGTCTACGTCCGTCCGCTCGATCTTCCCTCTGGCGGTGGCGGCTTCGCAGACGGTGAAGAAGATGCTCCAGAGACGATCATCTTCTACGGCATGGACTACGAGGGAGACGCGTTCTTCTGGTGCCTCGACAAGTCAGGATCGATGGACTGGGGTGGAGCGATGGAGGATCTCAAGCAGGAGGTCACTGCAGCGGTTCTCTCACTGAGTCCTTCAGCCGAGTTCAGTATCGTCGCATTCAGCTCCAATACGGTGATCTGGTCGCCGACACCGAGGCCCGCCAAATTACCTGAAAAGACTGCAGCTCTGGCATGGGTCAACTCACTGGGTGCCGATGGCTGGACATGCCTGGCTCCTGCTGCGGTGACCACCCTCAACATCTGCAACCAGTCGAGTCACGGAGCTCGCCAGGTCATCATCCTCAGCGATGGTGCTCCCTTCTGTAATGAAGTCGACACCTCGAACCAGGCGCTCTCGGAGATCACCGGAGCGAACTGGCAGCAGGTTCCGATTCACACCGTATTCATCGGATCAGATATGCAGGGAATCGATTTCATGCAGTCTCTGGCAGCGATGAATCAGGGTAGCTTCCACATCTGCGAAAATTGAATCGCTCTTCCCTGTAGAGAAAAAAGGGCCGGCGGGGTTTCCCCGCCGGCCCTTTTTCATCGCTGGGCACCGATTGCTTACTGTGCTGCGTCGGCCAGGATCCTGCATGCTGCCGCTTCATCGTGTCTGTCGAGGCGAGCATAGATCGCTCCGAGCATCCGGTAGGTCCCCGACAACTGCGGATGTCTCGAGTCTTGTTCGCGCATCAGCGCGGTTCCCGATTCAAGCCAGGTTGTTGTATCGATCAGGAGTTGCTCGGTTCGCCGGCGATCCTCTCCTGGATGTGATTGTCGTACTCTCAACGCTTCCAGGTTGTTTGCGGCGTGCATCAGCGACGAGTTCCAAACTGGAATCGCTGGAGACTGGTAGACGTTGTATCCCACCATCGAGCCGGAGAAGAGCAGGAAGATGAAGGCGAGCATCGTCAGTTTCCGGCGGTGTCTCTCGAAGGTGTTACGGAATTGTGGATCCTGCTGGTATCGAGTCAGGAGCACGACACGATCGCGGATTGAAGGGTGATGCCACCTGGCCTTGTCGAGATCCTCACCGGATAGGCTTGCCAGACGAATCAAGGTGGATGCGATCGCCCCGGTATTGCCGGTGATCTCATCGCTGACGATGTCAGCATGATGCTCCATGTGTCTGCTGAGTCTCCCGTAGTAGACCCCGAAGACAACCACGACGAGGCCCAGGAAGAAGAAATTCTCGACATTCCAGCGAACCAGCCATGGAAACAGGGTCAGCAGGAAGGCAACACCGGTACAGAGATAGATCCACAGATGACGGTGACGCACATGAGCTAATTCATGGGCATAGGCAGCATCGATCTGGGAATCGCTCATCGTCTTGAGGAAGTGGTCAGTGATGTAGATCTGTCTGAAGGTGGGGAGCCAGCCGACCACCATGGCGGTGGAAATCGGTTGGTGGCCAGTCAACCACACGTGAGGTGTATTGCAGTGCACTCGCGCCTTCGAAGCGATGGAACGGAGACGGTCACGTAGCGGTCCCTTTTCCAGAGGGCGTGAAGGAAGGACCAACCGATGAATGAGGGGGATGACCACGAGGATGACGATGGTCAGCAGTAGCCAGTCTGGAATCGGCACGAAGCTCTTGGATTGGAGCCAGAGATCCGGGTTGTACAGAACCCAGTCGGAGACGCCGAGGCACAGCAGGATGGGGAGAAGCAACTGCATCGGTTGGCGCAACGACGAGAGAAATACGGCCAGAGGGGAGTATCGAGCAGGTTCGCCGGTGAGCCTCCACAGGTTTGCCATCGAGATGGCCCTGGAGATCACCATCGGCAGGAAGGTGATCCAGCAGGAAACGGCGACCCAGCGCAGGGGAAGGACCGTTGGTGCCAGCCGGTGCCAGTCTGCCTGGAACAGTACCAGCGACCATGTCAGCAGCAGGGAGATCGAAAGTGCCCTGTCGCCATGAATGGCCAAGGTGACCGGTGAGCATCTACGGCGGACTGCGATCGACAGGTACAACTGAGGAATGATGACCGGAAGCAGCAGTATGCATGACAGCGGCCAGATGATCTCACCAGGAGGAAACTGAAGCCCAGCCACCAACGGCAACTCCGGGGAGAGCATCTCGGCTGTACCCCAGAGCAGCAGGGCAAAGATGATCACTCGATGGCCAAACATGCACGTTACTCCCTGGAGTGTGCTGGCCGGTCGATCAGCGGCGAACTTGTGAACGGATCAGGTACTTCATCACCTGGTCCTGATCTTCCTTTTCGATGTCGGTGAACCGGAGACCGACAGTGCAACGGTCTTTATTCTCCGGGATTTCTTCGATCCATGCCACCTGACACAGGCCCTTGATGGCGTGATCGAGAGAGGGGAGCAGGAGATTGACTCCGACATGGATCTTTCCCATGAGCAGGGCCGGGATCCAGTTGAAACTGGGGATCTTGCCGTGAAGTATCAATCCAGGGCCACCGATCTGCGAGGTGGATCCCTCGAATACAGTTTCTTCAGGGAGTTCTAGCTCCTTGGAAAGGAACTTGTAGCGAACTGGAATTTCCGTGGGAAGTCGTACAAATTCGCGGCGTTGAGAAAAACTCTCGATCGCAATCGTCATCGGCTGCCTCCTGGTCCTCGGTAGGGAACGGTCCACGATGGGAACCGGTTCCCCTCCATCTTGAGAATAGGATGCTGCGTTGAAATTGACCAATCGGCGCGGGGTCGAGCAGCGAATTAGCGGCCTGAATCGCCTGAGTCGTCCGAATCTGAGGGGTCCTCGGCCTTATCGGCCTCCTTCTCCTGCGCTTGCGAACCGGCACTGCCGAGCCAGCTTGCCAGGCGCGCCTTCGCCTCCTCGGAAGCCTCTGGATCGGGGTGAATCTTCCATGGATTGAGCGGATCCTCGGCAAAGGTCACCGTCAAGGTTCGAAGGGCTCCACGTCGAGAGATCAGCAGTTCAGCGGAGGATCCTGGGGGGTGCTGACGGCGAACCTGCTTCCAGCGAGATGCCCCGAGGCGATAGGAGCCGATGGCGATGATCTCATCGCCAGGATTGAGCCCCGCATCGAAGGCGGGGGTGCCGACACGCACCCGAGAAACGGTCCACTTGCCAGCGGATTCACTCGCCTCGATCCCGAGCCAGCCGCCGGGCTTCTTCGATTCTTCCACCTCCGCTTGTGGTTGAAATCGAAGCCCGAAAACTTCAAGCGCTTCCTCGTATTCCAGTTCGTCGGTTCCATCGATGAATCGACCGTACCATTCGGAAAGGTCGGTGCCGGCAATCTCTTCAAACACATCCAGTAGATCCTGATGGGTATACCCGCGCTCTCCTGAAAACTTTCTGAATGCCAGACGCATCGCATCGTCAAGAGATCGCTGGTGGTTGCTGGCAGAGCGGATCCTGGCATCGAGAAGCCATGCGACCATCGCTCCCTTGGTGTAGTAAGAGATCTGACTGTTGATGGAGTTCTCGTCGCGCTGATAGTAACGAATCCATGCATCTGTGCTGGCAGCTGAAAGGGGGAGAACAAGCCTGCCTGGAGTTTGCTGGATTTCCTTGATCTGTTTACCGATTCGCTCGAGGTACTCCTTCTGCTCGATGAGACCAGCCCTCGCAATCAGGAGATCATCGTAGTAACTGGTGAATCCCTCGACGAACCACAGGTCTGGGGTGAAGACCTCGCGCTCGTACTCGAAGGGACCGAGTGCCTCGGGACGTAACCGCTTGCCGTTCCAGGCGTGAAACTGCTCGTGGCTGACGAGTCCGAACCAACTCTTGCGACGATCCTCGTCGCCCCAGGTCCAGCGTCCAGTCAACATCAGCGTACAGTCCATGTGTTCCAGTCCTCCGCCACCCTCGGCGATCACATTGAGGTACTTGTAACTGGAATAAGGGATCTCTCCCCAGAACCGCACGATCTCTTCACAGATCTTTTCGACATCCTCAGCACACTGGTCGGCATCCCATAGATCTTCGCCACCGAGATTGACCAGCGAGTGGGGGACCTCCTCCACTTCGAAGTCGCGAATCACGGGATCCCCGAAGATGATGGGAGAGTCGCACAGTTGATCGACATCTGTGGCGGTATATGTGCCCTTCCCATCGCTGCTCAGAGCGGTGACCACCTGTTCAATCTCCGCAGGGAGTTTGAAGGTGATCTCGAATGGGCCTTTCACCTGCCGTGGGAGCAGGAAGGTTGCGGCACCGTTGAGGAATCCAGAACCCGCTTCGATGAAGTTGGTCCTGACAGACAGAATTCTGCAGTAGAGATGGTATCGAACGGAAATGCTGTCCCTGCCGCCGGTTTCGATGTTCCAGCAGTTCTTGGAGGGGCGTTCGATCTCCAGCGATGTGCCATCTGAATCGAAGGCTTCCATCTGCTCGATGTGACGGGCGTAATCGCGAATCTTGTAGGATCCTGGAGTCCATACCGGCATCCACAACTCGAGTTGATCGAGTCCGCTGCAAGGATAGGTGGCAACAACGATCACCCTGTGCTGTGGAGATGATTCCAGCGACACCTCGTAGCGGGCAGACGGCACCTCTACGGCGGGTGTCGAGATGAGAATCAGTACGAGCAGAGGCCAGGTCATCAGTATGCTTTCGAGATGATCACCCTGTACGGGCTGGGTTTTCCGGTGACCATGCATTCGCCAGGGTCATCGGGTGCATCGAAGGGAAGGTTTCGAATCGTCGCTTTCGTCTCGCTCTGGATCTTTTCTTCCGTCTCGGTGGTGCCGTCCCAGTGGCAAAGGAAGAATCCTCCACCATCGACACGCTCCTTGAATTCGTCATAACTGTCGACGGTGAAGGTGCGTTCCTCTCTCGAGGCGAGAGCTTTCTGAAACAGCCCCTTTTGCGCCTCTTCGAGAACCGTCATCACCTCGGAGGCTACCGCCTCGATGGGGAGTGTCTTCTTCTCTCCGCTGTGCCGGAAGGTGAGAACGACCTCGCCGCGCTCCAGATCCCGTGGACCCACCTCGATGCGCACCGGAACGCCCTTCAGTTCCCACTCGTGAAACTTGAAACCAGGGCGGTACTGACCCCGATCGTCGAGGTGCGTCCTGGCACCAGCGTCCTTGAGGGCATTCTCCATGCGGGAACACGCCTCGAGCACTGGAGTGCGCTGATCCTCCCCCTTGTAGATGGGGACGATGACGGTCTGGATCGGTGCCAGTCGAGGCGGCAAGACCAGTCCCTTATCGTCTCCATGTGCCATCACGAGTGCTCCGACCAGGCGGGTTGAAACACCCCAGGAGGTGGCCCATACGTATTCTTCTCGCCCTTCTGATGTCTGGTACTTGACGTCGAAGGCGCGTGCAAAGTTCTGGCCCAGATCGTGGCTGGTTCCTGCCTGCAGTGCCTTGCCATCTCCCATCATCGCTTCGATGGAATAGGTCTTCACTGCACCTGCAAATTTCTCACGCTCGGTTTTTTGGCCCTGGATCACCGGCAGTGCCATGTACTCCTCGGCGAACTTTGCGTAAACCCCGAGCATACGAATCGTTTCCTCGTGGGCTTCCTGGGCTGTTGCGTGAGCGGTGTGTCCTTCTTGCCAGAGGAATTCTGTGGTCCTCAGAAACAACCTCGGTCGCATCTCCCAGCGCATCACGTTGGCCCACTGATTGATGAGGAGGGGTAGATCTCGGTAGGACTGGATCCACCTCCGGTAAGTATCCCAGATGATCGTCTCGGAGGTGGGACGGATCACATACGGTTCTTCCAGCTTCTTTCCGCCGGCGTGGGTCACTACCGCAAGTTCCGGCGAGAATCCCTCGACGTGCTCCGCTTCCTTCTTGAGAAAACTCTCGGGAATGAGGACTGGAAAGTAGGCGTTGACGTGTCCCGTTTCCTTGAACATTCCGTCGAGAACCGACTGCATCTGTTCCCACAGTCCATATCCGTAGGGCTTGATGATCATCGATCCTCGCACCGGGGCATTTTCGGCGAGATCGGCACGCTGAACCACTTCCTGGTACCAGCGTGGGTAATCCACTTGCTGACTCGTCAACTTCTCGGCCATCGGATCCTCCTGGATCGGTCTCGGGCAACGGAATCAGCGTTGAGAGTAGCCGACCGGTTCGAGATCGGCAACTTGACCACCTCTTTTCCGGGATCCCGAAATCGGTCAGAATCGTCGGTATCAACTGAACAGGAGGCACCATGGCGACCATCAGGGATCTGGATGTACAGCAACTCACCGACGAGGTATTCGAGCAGGTAATCGATCTGCAGAGAGACATCCACAGCCACCCGGAGATCGGTTTTGACACCATCCGGACCGCTGGTCTGGTCGCCGAGCAACTGCGTGAGGCGGGGATCGAGACCCGCGAACAGATCGGCAAGACGGGGGTGGTGGGGGATATCGAGGTGGAGGGAGCAACCCGTCGTATCGCTTTTCGAGCGGACATGGACGCACTACCGATGGACGAGGAATCCGATCTCCCGCATCGCAGCACCATTCCGGGAGCTGCACATATGTGCGGACACGATGCGCACACCTCGATGCTGGTCGGTGCGGCGAGGGCGCTGTCGAGCATCCGCGACAAGTTACCCTGTTCCATCCGGTTCATCTTTCAGCCCAACGAGGAAGCACTGCCAGGGGGAGCTCCTGCGATGATCGCAGATGGATGTCTGGAGGGTGTTGATCGGATCTTCGGAATGCACGTGTGGCCTGAATTTGATACCGGCAAGATCGGCATCGTTGAGGGACCGACGATGGCACAACCGGATACCTTCCGAATTCTTGTTCGGGGAGTCGGTGGTCATGCGGCAGCACCACATACCTGTGTCGATCCCATCGTCTGTGGTAGCCAGATCATCACCTCTGCCCAGCAGATCGTCTCCAGAAATGTCGATCCGATTCAATCGTGCGTGGTCACCTTTACGCAGTTCCACGGCGGCAGCGCTGACAATGTAATCCCCGAGACCATCGAACTCCGAGGCACCATACGATCCTTCGAAAAGGAGGTGGGTGACACCGCTCGCCAGCGACTGGGAGAGATCGCACGCTCCGTCGCCGAGGCTCATGGTTGTCATGCAGAGGTGGAAATTACCGAGGGCTACCCGGTCACCGTCAACGACCCGGGAGCTTGTGAAGAAGCTCGTAGATCGGTCTCGGTCGAGGTTCCTCTCTCCGATGAAGGACACCCCTGTCTCGGTGGCGAGGATTTCGCCTACTACGGCGAGAAGATCCCGGCAGCGTTTCTGTTCCTGGGCAACAGGGATGAGTCGAAGGGGATCGTGCATTTCTGCCACCATCCCCGTTTCCAGGTCGACGACGCTGCCATGGAGATCGGAGTTCGAACCTGGATCGCCCTGGCCCTCGGGGCCGGATAACCACGGCAGCGATCGGAGGCGCCTCGCGCCATCACTCCTGACCGTCCGAAATTGTCCAGTTCCCGGCGGCTATCCGGCACCATCTGGTCAATCTGATATTTCTCTTCATTGTTTGGCGTACCCATCCGATGAGTTCCAAGGGCTCGTGGTGAAGGTGCCGGGGCCGTTGGAAATCACCGACGCTGAAGGAGCGGAATCCAGTGCCATTGCTCGCCAGTATCCTCGAATCTGCACGGATCCAGGCCCTGCTCGGGGGATTGATCAAGATCACCTCGATAGAGTTGAGGATCGGCCGAGATGGCCATGTCGACCCGACACTGTTCAGCGCGGCGATGCGGGAGCGATTTCACGGAGATCTACTGGAGAATTGCCAGGTGATCGTCGAGGAAATCGACGGGACCGAGGTCGAGTTGAAGAGCATCGTGGGAATCCCCGTAGGCACCACCGATAAGAACTGAAGGACTGGACAGCGGTCCATCGAAGCACCAGCATCGACTCCGAGCCGGTATCCGGCCAGGAGGCGTCGATGCATCGCAATCTCGGTAGTTTTCTTGATGAACTGCGCCGTTCCGATGAACTGGTGGAGGTGGACACCGCTGTGGATCCCTCTCTCGAGGTGGCGGAGATTCACAGAAGAGTCATCGCCGGCGATGGTCCGGCGCTCCTGTTCCGCAATCCGGTGGGTTCACGCTTCCCGCTGGTGACCAATCTGTTCGGCACTCAACGTCGAGTCGAGATCGCCTTCGGGGATCATGGTCAGAAGTTCTTGAAGAGACTGGTTCATCTCGCTGAAACGATGGTTCCTCCGACCCTCGACAAACTGTGGGGGGCCAGAGATGTTGCGAGTACCCTGCTCCGTGTTGGAATGAAGAAGCGCAGGGGCGGAGCGGTTCTCGACGTCCAGGATCCACACCTTGATCTTACCGATCTACCCATCATCACCAGCTGGCCCGAGGACGGGGGACCGTTCATCACCTTGCCGCTGGTCTACACCGAGCACCCTGCCGATGGACGTCACAATCTGGGAATGTATCGGATGCAGGATCATGATACGAAGCACCTCGGACTCCACTTTCAGATTCATAAGGGATCTGGTTATCACCTCATGGAAGCGGAACGGATGCAGCAGCGATTCCCGGTGACTTGTTTTCTGGGGGGACCACCTGCGTTGATTGCCAGCGCCGTCGCTCCTCTTCCAGAAAATGTCGGTGAGTTGCTGCTGGCATCGTTACTGCAGGGTGCACCCCTCAGGATGTCAGAGGTCGATGGGGTTTCTCATCCGTTCATCTCCGAGTGCGAGTTTGCCATCCACGGGTCTGCTGTACCTGGCGAGAGGTGGCAGGAAGGACCATTCGGAGATCATTACGGATATTACTCGTTGAAGCATGAGTACCCGGTGATGAAGGTCGATCGGATCACCCATCGCCGCGATGCCATCTACCCCGCCACCGTCGTTGGAAAGCCGCGCCAGGAAGACTTCTTCCTGGGAGACTTTCTCCAGGAGTTGCTCTCTCCACTATTTCCGCTGGTGATGCCGACCGTCAAGGATCTGTGGTCCTACGGTGAGACAGGCTATCACTCGCTGGCGGGAGCGGTTGTCACCGATCGATACCCCCGTGAAGCGATGGTGTCGGCGTTTCGGATCCTCGGGGAAGGGCAGCTGTCACTGACCAAGTTCCTGCTGTTGACCGATGGAGCCGTGAATCTCAGCGATTTTCGGGGGACGTTACAGCACGTTCTCGCTCGAGCAGACTTCCGCACTGATCTCCATATCATCTCGTGCACCAGCATGGACACGCTCGACTACTCCGGTCCCAGTGTGAACGAGGGCTCGAAGGGTTTCCTGCTCGGAATCGGTGATCCGATCCGTGACCTTCCCACTTCTTTCGAGGGCGCACTCCCTGCCGGTTTTGAACGGGCCGAGGTCTACTGTCCAGGATGTCTGGTGGTGGAGGGCCCTCCACATGACAGGGAACCGGATGCCGCACGACATCTGCTGGAAAATGCCGATCTTTCCCGGTGGCCACTGGTGGTGCTGGTCGATGACGCGCGCAAGGCGACCGCTTCCGATGCTCGTTTCCTCTGGACTACCTTTACTCGCTTCGAGCCAGCGGCGGATATTTACTCGAAGGAGCAGGCGGTAGTTCGTAATCATGTTGCCCATCATCTTCCTGTAGCCATCGACGCACGGATGAAAGCGAGTTATCCGGGAGAACTGTTCTGTGATGCCGATACGGCAAGCCTGGTAGATAAGAGATGGTGCGATTACTTCCCTCAGGGTGGTGTCGAGATGGGCGATAGCGATGCAGGGCACCTCGATTCTGGTTGAGAAGGTCTCGATACCCTTCGCCGGTGAGAAGGGGCGGGTCGGTTTGGGCAAGAAACTGCGGTATGATGGTGATTGCTCGCCGGTTTTCATGCGAAGGGTATCTCGATGAATGTATCCAGAGTTCTACTCCGCCCCATCCTGCTTCCCGTCGTAGTTTTCGCCATCTCCGTCACCTCGATGATCGCTGCTCAGCCAGGAGATCTCGTCGTGTTGAGCACCTATCCTGCCAGCAATGAACTGAGTGCGCCGGTCGCCTCACAGATCTGGATCCACTTTCAGGAACAGGTCGATCCCGCCACCGTCACTGCCGAATCGTGCTGGGCGTTCGGCCGCTGGAGTGGTCCGGCAGAAGGTACCCTTGAACTGGTGAACAACGGCCTGTCGATTCGTTTGACCCCCGATCAACCCTTCTCTGCCGGGGAGCAGGTGATGGTGATCCTCTCCGATCAGGTCGCAGCTCTCAGTGGTGCCGCACTGCAGCAGGGGGGATACAGTTTCCTGTTCTGGAGCGAGGCCGGTGCCGCCACGTTGCAACTGGAGGAGATCGCAAACTGGTCGACCCGTACCAATCCATCCCAATCGACTCGATCCTATGGAGGAGTCGGTTGTGACCTCGACAATGATGGTCATCTCGATATTGCGGTCATCAACGAAGATACTGCAGACATCCGTTGCTACCTGAATCAGGGGAATGGAAGTGGCCAGTACGGCTCACTGATCACCCCGATCAGTTCAGTAAATCTGCAAGCGAGTCCCAATGAACCTGCAGATTTCAACAGGGATGGAAATATTGACCTGGTGGTTTGTAACATCGCAACGGATACCGTTTCCATCTTGCTCGGGAATGGCGACGGCACTTTTCAGCCGCAGCAACAGATCAATGTTGGAACTGCTCCAAGAGGAGTGGCCGTGCTCGATGTGGATGGCGATGGGGACATGGATTTCATCAACACCAATTACGGCAATGGCAATCTGTCCATCCTGCTCAATGACGGTTCCGGCACCTTTGGAGCCCCCTCCTACTTTGAAGGTGGTGGCCTGGGGGAGAGGTCGCTCGCCACAGGAGATATGAACAACGACGGACTTCTCGATCTGGTCATCGGCATGATCAACAGTGGAGAGATCGTCGTGAACCTCAATAACGGCGACGGTACCTTTACAGAGTCGGGGAGCGAACCGGCGGTCAGTGGTACGTGGATGCTGGCACTGGGAGATCTCAATGGCGATGGAAATCTCGATGTGACCAGCGTCAACGCAAGTCAGGACAACGGAACCACCAACTTTGGCAATGGCGATGGAACCATCACTCCTGCGGTGGTCTATCCAGCGGATAACTTCCCGCTGGCGACCGATGTCGGTGATCTGGATGGAGATGGAGATCTGGACTGGGTCATTTCCAGTTACCTTGGCGATTGGTACATCTATCTCAATGACGGAGATGGAAACTTCACCTTTTTCCTGGAGATCCTCGCCCCCATCGCAGCCAGTTGTGCGGTGATGATGGATGTCGATACCGACGGTGATCTGGATCTTACGTTGATCGATGAACTCGCCGATGTCGTCATCGTCTATCAGCAGGAAGGGGTGCCTGCTCCTCAGTTCATTCGCGGAGATGCCAACTGGGATGGAAGTGTCGACATCGGAGATGTGGTTGCACAGTTGAGTCTACTGTTCGGTTGTACGGCAGTCTGTTCCTGTCCGGATGTGCTGGACTCCAACGATGATGGCGGCAATGACATTTCCGATCCGATCTACCTGTTGATGTACCTGTTCAGTTCCGGTGCAGCTCCGCCTGCTCCGTATCCCACCTGTGGTAGCGATCCGACTCTCGATGTGCTGGATTGCCTGTTCCAGCCTCCCTGCCCCTGAGTCGTCAGAGAGAAGTTCCCCCCGCCGGTTTCTTCGTGGGAGGATCCACCGGTCGAAGGCCGGGGTAATCGGGAGAGATCCACGGCGCCCTGAATAGCGCAACACCCCTGGCTCCACCACCACGGACACCTGCGCCCTGTTCGCCAAAGCCGCTCTTGTTGGTGTATTCCCACACCACTTCGCCCTCTCTCGTGACCTCGAATACCAGGCCGCTGGCACCACTGCAGATCAGGGTGTTACCACCGGGGAGTCGCTGTGCACCGGAGATGTTCGAAGAGAAGAAATTGCCTGGATCCTCGTACTTCCACGGAATCAACGCTGGCTTGAATGCTCCATCAGCGCCTCGCAAGTAGCCTCCATCGGAATCGATGGGAGAAGTCAGTTCGAGAACGGTGGAATAGTTGCCCCTGCGCCCCGTGCCGTTGTTGAAGATCAACAGGTTGCCCTCACCAGGAATACCAGGTCCGATCCACTGCGCATCATGTTGCTTGAAGAGGGTACGGTCCTCATCCGAGCCGAAGCCGTAGGCCTGAGGATTTCCCCAGCGCCACAGGATCCCTGGGTTCTCTTCACCAGTTGTGGAGTGGTCGATGATCCACACCTCATCAAATCCATGAACGCTCAGGATGATCTGATCGAGATCGGCGTTGTATGCGACGGAGTTCGTATGCATCCAGTCCGCTTGTCCCAGGTTTCGGCTCTGAAACGACACGTAATTGATATCGATTCGTTCGGGGTGTTCCGATGCCTTGCCATGGTTCGGAAGGTCGGGGTCGATATCCTGGATCAGGTGATCCCATGGGCTCCATCGCCAAACCACCTCTCCCCCGTCGGAACCGGTAGGTTTTACCTCGATGATGGCATCGACCCAAAGTTCATCATCGGGAAGTAGAGCCGGATGCCTTCCCACGGCCAGGCATTCCTCTGCACTCTTCCTCTCCCAGGCGATGAGCAGCAGGTTTCCATTGGGGAGTGGCTCGATGTCGTGGTGATGCAGATGACTGCTGGAAGCCCAGTCCAGCTTCCACTTCACCTCTCCTTGCCAGTTGAGCCTCTCGACGATGCCACCTGCGCCACCTCCCTGGAAGCCAAAAGCACCACGCCTCCCGTAGGAGCCGGTTCGCAGCAGCGATCCGTCCTCGAGAAGGTAGACCGAATTTCCAGGGCGATGACTCCCCTGCCAGCTATGGATGGTAGTTCCAGCGCGGTCGATGATCGTCGTCTCGGTGCTTCCGAGTGGTGCCATCAGAATGAACCCACCCTCATCGGACGGGGACTCCTGTGCAGGTGTCGCTGGTGCCGGATCATCCGTCCCTGGCTGCTGCGCGCTGCTGACTCCGGTGAGGTGCAGAGTGATGAGGACGAGCAACCGAAGTACCCATCCTTGATTCAGGAGATAGGTGTTCATGTCTTGCCTTTCGCAGGTAAAGTACCTTCATACTACCTGTACAGGTTACACCGATAGAATCTGGAGCGGACCGGGCAATTGTGGAAGAAATGCAACTTCGATTCCACTTTCATGCGTTGATTTCACCGCGCTTCTGATCCGAAGAAGGGGAGGACTTCCAGTTGCCATGCAGTGCAGTATTGCTCCTCGGTAGCATCTCCCTCTTGCTAGGTGGTCTCGAGTCACCGAGAGACCCGATGATACAGTGGTCCCATCTTGACGATGGACCATCTCAAGGTCTGACGACAGAAGGCCAGGTCCCGGAAGAACTGGATGGTGACATCGAACTACCTGCTCGGGTGGAAGAGATGCACCGGAAGATAGGAAGGCGGGTTCTCGATCTCAGTGACCGGATCGATGACTTCTTCGGCGATCCGAGATTGGAACTGGATGCGGGAAAGACACGCTTCCGGGTCCGTTCCGAACTGAACCTGGCTGACTCCGGGGATTCAAAATTCCGGGTGAGAGTTCGTGCTCATGCGGTTCTCCCCAGAACCCAGCACCGGATCGGCCTCTTCCTGGAGTCCTTCCGCAATGATGTTCTCAACGATTTCGAGGATTTGTTCGGAGATCCTGCAGAAGATGGGGGCAGCCTGTTCGAATCGGAACAGGTCTCGGGAATTCGAGCAGCACTGTTATCTAACATGAGGGGGAAGTTGACCCTCGATGGCGGAGTGAAACTGGCCAAGAAGCCACAAACTCGAATCCGATTGCGCTGGAAGGAAGATCACGAACTTGGCGATCTGTGGAGCCTTCGGGTGATCCAGGGACTCGAGTACCGAGGTGAAGAAGGGTACGGCGAGAGAACTCAGCTACGATTCGAGCGCAGCTTCGATGAGAAGCTACTCCGGTTCGGGATCGATGGAGTTTGGTTCGAGCAACAGGAATACGCCTTCTTGCTCAGCACCAGTTACTTCCTTCCCATCGGTTCACGGACGGTGATCCGGTTCAGTGGAGACATGACCGGGGTGCTGGGAGATGATCCAGCGAGGACTGGAGTTGGTCTCGGAGTGGCAGTTCGTCGACGGTTGTACAGCGACTGGCTTTTTGCTGAAGTTGCACCGAGACTCTTCTGGCCGGAGAAGTCTCTGCATGGCAACGAACTATCATGGCTACTGGTCACCGAGGTGATCTTCGGACGTTGAGTCAAACGATGGCATGAATGGAGCAGCCGACAGGATCTGGTGCGAATAGAAGGGGAACCGATGCTGAGAACCGATTCCAAACAGGATGATGCAGCGAAGAAATTTAAAACAGGAGTTCTGGCCATGTTTCTGGTCGGGATTGGCTGCGGCGCACTGGTGTACCTGGGCAACCCGGGAAATATGGGGATCTGCGGGGCTTGTTTCTTGCGGGACAGCGCCGGGGCACTGAGGTTGTTTTCAGAGCCTTCGAAGCTTCAATACCTGCGCCCAGAAGTTGTCGGAGTGATCTTCGGAGCGATGTTGTGGATGCTCCTGAGCGGCAAGTGGCAGGCAAGAACGGGAAGCCACGCCGCAACCAGGTTCTTCTTCGGAATCTGGATGGGAATCGGATCACTCGTCTTTCTCGGCTGTCCCTTCCGGATGTTGCAGAGACTCGGGGGGCTGGACTGGACCGCATGGATCGCCTTACCCGGCTTCATCGCCGGTGTCGGCATCGGTCTCTTCTTCGAGAAGCGCGGTTACGATGTCGGGAAGACCACGGTAGCTCCTGCGCCGGTGGGGCTTCTCTTTCCCGTGCTCACCTTGTTCGCTGCGATCCTGTGGTTTCAGGGACAGCTGGCGGGACCCGGTGTGGATGGTGGGAGTGTCGATGGAGGAACTCCACCTCCCCATGCGTGGTGGGGATATTCCGTTGCGATCGCACTGGTGGCCGGGGCGATCCTGTCAGCAACTCGTTTCTGTGCTGTGACCGCCGGTCGTCAAGTGTTCCAGAAGGACCGCAGGATGATCCTGGCGACCTTGGCGATGATGATCGGCTACGGCGCAGTGGTGCTGACCACCGGCAAGGCGAGTCCCGGTCTCGAGGGGCAACCGGCAGCACATGGCGATCACCTGTGGTCGGCACTGTCACTTGCGCTGGTGGGATTGTGCGGGTGCCTCGCCGGTGGCTGTCCCGTGAGACAACTGGTGATGTCCGGAGAAGGCAATGGCGATGCGGCCATGACGGTGACAGGGATCCTCCTGGGGGGGGCACTGAGTCACGGACTGGGTCTGGCATCCAGTCCTGCAGGGACTACCGAGGCGGGCAGGATGGCAATCATCGTGGGGATCTGCATGGCAGTTTTGTACGGCCTATCCAGGTCAGTCATGGCAGGGCAGAAAGGAACCTAGTGATGAAGGTAACTCAGTTGTCGTGGTTGTTGGTGTTCTCGCTGGTACTGGCGGGAGGACTGTCCGCTCAGGAAGGAAAGAAGTCAGCCAGTGAGGATCAACCACTGCCTCCGGGGTATTCGATACCCGTGATCGATCTCACCGTTGAAGAAGGTGGAGTGATCACGGTGGATCGCCAGAAGGGGCAATACCTCGGCCATCCCACCGCTGTCTTGCTGGAGGATGACCGCACCATCTTGTGCGTTTATCCCAAGGGGCATGGCAGCGGAGGCATCGTCTACAAGAAGAGTATTGATGGTGGAAAGACCTGGAGTGACAGACTACCGACACCTGAAAACTGGAGTACTTCCAGGGAAGTTCCGACGATCCATCGTGTCATCGATGCAGAAGGAAAGAAGCGCCTCATCCTGTGGTCCGGACTGTTTCCGGCAAAACTGGCCGTCAGTGAAGACGATGGAGAGAACTGGAGCGGTCTCCAGAAGGTTGGCGATTGGGGTGGCATCGTAGTGATGGGGTCGTTGGAGCGGCTGGCGGATGGTCGATTTCCGCGAACTC